>NZ_JARXWE010000005.1 GCF_029893235.1 Dysgonomonas sp. PH5-45
AAGAGAACTGCTTACCGAATTTCAAGTCAATTCAAAACAAAATGTCAAAGAGCAATTGGATTTATTTAATTCAAATTTTTAACGCATCAGTACTAATGCAAAAATAACATTTTTCGGCAGATATGCAAGTATAAATATAAAAACGGATGCATATTTCAAATAGAAATCGTGCATCCGTTTTTATATTCGGAGTTAAATAGTTAATAGCTTTTCTTACTAAATTTACTAACCATTACAATATTTTAATAAGCGTTAATCAATCCACGGATATGCTTTACTTCCGAAGTCTGTATTATCTGGATCTATAACACAGCGTATTGATCCGCCATAAGAACGATTTAGGGGGTCTTTAGCATCAATTTTCTTAGTAGGATAGCTGATGGTAAAAGCAACACCATATCCGCCGTTAATAATATTTATATTATTGTTCGAGCAAGTCCAATAAAGGGCAACTGGATTATCGTCTCTAACAGAGGCATCACTATTGTGACGGCGTCCCGATACCGGTAACATCATATTTCCATTTACCTTAATACCATAATATGTACCATTTTTTGTCCATTTCCAGCCATAGGCTCCGTTTCCGTCATCGGGGATATTGCCGTCTTGAGTACTCGTTCCTCCAAAAATAGACATCATTTGTGCCATGGAAGGTATTTTCCAACCCACAGGACAAGGGTCTGATATAGTTTTTTTCGGATTAACGGTTTCCATATTACCATCTCCCCACAAGTTATTTATAACGGGATTAAGCCAACCGGTAGAATTAGTAGTTGTTATAAATTTACCGAATCTGTTACTTAAAGAAGGTAGCACCTGATAATTATTATCCACTTCTCCTTTAGCCGGATTAGAAGACACTCGCGCGCCATAAGTGCCGCTACCGCTGGTTTGGTGTCCGTCAGCCCTACGCCCCCATTGGAACTTACCACCAATTAGACCTGCACTTGGCGTAAAAGGGTCAGCAGTATATGTTGCTCCAAGGTTATGGCACATAAATGTAATCCAGTCACCATCAGAAGTATAAGCACCGCAAGGGCTCCATCCGGCAGTTTTGCTGACATTGCACGCCGCGGTAGCCGAATACACTCTACATGTATATTGAGTGAAATCTGCCGCCGTCATGTTCGATATAGTTACTGTCGGGGTGTTGCCTCCTATAATTACGCCGTTTTTCCTCCATTCGTAATTAAGTTCCATATTACCGATTGTGTTTACTATGGCAGCAAGGGTTACGGTAGAACCTATTGAAAGATTAGCCGCCGCAGGGCTTGACGAAATTGCTACTGTCATGTTTTCGTCGCAATCTTCAACAAAGGTTCCGGTTGAATGAACCATAATATAGCAAGTTGCATCCCCTATTGTTATGGGTATGGATATTATTCCAGTAATAGTTGCTTTTCCTTTCAATTGAATCTGAATTGTTCCTGAGGTTGCACTGGTACTTGCTGTATGATTTGTTTTAACTTCAATCCATAAACCATTAGCTGCTCCAAGTACATCTCCTGCCGAAAACGAGAATTCACCTCCAAGCTTTGTGTAATTAAGGTTTTTAGTTTCAAAAACAGTTATAGCTACACCATTTTCGACATTGCTAAAATCAATAGACCCACAACCAGCATCTGTTACACTTGCAGCCGCTTGCCAGAAAGTATAATCACCACCTTGGTCGCAGTCGTCTCCTAATCTTACCGTAACACTACGTCTCTCAAAATTGGGGTTAACTGCAAATTTAACTGTAAATTTTCCGTTAACTTTATTTACCGGGTCTAATGTAGCGTAAGTAGCCCCATCAATTATGTCAATGTCAAATTCTTCAGTTGTACATCCCGATTCTATAGATATTTCAGGAGTGCTTCCTCCCCCTGCGCTCACATCGGGTACAGGATAGGGAGTAACGGTTAGTCCTATATCGGCACACATAGAAATCCATTTACTGCCATTCCAAGTTTCCAAACAATTTGTTTGTGTGTTAAAGATAGTAAGCCCTTTAGTAAGGAAATTTTTAGCTGCGGTGTTATAGGTCTGAAACTCTGTTGTTGCCACAAGTGCATCTCTTTCGGCAGTTGTAAGTTGAGGCATCCGCAAACCTTTAGCCTGACTGGAGATAAGTTCCAAAACAGAAAAATCTTTCGGTGCTGCTCCGCTACCTATTGTTACTTGCGCACTAAGCCGGGGAGCAGTGGCAAAGCATACGATTAATAAAATTATGGACGATAGCCACAGTTTTGATTGTTGTTTGTTCTTCATGATTTGTAAAGTGTTACCAATCCCCGTCTATCGAAACAGACAGGAACTCTCATTATTAAAATTATTTGATTGTATTGTTTTTAATGAATATTTGGCGCAAAAAACGGAAGGGGAGTTCCTATTCAATTTGTACATATTGCCTGCTATTTTCACAAACGGCATAACAATTAAATCGAATTGAATGAAAGGCAAATAAAAAACAAGAACTCCCCAAACCCTTTTTTGTATAGTTTTTAGGTTTATGTTTGCGTGAAGAAAAAGGGATACTGGCTCTTTACCATTGGCGGGTACAGGGCATACAAACAGCGAATATTTTTTCGCGAAAAAAAATACCCGAATCTTTTGTCTGATAAAATTATTTGATAATTTGACGCTATGCGTAAGCACACGCACGCATGGCGATAATAGGCTGTAAATACATACTTTTATTAAAAAAATAAAAGTAGTAATACTCTGTATTTAAGTCTTTTATTGGAAAGTGTTATAAGTGAGGCTCTCTCTCTAACAAAACAGCCGAATTAATCAACCCTACGGAGTTAATTAATTCAAAAAAAGAGTTATATACCAGAGATCGACTCATCAGTTTTGCCTGTTTTAAATATTGACGAAGCAAAGTAAGATATTTTTTCTTTATGATACAAAAATATTTAAGTTTATTATTTTTAAACTACAAAAAAATACTGATTCGTAATTTTTAACAAAAACAAATTACACTATCCATAATCTCAATTGATGTTGTATTTGTGTGCCAATTTCAGTCCTATTTTCAGATTATTTTATTTATTTTTATTTTTCAGTTTTCCTATTTTCTCTTCCAAACGGTCAATTTCGGCTGCCTGATTGTGTATTGTTTCGAGCAGTGAGTTTAGTTCTTCGTTTTCAATATCGCTCGGGAATTCGGCTTTCACTCTTTCCTTGAAGTCGCTCAACACATTCATGTAATTGTTGAATGCTTCGTAAGGCGAATTATATGGGCTGAAAGGCAAACTCTTTTTTGTTCCCATATAGTAGAAATGGTCGCTTGCCTGCAAATAAATCCAGTCTTGTATTATCCGTCGCGACTGGCTTAGTTGCACACGTTCGGCCAATTCATAGAGTTTTTTTGAGGCCTCTTGTTGCAAAATATTCCCGAGCCACGCCGAGGTATCGCGCTCCTCATCTGCCCACGATATAGGGTGAGTTGAAGATATGCTGTCAACAGGTTTATAGTTTTCAAATATCTGAGAGGGTGTTGAAAACGAAATATTATTTTTTTCGGCAAATTGCGGAAGCACCTTCATAAATTCAAAAATGCCCGACTGTACAACCTGATTCCGCCCAAAGGTTTCGTAGTTCATAAACAAGTTAAAAACATTTTCCTCCTTTGGTGTTGCCGCTATACCGTTTATCAGCTTATCGGCCGTGAGTGGGTATCCCGGCCATTTGTAGTCCGAAAAATGATATGCTATATCGTTACTTAAGCGGGAGTTACGCAAAAGAAGTTTTAAGTTGGGTTGTGCAGCCGATTCGTACAAGTAATTAGGACTTTTCCACCCCAAGGTACGCTTAGCCCCTTCGGTGAGCATGCCTTTATATCCCATTTGGTAAACAAGCTCCGCAATATCATCCGAATACAGCAACTCTGTGTTCCTAAAAACCTTTGGCTCCTGATCGAACAATTCCCTTATTTTTTTCCGGTGACTGTTTACTTGCCTTCTGAAACTTTCGGCATCGAAAAGCGATACCAAAGAATGGGCATAGGTTTCGGACAAAAATTCAATGCAGCCCGTTTTGGCAAGTTCCTTCAACCCATCTATTACTTCGGGGGCATAAATCTCCATTTGTTCGAGGGCTATACCCGAAACAGATATCGAAGCCTTGAAGCGGCCTTCCGAATTTTTTATCATATCCAGCAGCATACGGTTTGCCGGAACATAAGACGTTTCGGCCACCTGTTGCATGATGTCCTCGTTCGAGAAATCGTCGTAATAATAGTGATCGCCACCGATATTAAAAAAGCGGTATCTTTTTAGCCTGAACGGTTGGTGTATCTGAAAATAAAAGCAAATCGTTTTCATAATTTCCTGCTTATTTTGTTTTCTTGAACTATAAAAATTTAATGGCACAGACTGTTGTAAATATCCCGCACTTTCTGTCCGGCGTCTTCCCATCTGATGTTATCAACTTCGCGCTTCCCTTCGGTTTGCAGAAAGCGAGCCATTGCCGGATAGCGGCAAATGGAGTATATGGCATCGGCCATCGCCTCGGTATCCCAATAATCCAGTTTAATGGCCTTACTCAATATTTCGGCACAGCCCGATTGCTTGGATATGATAGTAGGTATGCCACACTGCATGGCTTCGAGAGGCGATATTCCGAACGGCTCCGATACCGAAGGCATTACGTAAACATCGCTCCGCTTCAGCATTTCGTACACCTGCTTTCCTCGCAGGAAACCGGGGAAATGAAACCTGTCGGATATACCTTTGGTGGCAGCAAGGTAAATCATCTGCTCCATCATATCGCCACTGCCGGCCATCACAAAGCGCACGTTGTCTGTTTTGCGCAGCACTTTGGCCGCTGTTTCAACAAAGTATTCCGGTCCTTTTTGCATAGTAATACGCCCAAGGAAGGTAACAATCTTATCCTTAACCCCTTTTTCGGGTTTTATAGCTTCTATCTCGGGACTAAGCGGTTCTACCGCATTATGAACCGTACTTACCTTGCGGGGATCTTGGTGATATTTGTCGATAACGGTACGACGGGTAAGATCGCTCACGCAAATTATATGGTCGGCATGGTCCATTCCATCCTTTTCTATATTATACACTTGCGGGTTCACTTTTCCGCGGCTGCGGTCGTAGTCCGTAGCATGCACATGGAGCACCAGTGGCTTGCCCGAAACGTTTTTGGCATGAATACCCGCCGGATAAGTGAGCCAGTCGTGCGAGTGTATTACGTCATAACCATACGTCCGGGCTATAACGCCGGCAACTATCGAATAGTTATTGATTTCTTCCAACAAATTATCGGGGTACTTGCCCGAAAACTCTATACACCCAAAGTTGTTTGTACGTATATAATTGAAATCGGCATATATATGATCCCTCAAATTAAAATACTCTTGAGGGTCCATAAAGGACGAAAATTTTTCTTTCGCTTGATTGTAGTTTACATCGCGCCAAACAACAGGAACGTTGCATGCCCCAACGATTTTCAGAAAACTCTGATCTTCGTCGCCCCAAGGTTTAGGAATAACGAACGTTATGTCCATATCGGCCTGCGTCGACATGCCCCGCGTAAGCCCATAACTGGCTGTACCCAAGCCTCCCAGAATATGCGGAGGGAATTCCCATCCAAACATTAAAGCTTTCATAACTGTATCTCTATTGGCATTAAACTTCTGTTTCGTATTCTCTTGCCCATTCTTCCTCCAAATCGGCATATAAACGCATAAGCCGCAGTACACTTGCCACACTTGTCGCATCCGATATAGCCCCCCTGCCCGTATACGGTGGGTTTCCGTCATACAGTTGCGACAAAGAGCCGATACAATCGTTCGTCATTTCTTCTTCCAGTCCTATAATCAACCGTTCTATAAAGGAGATGGAACTACGCTGATGCACCTTTATGTAAGCCTCAACAAACGGGGCTAAAAAGGCAGGCCACACCACACCGTTCGAAAACGCGTAGTTGCGGCTGTCGATATCGCCGGTATAATAAGGCTGATAACCTTCGCTTTTGGGGCTCAATGTTCTGATTCCTTTGGGTGTAAGCAATTCCTTGGTAACCATATCAAGGATAAATTTGCTTTGACGGCGGGTCAGCAAAGGATGCTCCAAAACCAATGCAAAAAGCATATTGGGGCGTACACTCCAATTGGGATATTCGCCGTCTACATAATCGAACAAATATCCGGCAGTATTTAGGAATGTATCTAAAAACGAAACCCTCACCGTTTCGGCTAATGCTGTCAGATTTCTTGTCTGAGCCGAATTTCCGTTTGCGCTGGCCATATCAAGGTTAAACATTATGAGGTCGTACCATATGGCGTTAAATTCAACCAAGCAACCCGTACGGGGCGTTACCGGATGGTCTTTTATCATGGCATTCATCACACTTATAGGCTTATCCCTTCCGTCACAATAGAGCAATCCGTTTTCAAGAACCTTTAGTTCGGGATGGCGGTTTTTGCGGATAAATTCAAAAATGCGCACAACCAGATCGGCATACTTCTGCTTAAAAACATCAGGCGATATCTTTGCATAACGCATCAGCGACCAAACCACCCATAAAAGGGCATCGGGCTCTGTATCCAGACTTTTCAGGTGATGATTGGTTACAGTTTTTCTGCTTAGAAATTGTTTGATTGACGGTATGGCTGTGTCCATTATCCGTTCAAATGCTTCGGGCTTACCAATCCCGAAAGTTAATGCAGGCAAAGTAAGAAACTGTATCCGTGCGCTAACACCCATCCACGGATATCCGGATTTTATATAAAGCTGGTCTGCATTAGGGCTAAAGTAAAACTGATGAGCCGAATTAGTCAAACAGTTCAGAAACGAAGATCGGGATGTACGTCTGTCGGTTTCTGTTTTAAAACTCTCAAGCAATTTCTTTGTCTCCACCAAGCTATCACTGCCCGAAAAGACGATGGTTTCATCTTTTTTTATTGGCATTTCAAAGTATCCGGGGCTATAAAGATCTTCTTTATAGGGAAACCCGTCTTCCTGATCCTTCTGATACTCCACACCCTTATACCATGTAGGGGCAAAAACAAAATTATTGCTCTTGCTGAATTGCATGTAAATGTTAGGATAGCCGTTATACATGCTCAGGCTGATGCCGTTTTCTACCACATCGTAGGCTTGCGAAGCCCATTGGTTTTCGTACGTCAGGTCGTTAATACTCCTAAAAGCGAGCAACGGGCGAAACCGGATGGTGGTGGGCGAATGGGCATCAAGAAGCCTGTAGCGGATCATGATGCTGTTTTCTTTGAGTGCAAAAACCTTTTCTTTCGACAGTATTACGCCTCCAATCCGATACACGGTTTTAGGACACGAATCGCAATCGAATTCGCGAATATATTTATGCCCCATAGGGCTATAATTTTCGCCATCGTATTTGTGTAATCCTAAATTAAACTCAACCCCACGTTGGATAATTGTTTCGTCGAACGACGAAAGCAAAACATGGTTCGAATCGTCAATTTCAGGTATAGGCATAACCAGCAGTCCATGCTGTTTCCGTGTGTTACATTCAACCAAGGTAGTGCAGTGATAGGCGCCTTTGCGGTTTGCCCTCAGAATTTCCCTGTCGAGAGAATATTCCAAGTTAACCATTCGTGTTTTATCAAACTTCAAATAACTCATACCCCTTCAATTTATTACTTTTTAACGCGAAACCTTCTACCTTATCTTCCAGTTTGTTTTTTTGCATTCATCCCAAAAGATAAAAAAAGCCTTCGTGATAAAGATAAGTAAAAATTTAACAACTCCGAAAAACTTTTACGAAAAATGAATGCTCTAATCAGCAAAAATCACCTTATTTACATCAACATGTTGTAAATCTGTCATTTTATTTCTATTTTCGCACCTTAAGGAAATCATTTCAAACTCTTAATTTAGTAAAATATCATTATGAAAAAAACAATCAGATTTGCATCTATTGCAGTCGTTGCCGCATTCCTGTTTTCGTGTGGTAACAAAGAAGCAGCACCAAACACCGAAGAAACTAAAGACACTACCGAAGTAGCCGCCGCGGAAGAACCTCAACCCGAGCCGGAAGTAGTTGTTGAAGAAATGACTCTAACCTTTGTAGCCGCCAAAGACCCTTGCTTTGGCAATGACGCGGAATACCTCATCATTAAGGGAGGAAAAGCTTTTGAAGACGAAAAGAAACCTTACAAAACATCGGCAAAAACGGGAGCGCAAAGCAGCGTTAGCTTTGGCAAATTCGTAAAAAACGAAGACGGTTCGTTTAAGCTGGAGGTAATGAGCAATACAAACGACATAGATAGCGGCAAAACTACAATAACCGTAGTTGATGCCAACGGTACAGAAAAAACCGTTAGCTTCGAAATACCTTATTGCCCTTAACCATAGGCAAGTTATTGCTGTAAAAAATATCGAAGGGGCTGTCCGGTTTGGATAGCCCCTTTTTTGCACCTATTAAAAACATTAATTTTACTATAAAATCTTGTTAACGTTGGGTTTTATCCTGTGTTTTGTCTGAAAAAACGAACAATATTCAGTATATTTGCCATTCAAAAAAACAAACGCTGCATAAATCAAGAGATATAACAGAATGCTTGCATCTATCACATGGGATGTTGATCCTGAAATTTTTAGTCTTTTCGGAAAACCAATAGTATGGTATGGGCTTTTATGGGCTGTGGGGCTGATGTTTGCCATAGTAATTATCGGCAAAATATATAAGCACGAAGAACTGCCCGAAAAATGGTTCAACAACCTTTTTTACTATGTTGTTATCAGTCTGATTATAGGAGCTCGCCTGGGGCATTGCCTGTTTTACAATCCCGAATATTATTTTACGCACCCTGCTAAATTCCTTGCCGTATGGGAAGGTGGACTGTCGAGCCACGGCGGAGCCATCGGTATTGTTATAGGCGTATGGCTCTATTCGAGAAAGATACACAAGAGCATGATTTGGACTCTGGACCGTGTTGTTGTTGCCGCCGGACTTACAGGAGCTTGCATACGCTTGGGAAACCTGCTGAACTCGGAAATATACGGAAAACCCACAACTTTGCCTTGGGGATTCAACTTTGTGAGAGACCCCCGATGGTCTGAACCACTGGGAGAACCATTTTTTGGTTCGGGAGGGTTGCCTTGCCACCCAACACAAATCTACGAAGCGCTTATCTACTTGGCGGTATTCTGTTTGGCAATGTATATGTACTGGAAAACCGATGCCTCAAAAAAACAAGGGCTGATATTCGGCACTTGCATATCCTTGATTTTCGTTGCCCGTATATTGCTCGAATATCTGAAAAACGTTCAGGAACCGTTCGAAATCCAGATGCGTGCCAATTATGGGCTGGATATGGGGCAACTGCTTAGCATTCCGTTTGTCGTATGGGGTATCTGGCTTGTATGGAATGCACTCAAGAAAAAGCCCGCCACCGAAAAATAAACAACATCAGAAAAAAAAGCTATGCTCAAGCCAATACAAATAAAAGAGAATTTATATTACGTAGGTGTTAACGACCGTTCAAAGGAATTGTTCGAAAACCTGTGGCCGTTGCCCAAAGGCGTGTCTTACAATTCTTATCTGATTGTTGACGAAAAAACAGCGCTCTTCGACACGGTCGATATCTGTTATTCCGACCGTTTCTTTCAAAAACTCGAAACGGCTTTAGACGGACGTCAGTTAGACTACGTAGTTATCAATCATATGGAACCCGACCATTCGGGCTCGCTGGGCCTGCTGAAGGCCAAATATCCCAACGTGCAGGTTGTAGGGAATAAACGCACGGCCGATATGATACAAGGCTTTCACGGAATTACGGACAACGTGATGCTTGTTTCGGACGGCGACCAACTTCCGTTGGGCAAACACAATCTGGTGTTTTACCTGACACCGATGGTACATTGGCCCGAAACGATGATGACCTACGAAACTACGGATAAGATTATATTCTCGGGCGATGCCTTTGGTACTTTCGGCACGCTGGACGGTGGTATTACCGACGCACAATTGCACCCCGAACGATATTACGACGAAATGATTCGTTATTATTCCAACATAGTCGGTAAATTCGGGTCGCCGGTACAAAAGGCTTTAGAGAAACTTAACAACCTGGACATAAACTATATATGCTCAACACATGGCCCTGTATGGACCTTGCCTCAACAGATTGAAAAAGTAGTAAACATTTACGACAAGCTAAGCCGCTACGAAGGCAACGAAGGCGTTGTTATAGCCTACGGAACAATGTATGGCAATACCGAACAGATGGCCGAAACCATTGCGCACGAATTAGCCGTACAGGGAATAAAAGAAGTTATTGTACATAACGTATCCAAGCGTTCAGACTCTTATATTCTCCGCGATATATTCAAATACCGGGGGCTGATTGTAGGCTCGCCAACATACAACAACAAACTGTATCCCAACATAGAATATCTGCTTTCTAAAATAGAGAGTCGCGAAATGAAAAACCGCTATTTCGGTTATTTTGGCTCATTCACATGGGCAGGGGCAGCAGTTAAGCGGTTGGCGCAATTTGCCGAAGACACCAAGTTTGAAGTAGTTGGCACTCCCGTCGAAATGAAACAGTCTATGCAACTTGACAATTACACAGCCTGTGTAGAATTAGGCAAAGCAATGGCTGCCAGATTGATACTCGACAGAAAACAATAAATTAAATATATAACAACAAAAAAAATCAAGACAAAAATTAAGTAAATTAAACCATGAAGAAATTATTAATTGTTCTTAGCCTGCTTATTATGATGTATTCGTGCGACAGTAAGAAGAAGGATAATCCTTTCTTTGCTGAATATGAAACACCGAACCAACTTCCACCCTTCGACCTTATCGAAATAGAGCACTACAAACCTGCTTTCGAAGAGGGTATGAAACAACAATTAGCCGAAATAGACTCTATCGTAAACAATACCGAAGCTCCTACTTTCGAGAACACGGTTCTTGCCTTAGACGAAACAGGCCGTTTGCTCGATAAAGTATCGTCTGTTTTTTATTCTGTTCTCGAAGCCGACTCCGACTCTACAATGCAAAGTTTGGCCGAAGAACTTTCGCCCATATTATCGACTCACGCCGATAACATAAATCTGAACGAAAAACTCTTTGCTCGCATAAAAACTGTTTATGACGACACCACACGGAAAGATTTAACAACAGAGCAAAAACGCCTGACTGAGAAATTTTATAAATCTTTTGTACGTTCCGGAATCATGCTCGATGCAGCCCAAAAAGACCGCATGAGAGAGATTAATAAAGAACTCGATTTGCTGAGCTTGAATTTCGGGAACAACCTTCTTGCCGAAAACAACAACTTCATCCTAATCGTTGACAAAAAGGACGATTTGGCGGGTCTGCCCGAAGATGTTGTTGCCGCTGCTGCCGAAGCTGCAAAAGCAAAAGGACATGAAGGCAAATGGGTGTTCACGTTGAGTAAAACAAGCTGGATTCCTTTCTTGCAATATGCCGATAACCGTGATTTAAGAGAAAAACTTTATAAAGCAATGTACAATCGTGGCGATAACGACAATGAGTTCGACAATAAAGCTATCATCAGCAAAATTGTAAACCTTCGCCTCGAAAAAGCTAACCTTTTAGGTTACAAAACTTATGCTGACTTTGCTCTTGAAGAAACAATGGCAAAAACTCCGGAAAATGCAATGAATCTATTGAACAGTATCTGGAAATATGCCTTACCACAAGCTAAAAAAGAAGCTGCCGAACTACAAAGCATCATAGACCGCGAAGGCGGAAACTTTAAATTAGAGTCGTGGGACTGGTGGTATTATACCGAAAAACTGCGTAAAGAAAAATATGACTTGAACGAACAAGCCCTTAAACCTTACTTTGCAGTAGATAACGTACGCGAAGGCGTGTTCATGGTAGCCAACAAACTATATGGTTTGAACTTCAAAGAAATAACCAAAGATGTACCTGTATATCACAAAGACGTTAAGGCCTTTGAAGTATCGGATGCCAACGGATACATCGGTACTATCTATATCGACAACTTTGCCCGTCCTTCTAAAAGAGGTGGTGCATGGATGGGTGTCTTCCGCGAACAAGAAGTTTATAAAGGACAGTTTATTACTCCTATCGTTTACAACGTGGGTAACTACCCTGCACCGGTAGGCGATGAACCATCGTTGCTTTCGCTTGATGAGGTTACAACAATTTTCCACGAATTCGGACACGGATTGCACGGATTGCTGTCTAAATGTACTTACAAAACTTTAGCCGGAACAAACGTCTCGCGCGACTTTGTGGAGCTTCCATCGCAAGTACTTGAACACTGGGCTTTGCATCCTGAAGTATTGAAAATGTATGCCAAACATTATAAAACAGGCGAAGTTATCCCTGAGGAGTTAATCAACAAGATACAGGAAACAGCAACCTTCAACCAAGGGTTCATTACAACCGAAATTGTTGCAGCCGCTATCTTGGATATGAAATGGTACACCATAACACAAAAAGGCGATATTGATGTCAGAGCATTCGAGAAAAATGCTTTAGAAGGAATAGGCCTTATCCCTGAAATCATTGTTCGTTACCGCAGCACCTACTTCAACCATATATTTGCAGGTGGCTACTCGGCCGGATATTACAGCTACTTGTGGTCTGAAGTATTGGATTCGGATGCTTTCCAAGCTTTCGAAGAGAAAGGTATCTTTGACCAAGCAACAGCCAAATCTTTCAGAGAAAATGTTCTGTCGAAAGGTAATACTGACGATCCTGTGAACCTTTACAGAAAATTCAGAGGAGCTGATCCTAACCCAATCTATATGCTAAAAAGCAGAGGATTTGTGAAATAAGAACAAATAAAACACATTCATAAACAAGAAAGAGGCATTTCAAAGTTTTGAAGTGCCTCTTTTGTATTCTAAAACTACGTTGTCACAGCCTAAAAATGACGATGTGCAAAAAGAAATCCTATAAGGATAATAATGGCTACCAGAAGAACACCCCAAACAGCTTCCCGGCTTACAGTCACTCCCTTGTTTTTTATATAAGCCTTCAATGACCGCCAGTTTGTTACAGTATGCAGAACAGCCAACACAGCAAAAACAAGCCCTGCCAGAACATGAACAGCCGTGAAAAAGTGTATCGAAACACCTTCTTCAAACCTTTCAAATACCTGAATCAATATTCCTGTAATAATCAGAATTAACAATGTAAGAAACAATCCTATTGACACGAACTTACGTCTGCTAAACGATTTTTTTTGCAATACTTCCATATTTTTTTTCATTATTGGTGATTAAATACCCCGTAAGGACAAACTTTAATACATTTCTTACAGCCTGTACAATTATCCGAATTTTTGAAAACGACATGTTTATGCCAAAGAAAACTAACTTTACCGATTACCTGTTTCGGACAGGTTTCCACACACATCCAACATGCTTTGCATTTACGCGGATTCATCCAGATATAAGGGGTTCGTATTTTTTTCAATTTATCTGCTCCTTTCACCATCCCAATTTGTATTAAGTTAAACACAAAGTAAAGTAAAAGAACAGGCATACGAAATGGATAAAAAGAGGCAAGAATTGGATTATTCGAGGTATTTCTTTTTGAATTGTGTAGGTGATAGTTTGGCTGTTTTAGTAAACAGGCGTGTAAAGTAAGCCCAATCTTCGTATCCCAACTCCAAAGCAATTTCTTTCACGCTCATGTTTGTGTAGAACAACAAGCGTTTAGCCTGAATCACAATTTCGTTGCGGATATAATTGCTCGCGCTCTGTTCGGTAGTTTCTTTTACGGCTTCATATAAATACACAGCCGAAATATTCAACTTGGCCGCATACTGCGAAGGGCGCTTCATTGAGCGATAATGAGTTGATAATAAATTCTTAAATTTGTATGTGATAACAGCAGAACGTTTGTTTATCGTAGCAGGCAATTCATTTTGATAAACCTCCGCAATCATCCCGATATAAGACGAAAGCAAATCCCGTAGAATATGTTGCCCTGTGTTTTCACTGCCGGCTTTAAGCCGCTTATAAATAATGGAAGCGCAATTCTTTAAATTGTTAATTGTTTCTTCATCCGTCTTTACACTGTTTCCTGCCATAACAGACTTTTCAAACACTCCTTTATATTCGTCTCTCACCACCATACTATCAACAGCAAGAAACCAGCCGCAACCGCTGACACCGGTTCCCGGAAGATGCACTTGTCCCGGCAAAATACAGAAAATGCTTTTCCCGGTTAACTCTTGTTCTTCAAAATCTATCAATACCTTTCCTTTACCTTCTTCTATCAGCAGAAAAATATAATAATCGTCTCTGTGTGCATAAGTTTTGGAAGGAAGTGTTTGTTCCTTAACCTCCTCCGAGAAATAGCGCATTTGGGCAATTTCCCCCTGAAAGTGTTCCGATGTTTTACGTGTAGGAATATTGTCCATCAATATATAAAAAAAGATATATTGCAAAAATAGGATTTTTCGATGTATTCCCCAAAGTATCGTTTAAAGGCTGAATTGTATAATCAAGATTGAGGAGTTAATCTACCTTTTCTTGTTTTTTCTTGAAGATAACGAGCTTGCTAAGCACAAACTGAATCATTGCCACTATCACAATAGCTATAATCTTAGCCAACATGGCGTTGAGCATAAGATAGTCGAGCATAAAGGTGAGCAACAAGGTACTGATACACATACCCATAAGCACCATCAAGGCATAAGGCACAAAACGTTTCAGAATCTTGTCATGAACCTTAAATGTAAAAAAGCTATTCCAGATAAAGTTATTTATTGCCCCAAGAGACGAACTTACAATACTGGAAACAAGTGCATCGGCAGTATCTACATTAGCCCGTCCGCCCAATGATTCGAAAAATGATGAAATGGCTCCCGAAAAAGAATAATGAACAGCAAACATATCTACAAGCAAATAATACACGCCTGCGTCTATCACAACGCCTATAACGCCTACTATCCCGTATTTTATCAGTTCCTTAAAAGTTTGTCCCATTCCAAATAAAATTTCAGAGTGCAAAGATAATCTTTATTCCTCTTTTTTGATGGAAATTCAATATAATCGTTCAAAAATGGATAAAATAAAATAAAAACGCTATTTTTGTAGTAATCAGGTAAAAAAGGTTCTGGTGGAAGCAAAAGTTAAATTATCGGTATTAGGGTTTTCTTTCAATCAAAGTAAATCGGGCACATATGGGCTTGTTCTTTCGGAAGAAGATGGATTACGGAGGCTTATGATTGTTGTAGGTACTCCTGAGGCTCAATCTATTGCCTTTAAGCTTCATAATACAAACCCACCCAGACCCCTGTCGCACGATTTGGTTCAGTCTATCCTAAAAAGATTTGCCATTACACTCAAGGAAATATTTATTTATAAATACGACGATGGTATATTTTTCTCTCACTTGGTGTTTAACCAAAACGGACAGGTTATAGAAATAGAATCGCGAACGTCTGATGCCATAGCCATAGCTTTGCGTACAGATTCGCCCATTTATACAACAGAAGATATTATGCGCAGACTTGCCGTTGTGGTGCAGGACGCTGACGAAGAAAGTAAAGACACGCACAATGTTGCCCCGACAGCCGAAGAAATACAAGAAAACGAGATAAACTATTACTCTGTAATGTCGGACGAAGAACTGAACAGTTTGCTGAATGATGCTCTTGCCATAGAAGATTACGAATTAGCTTCGATAATCAGAGACGAAATACGAAAAAAGAAAACAAAAAGAAAAAAAGCCTGATATTTCAGCCCATTAAAATTCTGTCAGGGTAAATTAAAACAATGGAAAAAAATATTTTTTTTGCTCCCGATATTCTTGCAAACCTTGAACTTCCCGAAGAAGAAGCAAAGCACTGTACAAGAGTTTTAAGGAAAACCGAAGGCGATATGATTCTCATAACCGACGGGAAAGGTCATTTCTTTGCCGCAGAAATTATCTCTGCAAATGTGAAACACTGCTTAGTACAGATCATCGAAACAATACCTCAAAGCACAGGTAGGGATTTCCGTCTGCAAATTGCTTTCGCTCCCACTAAAAATATGGATCGTGTAGAATGGTTTGCCGAAAAAGCTACCGAGATAGGCATAGACAGCTTTACACCCCTATTGTGCCAACACTCCGAAAGAAAAGAGATAAAGCATCACCGGTTAGAGAAGATTCTTGTTTCGGCTATGAAACAATCGCAAAAAGCCACCTTGCCTTTGTTAGATAAGATGACAAGTTTTTCTTCTTTCATTAAAAAAGATTTCCATGGCCGTAAATTTATAGCTCACTGTCACCCTTCCGGCAAAGAACTGATAAAGAAAATATATAACCAAGGCGAAGATGCTTTGATACTGATTGGTCCTGAGGGCGATTTCAGCGAAGAGGAAGTAAACCAAGCCATAACCTACGGTTTTGAACCCATCAGCCTTGGCCAAAGCCGCCTACGGACGGAAACAGCAGCCCTTGTAGCATGCCATACAATTCATGTGCTGAATCAATAAATGTCACTAACCGTTGAGCCTTGAAATCTGCTTAACGCCTTTTACGATAATATACTGAAAAAAGGTAACGATACCAAAAAATAAAGGCTGCTAAAAAAAGCAGCCTTTATTTTTTAAGTCTCGATAATATATTTTTGGTTATCTGTTATATCTATCGTTGTTCCTGTTGCGGTTGAATCCGCCACCGTTGTTTTGTCTTGGACCTTCGGCGCGAGGGCGAGCCACAGATACAAAGATTTGTTTTCCATCATATTCAGCACCGTTCAATTCGTCAATAGCTTTTTGTCCAGAAGCGTCATCATTCATTTCTACAAAGCCGTATCCTTTAGAACGTCTTGTATCTCTGTCCATAATAACTTTAGCCGAATTGATTTCACCATATTCGCCAAACAAATCCAATAGGTCAGCATCTGTAATACTATTGCTTAACCCTGCAATAAAAATGTTCATGTAAAATAAAAATTAAAAAAAATAATAAATAATCTCTGCAAAAGAAAGTCTATAAAAGGCAGAAATAAAACACTTACACATCAAAGAGAAGTAAATTTAGTAATGCTGTATAAAAATCTAGTGCAATGCAAATATAACATTATATTAATTAAGACAAAGGTTTTTACCAATTTATTTTATCAAATTATTCTCCATAACACCTAATCTCCCCTATCCTTTCATACTAATAGCTCTGTGGAGAAGCAAAAAAAAGAGACTATCTCCATTCTCGGAAATAGTCTCTTTAATATTATAAAAGAGGATTTCTTATTTGTTCACACGGAAACGTTCGTTGCCTGTTGCAAAGAAATCAACAATTTGTTTCGCGGCAGCAATACCTGCATTAACGTTTGCTTCAGCAGTTTGAGCTCCCATCTTTTTAGGAGTTGAGAAATATCTGCCTTCAAATTTTTCCGCAAGTTCAGCATGATTACCAGGCATAATGTCGGTAACATATTTGAAGTCTGCACGGTCTGTCAACAATTTCACCATTTCGGCTTCGTTGATAACTTCTTTACGAGCAGTGTTGATAAGAACCGCTTTTTTAGGCATCTTGTTCAACAAATCGTAATTGATTGAGTTTTTAGTCTCGGCAGTTGCAGGGATGTGCAAAGAAATGAACTGACATGTTTTGTACAATTCTTCTGCACTGGCAACAGCTTTCACACCTTCTTTCTCAATAGCTTCGGCCGAAAGGAATGGGTCGTAAGCATAAACTTCCATGTTGAACCCTTTAGCTATACGAGCTACATTGCGGCCAACATTTCCGTAGGCATGGATACCCAATTTTTTACCTCCAAGCTCAGAGCCCGATGTTCCGTTAAACATATTACGAACAGCATATACAGCCAAACCTAAAGCAAGTTCCGCAACAGCGTTTGCATTTTGTCCGGGAGTGTTCATAACACAGATTTTATTTGCGGTAGCAGTCTCAAGGTCTACATTATCGAAGCCTGCACCTGCGCGAACCACAATCTTTAGGTTTTTGCCTGCATCAAGAACCGCTTTGTCGAATATATCGCTGCGAATGATAGCAGCATCAGCCGTAGCAACAGCATCCAATAGCTGTTGTTTGTCAGTATATTTTTCGAGCAAGGCAAGTTCGTGACCAGCTTTTTCAATTTCTGCTCTAATTCCGTTCACAGCCTCAGCTGCAAAAGGTTTGTCGGTTGCAATAAGTACTTTCATAACTAACTATTCTATACTTATTATTATTTAATTTTCTTTTCAAATTCTTGCATGCAGTCAACCAAAGCTTGTACGCTTTCGATAGGGCAAGCATTGTAAGTAGAAGCACGGAAGCCACCAACCGAACGGTGTCCTTTGATACCAACCATTCCTCTTTCTTTAGCAAATGCCATGAAATCGGCTTCTTTGTCTTTATAACCTTCGGCCATAACGAAGCAGATATTCATCAAAGAACGGTCTTCTTTCTTAGCTGTACCCACAAACACAGAGTTACGATCAATTTCGTTATAAAGAAGATCGGCTTTTTGTTTGTTGATTTTGTACATCGCTTCCAATCCACCAAGTTCTTTTACCCATTTCAATGTTTCGTGCATCACGAAAATAGGGAATACAGGAGGTGTATTGAACATAGAATCTTCTTTCATGTGTGTGCGATAGTCAAGCATTGTAGGAATTTGACGATCTACTTTTCCTAAAATATCTTCACGAATGATGATGAAAGTAACACCGGCTGGACCTACGTTCTTTTGTGCACCACCATAAATCATAGCATATTTAGAAACATCTACCGGACGGCTCATGATATCAGACGACATGTCGGCGATCAAGTTTACAGGGCAATCCATATCTGTATGGATTTCTGTTCCGTAGATAGTATTGTTTGTAGTGATGTGGAAATAATCCGCATCAGTTGGTATCTTATAATCTTTAGGAATATAAGAATAGTTTGCGTCTTCAGAAGAAGCAACGATTTCTACTTCGCCAAACAATTTAGCTTCTTTTGCCGCTTTCTTTGCCCAAACACCTGTTTGCAAATAGGCTGCTTTTTTGTTCAAAAGATTGAAAGGCACATAGCAGAATTGTGTGCTGGCACCACCACCAACAAAGATTACTCTGTAACCTTCGGGTATGTTTAACAAATCTTTCCATAATTGTTCAGTTTCTGCCATAATACGTTCCCAACCTGGTGTACGGTGAGAAATTTCTAAAAGACCGATACCTGTTCCGTCGAAATCTTTTATTGCCGCAATTGCAGAATCAATTGCTGATTTTGGTAAAACACAAGGTCCTGCGTTAAAATTATGCTTCTTCATAACTGTAGAAAAATTAATAATTGTTTTATATGTTTTAAAATAACAAAGTTCAAAATTAATAAATATTCCGCTACTTGCCTCCGAAAAATCGAAAACAATTACGCAGAATATTTTACTGCAAAGGTTAAACAAATTTGTTTCAAAAGCATCTTTACAAACATGCTTTTAAGCACTTTTCACTTTCATTATGACAGCAAACAACTCTCTGAGCATTGTTTCTCTTTTGAAAAATCAGAAAAAAAATCTAATTATCCGCCTTTTTTGTAGCACAAATCCAAGCTGTAAGATATTCCATTTGGTTCCGAGATCCTTTAAAATCCTTATTGAGATATCTTTTCATCGAAGAAAACATTTCCTCGCCTAAAATATTATTCGAATAAACAGAAATATTTTCCCAACCAAATTCCGAAAGAGCTTCTTCATATTTATATGGTCTTGTCCTGTTTGGTGTACTTTGCGTACTCAATAAGCTATAGAGCCATTGCGGATAACGATATATATTGTTAGGATCTTTTTCTCGTATCCATCTTGAATGGGTTTGCAAATCAACCAGAATTATAAACTTACCACCCGGACCAACCACCGAACTTACATTTTTTATCGTTTCCTTAACATTGTCGAAATGTTCAAATGCCGCATTACTAAAAATAATATCTACTTTCTCCTCGTCATCTAACGCTTTCTTTATATCAAAATCTTTTCTGCATACATAATTAAGCCTACTTTTTTCTTTATTTTTAAGTTTGACAAACTCTTCTTGTAAAGGAACGGTATCGATATTCATTGTTTTTTTAAAATAGACGAATAATTGTTCATAAAATTTATCGGGTACATTCGCTACTAAATCATAAATATCGACAGCCGTATATTTTTTTGCCCCTTTTGCCAAAAGAGATAGTCCTATACCTAAATCTGACCCCGGACCTAATTCCAATATACTTTTATCTTTTAGTAAATCTCCTTCAGATTTTGTATAATTCTTCAATTGTTTTAACCAATCGTCTACAATGTTCAGATCGTATTCAATACAACGTTGAACTTCTTCAGTAGTAAATGGTTTAGGTGTATATCCATAAATAGATTTTCGCACTTTTGCCAAAAGAAGAAATAAGATTCCGGCAAAAAAATGGAAATAATTAATGAGTAAGTTTTTCATTTTCGAGTTTTTCATTTTAAAAAGTTATCAAAATAACGTGTTATATGCTCATGCAGATGCACACGATCCTTTCCTCTCATGTTATGTCCATGGCCGGGATAGACAAAAAAATCGGGATGCGTTCCATTACTGATAGCCGATTTCAGGAACTGTAAACTATGCTGCATCACCACAGTAGGGTCTTCGTCGCCATGTATTATCAACAGGCGGCCACTTAAATCGCCCGCGCGGTCTACCATGTTTGTTTCTTTATATCCTTCAGGATTTTCTTGGGGCGAATCCATGTAGCGTTCGCCATACATTATTTCGTAATACTTCCAATCGGTAACAGGACCTCCGGCAACACCTACTTTAAATGTTTCCGGATGGCGAAGCATGAGGTTTAGGGTCATAAAACCGCCAAAACTCCAACCATGCACACCTATGCGGTTCGCATCAACATAGGGCAAAGATTTCAGGTATTCAACTCCCGTCATCTGATCTTGTGTTTCTACGATACCCAACCGGCGATGGGTTATGCTTTCAAAATCGTGCCCCCTATAAGACGTCCCTCTATTGTCAAGAGTGAAAACAATATATCCTTTCTGCGCCATATAGATATCCCAGCCACGCACAGAATTCCATCCGTTATTTACCATTTGCGAATGAGGGCCTCCATATACATAAATAACAACGGGATATTTCTCGGACGGATTAAAATCTGTTGGTTTAACCATACGGTAATACAAATCGGTTTTTCCGTCATTGGCTTTAAGGTGCGAAACCGTTATCTCCGGCATATCAATTCCCTCGAAAGGATTTTTTGCCTCATGAACGATATGTACCTTATCCGATTTAGTATCTATCACCGCCACTTTGCCCGGAATGGCCAGCGACGAATACGTATCGCAAATGTAGCGACCCGACACACTTAACAGAGCGGTGTGCATTCCGGCTTCTCCCGATAATTTTGTACGGATTCCTGTTTTTATATTTAACTTGTAAATATGGTTTTCTATTGGCGACTCTTCGGCCGAAACAATAAACAGGTTCTCTCCTTTTTCGTCAAAACCTACAACAGAAAGAACGTCCCAACGACCCGATGTTATTTGCTTCAACAACTTACCATCCGTATTATACAAATAAAGATGATTGTGCCCGTCGCGTTCGCTTTGCCAAACAAATTGCGAAGGAGTATTTTTAAGGAATAGAACAGGATGTTCGGGCTCAACATACCGGCTATTGGTTTCAGTAAACAGGGTGGCTTCAAGTTCGCCTGTTTCCGCATTATACCGGTTCAGCAGGCATGTATCCTGCCCACGGTTCACTTCAGCCACATAAATACTTTTCTCGTCAGGGCTCCACGCTATATTGGTCAGGTATTTTTCTTTCGGAAGTCCCGTTTTCAGATAAATTACTGTCCTATTAGCTGGATTATAAACACCAACTGTAACTTCATGGCTATTCATACCCGCCATCGGATATTTTATGTTTTTTAGTTTTGCTTCCCTGGCCGATATATCGACCAACGGATAATCGCCGACCATTGTCTGATCCATGCGATAAAAAGCCAACATTGTTCCTTTGGGCGACCAGGAAGTGCCCTTCGTTATTCCAAATTCATTACGATGCACGTCTGCCCCACCATAAGTAATATACTCTTCCTCCTCGGCCGAAACCGCCAAGGGAGACACAACTCCGGCAAGCGATACAAACAAGTTATTATCTACGGTATAAGCCAACCTATTGCTTTGAGGCGAAAAATCAAGATTCCCTGCATTCTTTGGGTAAACGAACGAAGCTATAAAATCTCGTTTTTCGAGGTCAAAAAGAAGCTTCTCCATCATGCCATTATCCGTTTCCGTATCGAAAGCGATGATATTATCTTTATCGGGATACGGAAAACTAAGGGCATTTATAGTGGATATCTTCTTATTTTTTGATTGAAACAAACCGTTAAGACCTTCCAACGTAAAAAGAACTTCCTTTTTACCTTTCTCCGTGAGGGAGACTGATATTACAGAATCACCTTCGACACACAGCAGTTTATCGCCCCACCAACGCAAATTGTGTGGCATTTGCGGGCGGTAATTATTATAGGTACTCCCACCGGGGATAAGGTCGTCCAAGCTTAAGGAATAACCTCCGGACTGTTGTGCAGGGATAGTCAATGTCATCAATAAACAAATTAAAGAAATGGTTCTTTTCAGCATTTTCTCCTAAGTATTAAGATTCTTTTTAAGTTACGAGCAAAATTAAACATTTTGAATGTGCGCCGCAACAATCCTTTCGTATTTTACGATACACAAAACTCCTATTTATTTTCTGATAAAAATTATGCTAAAATATCCATTTTTAATGAGTAACTGTTTTACTTTTGTTGAAAATTATTTGTGCCCGTGTGTAACAAAAAAATAAATTTCATCCTTCCTTTCAAACCCCGCCGTCCGGCAGGAGGTTTCAGGGTAATGTATGAATATGCAAATCGTTTGGCTAAGAAAGGCTATTGTGTGCATCTCACATTTCCCATCTTTACGCCATACATGAATTACAGGCTTCCTTATTTCGTAAGGCTTATGCTTTCCAAATTAGAAGGTTTCGGGCGAAACAAGTGGTTCGACTTCGATCCTTCAATAACGATGTCGTACGTGCCCAGAGTAGAAGAAAAATATATACCCGATGCCGATATTGTTATAGCCACTTGGTGGTCTACGGTTTTGGAGATGGGAGCTTTAAGCCCCAGTAAAGGCCGAAAGATAAACCTGATACAGGGCTTCGAGAACTGGGAAGGGCACGAGGATTTGCTTTATTCGTCGTACAACATAAAAAACACTACCAACATTGTGGTTGCCTCCTACCTTAAAGACATAGTGAGCCAACATACAAGCAACAGAGTGGAGCTGATAACAAACGGTATAGACAACTCGGTGTTTCACATCACCAAACAAATAAACGCCCGAAAACCCTCAACAGTGGCCATGTTGTATTCCGAACAAGAGATAAAAGGTTCTAAATACGGCCTTGAGGCCTTAAAGCTGGTAAAGGAGAGAGTTCCCGAATTAGAAGTAGAGTTATTCGGAATATCGCCCCCTCCCGATTCTTTGCCCGGTTGGATAAAGTACAATCGCGATCCTGCCGATTTATGCAGTGTTTACAACGGCAATGCTATATTCATATCCAACAGTTTTACCGAAGGGTTCGGACTGGTGTCGGTCGAAGCCATGCTTTGCGGCTGCGCATTGGTTTGCACAAACATTGATGGGCACAAAGAATACGCCTTCGACGGTAAAACCGCCCTGCTTACCGAAGTGCGTAATCCGGAGCAGATGGCCGAAAAAATAATTTCCCTGATAGAAAACACCGACTACCGCATAAAACTTGCCCAACAAGGGCATGACTACGCTCAAATATTTGATTGGAAAAATTCTATCGAAAAAATGGAAGCCGTTATAAAAAGTTTATTACCCTAAACAACGCTAATACATATTTCATAATCGTACCCCTCTTGCGGAAAATATTTAACCCCGGTATTCGTTTACAATAAACGGGCGGTAATAGCTGTTTTACTCATTCGCAATTAGTTAAAGTTGCCTTTAGGGTAAACAAAATGAAGAAAAATTTGTTTTAATTAACATAAATAACGAAAAATTAATATCTTTGTATTTTCTAATTATCTGAAGAAGCAATGAAAATAACCAAACATATACTCTACTGTACTGTAATCTTGTTGGCACTAATACTTCTTGTATCAGCCTGCAAGAAAGAGAACGGCAAGATATTTTCGATAGAAGGTAAGCTCGAAAACACGAACGGATCTTATCTTTTGTTTATAAAAGAATTGCCAACCGATACACTTGCCATTGATACCATTAAAATAGACAAAGACGGAAGTTTTTCGTTTAAATCGGAAATCGACACTTTAACTTTTGCCCGTTTATTTTTTAATCAGCAAGGTCGTGCCATAAGTGTGTTTGTAGACAAAGGATGGAAAATAAAAATATCGGGCGATGCAAGCACCCCCGACCTTGTGGAGGTAAGCGGTGGCGAAGCCAACGACGACCTCACCGACTTTAAGAAAAAGAACAAAAGCCTTCTGGCAAAAAGAAACCGGATATATAAGGATTTAGAGAATAAAAAAGGTGATTCAGAATCGCTGCAAACAGAACTGATGAATATAAGTTTTGAACTGACTGGCAAAGCCCGCGACTATATAAAAAAGAATCCGGCCAAGATAGCCAGTGTTGTCATCATTCACCATTTCTATAAAGACAATTCTATGGCCGACCGTCTTGAAGAACAGTTGAATTCACTGCAAAGTCCCGCCAAAAGCTTTTACCTGACAGAAGAATTGCATTTGTTCAATCAGTCGATAAAACAATCGAGGGTGGGTGCGCAGGCTCCCTATTTTTCGCTACCCGATATTAACGGTAAGCGAATGTCCTTGAACGACTTTAGGGGTAAGTATGTTCTATTATCATTCCTATCGGCTGTATGCCCTGTATGCGAGGCTAATATGCCATATCTATTGGATGCCTCAAAGGCTTTGAAGCAAAAGAAAATGGATGTGAAATTTATGTCCATATATCTCGATTCGGATAAAAAAGTTGTGAAGGATAAAAAAAACTCACTGCCTGCCGATTGGATAACACTTATTGACGTACAGGAATGGGCTGCCGAACCGGTAAGCACTTATAATATAACCGAAATACCGTATAGCATCTTGATTTCGCCCGAAGGCAAGATCGTAGAACGGGGAATCTCCGCAACCGAACTCGTCTCCAAACTTGAAGAGCTGATTAAAAATAACAATAAACAGTAACCTCGAGTATGTAGTCTATGAAGAAGACATTAATCAATATCTTTTTGGTTTTTATTCTTATAACCAGCGTTTCCATTTCGGGTTATTCGTTACATTTGCCTCTATCCACTCCTTTATATGTCCCCATCGATTCTCTCTCGAAAGAACATTTATACTATGATGTCGAACCGGACTTTAAAGGAGACTTTTTTACTTATGAAATAGACGGAAAGAACTTCTCATTCAAAACAAAAACTGATTTTAAATATCATCCCGCGATTTCAGCTGACACTATTCAACACACAAGAAATGAAACTCGTTTATTTTTTAATAAGCTTGTTTCCTTCACCAAAGATTCAATTTACGTATCGGCTTATTATCAAAAACATTCTATTCATAACAATGAGACAGGCAAATTAGTCAAAATAAGAAGTATTGGCATCAACAAACAAGATTTAATAGGCTTGCAATTACTTTTTTACCCGGAAGGCTCAAAGTCGGTACAAAACCATTTGGCTGCTGGATACTCCATTATTCCCGGAAAGAAAAAAGGCATTACCAACCACATAGTGGAACTTGGTTTTTCGAGAATTACATCTCATGACAGAATATTTGCAACTTCTTACTATGCATCTAATGAATTTGCATTTAATAAAAACAAGTTTTATATCGGCCCCAAAATTGGAGGACAGATTTCTTTTCTTTTTTTGGGGTTAGGAAGCGAATTTGTGTATTATACCGACTTTAAAAACACATCCTTGCAATGGGTTCCGTTCTTTTACTTAGGGTTTGGAAACTATAAACTACATTTCGATGGGCGTGTACCAATATACAATAAAAAATTTCAGAACATGAATAACTTTTCTATTGGCTTCTCTATGCCTATTTTCCCCTTATCAAAAAGAAAAGCCAAATTATAGTATTGTATTACATAAATAACAAACCATAGCTCCTTTTCTTTTTTCTGTGGCGATTTCTTTTTACATTTGCTTGTATAACCAAGAATTATAACTCTATTTAAATGCTCGCAAAAGTATTTGGCGCTGCCGTTCAAGGCATTAACGCAAACATCATAACCATAGAAGTAAACTGTTCTAAAGGCATAAAATTTATGCTCGTTGGCTTGCCCGATGCTTCGGTGAAAGAGAGTCACGAACGCATTATTTCCGCATTACAGGTAAACGGCTATAAATTTCCACGGCAACAGGTGGTCATAAATATGTCGCCCGCCGATATCCGCAAAGAAGGTTCGGCCTACGATTTGCCTTTAGCAATCGGAATTTTAGCTGCCTCCGAAAGTGTATCGACTCAGAAACTCGAAGAATATATCATCATGGGCGAACTTTCGCTCGACGGAACCATTCTGCCCATAAAAGGCGTCTTGCCGATAGCCATAAAAGCTCGTGAGCAAGGCTTCAAAGGATTCATCCTACCCCGGAGCAATGCCCGCGAAGCAGCCGTTGTAAACAATATGGACGTTTATGGGGTAGACAACATAAAAGAAGTTATAGATTTTTTCAATGACCAATCAACGCTACAACCAACAGTCATAGATACAAGAGCCGAATTTAACCGTACGGGCAACAACTTTGAATTCGATTTTTCGGACGTGAAAGGTCAGGAAAACGTGAAACGTGCTCTCGAAGTAGCTGCCGCAGGTGGCCATAATGCCATAATGATAGGTCCACCCGGAGCCGGTAAGTCAATGATGGCAAAGCGCATACCCTCAATATTACCGCCATTTACTTTGCACGAAGCACTCGAAACAACCAAAATACACAGCGTTGCCGGAAAGATAGGCATAGAAACTTCTTTGATGAAGCAACGCCCCTTCAGGGCGCCACACCATACCATTTCGGACGTTGCAATGGTGGGAGGCGGTGCATATCCGCAACCGGGCGAAATAAGCCTTGCCCATAATGGAGTACTTTTTCTGGATGAACTACCCGAATTCAACCGCAGTGTACTTGAAGTAATGCGTCAGCCACTCGAGGATAGGAAGATAAATATATCACGTTCCAAATTTTCGGTCGAATATCCGTCCGGATTTATGTTGATAGCATCCATGAACCCTTGTCCGTGCGGTTACTATAACCACCCTGACAAAGACTGTATTTGCCCGCAGGGAGCCGTACACAAATACCTGAATAAAATATCAGGCCCATTGCTGGACCGTATAGATATACAGATTGAAATAACACCCGTACCTTTCGAAAAAATATCGGACAAAACATCCGCCGAAAGCAGTTCCCATATCAGGGAGAGGGTAATAAAAGCCCGCGAAATACAATCCGTACGTTATAGCAGTGAAGATGGCATTTATTGCAATGCGCAAATGACCAGCAAGCATCTGCAAGAGTACGCCTCGCCCGACGAGGCCGGTCTTAAACTCTTAAAAACAGCCATGAACAGGTTTAACCTATCGGCCAGAGCCTACGACCGTATCCTTAAAGTAGCCCGTACAATAGCCGACCTTGAAGAGTCAGCAACAATTAAGTCCACCCACTTGGCCGAAGCAATTAATTATCGGAATCTGGACAGGGAAAATTGGGCAAATCAATAAAATATTTTGAAACAACATTAATTAATCCTACTTTTGTAAAATAAATTTAATTTAATAGACCCCTTAGAGATGAGCTTTACAGATTTGAGCAATAATATATTCGATACCGTAATTGCAGATTATCATCATAACGACCATGTGGATACTCCCATCAAAAACCCTTATGAGGTAAGATCGATCGAATATTATTTATATCTCAAAAATTGGATTGACACAGTTCAATGGCACTTGGAGGATATTATACGAAATCCTCAAATAGATCCTGTTGAAGCTCTTGCTCTGAAACGCCGTATAGACAAATCGAATCAAGATAGAACCGATCTGGTAGAACTGATAGACAGCTATTTCCTTGACAAATACAAAGAAGTAAAACCCAAGGCTAATGCTCAGATAAACACAGAAAGCCCGGCTTGGGCCATAGACCGCCTGTCTATCCTTGCCTTGAAAATATACCATATGCAGCAAGAGGCAAACCGTACAGATGCTGATGCAGCCCATCGCGAAGTATGTAAAAAGAAACTCGATGTATTGCTCGAACAGCGCACCGATCTATCGACTGCCATCAACGAATTGCTTGCTGATATAGAGAACGGCAATAAATACATGAAAGTTTACAAACAGATGAAAATGTATAACGACCCTACATTAAACCCTGTTTTGTACGAAAAGAAATAAATTTACAAAACTATTCTGAATGCCAAGAATATTAGTTGTTCGTATATCTTCTTTTGGCGATGTGGCAATGCTTGTTCCAGTTATTACCTCTGTTGCCGCAAGATATCCTCAATCCCGATTTTCAGTACTGACACGTCCTGCTTTCACGCCGCTATTCAACAATTTAGGGTTTAATATTAATACTATTCCCCTCGATACGGATAAGCGTCACAAAGGCTTTCGTTTTTTAAAGATATTGGGCAAATTACATAGAAAACGCTTTACTGAAGTTGTAGACGTTCACGATGTGCTTCGCTCAAAGGTTATACGAAGAAGCTTATGGCTGACAGGTGTAAAAACAGCCTATATAGATAAGGGCCGCTTAGAAAAAGCCGAGATGGTAAGCACCAAACGGACACAACCACCCCTCAAGTCGACTATCGAAAGGTACTTCGAAGTATTTGAACGGGCTGGTTATAAGGCCGATATGTCTTTTTCAAACTTTTTCGATTTCTCTAATACCGACTTCTACCAGCTGCGGAGTGTTGTTGCTGAAAAAAAGGGACGTTGGATTGCAATAGCTCCGTTTGCTAAACACAGAGAAAAGATATATCCTCTCGAAAAAATGGAAAAGGTGATAGCGACCCTATCGAAAAACCCGGAAAATAATATATTCCTTTTTGTTGGTGGCAAAGGCGAATCGGAGGTTGCCAACAAGTGGTGTGCTAAATATCCCAATACAATCAATACAGCCCAAAAGCTAAACCTCAGCAACGAACTCTTGCTGATGTATTATATGGATGTTATGATATCCATGGATTCGGCCAATATGCACTTGGCGTCTATCGTGCAAGTTCCTGTTGTTTCCATATGGGGAGCTACCCACCCCAGTTTAGGGTTTTACGGGTTTAAGCAAGACCCCGACAACGCCATTCAGATAGACCTTGATTGCCGTCCATGTTCTGTTTACGGAGAAATTCCGTGTGTGAGAGGCGATTACGCCTGCATGAACGGAATAAACGAACAGGTGATTGTTGATAAAGTGGAAGATATTCTGGCTAAGAAACAAAAGTAGACTGCCATGAAAATAGCTATTCTTTCTCCTTTCTATCCTTTTCGTGGAGGGATTGCTTCGTTTAGCGATTGTTTGTACACAGAGCTAAGCAAAGAGGATGAAGTAGAAGCATTTTCATATACAACCATGTATCCGTCTTTTCTTTTTCCGGGAAAGACACAATATGTAGATAACCCCGATAGTGGAAAGTCGAAAGCCAGCACGGTTCTGAGCAGTGTAAATCCACTGTCGTACATATCTGCCGCAAAAAAAATAAACAAGTACCATCCCGATATACTTATCGTTGCTTATTGGATGCCTTTTATGGCTCCTGCCTTGGGTAGCGTTTGCCGGCTTATAAAAAAAGACATTAAAATACTGGCATTGGTTCACAATGCTATCCCTCACGAAAGGAGTTTCATAGATGTTCCTTTTGCCAAATATTTCTTCGGCCGATGCGATGGTTTTATTGCTATGAGCCAACCTGTTAAGCAAGACTTAGAACAGTTGATGCCGCATGCGCGCGTTTTGTTGAATCCGCACCCTATATACGACCAGTATGGCGACCGCTTCCACAAAGCAGAAGCCTGCAAGCAACTGGGTGTAAAACCTGAAAAGAAAACGCTTCTGTTTTTCGGGCTTATCCGCGATTACAAAGGACTTGATTTGCTTATCCAGGCTATGTCATATCTGAACGACAGCTACCAACTGATTATCGGCGGAGAATGTTACGGCGACTTCAAGAAATATCAGGATCTGATAGATGCTTCGCCCCTGAAAGATAATATAAAGATATTTGAACAATATATTCCCGACGAAATGGTATCGCCTCTGTTTTCGGCTTCCGATGCACTTGTGCTACCCTACCGTTCGGCTACTCAGAGCGGAGTTGTTGCCCTTGCATATCAACTGGAACTACCTATGGTAGCAACCGATGTGGGAGCCTTGGGACAAGCCATCAGAGAATCGAATACAGGGATTGTGGTTGAAGAAATCGCACCCGAAGCTATTGCCTGCGGAATAAAACAGTATTTCGAAGTTGATGGGAAATCGTCTTTCCTACCGGGGATTCTTTCCGAAAAGAAGAGGCTTTCGTGGTCGTCTTTCGCCCAATCGTTCAGAAAATTCGCGCAAGATTTATAAATTCGTACTCTTCCCTGTTTATTTTCCTTTCACTATTTTCTTTATTTCATTGAGTTTATTCAAGGCATCGACTGGTGTCAGGTTGTTCACATCGAGCGAGAGTATTTCGTCGCGCACCTGACTCAAAACGGGATCGTCCAACTGGAAGAAACTCAACTGCAAGCCTTCGCGCTGTTCTCTGATTGCTTTCATCGGTTTTGCTATGCCCTGTTTACGGTTATCGGTCTCTAACTGAGCTAAAATATCGGATGCACGCTTCACTATGCTTGGAGGCATTCCCGCCATTTTTGCCACATGGATACCAAAACTGTGTTCGCTTCCGCCTTTCACCAGCTTACGCAAAAAGATTACCTTATTATCTATTTCCTTTACAGACACATTGTAATTTTTTATCCGTTTGAACGATTTTTCCATTTCGTTCAGTTCGTGATAATGTGTTGCAAAAAGTGTCTTCGCTTTTGCTTTAGGGTGTTCATGGATATGCTCCACTATTGCCCAAGCGATAGATATACCGTCGTAAGTACTGGTACCACGCCCCAATTCGTCGAAAAGCACAAGGCTTCTGTCCGAAAGGTTATTCAAGATATCGGCTGCTTCGTTCATCTCTACCATGAAGGTCGATTCGCCCAACGATATATTATCGGAAGCCCCCACACGGGTAAATATCTTGTCTACAAGTCCTATCCGGGCCGATTCGGCAGGAACAAAACTTCCGGCCTGCGCCATCAGTGTTATCAAAGCCGTTTGCCGCAACAATGCCGACTTACCCGCCATGTTTGGCCCCGTTATGATGATAATTTGCTGCGCCTTACTGTCAAGATGCACATCATTGGCGATGTATGGCTCGCCAAGCGGCAATTGCTTTTCTATAACAGGGTGGCGACCTGCTTTTATATCCAACACATCCGAATCTATAACATCAGGACGCACGTATTTATTCTCCCCGGCTACCTTTGCAAACGAAAGCAAACAATCTATGCGGGCTATAAGGTTTGCATTGCGCTGTATAACAGGTATATATTCCGTTATACTCTCTACCAGATTGTTGTACAAGGTTGTTTCGAGCGCCAGTATTTTTTCTTCCGCCCCCAAAATCTTTTCTTCGTAATCTTTCAGTTCTTGTGTAATATACCGTTCGGCGTTGACGAGCGTTTGCTTACGTATCCAGTCGGCAGGAACTTTATCCTTATGGGTATTGCGGACTTCTATATAATAACCGAAAACATTATTGAAACTTATTTTGAGCGAAGAAATTCCTGTTGCTTCCGTTTCGCGCTGCTGTATCTGCATCAGGTAATCTTTGCCCGAGAAAGCTATTTCGCGCAGGCTATCCAACTCTTCGTTAACACCTTTGCGAATTATATTTCCACGATTTACCTGCGCCGGAGGATCGTTTTGTATCTCACGTTCTATCCGGTCTCTTACCGGAGGGCAAAAGTCCAATTGTTCTCCAATTTTCCTCAAGGTGTGTTCTTCCAAATCCAGAAAAGCATTGCGCACAGGCTCAATAGCATTGAGAGCAACCTTAAGTTGAACCACTTCGCGGGGAGTGACGCGCCCAACGGCCACTTTCGATACGATACGCTCCAAATCGCCAATCAGCGATAGCTGTTCCTCCAAAAGCTGCTTCAATTGCGGGTCACGAAAAAAATATTCCACCACATTCAGCCTATCGTTAATAGGCTCTACCTCTTTGAGTGGAAAAACCAGCCAACGACGCAACATACGCGCACCCATAGGCGAAACCGTACGATCTAAAACATTCAACAGCGACTTGCCCCCTTCGTTCATCGTGGAAATCACTTCCAAGCTACGCACCGTGAATTTGTCTAAACGCACATAGCGGTCTTCTTCTATTCGCGAGAGTGTTGTTATATGTCTTATCTGGCAATGCTGTGTAATGTCCAGATAATGCAGTATTGTTCCCGCAGCAATGATTCCGTCGTAAAGTTGAGCCACACCAAAACCTTTCAGGTTTTTTGTCTCAAAATGCTTCAATAGCCTGTCGTTTGCGGCATCGGCAGTAAAAACCCAATCTTCGAGCTCGAAGGTAAAAAAACGTGAACCGAAATATTCTTCAAACGGTTTTTTCTTGTCGCGCTCTATCAGCACCTCTTTGGGCGAGAAATTGGCCAGTAGTTTGTCTATATACTCCTGCTGTCCCTCGGTTACAAGAAATTCACCTGTCGAAATATCAAGAAATGAAATACCTATATTTTTTTTCGCAAAATGAATAGCACAGAGAAAATTATTCTCTTTGTGGTTCAACACATTGTCATTGATAGATACTCCGGGAGTAACCAGTTCGGTGATACCTCTTTTAACAAGAGTCTTTGTCATCTTGGGGTCTTCCAACTGATCGCAAATAGCTACACGCCTACCCGCACGGACAAGTTTTGGCAGATAAGTATCCAACGCATGATGTGGAAAGCCGGCAAGTTCAACAAACTGGGCCGCCCCGTTAGAACGTTGGGTAAGAGTAATACCCAGAATATTGGAAGTATCGATAGCGTCCTGCAAAAAAGTCTCGTAAAAGTCGCCTACACGAAAAAGTAATATTGCGTCAGGATGTTTACTTTTAATCTCGAAATACTGCTTCATCAGCGGGGTTTCTGCAACTTTTTTCGCCACGGTTCTATCGTTTTATGTGAATAAACAAAGGTAGAAAAACTTTTTAAAGATTCCATCGCTCAAAACAAAGTCCCTTTGCAAAAAATTGCAAAGGGACTTCACATCCATATAACTAAATATAGTTTTTTACTCTATTGTAAGGATAGTTACACCTTCAAGGATAGAATCACCGGCATTAACGCTGATAGAAGCAACTTTACCCGAAACAGGGGCGTTGATTGCGTTTTCCATCTTCATAGCTTCAAGCACGGCAACAACATCGCCCTTATTTACAGCATCGCCCACCTTAACCTTGATATCAACAATGATACCGGGAAGTGGCGATTTGATAGTACCGGCACCCGAACCTGCGGCAGCAGGAGCCGAAGACGCGCTTGCAACAGGACGTTGTATTTTTGGCGCGGCGGCAGGCTCTTCTTTTTTCTCCAACTCTACCTTATAAGAAGCTCCGTTTACGGTTACTTCCGCCAACTGGTCTTCAAACTTGTCAACGGCTACTTCGTACTCTTTGCCGTTTATTTTATATTTAAACGTTTTCATATATCTAACTCGTTTTTACATTTTGTTTGGTTGTTGTCTAAACAGCAATTCTTTGGCCGCCCATGGCAGATACTCCTGTGGCTGTCTCTTAATTGTCAGCACATTGCTTTCCACATCATGCACTTCGTCCTGAAGCTCATAGATAGCCATTGCAATAGCTGCTAAGACATCGTTATTAATTTCGCTCATAATTTTCTTTCTTTTTTCTCGGTTAGAAATTATAGAGGCAGGTTATCATGCTTTTTAGCAGGATTAACTTGTTGTTTTGTTCTCAATTGCTCTAAAGCGCGAATCACACGGAAACGAGTGTTACGAGGTTCAATAACATCGTCGATATAACCATAACGGGCTGCATTGTAAGGATTGCAGAACAGTTTGTTATACTCATCTTTCTTAGCGGCTGCCACTTCTGCTTGTTTAGCAGGATCGGTTTCGGCTTTAATTTCTTTAGCATACAATACTTCTGCCGCTCCATCGGCACCCATAACTGCAATTTCGGCAGTTGGCCATGCGTAGTTGATGTCGCCACGAAGTTGTTTACAGCTCATCACGATGTGCGAACCTCCGTACGATTTACGCAAAGTAACTGTTACTTTTGGCACAGTAGCCTCACCGTAAGCATAAAGGAGTTTTGCTCCGTGAGTGATAACACCGCCGTATTCTTGTCCTGTTCCGGGAAGGAATCCGGGAACGTCTACCAAAGTTACGAGAGGAATATTGAAAGCATCGCAGAAACGTACAAAACGTGCAGCCTTACGCGAAGCATTGATGTCAAGAACACCAGCCATATATTTAGGCTGATTGGCTACAATACCCACTGACTGTCCGTTCATACGAGAGAAACCTACGATAATATTTTTAGCATAGTTTGCATGTACTTCAAGGAACTCGCCGTTGTCAACAACAGAACCTATTACGTCATACATATCGTATGCCTTGTTAGGATTGTCAGGAATGATATCGTTCAACAAATCGTCCATACGGGCAATCGGGTCGGTACATTCTTTGCGTGGAGCTTCTTCGCGGTTGTTAGAAGGAAGGAAGCTGTATAGTTTCTTGATAAGTTCTATACCTTCGTCTTCGTTAGCAACAGAGAACTGAGCAACCCCCGATTTTGTTGTATGCACACCTGCACCACCAAGTTCTTCTTGGGTTACATCTTCGCCTGTTACGGTTTTAACAACTTTTGGTCCTGTAAGGAACATATAAGAGCTACCTTCTGTCATCAAAATGAAGTCGGTAAGAGCAGGAGAGTAAACAGCACCACCGGCACAAGGACCAAAGATTGCTGAAATCTGAGGAATAACTCCCGAAGCAAGGATATTGCGTTGGAAGATTTCAGAATATCCCGCCAATGCGTTCACACCTTCTTGTATACGCGCACCACCCGAGTCGTTGATACCGATGCAAGGAGCACCTACTTTCATTGCCATATCCATTACTTTACAGATTTTCATTGCCATTGTTTCGGACAACGAACCACCTATAACCGTGAAGTCTTGAGCAAACACATAAACCAAACGACCGTCCATAGTTCCGCAACCGGTTACAACACCATCGCCCAAGAATTTAATTTTTTCCTGACCAAAGTTTGTGCAACGATGCTCTACAAACATATCGAACTCTTCGAAACTGCCTTCGTCTAACAACAAGGCAACACGTTCACGCGCAGTGTACTTTCCTTTTGCATGTTGGGCTTCAATTCTTTTTTCACCACCACCAAGGCGGGCTTTTGCACGAAGCTCAATAAGCTCTTTTACTTTTTCAAGTTGGCTCATATTCTTTTATTTTGATTCTAAGAAATTAATTTTCAGTAAGTTTTTATTTTTTAGGGTCTTCGCACAGCTCTGTAAGCACGCTGCATGTTGATTTAGGATGAAGGAAAGCAATATTCAAACCTTCGGCTCCGCCACGAGGCGCTTTATCTATAAGCTGAACGCCTTTTGCTTCAAGTTCGCCCAAAGCATTGGCAACACCATCGGCTACCGCAAAAGCAAGGTGATGGATACCTTCGCCTTTTTTCTCGATAAACTTAGCGATAGTACTGTCTGGACTGGTTGGTTCAAGAAGCTCTATTTTTGTTTGTCCTACCTTAAAGAAGGCAGTTTTCACTTTCTGGTCTTCAACAACTTCAATGTTATAACACTTCATGCCCAACACTCCTTCGTAGTATGGAAGGCTTTCTTCAATGCTTTTCACAGCAATACCAAGATGTTCAATATGCGAAATATTCATGATCTATTTTATTATAAATAAGTTAGTATTTTGAATTAATGCCTGCAAATTTACTATTAAATTATCAAAGAACGGGAAAATATAAGCAGGAAAAAAAGATGCTTTTGATTATGTCATTATGCTTTTCACTTTATTTAAGTTCTAACATTATAATCCTCTATATTTTCCATTGGAGGGAATAACCCACCGTTTTTGCTTACTTTTTGATTATGCGCCAACAAAAACAGCCCCTTATCCGGTTGGTTTATCTCTATTATTACCTCAAATAGGAACTATATCTTGAAAAACATAGTTTCCCGTCTCGTTTCATCCCGAAAAAAATTATACCTTGCATAATTATGGCGGCGCATACCATAAAACACACTGCGCTTCAAAAGCCCGTTAACATTACCCGAAATTGTAGTAAAATGATTATAAACAACCGTGAATTAAGTTGGCTCACGTTCAACGACAGAGTGCTTCAGGAAGCACAAGACATGAATGTGCCCTTGCTGGAAAGGCTTCGCTTTCTGGGGATTTTCTCTAACAATCACGATCAGTTTGTTAAGGTACGTGTAGCAAATGTTGTGCGTCAGGCACGAACAAAAGGAAAACTGTCTGTAAAAAACACAGACAACTTTTTGCCCAAAGAATTGCTGCAAAAAATAAACGAACACACCAAAAACGCCCAATCTATATTCATAGACACATACTACAATGTTTTGTCTGAAATGGAAAAGCAAGGCATTTATGTGGTGAACGAAACACAGCTCAACAATAAGCAAATAAAGTTTTGCCGTGAGTATTTTTCTAACATCATCAGTCCTCGCTTGGTTTTGCTCATTATCCGTAAATCCATACAACTGCCTTTTCTCAAAGACGACAATGTGTATCATGCCGTTAAAATGAGTTCGGGCAAAACCGACGGCAACAAATACGCAATCATACAGATACCTGTCAGTTCTGCCTGTCCGCGTTTTGTTGTACTGCCATCGAAAAAGAATAAAAACAAAATCATCTTTATTGACGACATCATCCGCTTGTGTCTGGACGAAATATTCTTTATGTTCTCCTACAAGGAAATATCGGCCTATGCCTTCAAAATCATGCGTGATGCCCAATTGACATTCAACGACGATATATCAAAAAGCATCATTGATAAAATGAAAGAAGGCTTGGAAGATCGTTTACACGGACAACCTATACGCCTGATCTACGATAAGGAGATGCCGCAAGATTTATTCTCCATCATTGCCACCAAACTGAAGTTAGCCGACAGCAAGTACCTCGAAGCAGGCGACCGCTACCATATGTTGAAAGATTTGATGAGATTTCCCAAAGTGCGCCCTTCGCTCGAATACTGCAACCCTACTCCACTCACCCACCCCGACATAAAACCTTTTTCGAGCATACTGAAAGTTATTGAGAAAAAAGATATATTGCTCAATTATCCATACCATACATTCAATCACTTTCTCGATTTTCTGCGCGAAGCAGCTATCGACCCCAAGGTGAAAAGCATATATATAACCCTTTACCGTACTGCCGAACGGTCGAAAGTAATACGTACCCTCATCAATGCCGCAAAAAATGGTAAGGAAGTAGTGGTATTGGTTGAGCTGACAGCCCGTTTTGACGAAGAGCAGAATATAGAAAGCACCGATATGTTACAAAAAAGAGGTGTAAAGGTTATCCATGGCATAAACGGCATAAAAGTACATAGCAAACTGGTACTTGTGGAACGTAAGGAAGGAAGCGCAACAAAAGGTTATGCGTACATCGGCACAGGAAACTTCAACGAATCGTCGGCACAGATATATAGCGATCTCGGCCTGTTTACCGCCAACCAACATATAGTAAACGACGCGCGTGCTATATTCGACTTTTTCCGGAATACCCACAAACGTTTCGTTTGCAAGAAACTGCTTGTATCGCCCTACCATATGCGCTCCCAATTAAAAGACCTTATAGACCAAGAAATAAGCAATGCCCGCCGGAACAAACCGGCTTCGATATGTGCCAAACTGAACAACTTGACCGACGAAACCATGATAAAACATCTTTACAAGGCCAGTCAGGCAGGAGTAAAGATTAGGCTTATTGTGCGGAGTGCCTGCTGTTTGCAACCACAGGTAAAAGGACTGAGCGAAAATATAGAAGTAATAAGTATTGTAGATAAGTATCTGGAACATTCGCGCCTCGCCATTTTTCATAACAACGGCAAAGAACAGGTATATATAATGAGTGCCGATTGGATGCCTCGCAACCTTGATAGGCGTGTAGAAGTGGGAACACCCATCTTCGATGACAAAATACGCCAAACAATAAAAGATATTTTTGAAATACAGTGGGCCGATAATGTTAAGGCTCGCAACCTAACTGTATTTGGCAATAACAATTATGTACATAGGGAATATAATACTAAGATACGGCGCTCTCAAACCGAACTGTACGAGTATTATCGCCTCAAAACAGAAATAAAAAAATGAACACAAGCACATTTGCAGCCATAGATATAGGTTCGAACGCCGTTCGGTTACTTATAAATAACAAAGAAGAACTCCCCGAAAACAGCGACTTTAAAAAAGTTGCTTACCTGCGTGTACCTATCCGCTTAGGCGAAGATGTTTTCACCTCAGGGTATATAAGCGACGAAAAATGTTCGCTGTTATGTGAAACCATGAAAGGCTTTGCGCTTATTTTAAAAGCCTATAATGTTGACTATTACAGGGGATGTGCCACCAGTGCTATGCGTGATGCAAAGAATGGAGCAGAGGTAATAGATGCTATACACCAAAAATCCGGACTAAATATAGAAATAATCAGCGGTAGTGAAGAAGCTGACATCATTCACGAAGCCGGGGGCCTGCAAAAGTTTAAGACACTCAATCTGACAAAGAACCTGCTCTATATTGATGTAGGTGGTGGCAGCACAGAAGCATTAGCTTATAGCAGCGAAAAAAAAGTTGCCGGCTATTCTTTCCAGGTAGGTACGGTGCGAATGTTGGCTAATGCGGTACAAACCAATGTTTGCAGCAATTTTAAAGAAAAAATAACCGATATCTATAATCAATACGGTCCCTTCAATATTATTGCCTCAGGCGGAAATATCAACAAAGTATATAAAATTCTGAAAAAACGGGAAGGAGAATCCATCAAGAAATCCGAACTGGAAGAGCTTTATCAATCTTTAAGCAACATGACTTACGAAGAACGCATGCTCAATTATCAGCTTAACTCATATCGTGCCGATGTTATTATTCCCGCAATCCATATTTTCCTTACTATTATACAAATATGCCAAGTAAGCGAAATATATGTACCTAAAATCGGCTTGGTAGATGGCATTATTCGTAGATTATACAAAATGGAACATCCCCGGTTAGAAAGTTTGGATTAAAGTAAGATAAGTCATCTTACAAATACATATTCATTTCCGTTCGACAGGCGTGGAGAGAAAGTATAGCCTTCGTAATCGAAAGCTTTTACCGACTCCGTATCTTCAATTCTATTAACCAGAACGAACCGTGCCAACAATCCACGGGCTTTTTTGGTGTGTACCACCACTTGCCTGTATCCGGAATCGGTTTGTTGCTTAAACACAGGGGTTATTATTTGCGAATGTTTCGATATAGTTTTAACGTCAATTGCTTTTGTATATTCGTCCGACGCCAGATTCAGCCATACATTCCCATTCTCACCAAGGGCTTTACTCAAATATTGAGTAGTAGCCTCCCTCCAATAAGCATACAGGTTTTCTCCTGAACTATTTCGCAGTTTTGCTTGCATCTCCAACCGATATGGCTTTATCGCATCTAACGGACGCAAAACGCCATACAAGCCCGACTGAATAAGCAATCGACTCTGAGCATAATGCAAATCGGAGGCTGTCATGCTGCCTGCACCCAATCCCGAAAAAGCAATTCCGTTGTAAGCAAATACCGCTTGTTTGCGGGGAGTACGTTCATCATCAAAACCATGTATGTATTGGAAAACCTCAATAGCCTGAGTCGGATTTATCTTCATCAGCCTTTTTATTGCATCCATATCAAGCCGCATCAACAAGGTATTCAGGTCCTCCGCTTTTTCTTGAAAAGGCGCAACTGTCAACTCTTGCATCAGGGCAGGAGTTCCGAAGTTCATCAATTTGGCAGGCGAAAGGGTTATTATCATAAAGCCATCAGATATTCTATAGACTCCAAAAATACACAAAAAGCCCTGCGGTTAATCATAAAACAGTCTGTATTTCAAGAGTAAACCTTCTTTCGGACTAATATTAAGCGGTGCATATTGACATGTATTGCAATGCCCCTTTACAAACGAATAGTTTACCTTCTTACTTGTACCTAACGTTATATTAAAGTCCTCAACAGGCGAAGTTCCCCGTTTTTCAACAAACTCTACTCCAATAAAAAAAGAAGAAAGGTTTCCTACAAAAGCAGGAGCTTCCGAGAAATCACAATAGACCCGTTGCCCTACTTTTTTTGTCACAAAGTAATCGTAACCTCGGTACAAAACAGTATTCCCGGGCTTGTTATTCACCGAATTAACTATAATAGGTCTAAGATAGAACCCTTCGTTCTTTGAGTCGCTCCATTTATTATTAAAGAAAAATTCTATTCCTTTTACATATTGGGCATTTTTTGTAGGTGTTACCAATGAAATTACCGAAGCAAATCCTTTACACGAAGTTTTAACTTCTTTCTTTATATTAGATTTCAATATCTTTGCTTTCGTAGGATATATAATAACCTCATCTAATATAATAACTTTTTCTGCTGCTTCATCTTGTGCGTAAACCATACTAAAGGAATAGCATAAGCAAAAAACAAGTAGGATGGTTTTCTTTAAAATATTCATTTCTTCTAATTCACTTTATGGTATTATCATTACTTTTTCCAAGTAATAAATTTTTATTGATATCGCCAAATATTTATTTCCTTAAATAATAATGTGACTTATATGCTTACATTGCATCAAATATATACCAGAAAATCAAACTGTTAAAACAGCAGAAAGCCCTGCGGTTGCAACAACCACAGGGCTTTCTTATTTGAAAATAATATTGTCTTTTAGTTGATATAAGCCAATACTTGGTTTTTCTGTACTTTATCGCCTTGTTTAGTTTCGATTTGTACAATCTTACCAGAAGTCAATGCTTTAACTTCTTCAATACCATAATATGTTTGAACGAAGCACACTACATCACCTTCTTTTACTGTTGTACCTACAACAGGTGCTGTTGAAACATCGTCAACATCAACTTGCCAAAGAACCTGTCCGCTAACTGTTGCCTGCAATGGTTTAGCATCCGGATACTTAGCCTGGATAGCTTCCGCGTCGAAACGAGGAACTTCAACCACCTCGCGTGTAACAACGATTGGCGCACCGGCTTTAGCTCTTGCAGCCTCAACTTCTTTGTTGAAACGTTCTTTTGCAAGACCCGATTTATAGTCACGGTATTGACGGTCGTGCATAGCAAGTTCGAACAATTCTTCATCGTCCTGACCATAATCCCAACCGTTTTCGTCCATTTCTTTGCGGTATTTATCCAATTCGTCAGGATACTCGTCTTGAGGATTTCCTGTATAGAATTCCATTCCTTTCGATTTAGCCAATTCAACGATTTCGTCGTCCAATTTGCCAGGAAGTTTACCAGCTTTACCAAGAATCATACCCCAACTGTCTTTGTCGATGTTAGAGAAACGAGGTTGACCTTGAGCCATTGCAAAGATATTCATCAACGCGATGTTCTTAACATATTGGCTGAATGGTGTTACCAATGGAGGATAACCAAGTTTAGGCCATACATATTCTACTTCTTGGAATAGTTGAACCACAAGGTCGTTGAGCGACACTTCCGATTTACCATTATTACGAAGAGCCATGTTGATAGCAGGGTGCATAGTGCGCAAGTCGGCCATCATAGAACCCATCATACCACCAGGAAGACCACAACCTACAAGAAGCGAATTCATTTGCTTGTTAGATGGGTCGATAAAATATCCCAAGAAATCGTCGATGAAAGATTGTGTTAAAGCACGAGCTTCCATATAGGCATTCATATTGATTTCAGGAACAGAGAAACCTGCGTCCTTCAACATTGCCTGTATTGTGATAACATCGGGATGAATCATACCCCACGATAGAGGGTCGATAGCTGTATCCAGATAATCGGCTCCGGCTTTTGCTACTTCCAACATAGAAGCAACAGAGAATCCCGGACCTGTATGACCGTGATATTCAATAGGAATATTTGGGTGACGGTCTTTAAGGGCTTTTGTTAGTTTACCCAAGAATGCAGGACGACCAACACCGGCCATGTCTTTCAAACAAAACTCATCGGCACCGAAGTCTACTAACTTATCGGCCAAGTCAACATAATAGTCTACTGTATGAACAGGAGAACTAGTGATACAAAGAGCAGTTTGTGAAATCATTCCTGCTTCTTTGGCATATTTTACAGAAAGTTCAAGGTTACGAGGGTCATTCAATCCGCAGAAAGAACGAGATATATTTGTACCCTGAGCACATTTTACTTTAAACATTAATTGGCGTACATCCTTTGGTACAGGATACATACGCAAGGCATTAAGACCACGTTCCAACATATGAGTTTGGATACCCACTTTGTTGAAAGGCGCTGTCCATTCGCGAACCGCTTTATTTGGGTTCTCGCCATACATAAGGTTAACCTGCTCAAAAGCACCACCATTGGTTTCTACACGAGCAAAGCAGCCCATATCGATGATAACGGGTGCGATTTGTGTCAATTGGTCTACACGGGGCTGGTATTTACCAGAAGATTGCCACATGTCCCGATAGACAAGACTAAATTTGATTTCTCTTCCCATAATATTTTTCTATATTGTTTTTATTAGATTTTAAACACGGATATCAACATAAAGTTCTCTCTAAACTATTACCGACTGTGCCAATAATAGTTTCATTTCTAAAATCCCACAAATTTAGGATTTTCATTTCAATTAATCTCCATAAAAAAGACTTATAAAATGTCAATTTGCTATAAAACATTTAGACAATGCAAAAATTGCACAAAGAGAAAAGAAATGAGCAATCAGTAAAATTTATATCAATCTTTCTTTTTGATATTTTTCGCAAAATTATTTAAACATTATAATACACAAAAAGCGATCCATTAAAAAAAATAGACCGCTTAACTTATAATTAAGTTGTTTTTACCACTATCGTTTCAATATTTTTTCTATTTCTTCAACTTCGTCCCGGAACGATTTGTCGACCTCTATCTGGTCTTTCACTGTCCGGCAGGCATGAAGCACGGTTGCATGGTTTTTCTTACCTATCACAGAACCTATCTGAGCCAACGAAAGGTCGGTATATTGTTTCGTCAGGTACATAGCCACTTGCCGCGCCTGAACAATCTCCCGCTTACGGGATGCTGTATGTATCAGTTCCTTCTTTATATTAAAATAATTGCATACCGCTTCCGAAATATCGTATGCCGTAAGGCTTTTCTTTTCCGATTTTTTGATAGCCTGCCCTATTACACGTTTTGCCAACGACAAGTCAACATCCCGGTTATAGATAACAGAATGTGCCATAAGCGAAACGATTACCCCCTCAAGGTCACGAATATTATCGACAACATTCTCGGCAACATATTCAATAACATCATCCGATATAGACAAGCCGTCTTGCAACACTTTGCTCTGCAATAGCTTTATGCGAAGATCGTAATCGGGAGCTTCCAAACGGGTTGTCAATCCCCAGCGGAAACGAGTCAGCAAGCGTTCTTCAACCCCAAGCAGCTCCGAAGGACATCTGTCGGATGTAAGAATCAATTGCTTATTGTTTTGATGCAAATGGTTGAATATATGGAAAAAAGTATTCTGGGTTTTTTCCAATCCCGATAGTTCATGGATATCGTCAATTATAAGTACATCTATGCCCTGATAGAAATTGATAAAATCGTTTACCGTATTGAATCTCGTGGCATCGGTGTACTGTATTTTGAACAAATGCGCAGAAACGTACAAAACACGTTTTTCGGGATATAGTTCTTTTATCTTTACCCCGATAGCATGGCAAAGATGGGTTTTGCCAACACCACATACTCCATGTACAAACAAGGGGCTGAAAGCCGTTTTTCCGGGATTTTTAGCAACTGTTTCGCCAGCCGTACGAGCTAATTTGTTGCTAACTCCTTCAAAAAAATTATCGAAAGTATATTTAGGATTTAACTGGGAGTCGAAATCGGCAGGAACAGCAACATTCTGAAAAGGACTGGCCACCTTGCCCGCCACTTTAGACCGCGAAACATCTACTCCGGTCGACTTTGCCTCTCCCCGGTAGTCTACATGTGTATTGGAAGTATTCTCTACCAAGATACGATAATTAAGCACCGCTTTTTCACCTATCTCCCGGTGAAGGGTCATTCGTAGCAAATCGATGAATTTATCTTCAAGATATTCGTAGAAAAACTGACTCGGAACCTGAATAGTGAACACATTATCCTCGAACAATAATGGTACTATCGGAGCAAACCATGTGTTGAAAGTTACATCCGACACATTGTCTTTTATAACCTTCAAACAATTATTCCATAGTAATTCTACTTTGTTATTCATCGAGCCTTTTATTTTTATACACTTTGTTATTCTTTAAGAAGTATCCCTTTTCTGCTATACAAAATTTCAAAATATTTATTACAAAAACAAATCGTTTTTAATTTGCATTTTCGCAAACTACTATAACATTTTAGTAAACAAAGGGTTAAAACCTTATTAAAAAATACAAATAAAACACGCCATCAAACACCAATAAATAGCTGTCAAACAACAATATACACACAAACAACTCATTCTACCTATTACAAAAAAAATAAGGAGGCTATTGTAATAACCCCCCTATTTTTAGGCACTATATCGTTTTTTGTAAATTAATTGTTATTTATAATCGATCTAAATAACATCAGAAAACTTTTACGTTTATATACTTGCCCGGATTCTCTTTCACGTCCTTGAGCAGTAAAGAAGCGTTACCTATCGTTACATTGAGGCTATCGTACAATTGGCGGTCATTAAGAAGCAAACCTAAAGAGTTATCTTTTTGGTTCAGCTTAACCGACAGTTGTTCAACATTTTTCAGTGTTGCATCCAAAGAATTGTATGTAGAATTCAAATCCATAGCATTCAGCTTAGAACCCATCGCGGCTACATCGTTCGAGACGGTTTTCAGATTGCCTGTAATTACAGGCACATCTTTATTGACCGATGCCATCAGCACATTTAGTTGCTGCGTAGATTGCTTAATATTTTCGGTAATTGCCTCCGCATTGTTTACAGACTGCATCAAAGCCGGACTATTCACAATATTGTTTACCCCAACCAAGATAGAATCTATTTTGGGCAACAGAGCCACAAATTCGGGTATCATTTGTGTAGAAACAGCTTCCATGGCTCCATGTACGCGCGAACCTTCTATTATATCGTCGGTTGTGTACATTTCGGTTGTAGCCAAGTTTTGCTCTATCATAAGGGAGGCATTTCCCAACAACGACACATCAAGCCTCACCTTGCTGCCTTTAGGTATCCGCACTCCTTTATTAAGGTTCATTTCTACATTTACCTTGTTCGTTTTTTCGTCCAAATGCATAGACGAAACCAAGCCAACTTGAAATCCGTTAACAACAACCGGACTCGAAAGTGTTAAACCGGTAACATCATCAAAAGCCACAATGTACGAGTTTGTGGGCTTAAAAATATTTACACCTTTCAGAAAGTTAATCCCGAAATACAATATAAACAAGCTTACTACAAAAGCAATTCCTATTTTTACTTCTTTCGATGCAAGATTTTTCATAAATTTTTATATCTATTTGATTCTGACTCCATTCTTAAATTTAACAATAAAAGCATCAGTAAATTTTTTGCGAACCTCCTTCTGGATACGCTGTGCCTCTGCTATATCGGTGGTTGCTCCATAAGTATATTTATATGCCGCCCCATCTTTATAGCAACTAACTGGGGTTAACCCCTTTAATTGACTTGAGTTGACCGGTAACTTAGAATTCGCAACAAGAAATTGCACACGATATTCTATTGCATCGATGGCAACCTTAGAGCTATTTGCTTTTTTTGTTTTAGGCTCTTCCGTTTTCGCTTTTTGTGCTTTATTTTCTTTCCGTGATTCCACAGGTACAGAAGAGGCACTTGATTTGGCATTTTTATTTTTAAGCGCTTTAGAAAAAGTGCCGCTATCCTTACCGGCCGACGATATCTTTACTTCCTTTGGGGAAGTATCTTCTACCGAATCTATTGCTATTGGCTTATTCTCTTTTACTGTTTTAGCAGAAGGTATTCCACCTTTTTTCTTGTCAAATTCTTTTTTATACTTTATAAAAGCATTGTAGATAGAAGTTGCAAAAACACGTTTTCCCGACTCGGATGTAAGATAAGCAGCATCCGTAGGGTTATTTATAAAGCCTAATTCTACCAATACACTTGGCATGCTTGTTTGTTTCAAAACCCAAAAACCAGACTGACGAACCCCCCTGTTTCCTTTCTTCGACATAGAAACCATTTGCTTCTGTACCATTTCGGCAAAATCGAGGCTTTGTTCCATGTATTTATTTGTCATAAACTCAAATATGATGTACGACTCGGGCGACTGCGGGTCAAAGCCTTCATATCTGGTTTTATAATCGCTTTCCAACAAGATAACCGAGTTTTCGCGCTTAGCGACAGCAAGATTTTCTTTTGTTTTAGCTAATCCCAACAGGTAAGTTTCGATACCCGTAGCACTGGTGGTTTTCGCATCGGTTGCATTCACATGAATGGAAATAAACAAATTAGCTTTTGCTTTATTAGCAATAACAGGGCGTTTATATAAATCGACCGTGATATCGGTTTTGCGTGTATATACCACCTTTACATCAGGGCAGTTGCTTTCTATAAGTTTGCCAAGTTTGAGCGCTACATCGAGCGTTATATCCTTTTCCTTTATTTTTCCTCTGGTGGCTCCACCATCCGCCCCTCCATGTCCGGGGTCTATAACAAGAATAAATTTATCGTTAGCCAACAAAGAAAACGACATCAGAAAACAAAAAAAGAATGAAAGTAATTTTTTCATACGTTACGAATTAAGACAAAGATAAATAATTGATTATTACTTTTTGATACCCTACTTCATCTTCAATTCTTTATTCATAAGCTTATAAAAAAGCACAAGAGAACTTTCTTCCTAAGAACTCTTGTACTTTCATACCTATTTTATTTGGCAAAACTTACAGCCCGGGTTTCTCTGATTACTGTAATCTTAACCTGTCCGGGGTAAGTCATTTCATCCTGAATTTTCTTAGCTATTTCGGTCGATAGGCTTTCCGTTTCTGTATCGCTTATTTTATCTGCGCCCACAATAACCCTCAACTCGCGCCCTGCCTGAATGGCATAAGTTTTCAGCACACCGGGGTACGAAAGGGCCAATTGTTCCAAATCGTTCAGACGTTTGATGTATGCTTCCACTATTTCGCGGCGGGCTCCCGGGCGAGCTCCAGATATTGCATCACACACCTGAACGATAGGTGCAAGCAAGCTGGTCATTTCAACCTCGTCGTGGTGCGCTCCTATGGCGTTGCAGATATCCGGTTTTTCCTTGTATTTCTCGGCCAACCTCATACCCAATATTGCGTGAGGCAATTCCGGTTCGTCGTCAGGCACTTTACCTATATCGTGCAGAAGTCCGGCACGTTTCGCTTTCTTGACATTCAAGCCAAGTTCGGCGGCCATTATGGCACAAAGATTTGCCGTTTCGCGAGCGTGCTGTAACAGATTCTGTCCGTAAGACGAACGGTATTTCATTCTACCTACCATACGTATCAGTTCCGGATGCAATCCGTGGATACCTAAGTCGATAGTAGTGCGTTTACCTGTTTCTATAATCTCTTCTTCAATTTGCTTCCTTACTTTAGCAACCACCTCTTCGATACGAGCCGGATGTATACGTCCATCGGCCACCAGTTGATGCAAAGCCAAACGTGCCACTTCGCGGCGAACAGGATCGAACCCTGAAAGTATTATTGCCTCAGGCGTATCGTCTACTATGATTTCAATGCCCGTAGCCGCTTCAAGGGCGCGGATATTCCGGCCTTCGCGACCAATGATACGGCCTTTTATCTCGTCCGATTCGATATGGAATACAGTGATCGCGTTTTCAATCGCTGTTTCGGTTGCTACACGTTGTATTGATTGGATAACAATCTTTTTAGCTTCCTTGTTTGCCGTCATTTTAGCCTCTTCCATTATTTCATTAACGTAAGACTGGGCATTAGTTTGCGCCTCGTCTTTGAGGGCTTCAACAAGTTTTTCCTTAACTTCTTCGGCCGACAAACCGGATAGGGCTTCCAGGCGTTCAACCTCTTGTTTGTGTAGTTTTTCGAGTTCTTGCTTTCTTTTTTCAACAATTTCGAGCTGTGCATCCAGATTTTCTTTTACAGCCTCTACTTCTCCTTTGCGGCGTTGCAATTCTTCCTGACGTTGGTTGAGTGTCATTTCCCGCTGCTTATTTTTGTTTTCGGCAGCTTGCATTTTTGCGTTTCGTGAGGTGGCCATCCGTTCAAATTCAGACTTCATTTCTATTGCCTGATTTTTCACTTCCAACAGCTTATTTTTCTTTATTACCTCAGCTTCGCGCTCAGCTTCTTCAAGTCTTTTCTTCACCTTCGAATTCGACACAAAGTTCAGCAGAACCCATGCCACAGCAATTCCTACAATGAAGGCTACTACACCTATTATTATTTCCATAAATTATTTATTCTATAAAATGTTTTTAATTAATGTATATAAAAAGCACTAACCGAAAGATGAAAAATTTCTTTGCTCATCTCGCAATTAGTGCATCTGTTTTTTAAGTAAAACCTTAAATAAATTTCTTCAAAAAAGCATCCAGTTCTTCGGTCAACAATTGTATTCTGGATTCAAATAGAAGACTTCTGTCTTCTAAGGCCGAATTTTCGGCAAGAGCCTGTATGGTTGTCATAGCCATACAGTCTTTCTCTTCCAGTCGTTCCCCTTTTATTCCCGAAAAGTGGGTTCTATACTGATTTGTTTTTTTCTCAATCGCATCTGCGGCATCTCGGTATTTCTTCTCTTCCGATCGTTTTATCCTTAACCGATATATTCTGTCTGCAACCCGCAGTTTAATTATGAAATATTCTCCCACTGCCATAACTTATTACATTTTCAACAATGAGATACATTTATCAACATCTTGCACTAATTTCAACAACTTTGCTTTTGCCTTCTCAATATCAGCCTTATTGGCCGATGTGTATGACCGGGCAAACTTCACGTTGTTGTATTCCGATTGCATATCAGTAAACATAAGAGAAATAGACTCGGCTTCTTTTTCTTTCTTTTTCAACTCCTCTTTAAGGGTATTATTTTCTTCCCTCAGAGAATCACAAAGAAACATTAACTGCCGCATTCTCAACTCCAAATTCTGAAGAAGTTTTTCGTACTTATCTTCCATACGCAACCAAAATGCATACAAAAATAAAAATTGATTACGAATTGGCAAAATTATTACCCTTAAATTAAAGTTATAAAACAAAAGCTCCCCCAATATCATACAAAGATATTTGGAGGAGCAATTTATTATCAGATATACAGCAAACTACATAAGCCTCACTGTGATATCTTTACCTACTTTTCCGAATTCAACTTTATTTTCTCTGGCTAACCATCCCAGAGCTAAATGCAATTCTTTTTCAGGCACTTTTAATGCCACTTTAATGCCCCGCACAGTTTGTTCTCCTTTTGTTTCCAAAAAATCCCAAACCATACCGGCATTGTTACCAATCGTACTTTTCATGATTTTACCTAATTTATAAAATTTAACCACACTACAACAATAACACAAAGATAGCAAAATATCCGATATAAACAAATATACACGCTATAAAAAACATATTCCTTATCAAAAAGTCATAAATATACAGAAATCACAAAAGAATCTGGCTTACACTTAGTATATCATATTTTATTATATCTTTGTTATTATATTCATAGCCGTACATGTGGTTAAACAATAGAGTTTTTTAACTATAAGTCAATAAATTAAACAGTTGAAACCATTGGTACGTTAAAAATTAAAACCTTGCTTTATGATATTAGACAGCATTAAAAATTCGGATCGTTATAATAGTCTGCATCCGCTTTTCTCAAAAGCTTTTGAGTACATACGATCTTTAGATTTTTCGAATTTGGAGACAGGGAAAACTGAAATTCAAGGACGAGATTTGTTTGTGAGCATCAGCGAAAGCAATCTGAATAACGAAGAAGATGCTAAACTTGAAGTTCACAATAAATACATAGACATTCAAATCCCTGTAAGTAAACCCGAAGGATTTGGTTGGATAAGCCGTAAGGACATGAAAAATCCCAAAGACGATTTCAACACCGAAAAAGACGTACAATTTTTCAGCGACAAACCCGAATCGTATTTCGATGTATGTCCCGGCAGTTTTGTTATCTTCTTCCCTGAAGATGGGCATGCGCCATGTATAGGGCAAGGGTCGGTGCTGAAAATAGTTGTTAAGGTTTTAGTAAAGGAATAACCGCAAGAAAAAACCTATCCAGCACAACCCCGCATGATGAACCTGATAAAGAACGACCCGTGGCTTAAACCTTACAAAGAAGCTATCGAGGGCAGATGTAACTATGTTGCAGACAGAAAAAAAGCCATAACCCAAAACGGGAGGCTTTCTTTATCTGACTTTGCTTCGGGACATCTTTATTTTGGATTACACAAAACATCAGATGGGTGGACATTTAGAGAATGGGCGCCAAATGCTACGGCTATTTATCTGATTGGTTCGTTTAACAATTGGACAAAAGATGAAGAATACCGCCTCTCTAAGATTGACAACGGAAACTGGGAAATAAAACTACCGGCAGATAAACTTCGCCACGAAGATATTTTCAAACTGCTTATAGAATGGGAGGGCGGATGCGGTGAACGTATCCCGGCTTGGGCTACAAGAGTGATTCAAGACGCAGACTCTAATATTTTTAATGCTCAGGTATGGGCTCCCGAAAATCCGTATAGGTTTTCGGTAAAGCAGTTCAGACCCGACACCAACCCTCTGCTCATTTACGAATGCCACATCGGTATGGCTACGCAAAGCGAACAAGTGGGTTCGTACAACGAATTCCGCATCAACGTGCTGCCACGCATCAAGGCCGACGGTTACAATGCCATACAAATAATGGCCATACAGGAGCATCCCTACTATGGCTCTTTTGGCTATCATGTATCCAGTTTCTTTGCACCTTCGTCACGCTTTGGAACGCCCGACGATCTGAAACAACTGATAGACGAAGCCCATGCGATGGGCATTGCCGTCATCATGGATATTGTTCATTCGCATGCGGTAAAGAACGAAGTTGAAGGCTTAGGCCGTTTTGATGGCTCATACAATCAATACTTCCACCAAGGAGAAAGACGTGAGCATAAGTTGTGGGACTCGCTTTGTTTCGATTACGGCAAACAGGAAGTAATGCACTTTCTGCTCTCGAACTGTAAATACTGGATTGACGAATACCGTTTCGACGGTTTCCGTTTTGATGGCGTTACCTCCATGCTCTATTATAGTCATGGTTTATCTGACAACTTTACCAACTATCAGGATTATTATAATGGTAACGAAGACGACGATGCCATCAGTTACCTCACTATTGCCAATCAGCTTATCCATGAAGTCAATCCCCATGCCATAACCATAGCCGAAGAGGTGAGTGGAATGCCGGGACTTGCCGCAAAAATAAAAGATGGCGGCTACGGGTTCGATTACCGCATGGCAATGAACATACCCGACTATTGGATAAAATCCATAAAGGAACTGAAAGACGAGGAGTGGAAGCCCTCGTCAATATTCTGGGAACTGACAAATAGGCGAAGCGATGAAAAAACAATTTCGTATGCCGAAAGTCACGACCAAGCTTTGGTGGGCGATAAAACAATCATATTCCGGCTTATCGACTCCGATATGTACTGGTATATGTCAAAACTGTACGGAAGTTCGCTTCGCACCGACAGAGGCATTGCCCTGCATAAAATGATACGCCTTATTACCATATCAACAATAAATGGCGGATATCTTAACTTTATGGGCAATGAATTCGGGCATCCCGAATGGATAGACTTCCCGCGCGAAGGAAACGGATGGTCGCACAAATATGCCCGCCGCCAATGGAATCTGGTGGACGACCCCAACCTAAGGTATAAAGCTCTTGCCGATTTCGACAAAACAATGATAGAAACGGTGAAATCGGTAAAGGATTTTCAAAATACAACAATCTGCAAATTGTGGGATAGCGATTCTGACCAGATATTAGCTTATCGCCGCGAAGATTTGATTTTTGTATTCAACTTCAGCCCCCATAAATCGTTCTCCAATTACGGGATATTGACTCCGCAAGGCGAATATGTAGTGCTGCTGAATACAGACAGCTCGGTATTTGGAGGTAACAACCTTGCCGACGATACCATCCATCATTTTACTCAATACGACCCGTTGTACGAGAAAGATAACAAAGGTTGGTTGCAACTGTATCTGCCCGCGCGAACGGGAATGGTTTTAAGACTGCACAAAAAATAAAATACTAAAATGAATTTATATCCGCTGAAATTTGAACCCATCCTGAAATCTCTCATCTGGGGAGGTTCTGAGATATGTCCCTTTAAAGGGATTACCCCTCCGCTAAACGGTATTGGCGAAAGCTGGGAAATATCGGGCGTGAAAGACAATGTATCGGTAGTTGCCAACGGCAGCCACAAAGGCCGGAATCTGGAAGATCTGATTGCCCATTATAAGGAGAAACTGGTAGGCAAAAAAGTTTTTGAGAGATTCGGCTCTACGTTTCCTCTGCTCATTAAATTTATTGACGCACAAGATAATTTGTCGATACAGGTACACCCCAACGACGCATTGGCAAAGGCAAGGCACAACTCCTTCGGGAAAACCGAAATGTGGTACGTAATAAACGCAAAACCCGATGCTTTCCTTTATTCCGGTTTTGAAAAACAATTAAACCCTGACTGCTATGCGCAAACCGTAGCCGATAATACATTTATCGATTACCTTGCCAAACAACCCATAAAAAAGGGTGATGTGTTTTTTTTACCCGCCGGACGTGTGCATGCCATCGGGGCAGGCTCATTCATTGCCGAGATACAGCAAACATCAGATATTACATACCGGATATACGATTACGGACGCCTCGACAAAGACGGAAATCAACGTGAGCTTCACACCCAACTGGCCAAAGATGCTATCGACTTCAAGGTATACAGTTCGTACAAAACCCAGTACACTCCCCACACCAACGAAGCCGTACTTGTGGAATCTTGTCCGTACTTCACTACAAACATCATTAATCTGAATAAGTCGCTAACAAGAGATTATTCGCAAACAGATTCTTTTGTTATATACATCTGTACCGAAGGTGCTTGCAATATCACCGACAATAATGGCAACAAGTTGACAATAAAAAGAGGAGAATCTGTACTTATACCAGCCAGCGCGCAAACTGTAAAAATTGAGACTGATGAAAGTGTTAATATCATAGAAACATTCGTTTAAAAAATATTTAAACTATCTTTGTTATTCTTAAAAAAGTAATAAGCGTGTGCTATGAGAGGTATTCTCATCGTAAATACAGGAACTCCCAACAGTCCCAACAAAAAAGACGTGGAAGAGTTTATCGGGACAATGCTCTCCGACCCGATGCTTATGTCTGCCGTACCCGATTGGTTCAGGCCTATTTTGGCTAAAAGAATAATAGCACCGGTGCGAGCTCCCAAATCGGCGGCGCACTATTCGCTTATCTGGAACAAAGAGCCTTTCGCTTCTCCTCTTATTTTGCATACTCAAAATCTGGCAAAAAAAGTAGAAGAAAGTTCCGGCTTGCCCGTTGTATATGCTATGCGGTATGGTATGCCCGATGTATCTTTGGCCTTAGACCTCTTGGAGGAGAAATGCAGTACACTGCACGAAGTGGTGGTAGTCCCGATGTTTCCTCATTACGCACAGTCGTCGTACCAAACAACTGTTGATGAGGTTGCCAAACATTTTTATAAACAACCCCGCCCATTCAAACTAAAGATAGCAGAGCCTTTTTACAATCATATCGGATACATAAAGGCATTGGCCGAAAGTTTACGCCCTTTCGTCCGTAAGGAGTACGACCGATTGATATTCAGTTTTCACAGCCTACCCCTTGCACACGTAGACGCCGCTTGGCACAAAGGCAAGGCCTTCGATTACGTTTATCAGATAAAAGAAACTATCCGACTGGTAAGTAAGGAGTTAGAGTTAGACGTTAAAAAAAACCGGATTCTGTACTCATCGGCAATAGGCAATAAATGGCTCAAGCCGGGCTTAGACGAAACTATGCGCACTTTGCCATCGTTGGGCGCAAAAAAAATTATAGTCCTTACAGCAGGTTTTCCGGCCGACAATCTGGAGTCGTTGTTTGATGTAGACATAAACGCCCGCGAGATATTTATGAAACATGGCGGAGAAGACTTTCAGTTCGTTCCCGGATTGAATAGTACCGAACCGTGGGTTGAAGGCGTTATCAAGATTGTAACAAGTATGATCTGATTTCTACGGGTAACAATGCCAAAAATGGTGGTGCTTAAATCCAAAACAGCAGATTATTTACAGCCCGCTGAAATTAATATCATCAAAAACCATAGACGGGAACCGCCACGAAGAGTTATCGCGCGGGTCGCAACCTATCTCCATCAGGTTTTGCCACAACTGCAACATATTTCCAGTGATATTCATTTCGCTCACAGGCTGTGTGGCTACACCGTTTTCCACCAAGTAACCTTCTATTCCAAAAGAAAAATCGCCCGTGGTAGAGTTTGTATTTCCCCCGTTAAAACCTGTGATCCATATCCCTTTGTTGAGCGACTGCAACAGTTCCGTAAAGTTGCGGGTTCCCAATTCGGCAGATATTACCGACGGCGATGATATGGTGGGTTCGGTATTCATTTTCAGGGAGTGATATGTGTCAATAAAATACATATCCAAAACTCCTTTGTTTATGATTGTTTGCCGCTTCGTGGCAACACCTTCTCCATCAAACCAGCGAGACCCAAAAGCACGGTGGATATGAGGATCGTCAATCACAGTCAACTTGTCCGATACCACCTGTTGGCCAAGCCTGTTTATAAGGAAAGAACTTTTTTGTTGCAAAGCCGATCCATACATAGCCGAAACAAGCGGAGCAAAAAGCCTCAATGAAACAGTATTGTCGAGCAACATAGTGTATCGCCCCGATTTTATCTTCTTTTGTCCTATTTTTCGTATCGCCCGTCCCAATGCTTTTTTTGCAATACCCGACTTTTGTAAATCAGAGAAATAAACGCGGCTGTCGTACCAATACGATTCGGGACGGGCATCGCTTTCTGTTTTCAGGGCAACTTCGGCTGTGAGGCTAAAAGCCGAATCGCGGCTCTCTCCTTCAAAACCATTACTGGCAACAAAATACTCCGAGCCACAGCCATCGTCAAAACTTGCCATGACGGATACAATGCGGCTGTCGGTCTGATATACTTCTTCGACCGTAGCACGAGCCAAATCCAGTTTCTGATCTATTGTATAATCGTAGTACGAAGCATCAAACAAATCTAAATCATCGTCTTTCGTGGCTTTATAGTACCTATCCGAATGGGGCAACTGCCTGAAAATATCTTCTGCAAGAAAGCGGGTCGACGCAATACCGTTTTTGATCGACATTTCCAACTCCGCTTTCTCAATCCTGTTTGTAGAAAATGAGCCATACCGTCCATTCACAAAAAACTCTATGAACAGTTTGTTTTCGGAACTCTGTTGCAGTTTATCCAACTGGGTGTTGCGGTATTCAATAGAATTGTTTTGCCCTGTAACCACCGATACACGCGAGGCATTGCAGCCGTTTTTCAACGCGAATTCCATTGCCCATCGGGCTATCTCTTTATGCTTATTTTCTATCATTGACTTTCTCTCTTAAAATTTTATCCTATCAAATGCAAGGCATCCAAAACTATCTTCAAGGCAAAAAGAACGGACACCACGTAAACCGTTACCGAAACATCTTTGGCTTTTCCCGAAAACAGTTTTATGAATGTAAAACTCAACATACCAAAAACTATACCCTCGGCAATGCTGTATGTGAAAGGCATAAAAACCATTGTTATGAACGCAGGTAAGCCTTCGCTCATGTCGTTGAAGTTAATTTTACCAACCGACGAAACCATGAATAACCCTACAATAATCAGTGCCGGAGCAGTTGCGGCAGCAGGAACCATCAAAAACAACGGTGCAAAAAACAAAGCCAAAGCAAAAAACAAAGCTGTGCTAACCGCCGTCAGTCCTGTACGCCCGCCATAAGCTACACCAGAGGCACTTTCTACGTAGGAGGTAATGGTACTCGTGCCCAATATTGCGCCGAATGTTGTTCCAAGAGCATCCGAAAACAAGGCTTTTTTCATTTGAGGGAAGTTGCCTTCTTCGTCGGTCAACCCGATTTTCGAAACCACGCCAATAAGCGTACCAACAGTATCGAACAAATTGACAAACAAGAATGTAAAGACTACAATCAACATGTCGAGCGAGAATATCTTACTCCACCCCTCAGCTGTAAGCATCGGTTCTATGGCTTTTCCGAATATTGGCTCCACCGATGGAGGTAAACTAACAATAGATCCGCTTGGCAGAGCAACGTCGCCCAACACGAAGCCAAAAACGGTAGCAAAGATAATACCTACCAGTATTGCACCATTTACATTGCGAACGTATAAAACCGCCGTCACAACTAAGCCCAAAAGGGCTATCCAGATGCTATGTTGCGAAAAATCGCCAAGCCCCACCAATGTTGCCGGATTAGCAACAATTATACCGGCGTTTTTCAGACCTATCAACGTGATAAAAAGCCCTATACCAATCGGGATAGCATCTTTTATTACCTTAGGAATGCTTTTTACTATCAGTTCCCTGACATTGAACATTGTAAGTAATATAAAAATAATACCTTCTATAAACACTGCCGTAAGAGCAAACTGCCAAGTATAACCCATACCCAACACTACCGAAAACGCAAAAAAGCTATTCAACCCCATACCGGGCGCCTGAGCTATCGGCAATTTTGCCAGCAAAGCCATCAACAGGGTAGCTATAACAGTGGCCAATGCCGTGGCCGTAAACAAGGCTCCTGTGTCCATACCCGTTGCACCGAGGATACTCGGATTCACAATCAGTACGTACGACATGGTAAGGAAAGTAATGAGACCAGCCACAAACTCTTTGCGGATAGTTGTCCGATTTTCGGTCAGTTTAAAATATTTATCTAACATAGTTTAAAATATTTATCTCTATTTCTTAAAACGTCCATTTAGCGGCCAACGTTGGACAAACGTACACCTTGTTATCGTAGTGCGAATAGAAATTATTGCTGATCTCTATCTCTGTTCCCACCGATAAGTGTTTATTGTAGTTATACCAGAACTGGGGTTCTGTCAATAAAACAACTTTTTTACCCCCTTTGCCTGTATCACGGTTTTTATTTTCGGTCCATACATCCACAAATCCTGTGAGGGTAACCTTGCCTTGGCACAGGTTAGCGGTATATGTACCTGTCCACTGTACATCGTTACTTACTTTATTGAAAGCATTGTATTTATAAGCCAGATATGTTTCAAAAAACAAATCCTTGCTGAAGGCATGAACAAACGAGGCTCCCACCAGATAAGCATTTGGCACGGAAAATCCCGATGTATTTTCGCCCAACACAAGTCCGCCATTATACTCTATATGTGCTTTGATAGGGCTTTTCCCTAAATTGAAGTTACGGGCAATTTCCATATAAGCCAAACCTATGTTTCCACGGCTTTGATTAAAGTCTAAGTCTACAAACATGAATGTTGAGCCCCATTTGTCAGGCTTGAACATCTGAAAAGTAGCTGTCAGGTAATTGCGGGGAGCAACATCGCTATGCAGGCCATGACGTGGATCGAAGTGTAATTGCAATTCTTGTGAATAAGTAGACATACCACCAAGCAATACAATAAGAGTAAAGATTATTCTTTTCATAAATCAAGACGTTATAAAATTAGTATTTTTAGTTTTATATTTATTCCCCGCCAACGGTGAGCTTACTGACCAACACCGATGGTAGTCCTTGCCCTACGGGAACGCTTTGCCCATCCTTTCCGCAGGTCCAAGCTCCTTCGTCAATTTTCAGGTTATTGCCCACCATCGTTATATCGGCAAGGGCTTGCGGCCCGTTACCTATTATATTTATATCTTTTATAGGTTGAGTAAGTTTTCCTTTTTCTATCAGGTAGCCCGATTTCACGAAGAAAGTAAAATCGCCCGCCCCGATTTGTACCTGTCCGTTAGTGAAGTTATCGACATATACGCCATACTCCACACTCTTTATCATATCTTCCTCCGGCACGTTGCCCGACTCCATATACGTCACCCTCATACGTGGCAAAGGTGTGTAGCGGAACGATTGACGCCGCCCGTTTCCCGTAGATTGCACTCCGTAATGGCGGGCACTGATACGGTCGTGAAGATAGCTTTCCAAGACACCATCTTTTACTATATATGTTTTTTGACCGGCAACACCTTCGTCATCAACGTTTATTGCCCCTCGGGCGTTTTCGACCGTCCCGTCGTCCACTACATTTATATGCGGGTTGCACACCTGTTTGCCTAATTGATCTGAAAATATAGAAACATTCTTCCGATTGAAATCGGCTTCAAAAGCATGCCCTATCGCTTCGTGCAACAGAATGCCCGACCCTCCGGCTCCCATCACAACAGGCATTTCGCCTCCTTTAGGTTTTATGGCCTCAAACATGAGCGAGGTTTGCGCAACCGCTTCGTGGGCAAGTGTTTCTATAAGATGGAGCGTCAAGAATTCAAATCCTTTCCGATAGGCTCGCGAAGCATAACCACTCTCCAAACTACCGTTCTGTTCCATCGTACAGGATACGGCAAGAATGCCCATAGGGCGATAATCGGACGATAAAACTCCCTGCGAATTGAAGAATAATACGTATGAAGTCGAATCTGTCAGACTGACAGAAGCTTTCACCACACGTCGGTCTAAATCAAAAACACGGTCGTTGAGCTGCTGTACAAACCGCTTCTTGTCTTCAACCGAAACATCCGGCCATTCTTTCCGGATCTTATAATAATTGTTGAACGTTAAAGGGGTTACATTTATAGGATTTTGTTCTTTCGGCATGTTGGCTATACCTGCCGCCGTTCGGGCAGCTCGGAGCATATCGTCAAGGCGTGTATTTTCCACATAGGCATATCCTGTCTGGTCGCCAATAACGACACGTATTCCTACTCCATAATCTATGTTCGACGAAGCCCGGTTTACCTCTCCGTCCCTCAAACTTATATTATTGCTGAAAGTATGTTCAAAAAAAAGATCGGCATAATCTCCCCCTTTGGAAAGAGCTTCGCTTATAACCTTTTGTAAATCATCTGTCGACACCTTAAAATGGTGCAACATATTTTGTATCGCTGTGCTGTTGCCTATATCGCGCATCTTGATTACCGCTTATTTTCGTTTAAAAAGCCAAAGGTAATAAAAGTTATTTTTGCCCGAAAACGCTCAAAGATTTAAGTTCCATCTCTAAAAAAACGACAATGGGCGAAGTTTGATTTTATTGATACAGTTTCGTCTTTTCGGAACTCTTTTTTCATTGTAACTTTTATTTTAGCCGTTAAATACAGACTAAAGACACTTTCACATTATCATGAATTTACATAATATCATATATATTATAATACATATAGGCATGATAAAAAGACAATATGCAAATGAATAAGCACACTTAACAAACAATAACTTTTATTTTATATAAAAAATATTTGTTATTATTGATGCGAACTTTATCTTTGCGTAGGGACCTAAGGAATTTTTACTCGGGTTTCAAAAATAAAACAAATAACTTAATTATTTATCTAACACTACTTAAAACGAGAAAAGAATGAAAAAACTTATTTTACTCTTATGTTTGTGTGTTTCGGCCAGTTCTTATGCCGGAACAGGATTTTTAAAGAAAAATCTATCTAATGAAAATCCGGTAAAGGAGTCAGCTTTTACTAAAGCACAAAAAACAAGAAACGAATTACCTGTCTTGAAAACAATCAAAGCGGATAACAAATTTGATACTAAACTGCACCTAAAAGCGGAAAAAACAACCTCTGATTTAACTAAATACCGCCTTGATAGTGTATCTAAAGTAACATTCGAAGGCATTACAAAAGAGCATACCGAGTTCTATTACAACGACAGGGATTTTCTTGCTAAACAGATTACCTATGAATGGAATACGGATTTGTCAGTATTAAATAAAATACAAGAACAAGAGTTCGCTTATGCCGATGGCGATCCCGGATATCTGATTTCACAAATTGCATACAATTTTACTCCATATGGAACAGAAGGCCTAAAAACAGAGTGGATATATGACGAAAACGGCAACGAGATTGGTTGGGTTGTCTCTATGCTTGACGGTGACAATTGGATGCCTTTAGAAAAACTAAGCGGTAGAATCTTTGACCATTTTGGTAATATAACTTACGAAGAAAAATTCATGTGGAATGGTGAAGGCTGGGATCCCAGTGAAAAATTTATAGTAGAATTTGATGAATACAACAACGTTACTCTAAATGAGTTTTATTCATGGGATGGTGCCGACTGGATGGGGAGTAAATATGAAACAGCTTCATATCTACCTGATGGACATCAACTTACTTATGGAAAGAAAGTGTGGAGCTATACCACAAAAGAGTGGATTGACGATATGAGATTTACGATGACTTACGAAAACGGGGTTGTTACACGAGAACTTACAGAATTCTGGAACAAAACAAATCAAGATTGGAACGGAAATGTACCGTCTGAATGGGGAGGAGACCCATTATATAACAGCGATGTAGTATTGACCTACAACAACTTAAGCAGAGAAATTCACCAAACTCACAGCAACCTTATAGGCGACAAATGGATTCCAAGAACTGTATACGAAACAACTTGGACTGATTTGACTAACGATAGTATTCTATCAGTTAGAACCTGTCGCATGGTTTTAGATATAGATAACCCTGACGTACTTACACATACCAAAACTCTTGCTATTAAATACGACTCTATGGACAGAGAAGTATATATGAAAGAATCTTCGTCTATGACTGGCACTAACTTTGTGTCTGATTTCGAATACTTTTATGTATATGATGAATACGGGAATGAAGTAGAGCAAAAAGTTTTTGGAAAAAATGGGGCAGAAGACCATTGGAATGTGTACACTTTCGATACTGAGTCAGACAATCCAAATCGACTATTAGAACAAACATCCTATTTAGGGCATATAGATGGAGGTTGGTTAGAATTTAACCATTTTGTATCTCAATACGATTCAAACGGTGAAAGAAACAGAAAATATGCTTTCCTTTGGGCTGTAGGTGACGATTGGGCTGCCGATTGGGGCTTAGGAGACGACATTGATTATAATGTGCATATATCGGATATGATTCTTCCATTTGGATACGCTTCCGATTATAAACTACTTGCAAACTACAATTATGCAGGAAATGGCTCTTTAGGTAAAGATTTAGCAAACTTCATTACCGCTGATACTCAAACATATTTTTATTCGGAACACCAGCTTCTAAGTATTGATAATGAAGACAAAAGCATTACTGTTTCGGTATTCCCTAACCCAACAGCAGGCATACTTAACATAAATACTCCAGAAGACGTGAAAGTATCTATCTTCAACATGCAGGGAATCGTGATGCTACAAACAACAGCTAAGCAAGTTGATATATCAGGATTCGCTTCCGGAGTTTACATTGTTGACGTAAACGGTACTAAAACAAAAGTTGTGAAAAAATAAAAAACTTCAATACAAAGTTGAATTGAAACTTATACGATAAAATGGGCTGCCCCGAATGGAGCAGCCTATTTTGTTTCTTAATTATTGAACAGGGAACAATTTTATTTTATAGAAGTAAGTTTTATTGAATGGTTATTTCAACAAGATTCATCCCTTATTTACTCCGCAGAATATTTATATCTCCAGCTTTCTTATACTTTTTGCCATCAGCTCCAAGGGCTTCTATAACATAGAAATACACCCCTGTGTCTACAAACTTACCTTTGTATTTGCCGTCCCATCCTTTATCGGGGTCTGAAAACTCATACAACTTGTTTCCCCATCGGTTAAATATGGTACATTTAAATTTAAGCAACGAACGGTGTACCACCTTAAATTCGTCATTCACACCGGGCGAGGCATCGGGCGTAAAAAAGTTGGGGACATCGAGTCTCGATTCCGATATAGAGAATTTTATAGAATCGGTGCTGACACATGCCGAACCTTCGCTGGCCGTTTCGAGAATAATACGATAATTGCCTGCTGCCGTAAATGTATACGTTATATTTTTATCGGTGTAACGAAGCATATAGTTGTCTGGATCTACCTTTTCGTTATAAATAAACCAAGTATAATACGTGGTTGTTGGTTCGTTTCCATGTCCGTAAAGTTCCACTTCAAACGGAGCAGGGTAAATATCAGAATCGCCTGCATTGTTTGAAATTTGTGTAGAGTCTATTTCCATTTCTATATGAGCCTCGGTGGCTATCGCCGTGTATACCTCGGAACTAACAGAAGAGGGAGACAGATTCAACTTTTCGGCAAAATGATCGCCCGAAAGGGTAAAAATGGTATTCTTTAAAGGTTGGCTGATGTTTGTTTCAACGCCTATCTCCTTGGTTGTAGAATTAATTTGAGTGATAAACGAATTTGTGTTCCCGTCCCATTTCAGGTCATCGTAGCTGATTGTGTATTTACGACCCAGTTCTTTCTGCGTTCTTGAGGGTGTATAATAGAAAAGACGGTCGTCTTTGTTTATTAATAGTTTCAGATAATAACACTTGTCTTCATCGTCCGAATCTGACTTAGCCGAAATAGAGTGCAGTATGGGTTTATGCTGCAGATAATCAATTATCCAGATAGCTTTTTCTGTTATCAGGTCTGCTTTGGCATAATATCCTTTACTGTCTTCAAGATTATAAACATGATACGTTGTTGTATTGCCGCTTTGCGAAGTTTGTATATCGGACGATGGAACAGGCAGAGTAGCCCCAAACTCGTCGTACTTATAAAACTCCACAGTTGTAGCACTACTCGAATATACAAGATAAGCTCCCGACAGAGATGTTACCATTCCTATCCTCATGTCCTGCACATCTTCGATGTACGACGAACCACTTGGCGTCTGCAAACTGTATTGAGCATGAGAAAACAAGAATGAATAAAGAAAAACAGTAAGAATGAGCAAACGTTTCATCCGGATATACACTTTTATACTAAAAAACAAAAACCCTCTAAAAACTTAAACGATTAGAGGGCTTATTTATTATAAATCAGGCTTTAATTTACCAATAGCTTTTTTTTATTTTACCATCACATTAGGTAACACTTCCATTTTTCTGAATACAGAATGGATGCTTTCAAGGGCATGATCTACCTGCTCTTTGGTATGCGTTGCCATCAACGAAAAACGTATCAATGTATCGTTTGGGGCAACACCGGGCGAAACCACCGGATTCACAAACACACCTGCATCGAACAACATTTTGGTGATAAGGAATGTTTTTTCATTATCACGTATAAAAAGAGGAATAATAGGTGTAGAAGTATGTCCTATTTCACAACCCATCTGGCGGAAGCCTTCAAGGGCGTAATGGGTAATATCCCACAAAGCTTTTACCCGTTCGGGTTCGGCTTTCAATATATCAAGGGCGGTGCTTGCAGCGGCAGTGGCTCCGGGAGTAATACTTGCACTGAATATATATGGGCGGGAGTTATGGCGTAGATAGTCAATGGCAGCACTATCGCCGGCTATAAATCCACCAATGGATGCCAACGATTTGCTGAATGTGCCCATAATCAAATCGACTTCGTCGGTCAAGCCATAATAATCGTGAACACCCTTTCCGTTATAGTCACGCCCCATGACGCCTATTCCGTGAGCTTCATCAATCATTATATTAGCTTGGTATTTACGGGCAAGCTTCACTACTTCGGGCAGGTTAATAACATCGCCTTCCATACTGAATACACCGTCAACAACTATCAGCTTTACTTTTCCTTCTTCGCATTTTTGGAGCTGCTTTTCGAGCGACTCCATATCGTTATGCTTGAATTTAAATTTATTAGACAACGATGCCCTGTTTCCTTCAATGATAGAAGCATGGTCAAGTTCGTCCCAAATAATATAATCTTCCCGTCCGGTGATACACCCCACAACTCCTTGATTCACATTAAATCCTGTGGAATAAACAATTGCTCCTTCTTTTCCGGTGAAGTCGGCGAGTTTGTGTTCAAGCTCGGTATGGATATCAAGGGTTCCGTTCAGAAAACGAGAGCCGGCCATGCCTGTACCATATTTTTTAATGGCTTGGATTGACGCTTCTTTAACTTTAGGGTGATTGGTTAAACCAAGGTACGCATTAGAACCGAACATCAACACTCTCTTTCCATTTATGGTAACTTCGGTGTCTTGGTCGCTTTCTATCTCTCGGAAGTAAGGATAGATACCCGCTGCTCTGGCTTTCCGCGCAGCATCATACCTAAACAATTTATCTCTTAATAGATTCATATTCAATGTTATAACAAAACTAATGTATTTTTAGTTATAACTGCATTTTGTAAAACATTTCCTGTTCTTTCCAAACAATTTCACAAAAAAGCAGGCTGCAAAAATAGCCAAAAAAATGATATCAAGTCTGTTTTTAGCCTACTTTTTTATTTTTAATTTATTCACTGTTGCCTCAACTATCTTTATTTCTGCATAATACTCTGTTTATCTTAATTTTTGGTTATTTTATCAATATGTTTCAATTGGCACTGCCTTATCTCAATTCTTTTTTCTTAAATTTGCATGCTTATTGCTATTTATAGGGGGTACCCTCTTTTGTTTTGGTTATATTAAAACGATTATGCTTAGTTCTATCGGATGAATAGAAAAAGAGATAAAAAAAAGAAACACGATTTTTGGCGGCGTATACACTTTAAGTATAAAGTCTCTATAATAAACGAAAATACGCTTTCGGAAGTATGGAAAATACGGGTTTCGTGGTTTTCGGGCGCTACGGTTGTGTTTGCTTTCGCTTTTTTATTGATAGCACTTACTTCGGTGATTATTGTATCTACCCCCATACGCAACTATTTACCCGGATACTTGGATTCCGAAATACGGGAAGAGGCTGTTCGTTCGGCCATAAAGATTGATTCGCTCGAACGTCAGATGCAATACCAAACCGCTTATCTGAGTAATTTAAAACTTGCCCTCGAAGGCAAAGTTATTGCCGACTCTGTTCTGTCGGTAACCGACTCTACCCATGTGTTGGGCAACTACGATTTGCTGTACGCTACGGATGTGGAAAAGAAGTATAACGAAGAGTTTGAAGAATCTGAAAAATATAACCTTTCGTCGGTTCCTTCCGCTACAATGTCGTCTGTTGAAGGGCTAACGTTTTTCCCTCCTGTAAAAGGCTTGATTCTGCACCGGTTCAATCCCACCGACAGACACTATGGAATAGACATGGTTACGGCTCCCAAGGAAAGCGTTTTGGCAACCCTCGAGGGGACGGTTATTTTTGCGGGATATGAGGCCGGGGCAGGATATGTAATTCAGATTCAACACAAAAACGGTTTTGTTTCTATCTATAAAAACAACGCATTGTTGCTGAAGCGCGCGGGCGACCGTATTCGTACCGGCGAAGCTGTTGCCATAGTAGGACAGGTGGACGATACCCACAGCAAAGCAAGTTTATATTTTGAACTGTGGTATAAGGGAAGCCCTGTTAACCCCGAAAATTATATTTCTTTTTAAGAGAGAAAACTTTATGAAACGTAAAATAGCAATCTTAGGATCGACAGGCTCTATCGGAACTCAGGCTTTGGATGTTGTCAGACAGCATTCCGATAAGTTTGAGGTTTATGCCCTTACTGCCAATAACAGTTTGGATTTGCTGATAAAACAAGCTCGCGAGTTTCAGCCCGAAGTTGTTGTCATTGCCAACGAAGCCAAATACAGCGCCTTGAAAGATGCTCTGTCCAATCTTCCTATAAAAGTCTGGGCAGGAGCCGATGCCATTGCGCAAGTGGTGCAGGAATCCCCCATTGATATGGTGTTGACAGCAATGGTTGGATATGCAGGCTTAGCGCCTACCATAGCCGCCATTAAAGCAAAAAAGCCTATTGCGCTGGCCAATAAGGAAACTTTGGTTGTAGCCGGAGAGCTGATTACGGCTTTGGCTATGGAGAATAAAGTACCTATACTACCTGTCGATTCCGAACATTCGGCTATATTTCAATGTCTGACAGGCGAGGTAAGCCCTATCGAAAAAATATTGCTCACAGCATCGGGAGGGCCTTTCCGTAAACTGTCGAAACAAGAACTGGCACATGTAACAAAACATGAAGCCTTGAAACACCCTAACTGGGATATGGGCGCGAAAATAACTATCGACTCGGCAACCCTCATCAACAAGGGCTTTGAGATGATAGAAGCCAAATGGTTGTTTGGCTTAACTCCGGAGCAAATACAGGTTGTGGTGCATCCGCAGTCTATAATCCATTCTATGGTGCAGTTCGAAGATTCGTCTGTTATGGCACAGATGGGGCTACCCGATATGCGCCTGCCTATACAGTACGCGTTTTCTTATCCGCACCGTTTTAAATCGAACTTCGAGAGGCTCGATTTATTCAAGCTGCAAACCATGACTTTCGAGGAGCCGGATATGGAGCGTTTCCCAAATCTGGCATATGCCTTCCATGCAGCACACAAAGGCGGCAATATGCCCTGCACGCTGAATGCGGCCAACGAAATTGTTGTAGATGCCTTCCTGAAAGAAAAGATAGGTTTTTACCACATGAGCAAAGTGATAGAACAAACAATGTCTCGTACGGCATTTATACAAAGCCCCACATACGAAGACTATGTAGCAACAAACGCCGAAGCACGGCGAATAGCTGCCGATTTAATCTGAAAACAAAATTTATTCATTATATAAACAACGAATGGAAACTTTTTTAATAAAAGCATTACAGTTAATACTCAGTTTATCAATTCTGGTGATAGTTCACGAGTTCGGGCATTTTATGTTTGCCCGCCTCTTCAAGATAAGGGTCGAGAAATTCTACTTGTTTTTTAATCCGGGCTTTTCTCTGTTCAAATTCAAACCCAAAAACAGCGAAACCGAATACGGCATAGGATGGCTTCCATTGGGTGGATATGTGAAAATATCGGGGATGATAGACGAGTCGATGGATAAGGAACAGATGCAACAACCCCCTCAACCGTGGGAGTTTCGGTCAAAACCTGCATGGCAACGCCTGTTGGTGATGGTGGGAGGTGTCACCTTCAACGTATTGTTGGCTATTTTCATCTATTCTATGATTATGTTTTCGTGGGGCGATAGCTATGTGTCGTTCAAGGATATAAAACACGGCATGGAGTTTTCGGATGTAGCAAAAAGTGCGGGATTTCAGGATGGCGACAAAATAATAAGTGCCGACGGAAAAGAACTGAAAATGCGTATGGATAAAACACTCGACATGAATACATACATGAGCTTTGCCGAGGCCAAAACAGTTGTTGTGGAACGTGGTGGTGAACAAAAAGAAATATCCCTACCCGATGATTTTTCGGATAAACTTATCGCATCAAAAAAATTGGGATACATGCCCAAGATGCCAGCTGTGATAGATAGCGTGGTTACGGGTAGTAACGCTCAAAAATGCGGGCTTCGGAAAGGCGATAGTATTGTAACGCTAAACGGAAAAGATGTAATCTCGTTTGCCCATATGCGTACAATGGTTGGCGAAAATGCCGGAAAGAACATAAAACTCGAATATTACAGAGACGATTCGTGTTACGAAACAACGGCTTATGTAGATAGTACAGGTACACTGGGCTTTACCGCGCCTTTTGTTAGCCCTTCCGATTTCCATCACGACAATTTCGGTTTCTTTGCTTCTATTCCGGCCGGATTGAATCTTGCCAAAGAAACACTGGAAGGGTATATAGCACAGTTCAGATTCGTGTTCACGAAAGAAGGGGCTTCTAATCTGGGTGGTTTTGGGGCAATCGGAGGACTGTTTCCTGCAACATGGGACTGGCAAGCCTTTTGGTTTATGACAGCCTTCCTGTCCATAATACTTGCCGTGATGAATATTCTTCCTATCCCTGCTTTGGATGGCGGACACGTCATGTTCTTGCTATATGAGGTCGTTAGCCGCCGTAAGCCTAACGAAAAATTTATGGAGTATGCGCAGATGGTGGGTATGTTCCTGCTTTTTGCCCTGCTCATTTATGCAAACGGGAACGATATATACAGATTTTTCTTTAAATAACGATATATCCGCAATATACACATATTAGCGTGAGAGAATAAACAGTTTATACAATGACAAAAGAAACAGTTACCGAATTAATAAATAAACATAAGAAAACGGCCTTCTCGTTCGAGATACTGCCGCCGCTTAAAGGGAACGATATACAAAAGGTATATGGCATTATAGACCGGTTGATGGAGTTCGACCCTCAATACATAAATATAACAACGCACCATAGCGAAAACGTATATAAAGAAGTTGACGGAAAAATACTGAAAGTAAACGTCCGCAAGCGCCCCGGAACAGTAGCGGTAGCAGCAGCCATACAGAACAAATACGATGTGATGGCCATCCCCCATGTTATATGCAAAGGATTCACGCGCGAAGAAACGGAATATGCCCTGATCGACTTGAATTTCCTTGGCGTACATAACCTTTTGTTGCTGCGTGGCGACTCTAACAAACTCGATACCGATCAGCTGAAAGGGAATCAGAATATGTATGCAACCGACTTACAGGTTCAGGTAAACCAATTTAACGAAGGCATTGCCGAAGATGGCTCTGTGTTCGAAAAATTCGAAACGCCTTTTTCGTACGGTATGGCTTGTTATCCGGAAAAGCACGAAGAAGCACCAAACTTCGAGTCGGACCTTCGTTATCTGAAAATGAAGCAGGATTTGGGTGCCGAATATGTGGTTACACAGATGTTTTTCGACAACAATAAGTATTTCTCGTTTGTAGACCGTTGTCGTGCCGAAGGTATAACCATACCTATCATACCGGGCGTAAAACCCATTGTACTGACCAATCAGCTAACAGTTCTACCCCGTATATTCCGGTCGGAAATACCGGAAGAATTGGCCTGCGAATTGGCTAAATGCAAAGACGACAATGCCGCAAAAGAAGTTGGTGTGGAATGGGGAATAAAACAATGCCGCGAACTGATTGCCAAAGGAGTGCCAAGCATCCATTTCTATTCGCTAATGGCATCCGAAAGCATACGCCGTATAGCCAAAGAAGTTTACTAAGAGAATAAAGACAGGTTAAGGTGTTTTTTAAAGATATAATAGGCCATCAGGAAGTGAAAGCAAGGCTTGTAAAGTCTGCCGGTGAAGGCTTTGTGCCCCATGCCCAAATGTTTTCCGGCCCCGAAGGTATCGGCAAGCTACCTTTAGCTTTGGCTTATGCTCAATATCTTAACTGCCTCGACCCTGCCGATGGCGAAAGCTGCGGCAAGTGCGCATCGTGCGTAAAATACGGCAAATTGGCACATCCCGACCTGCACTTTGTGTTTCCTATCGTAAAGAAAGAAAAAAAAGAAATCTGCGATGACTATATTGCCCAGTGGAGAGATTTTTTTTCGGAAAACGTTTATTTCAATCTGAGCCAGTGGTTAGCCCATATAGGAGCCGATAATGCGCAAGGGCTGATATACGCACGCGAAAGCGAAGAAATAAACCGGAAACTAAGCCTGAAGACATACGAAGCCAAATACAAGGTTCTTATTATATGGCTTCCCGAAAGAATGCACGAAGTTTGCGCCAACAAGCTATTGAAGATAATTGAAGAACCGATAGGACAAACGCTCTTCCTTTTGGTTTCAGATTCGCCCGACAGTGTTCTGACTACAATACAATCGCGCTGCCAACGTGTAAACATAAACCCGCTACCCGAATCGGAAATGCTGCTTGCCCTGCAAAGCCAGTACAACATATCGGACACAGATGCCGCTTCGGTGGCACACATCGCAAACGGCAGCTATCTGAAAGCGATGGAAACTATCGGGTTGAACGAAGAACATAAGTTTTTTTTCAACCTGTTTGTAATGATGATGCGCTCATCGTACGCCCGTAAAATAAAAGAGATTAAAAACATAGCAAACGAACTGGCCGGTATAGGACGTGAAAGGCAAAAAAACTTTCTGATATATTGCCAGCGTATGGTGCGTGAATATTTTGTCAGCAATCTGAAACAACCGGAGATGGTTTACCTGAATAACGAAGAGGCTGATTTCGGTATACGCTTTGCCCCGTTTATCAACGAACGGAACATCATAGATTTTTCGGACGAACTTGCTTTAGCACAAAAACACATAGAACAAAACGTGAATGCTAAAATGGTTTTTTTCGACCTGTGCCTCAAGGTTACAATGTTATTGAAAAGGTAAACAACTCATAAATTGTAATATGCTAATAAAAAAAATAGTAAATTAGCAGATCAATTGATTATCGCAAAAAGAATATGCCTGAAAAACTACTCAAGGCAAACAACATAAAAACGATGAATATAGAAGATAATAATATAGATAACAACAAAATAACTCCATCGTCCGATGGTTATGGGGAAACACCCTCTTCCACCAATGGCGATAGGGAAACCACAAAAGCGACAGTCGATATCAAAGAGTCGGCAATGAAAGTTGAACCTGTTATTGCCACTACTCCTCCCGCCAACGCAAACACCCAATGCACTTGTGGCAAGAATGCGGAAGGGGAATGTGATTGCAAAACAGGCAACAGTTGTGCAACAACCAGCACTAATAGCGATAAGTGCGACAATTGCGCAAAAAGCGCTACAAAAAAATGCTGCTGTTCAGGAAAAAACAAACTGGAGGTTTACGACTGGCTTGAGGATATGCCCGAATCCCTGAAAAGCACGCAGATGATAGAAGTACAATTCAAAAATACCCGCAAGGGATATTACCTGAACAGTAACAATCTGGATTTGAACAAGGGCGACATTGTGGCTGTTGAAGCAACTCCGGGGCACGATATAGGCGAAGTAACAATGACAGGCAAGCTTGTTTTGCTGCAAATGAAAAAAGCCAACTACCGCACTCCGCAAGGCGAACAAAAACGGGTGTACCGTATAGCCAAACCTACCGATATAGAGAAAGCCCAGATAGCCCGCTCTCTGGAACATAAAACCATGCTCCGCGCGCGCGAAATAGCCGAAGAGCTGGGCTTGCATATGAAGATAAGCGATGTGGAATATCAAGGCGATGGTAACAAAGCCATATTTTACTATATAGCCGACGAACGGGTAGACTTCCGCCAACTGATAAAGGTATATGCCGAGAAGTTCAAAGTAAAGATAGAGATGAAACAAATCGGAGCCCGTCAGGAAGCTGGCCGGGTGGGTGGTATAGGCCCATGCGGGCGTGAGTTGTGCTGCTCGGCTTCGGTATCAAGTTTTGTTTCGGTATCTACTTCGGCAGCCCGTTTTCAGGACATATCGCTCAATCCGCAAAAGCTTGCCGGACAGTGCGGTAAACTTAAATGCTGCTTGAACTACGAAGTAGATGTGTATGTAGAGGCGCAACGAAAACTACCATCGCGCGAGGTTGTTCTGGAAACCAAAGACGCATCTTATTTCCATTTCAAAACAGATATCCTTTCGGGTATGATGACCTACTCGACCGACAAGCGTTTGGCATCCAACTTGGTTACAATAGATAAGGATCGAGTTTTTGACATTATCCGCATGAATAAGCATGGCGAACGTCCTTTAAACCTCATGCGCGAGGGCGAACGCAACGAAGAAGGCCCTGTGGCTTCTTTGGATGTGCTATCGCAAGAGAGTATTACCCGCTTCGATAACCTGAAAAAGAAAAGGAAGAAGCAAAACAGAGTAAGACCCCAGAATGGCGAAAACCGTAAACCGGAATCCGAGAATGGGAACGGAAATGGGAACACTGCCACAGAGCCAAACGAGGGCAGAGAACGCAATGCCGGCAACCGGAACCGAGGGGGTAACCGTAATAACAAATCGGGCGACAATCAGCCAAGGAGAGAAAATCGCCGTCCTAACAACAATCAGCAGAACAACCCTATACGGTCGGAAGCCCAGAAAACGGACGGAGAGCGAACCTCACCCCCAAAAAAGACATTTAAGCGGAACAGACCGCCACACAGTAATGCAAATGAAAATAACAATGGGAAACCTTCAATCAGTCCGGAATCTTAAAATTGCTTTAGCATTTATTGTTCTTGCCCTAAGCTTCTTTTCTTGCAACAACAAGGAGGTGTACGATTCGTTTCATACTATGCAGGGAGCCAATTGGTCTAAAAACACGATTCTTGTATTTACCGTCGATTCGACCCTTATAGAACCGGGAGTACCCTGCGATGTGTCGGTAGAGCTTGTTACGAATACCCAATATCCATATCAGAATATATGGTTCTACGTGTCGGACGACATAGAGAAAGCAGGCAGTTTCCGGAAAACAGAAAAACAATTTCTGGTCTGCGACGAGTTCGGGAAATGGTATGGAGCCGGATTTGGCAATCTACACCAATTAAGCTTGCCTTTCAGCCAAAATGTGGTATTTAAAGAAAAGCGGAACCACATATTTAAAGTAGTACACGGAATGCGCGACGAACCGCTTTCGGGGGTAGAAAAAATAGGTTTGAAGATAACCAAACAGTAAAATACATTTCCATCTTATTACACACAGTCTTGGCTGCGGGTATTTTTCTGTCAGTACCCGCATCTTTAACCACACTTTATTTTTTTCCTTCAACATATATCTTTTACCATTTACTACTTTTCAGTTGTATATTTATTGAAAAAATTCCCGCAAAAATATATCTTTGTATATCAAACATGTAATTTGCAACAATGAAAAAGTATAAAAATCTGGTATATTATGTATCCGTTGTTGGAATCTTTTGTCTGATAATGTATCTGGTCCTGATAAAAGGCGAGAACGATTTACAGATACATAAACAACTGGCTGAAGTAAAAAACCACTTTTCGGCATGGGGTATGTTTCTGGAGAATGTTGTCTCGGAAGCTACCGGAGCCACCGCTTTGTTGCTTTTACAGATAATCGTTATACTTTTCTTTGTCCGTTTTTTTGGTTGGGTTTGCCAAAAGATAGGGCAGCCAACAGTTATCGGGGAGATTATTGCCGGTATCGTACTAGGACCTTCTTTGTTGGGGTGGATATTCCCCGAATTTTCGACAGTTATATTTCCGGAATCCTCTATTGGTAATATAAAACTACTGAGCGAAATAGGTCTTGTTCTATTTATGTTCATCGTAGGGATGGAGCTCGATTTAAAGGTACTTAAACACAGGATCAACGATGCTGTTCTGATAAGTCATACCTGCATTGCCCTGCTGTTTACCTTAGGTATAGTTCTTTCTTACTTCATATATCCTTATTTTACGTATCCCGACTCGTACTTTGTCCCCTTTGCCCTGTTTATGGGTATTGCCATGAGCATAACGGCTTTTCCTGTGCTTGCCCGCATTGTGCACGAGCGTGGTTTAAATAAGGCTCCCTTGGGTGCGATGGTCATAACCTGTGCCGCTGTCGACGACATCACGGCATGGTGCTTGCTTGCGGCCGTTATTGCAATTGCTAAGGCGGGAACATTTGTCAGTTCGCTCTTTGTGATACTTTTTGCTGTGATATATGTCATTGCCATGTTTAAGGTAGTGCGCCCTTTATTGAAAAGAATAGCCGACCAACAGACATCTAAAAACATTATAAGCAAACCCGTTATCGGGGTCTTTTTCCTTGTCTTGCTTCTTTCGTCATACCTGACCAGTATTATTGGTATCCACCCGCTTTTCGGGGCTTTTTTGGCAGGGGTTATAATGCCGGCAAATATGAACTTCAGGAAACTTTTTATAGACAAGATAGAAGATATATCGATGGTGGTTTTGCTTCCCCTTTTCTTTGTTTATACAGGGCTTAACACAAAGATAGGGCTGCTCAACACACCTTCTTTATGGGCATTATGCGGTGTTATTGTGCTTATAGCCACCTTTGGCAAGTTTATAGGAGGAGCACTGGCTTCCCGTTTTGTGGGTTTCAACTGGAAATCGAGCCTGACTATCGGCGCGCTCATGAATACCCGTGGCTTGATGGAGCTGGTGGTGCTGAATATAGGCTACGACCTTGGGATACTTACCCCCGAAATATTTGCCATGCTGGTTGTTATGGCACTGGCCACAACATTCCTTACAAGCCCTTTGCTAAACCTGATTGACAGAATATTCAGGAACAAACCACAGGAAGAGGTTTTGCCCGAACAGAAGAAATTCAAGATACTTGTTCCCTTCAGCAACCCGCAAGCCGGTAAAAAACTGATGTTCGTGGCCAGCTTCTTTGTTAAGAGGAGCCATAACGCATCGGAGGTTGATATGGTGCATATCTCGCCCGGTAACAACCTCTATCAATATAATATGGAAAAAGAGGAACACGACATTTTTGAGCCCATCATTGCAGAGTCGGCCCTTCTGGAACAACCTATAAAACCAATCTTCAAGATTGCGTCCGACCCCTATATGATGATTATAAAAATGGGTAATAGCGATGAATACGACTTCATTCTCCTTGGTGCGCATATCTCCATATACAAGGGCAATCTGCTTGGCGAATTCATTAGCCTGTCTAACAAAATACTGCATCTGCCAACGCACTTTTATTCGTGGATAGCGGGGAAGAAAAAAGTCGCGAAAGCCCGTTCTTTTGCCGAAGGCACTCGCAGCATATTAACAAACAGCGATATGCCTGTAGGTATATTTCACGATAAGGGCTTGAAGGATATTAAAAATGTATTTATCCCTATCTTAGACAATAGAGATGCTTTTATCGGGCAGTTTATGGAACGGTTGGCCATTAACTCGTATGCACGGATAACAATTTGGGACTCAGTTGGGCTGCTCGACGAATCGCTCGAATTCACAAAGAACATTCGTAACATAAAGGAAGTAAGTCCTTCTCTGTGTCACGAATGGGATAAAAACCTTCCTGTCGATGCCGACACGTTAGGGAAACAAGACTTGGTGCTTGTAAGTATCAATAGTTGGAATAAACTGAAAGACAAAAATATAGATTGGGAAAAACTACTCCCTTCTGTCTTATTACTGAACGAATAAGGCAATTCTCCGAAAAAACACAACCCGGTTAAAACTTAAAAGCCCTGTCCATCGAGCGTTTGTCTTCTTTTTCTTTCAGGCTTTGACGCTTGTCGTACATCTTTTTCCCGCGAGCAACAGCTATATTAAGCTTGGCAAGACTTTTTTCGTTGATGTATAGCTTCAGCGGCACGATGGTATAGCCTGTTTCTTTTACCAACCTTTGTATCTTTTTCAGTTCCTTGCGGTTGAGTAGTAGTTTGCGGTCGCGGCGAGAGTTGTGATTGTTGTACGAACCATAAAAATACTCGACAATGTACATGTTTTTCACCCACAATTCGTTGTTTTCGAAAACACAAAAAGTATCTACCAAACTGGCTTTCCCCATGCGGATAGATTTAATTTCTGTGCCTGTCAGTACAATTCCGGCAGTATATGTGTCGAGCAACTCATAATCGAAAGTCGCTCTCTTATTTTTTATATTTATGGATACGGGCTTGAACGTCATTGCGTGTGTGCTATCTTAATTGGCAGACAAAGATAAGAATATTTAATTAAAAGCCGCTTCCGATGGCATCTACACAGACTAATCGTTCAGCAGTTTTTCGAGGAAATCGTCAAACTCTTTTCCTAAACGGTCTATTAAATCGTTTTCTAATCTTAAAACCGAATCGTCTTCAATCAGTAAAAGTTCTTCAAGAACAATAAAGTTTTCGTCGCTCAAGTTGATAGAAAAAGGAGTAAAAATATTCAGCGAATCGAACAACTTTTCTTCATTCATTTCTGTTATCACATGCTGCAAATCGCGGGCATAAACCGATTGCCTCAAGTCTTCTTCGGCCGGAGGTAACCCTACCCAAGATGCAACCAATTGCTTTTTTATACAGTTTTCTTCATCGTCATATACTGCCAATTCGTCATTTTCTGCATCCACAATAATGAATATATCGGTAAGCGAACTGCCTTTATAGTCGGCAGATAGCTTATCGACAGCTTCTTTCATTATATTCTTTATTTCTTGTCTTGCAGCTTCCTTTCTCATTTTCTCTATATTTTTAAGCGAAGTTAGAAAAAATACGGATTAAAACACAAAAAAACAGTAAATTAACGTGTATTCGCCATAAGAAGTTGCCATACAACAAATACCCTGTGTCAGATTTAAGCAAATATTATTACGGGTTTTATACATCAAGAGGCTGAACCTTTTCAGGTAGCAGCCTCTTGGTATTTAATGCTGTATTTGTTTTATTCCATCTTATTCCATAGCATTATCTTCTTTTGCGGCAGGGGTGAGGACAACTTTTTCAACGTCGCTCGCCCGTATTATTCGTGGCAAAAAGCCATCTTTCTTGAAAAGAAGTTCGTCCGAAAGCAGTGCTTTAACCCTGAACTTGCCATCATCGCTGGTTATCGTGGCGGGGTTATGCCCTCTGATAGCAACACTCACGCCTTTCAAGGGCTCGCCTTTATCCGCATCAACTACAATTCCATCTACAAAAAGACTGACGGCCGACTCGTTTTTAACTTTAGAACTACTGTTGTACATGATGTAAGACGCAACAAGCAATATAACCGTAAATATAGCTAATAAGCCTTTTGTATTCCCCTTCATGGCTATTCGTTTTTAGTTAGTTTATTTCATATTTTTAGTTGTTTCTACCAGACGGACAAACTCCCTGCGGTATCCTTGGGTATCGTCTCCATATCCGCTTTTAGCTAAAGACAGAACATCATTAAACGTTGCCGTACCTTTGTAAGACGAACCCTTCAGTAACTGCCCGAACATTGCTACCGCCGATGCGAATTTGAAATCGTCCGACACACTATTCGCTCCATAGTCAATCAAAGGTAATTCAATTTTCGAACTTGTGGAAGCATCCGGCAATTTATATCGTAACTTCACTGTTAAAAGTTCAGGCGAATCGGTTAAACGGACAGACTTAATATCCGTCGTGTTTTTCTGGTATTTCAGATCATCTACAAGAGGCGATATGTTCGATTCCACTCCTACGGGTATAACTTCGTAGAATGCTGTAACGGTGTGCCCCGCACCCATTTCGCCCGCATCTTTGGTATCATCATTAAAATCTTCTTTGTTAAGCAAACGGCTTTCGTAACCCACCAGCCTGTAAGCCTGCACTTTTGCCGGATTAAATTCCACTTGCAGTTTCACATCCTTTGCAACGGTGTACATCGTTGCTCCAAATTCGTTCACCAGAACCTTATTAGCTTCCTGCAGATTGTCTATATAAGCTGCATTACCGTTACCTTTTTGAGCCAGTGTTTGCATCTTGCTGTCCTTATAGTTCCCCATTCCGTAACCAAGTACCGAAAGGAATACCCCGCTTTGGCGTTCGTTTGTAATCAGGTCTTCTAACTCTTGATCGCTCGACGGACCTATATTGAAATCACCATCGGTACAGAGTACAATACGGTTGTTTCCTCCCTTAATGAAGTTTTCTTTTGCCACCTTATAAGCTCGCATCAGTCCGTCACTACCGGCTGTTCCACCACCTGCCCCAAGTCCGTCCAGTACCTCATGTATTTTTTGCTTATCGGCTCCCGATGTTGAAGGCAAAGCGATGCGAGTTCCGTTGGCATAAGTAACTATGGCTACACGGTCTTTCTTGCGGAGACCTTTTACAAGAAGCTTCATCGAAGATTTCACCAAGCCTAAGCGTGTTGCCCCCGACATAGAGCCCGATACATCAATCAGGAATACAAAGTTGCTTGCAGGCATATTTTCTTCGGCCAACTCTTTTGCCTTAACCCCTACCCTCACTAAACGGTGCTGTTTGTTCCACGGACACTCCCCTACTTCGGTGGTCAAAGCAACCGGAGTTTTTCCTTGTGGTTCAACATAATTGTACGAGAAATAGTTAATAAACTCCTCAATTCGGATTGCGTCTTTCGGAGGTAACTGTCCCTGATTCACAAAACGGCGAAAGTTACTGTACGATGCCACATCTACATCTATCGAGAATGTCGACAAGGGGTCTTGCTGTGCCATCAGGAACGAATTTTCTACATACTGACTGTAAGCTTCCGCATCGGGAACCGTTATCGGAGCTATAAATTGTATTGGAAGATTAACATTCTTTTCTTTACTATTAATAACTACAGCACCATTAGCCGCACGTGAACCATAGATAGAGGTTGCCGAAGCATCTTTCAATACAGAAACGCTTTTAATCTCGTTTTGCCTAAGCTTAGCTACTTCTTTTGGGGTAGCAGGCTTACCGTCTACAATATACAAAGGAGCATTGTTTGCCGCTAACGAACCCACACCGTGCAGACGCAAAGAAGATGCTTCGCTTGGCTCTTTGGAAGAAGTATAGATCTGTAAACCTGCCACTTTACCCTGAAGGGCATCCATCATATTGGCAACGGGCTTTTCTTGTACATCTTTCGAATCGACTTTCTTAACAGAGCCTGCAACCGTTGGTACTTTCTTGTCGCTTCCATACCTATTTATCATAACCTCCTCAAGGACAACTTTATCGGGTTTTAATTTAACATTGAGTGTTTTTGTTTTTTCGGTGATCGACACTTCTTTCGTTTTATACCCCATATAAAAAAATAGCAGTTTATCGCCTCTATTCGCTGTTATACTATACCGTCCGTCGAGGTCGGTCACTGTTCCGTTTGTTGTGCCATCTACAAGAATCGCTACCCCTATCAGAGGCATGTCATTACTTGCATCGGTCACTGTTCCGCTAACTGTTATCTTTTGTGCGCTTTTCTGGGCATACGCACATACTGTGAACGAAAGAATAGCAAAAAACGCTATCGTCCGGATAATCCTGTTTGTTCTCATAATGGTTATTGTTTTTTAGAAAATTTATATTCGTTTTTCCTTATAGAGGTTTTTTTACATACAAATTCCATAAACCCATCATTATTTTTTGCATTTTTGTATCCACAACAGTTTTATACAGCAGGAAAACAGGCCTTGATTTTTTTTAATAAAAATAAAAAAGACGACACCGACGAGGAGTTGCTCGCCAAGTATCGGGACACAAGTGATGCCGAATACTTTGGTCAGCTATACAATCGTTATATCCCCCTCATTTACGGGGTGTGCCTCAAATACCTGCAAAACGAAGACCGTGCGCAGGATGCTGTCATGGAGATATTTGAATACTTGCAACCACGCATTGGTGGATATGAAATTAAGGTTTTCAGGACGTGGCTGTACAGTGTTGTTAAAAATCATTGTTTCCATGTTCTGAAAGAAAATAAACGTGAACTGGCTGTCGATTTCGACTCAAATCTTATGGAATCGGACGCCGTTTTGACTCTATTTAGCGAAGAAACAGGAGACGAACGCGAAAACGCCCTCAACAGATGTATTGAACTGCTACCCGAACCTCAGCGCATTGCCGTACATAAATTCTTTTTCGAGGATATGTCGTATGCCGAAATTGTAGACAGTACGGGTTATCAGCTGAAAAGCGTAAAAAGTTATATACAAAACGGAAAACGAAACTTAAAGAACTGTATCGAAAACAGCATGCAAGAAAGATGAATCTGCTCAACTACATAAAAGGTAACCGTAAAGGTAAGGATGCCCGCAAGATTGAATTCGATGCGATGCGCGACCCTTTCTTGGCCGACGCTATCGAAGGATTCGATTCGGTGAAGGGGAACCATGCCGACAGCATTACCCGCATGCAGGCACAGATAACACAAAAAACCGAAAACCGGAAAAAGAAACGTTATCTTGCCTATAAGATTACAGCGGCCGCCGTAGCCGTTATCGCCTTGTTGAGTGGTTACCTCACGCTGATGAACCATCAGTCGTCTATGCTGGTAGCACACGAAGGTAACAACTACATAGACATCTACGTGCCCGAAAAATATATCGAGAAAAAAAGACTGGAATATACCCAACTGATAGAACGTAACCCCGCAACACAGGAGTTGCCACTCTATGCCGTTGCTAACGTTAAGAACTTGCACGAAGTTTTTGCCCCGGTAGAGACCATAAATATCTATATACCCGAAAGAACAACAGAACCTCAGCGTAAAAAACAAGACACTGAAGAACTAAGACATACTGCGAGGGCGGAAGAGCAACCCCTATATGCCGCCACTGAGTTGAAAAAACAGGAAATCCCTACTATCGGAAAAGATACAGAGCTTGTTGCCATGAGCCCATACGATACTGTTATTGAAGAGGTTATAACAAATGGATATGGAAGCGACAAGAAACTCGCAATGATTGCAGGCTCTGTTAAGAAAGTCGATTCGAAAGATGTACAAGAAAAGCCCGTTGCCAATATGATGGATGCCCTTCAGGGCAAAGTGGCAGGTTTACAGGTCTATACTTCTTCCAAAGAGCCAAGCGAAGCATCTTCTTTGCGTCTGCACGGCGTAGGTTCCTTAGTAGCAAGTAATGCTCCACTGTATATTATAGACGGCAAACCATTTGCAGGAAATATTACTGCTATCAATCAGGATGATATAGAAAGTATTTCTGTACTGAAAGATGCTTCGGCAACCTCTATCTATGGCTCACGCGCGGCTAATGGCATTATTGTTATCACCACAAAAGAAGGGGCTAAAAATAGTGAGTCGAAGAAAAAATCTGACACACCCACTCCCGTTATCGGCACAAAGAACTACAAGAAATACCTAAAAAAAGCCCATAAGGAAACATGCGATGGAAAACGAGGAAAAGTTATTCTTGAATTTACAGTCGCCACCGATGGCACACCCGAGAATATACAAGTAGTAAAAAGCCTCTGCCCAACGGCCGACAATGAAGCTATTCGCCTTCTGCAAAAAGGCGTTAAATGGAGACATGCCGCAGGGAAAGCCCGAATAGAGGTAACTTTCTGATATTTAAGTGTTTTTTTGCAGATATACTGTCTACAATGTGCTAAAAAACTTGCTTGCTACTACAAAAAGGCAAAAACAATAATCGGTTTATGGAATTTGTATGTGAAAAACCTCTATAAGGAAAAACGAATACAAATTTTCTAAAAACAACGATTATGAAAACAAGCAGAATTTTCCGGATGTTAGTGCTTTTTGTGGTTCTTCTATCTGTAACAAGCATAAGTGCACAGACTTCGGAAAAACATAATAAGTCAGATTTTTATACTTGCAAGCAACAAAATGCACAAAAGATAGTGGTTAGCGGAACTGTGACCAGCACAGGCGATGATGAACCGTTGATTGGAGCTATAATTCTTGCGAAAGGCTCTAAAAGTGGAACAGCAACCGACCTCGAGGGGCAGTACACAATAGTAGTTTATGAGTGCGATACGCTGGTTGTATCTTATGTGAATTATAAACAGAAAACCGTTTCTACTCCCCAAAAATCAGAGACACTAAACATTGCCTTAGAACCCAACGAAACCGCAATTGATGATATAGTTATAAATAGATATAACTCCCGTAAGGAAACCGACACACTCGTTGGTTTTGTTAAAAAAATAGATTCAGACAAGATGCAAGATAAAACAGGTGCAAATATGACGGACGTACATCAAGACTCGGTGGCAGGTTTGAAGGTTTATAACCCTAACGATATTCCAACTTCAACCTTCCGTTTGCATGATGGAGGCATGTTAGTAGCACTTAACACTCCGCTATATATTATAGATGGCAAGTTTGTTTCGGGAAACATTACGACCATCAATCAAGAGGTAGAGAGTATTTCTGTTTTGAAAAACTCTTTAGCAACCTCTCTCTACGGAAAACGTGCAGCCAAGGGTGTTGTTATTATCGTTACTAAAGATGCTAAATCGAAGAAAAAAACCAATACACCCACTCCCGTTATCGGCACAAAAAAATATAGGAAATACCTGAAAATAGCACATAAGGAAACATGTGATGGAAAACGAGGAAAAGTTATTCTTGAATTTACAGTCGCCACCGATGGCACGCCCGAGAATATACAAGTAATAAAAAGCCTCTGCCCAACAGCCGACAATGAAGCTATTCGCCTTCTACAAAAGGGCGTTAAATGGAGACACGCCGCAGGGAAAGCCCGAATAGAAGTAACTTTCTGATATTTACTCGTTGTGCATTTAGGAAACAAAAGATAATTATCTGAAAAACAGCACAATCATTTTTTGTCATCCTGAGTGTAACGAAGGATCTTTAATAAATAATACAGAGATTCTTCACTTTGTTCAGAAACAACGTTCGAGGAGCGTAGGCGACTCAATGACAAATGCTATAAATGTTTATAATAAATTATTTGATATAAACTCTCTAAATGCACTACGGGTTGATATTTATACAATTCTTATCCGAAGCATTACCCTGCAGAAATGATATTTAATTATTCTATAACTGCATTTTTCATGCTTCCTGTTTCCAGCAAAGCTTTATGAAAGGAGAAAACATTATACAGATTAACAGGTGTTTGCCCCTTAGCACCACTTTTCAGATATTTACGTAAAAGCGAGCGATAATCGGGGTGAACGCAATTTTCTATTATACATTCAGCACGTTCTCTGGGCGATTTCCCCCTTAAATCGGCAACACCATATTCCGATATTATTACCTTTACCGAATGTTCATTGTGGTCTACATGCGACACCATAGGAACAAAAGCACTGATATCTCCGTTCTTGGCTGTTGAGGGTGTTAGGAATATTGAAATATAGGCATTACGGGTAAAGTCGCCCGAACCACCCAGCCCATTCATTATTTTACTGCCTGCGATGTGCGTTGAATTTATGTTCCCGAAAATATCGGCTTCGATAGCCGTATTCATAGATATTATACCCAAGCGGCGAATTACCTCAGGGTTGTTCGATATCTCGGACGTGCGCAATATCATTTTGTCTTTAAAAAATGGCAGGTTTTTATATATCCGTTCGATGTACGGATTGCTCACAGCAAGCGTTCCTCCGCTGGCATACGTAACACGGCCTTGTTCCAGTAAATCGATTATCGCATCCTGAACAACCTCGGTATATACCTCAAAGTTGGGTATTTCTTTATTACTTCCTATTGCCGAAAGAACAGCATTGGCAATATTACCTACCCCCGATTGAATCGGTAAAAATGATTCGGGTATAGTTCCCCTGCGCATCTCCCCGACAAGGAAATTGGCAGTGTTTTCTCCTATCTTAGATGTAATTTCATCGACAGGAGCAAAGCAACCACCATCATTGGGGATATTTGTTTTCACCACTACAATCTTTGCAGGGTCGGTTTGTATATACTCTTTCCCGATACGCGACCGTACATTGGTGATATTGATTTCGGAACGGTTTGGCGGATTTTGCAGCTCCAACAAATCGTGCATACCACATAACTCTTTAGGATGCCATTCGTTCAGCTCAACAATTACAAGCTTTGCCATTTGTACGGCTGTCAAGGCAATGCCTATGCCGCAAGTCGGCACAATCTCTCCCGTCTCGGTTACGTCCGAAGCCTCAATGATAGCTACATCTATATCCCCATAAAAACCATAACGGAGGTCTTGTGCAAGCGACGATAGATGTAAGTCGAAATAGTTGACCGAACCCTCATTAATGGCATTCCTCATATCGTTATTTGTTTGGTAAGGGGTGCGAAACTTAATGGCGTTAGCCCGTACCAAGGCTCCATCTATATTATCGCCAGTGGATGCCCCTGTGAAAACACCTATCCTAAAAGGATTTCCCTTTGCATGCTCCGCTTGGGCACGTTCTGCCAAAGCCAAAGGAACCGCTTTAGGGCATCCGGCAGAAGTAAAACCGCTGAATCCTACATTATCGTTATCGTTAATGAGCAAAGCTGCTTCCTGAGCTCTTACTATTTTCATTGCCATAGTCTTCTTAATCTTAAATTATTATTTTTAAGGCAAAGGTAAGGGATATAACTATTGGCGTAAATGACATTAATACATCCAAAACTGCCATATGGGTTTTTTATTATTATCTTTAAAGCAAATTATACCATCATGGCTACCCGTAAAATCAAACACATAGTATTCTTGGCTCTGCCCAATGCTACACTGCTGGACATAACCGGTCCTTGCGAAGTGTTTTCGCAGGCATTAGAGCTTCTTCATTCAAGGAAAGAGAAACCGGAATTTACATATGAGCTACATACCTTGTCGACAAGTAGCAAGAAAGATATAGATACGGCTTCGGACATAACAATCCGTTGTAAGGAAAGCATTAAATCTGTTACCTATCCGATAGATACATTATTTGTTCCGGGAGTACCGAATTCACAGATAGAACAATACAAGCTATCACAAAACGTTTTGCGATGGATTAACGACCAATCTAAAATTGTTCGCCGGATTTGTTCGGTCTGCACCGGCAGTTTTTTCTTAGCCGAAGCCAGAGTACTTTCGGGCAGAAAAGTTACAACACATTGGGAAAAATGTAATCTGCTGAACAGTAGCTTTCCGGATATTGAAGTGGACGAAAACCCGATATTCGTCAAAGACGGCAACATTTACACTTCGGCAGGTATATCCAGCGGGATGGATCTGGCTCTGGCATTAGTTGAAGAAGATTACGGAAAGCCCTTTGCTTTGGAAATAGCCCGCCAGATGGTTTTGTTTCTGAAGCGTCCGGGAAGCCAGTCGCAATACAGCTCTATTCTCACACATCAGCACACTGACCACCAGCCCATTCAGGCCATATGCAATTGGATACTGGAACATTTGCAAGAGGTGATGACAATAGAAGATTTGGCAGAAAGAATATCTATGAGTCCCAGAAATTTTGCCCGTGTTTTTGTTCGCGAAACAGGGATCACACCTGCCAAATACATTGATAAATTACGCATAGAAACCGCTTGTAGATATCTGGCCGACACGCGCTTATCTCTAAAAGAAATCGCGACACTCTGTGGGCTGGGCTCGCCCGATAATATGCGTAAGGTATTTGCTAAACATATAAAAATTTCGCCGGCAGAATACCGGCGAAATTTTGGAACAAGTTTACCTGTAGAAATCTGAGTATGTTTCCTTACTCTTAGCCAATGGCTTTTAAGGAAATAACCTTAGGCATTTCCAAGGAAACACCTAAGATTATTGAACGATTATTACTTTTTGATGAATTTCAATGTTTTATCTCCAAACCTGACAACATAAACACCGGGTTGCAGGTTAGAAGTTTCTATCCGGGTTTCGCCGGCATTCACATTCGCACTCAATACCGTTTCGCCCGAAATGTGAGACACCACAACCAAACCTTTTACAGGAGTATTCACTACAACATTACCTGTAAATGAATCCACATATAACGAAAGGTCTGCAACTTCCCCACCTATTGAAGAACTTGCAATCGTAACCAAACATGTTGCCTTTAAGTCTCCATCTTCTGTTTCTACTGTAATGGTTGCAGAGCCAATACCGATGGCTGTTACCAATCCGCTTTGGCTAACGGTTGCCACTTCCGCATCCGAGCTTTCCCATGTTACATTCTTATTGGTTGCATTTTCGGGAGCAACGGTAGCTACAAGTTGTAGGGTTTCGTCGATAGATAAATCAGCAGTTATTTCGTTCAACGTTACACTTGTTGCTGAGGTCTTTACCGTTACTGCACATGTAGCCTCACGACCATCCATGTTATAAGCGGTTATTGTTGCTTCGCCATCCGCAAGGGCAGTTATCAGTCCGGTACTCTGATCTACTGATGCCACTTCCGAGTCTGATGTTTCCCAAAATACTGTTTTCATTGTTGCATTTTCGGGAGAAACCGTAGCTTGCAACTGCGCAGTCTCTCCTACTTCCATTACCAGAGAAGTTTTGTCCAACTCTATTTTTTCAGAGAAAATAAATACTTTAACGGTACAAGTAGCTGTGAAATTACCATCCTCCGTTGTTACGGTTATAATGGCAGAACCTCCATCTACGGGTGTTATCAATCCGTTCTCATCAACAGTTACCACTTCTGTATCAGAGCTTCCCCACGTTACATTCTTATTGGTTGCATCCTCCGGATAAACCTTTGCCATCAGCGGATATGTTTGCCCAAGATATACACCAACCGAATTAGAACTTATCTTCACAGATGTTACATCGACAGTAGGCTCCGACTCTAAGGCAAACAAATATTTTGAATCGTTTTTATAATAAACGGTACCCTTATCGTCGGCAACCAAACTGTGTGTACAATATTGAGCGCTTGAAGGCGTATAAGTAAACTGAACGATTGGCTCTTTATTCCCTTCAAAGTCTTTTATGCACACAATATCTCCACTCGAATTATTTACGCATACATACACATAGACCGTATTCTTATTTTCGGGTGTGGCATAAGCCGTGGTCAACAAAGGTGTTGACTGAGAAATCCCCCCTATATTCACCGAATATATTTTTTCCATAGTCAAGGCATCGAATACGTCCAATCCTCCTCCACTCACCATTGTTCCCGAAGTGGTATAAATACGTCCGTTGTAGACCGTTGGGGTTGTAGTTGACTGCCCTAAGGCATCGTTCGAGACAACATTATCTTTATCGAATGCGCCATTTTCCTTGATTTTTACGCCATAAATCTTTTTGGTTTCTTTTCCTGCAAAATAGAGCATTCCTGTAACCTTGTCGTACGACGAACCACTACGTATAGTAGAAGTTGCCAACTCCGTATCTATCTGATATGTGTCTATCAACTCTCCCGTTTTTCTGTTGCGCGATTGCATATAACCGCTATCCCCACCAAAGAAGATATAATCGCCAACAACCGTACCTCCTGTCCAGTAGAAGCCCGTATTGTCAGACTCCCACACGGGGCTCTTTACCTCATCTTTTGCCCGTGGATCTTCGTCCTTTGCCGATACGCAATAGTAAGTCCCTGTAGCCGAAGCGCCACCCTTCCACATTCCGGTATATACATATCCATCGTGATACACTACCGGACACAAATGCTGAAATCCTGATTTGGACTCTGTTATCCAAATAGGCTCTAAAGTTTCGGCATTAAAAGCCTGCAATAAGCCATTGTTCATGGGCACAAATATTTTTCCTTCGCCGTAAGCAATCATAGAAAAATAGCCACAACTTCCGGCAAGGGTATTTTCTTTTATAATATCGCCTGTTTCGGCATCAATTATCATTATCCTATTGTTGATGGCAATATAAACATTTCCATTCACGATAATAGGTTGCCCTCCATTCAGCCAACTTGAGTTAAGTTGAATTTTCCATTTTTCGGAAAGCTCGTCAGCTTTTCGGGCTATTTTTTTGTCTACAACAGCTAAGTGAGTGCTGTCTTTTCCCATTTCAGACCAATAAGAGTTGTACGAAGGAAACAAAGGACTTACCGAAGTATAAGGAGTACGAGGAACAACACCTTCTGAGTTGTCCCAACCATCCTGATAGCCCCAACCATCCCAACAGCCGTCTGTTAATTCGCGCGAAGAGCATCCCCAAGGCGAATAGCTAAAATCTTCTTCCTGCGAATCTTTTACCTGATACGACCAATAACCATTGTACCAGCCGCTACACCAATGATCTTCAGGATCACCGCTTGTCCAATCGTCATAGTTATATGCAGCTGTTGCCACTACACCATCGTTTGGATAATACGGGCTTCCTGCCTCTCCATCAAATATAAGATATTGGTTTCCGCTGCCGTTCAAGTCGTACCCAAATCCGGCAACCGTTTGGCCAATATTGGTATCGTGTACCAAATACAAGAAACGAGGGTCGGCTTTAGCCACAGCACAAATCATGTCGTATCCGGTAGCCGTTCCGTCCCATCGGAATCCCCAAACAAGGGTTCCTCCTTTACCATCGTACCAATCGATAACCAAAGCGGCACGTTTTTTACCTTGGCCTACCCAAAACTTAATATCATCGAACGTAAAATCCTTGTCCTCTCCGGCAATAGCACGCACTCCCCGCGTTTGGAGGCTATTACTCTTTTGAATATCCGGACGTTCGTGTCCCTGTACCCTGAACGTAGTGTTCTGAGCTGTTACGTTTACCAAGCCAATGATAAACAATGCAATAAAGAATAATTTTTGTTTCATTTTTTTAGATTTTATAGACAAAAACCAAATTGTCGACTTTTTGGTGTTTTTTAGTGTTTAATGATTTTAGCGGCCTTTCCTCCTGCTTTAAGGATATAAGTACCTTTTGGCAGTTCCGCTGTATGAATAAGTTCTTTCTCGCCAGAACTGATAGCCTCATAGACATTTTGCCCCGAAAGGTTATACAGTGCAATCGTTGTTCCTATTTCCGTTTCTACATACATATACTCGACACAAGGATTCGGATATACACGGACTTCCTGACTTCCCGTCTCATTGATTAAAGAATTACCTCCCTTTTCCACCTCCGGAAACACGGGTATAGCCGGAAACCAATAGTTATTAATCATACTATACTCGTTAAGTAATTCTCCCTCGGTACTGATGCGAACAGTCTGATAAGTAGGTTCTAAGAATTCGTGAAACAGAGAACAGTAAATTTCGTCCGTAACAGGGTGGATACGGAAACCTGCGCCATAAATATTCCAACCTATTTTGCTCGTATCGTACACTTCACTAAATACCTGTGTATCTATGTCGTAACAATATATTTTTGTTGAAGCAAACCAACCGCCATTGTTTTTCCAATAGATTCGGTTTTCTTTTGTACTGGCGCAAAAACCATCGGCTGTCCATGCATACCACGAGCTTGGCACAGACCAACCCTTAGGCAGTTCAACCCGGAGGGTATCCATCGTTTCCGGATCCAACTTGTACAAACGGTCAAGAGCATTGCCGGAACCTATTTGGTCAAAACAAACACTTATCCATAAGCTTTGGTCTTTCGATTGTACTATCGAACCAAATCCACGTTGAATTTCTTTTTCTTTCGTTTCATCAAACTCCAGCGGAGCTTGTATGGTCTTTATGATTTTATCCTCTTTGATGTCGATCACCAAAACACCCAGCGATTGATGAATAGCAAAAACATAATTGCCAGCTTTTATCATATTACCTACTTGCCCACGATAAAGGCTTCCATAACCCGAACCTTCGGGATTGGCCGAGCCTTCAATCTGTGCGCCTATCTCTAAATTGTCGATATCGAAAACGTAAATTCCATTGTTGGTAGATATATAACCTTTATGTTCATCTATCCCCACAAAGGCTCTTCCATCGGCATTCGATTTTCCTTCTTCGTTTTTGGAAATAACAGGGAATTGTTTAAGTATCTTCATCGTAACAGCATTGCAAACAGTGAGTCGCCCGCCAACAATTGCAGCTCCCGGATCTTTTTCTTGTTTAGATACAATATAGAATTTGCCATCGTGAATTGCACCAAACTGACTGGTACTACCAAGTTCCATTCCCTCATTTTCTTTCTGAATTACACGATAAGTCCATTGCCCGTCGTCCGACAGAAAATTCACCGCACTGTTCTGATGCCCATACCAATCTTCGTTAACGATAAAAACACCATTCTTGTATTCGGCATCGCCACTCCCCGTACAGAAAGCGCCGGCTGAAACCAAAAGAAACATTAATAGAGTAAAAATCTTATTCATATCCGTAGAAATTAAAATTGTTTGTATTTTCTGTTTACTTTCTTTTTTAGCTGATAATCGATTTCAGGAAGTGTATCGCCGGGAGCATAGATATGTAAGTCTCTTGCGCCAAGTATTTCGGTAGAAGTTTCGCCAATCCAGCCACATGTTTGGTTTACCGCTGTATATACCCTCACAAAGTCAATACCGGGCAGATGTACTTTGTTCCCGTCACTATCAACAGCCCAATCAATGTCAAAACTGATGAGGTCTGTTTCGTTATTAGTACGGTTATCGGCATACCCCCATCCATACGCATACAATACCCAATAAGCACCATAACCACTCTGGTCAACACCATTGTCTTTCAACTTAGTTCCCCTAAACGTAAGCTTATCTCCGCTTATCCATTTGGGAAAATAGTCTTGTTTGTTATATCTGATTTTTTGTATATAACCATCATCGCCATAATTGTCAGTCCATTTTATATAAGTCTGATCTGTTATATTTCCCGTCTCGTCAGGGATCGGGGTTTTATCTTTATCGGGACGGAAATAAGTAATTTCGTAATTCTTTGTTGTTTCGGGTTTGTAATATTCGCTACCTGCCAGTTCATACCATTCGTCATCGTCGGGCACTCCGTTCTGGTTTTTGTCGAAGGCCACCATAACAATGCCCGGTTCGCTGCTTCCTCCGGGATTGTCGGGGTCGGTTAGTTCGTAAAAAGCGTTGCCAAGTATCAGAAAGTCTTTTTCTCCTTTCACATTCATAACCGTGTGGTCGAATCCGAAAGTTACGTATCCGCCAAAGCCGCCCAATGTAATCATCACATTATTTCTGCCCGAAATATTATCCTCCACCTTGCGGCGCATGGTTTCTTCGGTATCGCCTTCTTCGCACAAAGGCATTTCATTTACAAACTGACCCGGCGCCGGTCTGTACTCAAGTACACGCGATATATACGGACTGTATTCTACTAACTCGTGCATCACGGTTACCTGCATGTCGTGCGTATAAGGATTCTTACTATCAATTATCTGAAAACGGATATTATAGACTCCTTCATCCTTTGGAAGAAAGCAATAGGTATGCTCTGTCGAAAGCAGCGAATCTGTGCCATCAGGCAGTATAAGCAACCATCTGTAAGCATCGCCCGTATAACCGGGAACAAACCTGTTGGTTTGCATTCGGTACATATAATAGTTTCCCTGTAAACCTATGGTAAGGTGTGGAGTATCCCTCTCGCAACTTGTAAAACAGAGAACAAAGCCTAAAAAAGCTAATAATGATTTAAATATATCTTTCATATCTTTATTTTTTCAGAAAAACCATATGTGCCGGGATATCGCCTGTCAGTATACGCCATTTACGTTTACCCGATCGGTCGTAACACGAAAGATTTCCGGTTGAAACATAATTTTGGGCGTCGGTTACATATATATCGCCTGTTTCGGGATGAATGGCTATCCCATAAGGCATTGTGATGTCTATTTCTGTACCATCGGTAATGAAGTTTTTGCTAACCACCTCGCGTGTTTTTGTGTTCACAATGGCATAAGTGAGCTTACTATCCCGGGTTTGAGCGTCATAGTCATGACTATAGAGGTAGAGGGAATCGCCATGTATTGCCATATTAGAACATGGAATACCAATCGTGTCTGTTACAACCATATCGTTATATCCTTTCCTTTTTTCCAATACATAAAGATTAGGATCAACAGCTCCGTAAGGAGAGTAAATGTCGTTATAGTTACCTCGTGCACTGACCCATAACTTACCGTCATTATCAGCTTTCAGGCGATGAAGATTCATTCCAACAATAATTTTCTTTACTTGCTTGAAGCGTTCAAGCTCAATAACCGAAACTGTATTGTCGTAATGAGGTAAGCGATACCCTCCCGAATTGGCAACATACAAGTATTCGCCCACTACTTCCATTTCCTCTGGTTGATAGCCAACAGTTACTTTATCAACTACATTGAGGTTCAATGTATCTATTTTAAAGACAGCCCCCAACGGGGCATTAGGATCGACATTGACACCTGCTACAAACGAACTGATGTATGCATGTCCCCGGTAAAAACGCACATAACGGCAATTAGGAATATTAATCTGCCCTATCCGCACCCCCGTCCGTGCATCTAAAACTTCTACTTTATGCGAACAGTTCACCACAACATACAGCCGGTTTCCATAAATCTGGATATCATTGCCCACATCTCCCAACTCTTTTACGATTGTAGGATTACGTTCCGGATAAATGCTTCGCATATATAAAGAGTTTGTAAAATCAATATAATCTATCGTACATTTATTACTGCCCATATTTCCTTCATTTATCAAATACATACCTGCTATTTTAGAATCGGGAGCTGCTTTCTCGGGGAGCACTTCGTATTCGATTGGGATCAGATGCTGATCGTCCCTACACGAGAAAGTAAGAATAGCAAAAAGAAAAATCCATATTTTCAGGCCAAACCCTATACTGTTTTTTTTATTCATTCTTTTCTTCTTCATAATCAATATCCTATCAGTCTATTTTAAAATTCCACAACCAATGATATCCGGTAATTACGCTTTGGCATCGGATAATTTATAACTACCTCATAGTCCTGACTCAACAGATTGTTTACCTCGAACGTAGCTTTAAAATTCATATTATTAATTTTAAAGGGCTTTATCAATGATAAATCGTGCGTGTACCAAGGCTGAAGATAATTTGGGAGAATATTATCTCTAAAAGCATATCGTTCACCGGTATAGATAAAACTATAATTCAACATCCAGTCTTTATAAGTTGCCGAGGCTATTACCGTGCCACTATGCCATGGAATATAAGGAATCTGGTCTTTATAGTATGTCTTACCTTTACTCGAAAAGTCCTGTGATTTTTGGTACGTATACTGAAGTTTTGTGGTAAACTGTATTTCGTCTATGTTGAAAGCCGTTCCCACAGATACATCTATACCTCTGATTTTTACATGATCCAGATTATAAGTTTCCCATCTAAATTGTGGAGGTTTGGGTGTTGCTATAATTTTATCATCAACCTCATTGTAATATACATTAACCTGTGCATCAATATTTTTGAATACAGAGTGTTTTAATGACTTCACGTATTTGAGTGCTGCATTATATTGTGTTGTATATTCCGGCCGGATATCGGCACTTACTACCTCCACATAATATAGCTCATTGAATGTAGCCACACGGAAGGCTTTTTTATAAAAAACATTTAGCTTGAGGTCTTCATTAGCAAGTAATTTATATGAAGCAAAAACAGCAGGGGCAAAGACTTTTTCATCATCGTGGGCGGTATATCTTTTTACCGTTTCATGAACAAATACTCCTAAGGCACTGGCTTGTATCTTTAGCCTGTTTAAATCGAGTGATGTTGCTAAAGACACCCAATGTGAATATCTTGTAGGGTGAGAAAATGTATTATATGCTTGTTTTTCAAATTCTGCATCAAGTTTATTCCACTGAAAATCGTAAGAAAAAGAAACATCCCAAAAGCGGGTTATAGGAAAGAGGTTGGCACTGGATATATAAAACTCTTTCTGGCGGAATTTATTACTAACCTGAAGAGCTTTTTCATCGACAAGATTCTCAAAGTGAGTGTAATCGCTCGCATATTTCACATTCAGTAAAGTGCTCCAACGAGAGCTAATTTCCTTTTTAAAACTTCCTTGCATAAACGAATTTATATCGCGCATCTGCTCTCCACGCCACCAATCACCGTTAATAATAGGACCCGGAACGCCTCTGTCTGAGCTATAATTATAAGCATGAATATTCCACGATCCACCGGGCAACGATCCATACAAAAAGGCCTCTAAACGCGATGCATTTATTCTGCCATTCTGCCGAGTTCCGGTGGTATCATAAGCTACCTCATTCGAATTAAAAAAAGTCCTCTTATAATGTACCTTGTACTTTCCGCTCGAACTGAGCCACTCGCCGTTGAACGACATACTTACATTATCGCTTATTTTATGTTCAAGCAAGAGAGATGGGTTTATCAAATCGAACGAGCCACCCTTAACGCTGGTTTTTATATTGGTTTCCTTACCATCTATGAAACGTGGACGGCGGGAAGTTATATAGACACTGCTTGCGGAGCTAAAATCGCGAGCCGACTGAAAAACCTGACTTTTTTGCCCGTTATAAAGCGAAATTTCATCAATGTTATCCATCGAAAATTTGCCTAAGTCTACCTGCCCGTTCTGGGCATTACCAAGTTGGATACCATTGTAGAAAACACCAACCTGATTAGTACCCATACTACGGATATCAATAGTTTTGAGCCCACCAACACCACCATAATCTTTGAGCTGCACTCCCGAAAAGAACCTGATTGCATCTGCTACCGAAAAAACATTCAGTTTTTCAATTTCTTTTCCCGACAATTTCTGCGGAGCTATTACCTCCCGATCCTGTACCCTACCCGTTATCACAACACCATCCAAGACCTGCATGCTGTCCAAACTACTTTGTGCAAATAAATTTGTACAGAAAACACACAATAAAAAAACTAAATACGTTTTTCGATAAGACATAAAAAAAACCGTTTAAAGAATTTTTAAACAGCTTTCGTCCGGAATAAAATATTATTTACACCTCTCCACACATTATTCACAACCGAAACAGGTAAAACCAGTTTCCGTTTACAAATAAACTGCAATTCGACTGTAAATAGAAAAACATTTGGGATAAACCATGCGGATAGTAAAAACGACCTCCTGCCCTGATTTGTCTCAAGCTCTATTCCACGAAAGCTTTTAACTTAAAAAATCTTGGCAGGTTTTCTGACTTACTTCTCTTTGAATCTACCTTCCCATTCCTTATTTGAAACAGTGGTTTGAGTACCGACTCAAAGACTTTGATGAAGCTTACAGCAGCGGGTCTGTTCAGGACTTTCACCTGATTCCCTTTTCAGCAATATTCGCAGAATGCGAGCATCGCCACCAAAATCGGTGCAAATGTAACGAACAACTTAGATATATCCAAACAATTTCGGATCTATAATTTTATTTTGAGCCTCAGATGTTACAACTATTTCACCTTGAAGCATTTCAACAAAGAGCAGTAGTGTAAAGAAAATAAATATCCAGATATCTTTAGTCTAAAATAACAGCTTTAGACTTATCCTTGTCTAACTTAGCAAAATAAGAGTTTTTGCTTACAAACTCAGGTACTAACTCCTTCATTTCAACAACTGTTTCTTCTATTTCAACTTGTCTCGACAAAAGAATCATTTTTTCTATTTGTGGTAAAATATCGTCATAGCTATATTCACGAACCTTAGCTATAAGAATTTTTTCGTGTTCGGTTGGTATAACCGTTTCCGAGTCGTTTAATAACTCTTCATACAGCTTCTCTCCGGGACGTAATCCTGTTACCTTTATATCAATATCCCGTCCTAAACGAAGCCCTGCCAACTCGATCATTCTTTTTGCCAAATCCATAATTTTGACAGGCTCGCCCATGTCAAATACATATATATGACCTGTTTTACCTATGGCAGATGCCTCAAGCACCAAACGGCAAGCTTCGGGGATGGTCATGAAATATCGGGTAATATTTTCGTCTGTAACAGTAAGAGGTCCTCCGCTTTCTATTTGGCGTTTAAACAACGGTATAACTGAACCATTGCTACCCAAAACATTGCCGAAACGAGTGGTAACCAACTTCATATTTTTCTGTTTAACATCCTCGCGTGCAGCTAATGTTTGTATATATATTTCAGCAATACGTTTAGAAGCCCCCATTATATTTGTAGGATTCACAGCTTTATCGGTCGAAATCATAATAAACATTTCCACAGCATTTTTCACGGCAAAATCCGCAACAAGTTTTGTTCCATAAACATTTGTCATAATGGCTTCGCACGGATTGTTTTCCATCATTGGCACATGTTTATATGCTGCTGCATGATAAATAATATCGGGCTTGTTACGAGTGAAGACCATATCCAGACGTTCGGAATTTCTGACATCACCAATAACAGCTTTAAAATTCAAATTGGGGAAACGGGCTTTTAGTTCTAAATCAAGATCATTAAGCGGAGTTTCAGCGATGTCGAAACACACAACCAATTTCGGATCAAACTTTGCTACCTGCCTAACGATTTCGCTACCAATAGAACCTGCTGCACCTGTAACAAGAACAGTTTTGCCCTTAATAGAACTGCTTATCAAATCCATGCTTATATCAATCTCTTCTCTGCCCAACAAATCTTCTATCTGTACAGACCTGATTTGTTTATAAATAGGCTCACCCACCGATTCGGCAGCTTCATACTGTGGAACAACATAAGGCTTTATCTTTATAGCCAAAAGATTATCTACCAATCCTTTATTATCGAGTAGCGCTTTTTCGTTAGGAAAAAGTACAGACTTGGTCTTATACTTCAGCAACTTTAGTAAGTTTTTAGAATCAATATATATAATAGGACAGTTAAGCACCTTCTTGGTATTGGCTTCGAAATTAGTGGAAATAAAACCAGCTATTCGGTACTTACCATTCGACATCTTTATTGTTTGAGCCAAAGAAACACTTTCGGGCGATATTCCAAAAATAAAGATTGAGACATTCCTCGGACCTAATTCCTGAGCGTAGTGCGAATATATAAAAACTATAAGAAACCTAAAACCGACTAATGTTACAGAAGATATGAGAAATGAAGCCGTACAATAAGCAACCGTTATGCTACCCGAAACGTCACCCAATCCCCAATAAATAGAAACAAATATAAGAATGTGCGAAACCACCAAAGAAAAAAGTAGCTTTTGGATTTCATAGATTGTTGAGTACCTTATTATTCCATTAAATGTTTTGAATGCAATGAAGCTAATAGCACTGGCTATAACAGAAATAGCTGCACACCATTGAATTTCAGGCAAAAATACACGCAGATTGGTATAAAACAACAAAACTAAAGCATAAGCCCCGATTGAGGAACATAATACAGTAACCAAATCAATAAATAAGATAAGTCGCTTACTAAGAAACTTATTCTTAAAGAACATTTTTATAAATTGCCTATACATTGCTCTGAATATTAAACGAAATACATACACCAAAATTTGACAAAAGTCAATACTTACTTTTCCTCAAAAATATTGCCCTTGTTCTCCTTGCAAAGAAAATGAAATTATGTAAAAAATACAAGGAATAAATCTTTTATTTATCCCGTAATACTGCCTTTCACGTATTAGTATGTATAATCAATCTAAATAACGTCTCTATTTATTTGTACATTTTAGCATAATATTTCTCATATTCGCCACTTGTAACCTGATCCAACCATTCTTCATTATCCAGATACCACTTCACAGTTTTTTCAATGCCTTCTTCAAACTGCAGGCTTGGCTCCCACCCCAGTTCATTCTTTAGTTTTGAGGAATCTATCGCATAGCGCAAATCGTGCCCCGCACGATCTTGAACATAGGTTATCAGTTTTTCAGACTCACCTTCAGAACGCCCAAGCATACGGTCTACGGTTTTTATCAAGACCTTAATTAAGTCAATATTCCGCCATTCGTTAAAACCTCCTATATTGTAAGTCTCCGCAATTTTTCCCTGATGGAAAATAACGTCAATAGCCCGTGCATGATCTACTACATACAGCCAATCGCGGACATTTTCGCCTTTGCCATATACAGGTAAAGGCTTATTATTCCTTATATTATTTATAAATAAAGGTATTAATTTTTCCGGGAATTGATAAGGTCCGTAATTATTTGAGCAGTTTGTTACCAGTGTAGGCATTCCGAATGTATCATGGAAAGCCCGTACAAAATGATCGCTCGATGCTTTTGATGCGGAATACGGCGAATGCGGATCATATTTTGTTGTTTCTACAAAATAAGTCCCATCGTTTTCTAATGCTCCATAAACCTCATCGGTTGAAATATGATAAAATAGTTTATTGTCCCAGTTTCCAGCCCAATAATGTTTTGCAGCCTGAAGCAACGACAATGTACCCATTACATTGGTTTGTGCAAAAGTAAAAGGGTCTTTAATAGAACGATCCACATGACTTTCCGCCGCAAGGTGAATAACTCCGTTTATCTCATACTTTTTAAATATATCAAGCATCAAGTTAAAATCGCAAATATCGGCCTTTATAAATGTGTAATTAGGCATTTTTTCGATATCACTCAAGTTTGCCAAATTTCCGGCATACGTGAGTTTATCTAAATTAATGATATTATAATCAGGATATTTGTTTACAAACAAACGGACAACATGCGACCCGATAAAACCTGCGCCACCGGTAATCAATATATTTTTTTTCATAGTTTATTTTTTCATTTAAAAGTTTAGGCCTAAATACATATATTCTTTATACTACTCTTCTTTTGAGCTTTTCTTAGCATAGCCATATGTTTGTCCATAGCCATATTTGTAATTATCGGTTTTTGTACTCGATGCATTAAGGACAAGATACATCCGGTTCAAGCGTTTTTCTTCGTATTGAGTATTGATAAACGAAACAGCCGATTTATGGGTATATCTTTCGCGCGTAACATAAAGAGTAAAGTCAGGGTATTTACCCAATATATATGTATCGGATATTATTCCTACCGGAGCAGAGTCTATAATAATGATATCATAGATACTTCTTGCTTCTTTCAAGAAATCCGTTAAAATAGGTTTCTTCAATAGTTCATTCGGGTTTGGAGGAATTGTTCCCGCTTGCAATACATCCAAATTAGGGCTTTCTGTAATTGGGTTCGCCAATAGTGGTTTCCAATCACTTACGCCTCCTGCTCCTGATAGGTAGTCGGTCAGCCCATATCCCTTTTTCATATTGAAAGTATTGGCTATTTGAGGATTACGAACATCCATCCCAACAAGTAGCACTTTCTTTTCGCTTAATGCAAAAGAACACGCAAGATTGACTGCCACAAATGTTTTACCCTCGCCCGCTATGGTGGATGTAACAAGAATAATTTTTCGCGAATCATCCTCCATCATAAACTCAATGTTGTTTCGCAAACTTCTGAACAACTCGGTATTTGATGTACTCGAATTTTTATGGACAACAACCGCATCAGGCTCATCACTTTCTTGTATTTGACCAATAACAGGTACGATAGACAGTTTTTCTAACTCATCGCGGTTTCCTATCCGTATATTCAATAACTCTTTAAGATATATGTAAGCCACAAATATGACCAAACCAATAATAAATGAGGCTAACAGAATGATGTTTGTTTTTGGAGCTACAGCACCACCCGACCGTGGAGCTATTACTACTTTTGCCTTTTCGGTAGCCGCCGCAACGGTTATATTAGTCTCTAATCCTTTCTGCAACAGGAATAAATAGAGGCTTTCTTGTATCTGTTGCTGTCTGGTTTTTTCAAGCAACCCTCTTTCTTGCATAGGTAAGGCAAGAAGCTTAGAGGCTGTAGATCCTATTTCTTGGTCAATGTTCCGAAGGGTAATCTGCACCGATTTTCTCACATTCAATAATGAATTAAAGATACCTTCTCGCATGGAAGACAACTCTAATTCCATTTTTTGGCGGGTTGGGTTATTTTCCGTAGCTACACTGCCTAACTTATCTTTTGCCAAAAGCGTAGAATTATATTGAGTTATCATTTCTGATAATCCCGGGTCGGTGATACCTATATTAGGAATAGTTTTATCCTTATTAGCCGGATTCAGAACAAACTTCTCTACCATGTCCAAAACACGCGATTGAGTTTCCACCTCAATTCTTTTCTGCTCATTAACACCCGATTGCTGCATATACAATTGGGTTTCGGCCGTGAGGTTGGTTATGCCCTGTGCCCTTTTGTAATGCTCAACATTACGTTCAATGGTATCAAGTTTTGTGTATATTTCACTAAGACGTTCATTTATAAACAACGACGTATTAATAGCCGTTTTATTTTTATCTTCAATATTATCTTTATTGTACTGTTTGATAAGAGTATCAAGAATATCTTTTCCTTTTGTACTATTGTTTACAATAAGTTTTAAATTCAAAATCGAAGCTGCCTTTGTTACAGGCGAAACCGATAAGGAGCGACAAAGCCTGTCGGCCGTCGACACTGAACTTTCGACAGTCGCGTGTATTTTTTCATTTAAAAGTTCCGAGTTCTCGACATCCGAATTAGCCGTATTTATAATCAACTGTGTTTTTCCTCCAAAAACATCTATGGCAATAGGCAACGACACTCCTTTTTTACTGAAATCTTTATCCTCCCCTCCCTGTGGATATTCCGTTCCTTCAATATTATAAGATGTACCTTCTTTTTGAATATGCACTTCTATGCGTCCATTCTTTAAGAGTAAAGAATCATTCTGCAATTTGACCAAATAGGGAGACTGATTATAGATATCAACCGTTCTAAGATTTTCTTTGATGGTATAAGTTGTCTGAATTTCCAAAAGGCGAACAACCTGATTCATCAAATCGGGAGAAGTAAATATCGCTATTTCGTTATCAATATTATTAGTAGTGCTTAACAAGCCTAAATCTTCCAAACCCGAAAGTGAACTACCTGACCCTGATTTTTGTTTGTCTTCGATTAAAGATACCGATGATGAAACCTCATATTTCCGCGATGAAGTAAATGTGTAAACTACTCCTATCAATAACGATACTAATACTATAACCAGACAAAGCTTCCACTGGCGTAAGTATTTAAATAGGACCTCAAGTATATTTTGGCTATCAAATACGCTCTCGTCTTGATATGTATTTTTTCGTGAATCTTTTATTTCTTCCATACTTTAAATATCACTGCTTTTTTTATCGGGTAATAATGCTGATAACTGAAATAAGAATAGACAATCCCGATAAAGTTAAAGACTCTATTGTTCCCACAGCCGAATTATTTCCTTTTGTTTTGTTGGGCGACACGTATATTTTATCATTTTGTTGCAAATAATATACATCGGTACGCAACAATATATTTTTGTCCTGTAAATTTATATTGTATGTCATCAACTCTCCATTCCCTTTTTCCCTAACCAAAAGGACATTATCTCTTTTTCCGTATATAGTCAAGTCACCAGCCATAGCCAATGCGTCAAAAAGCGTAAGAACATTATTATCAGTAGTATAAACGCCCGGCTTGGCCACTTCGCCAAGAACGGTTACATGATAGTTTAGGAAACGTACATCAACAACCGGTTTTTCTGTCACATATTTAGGATAAATAAGGGATGTTATTTTATTTTCTATCTCCAATCGTGTCAATCCGGCCACATAAATATCCCCTATTTGCGGAAAACTGATAATTCCATTTTTGTCTACTATATAATTCTGTAGACTTCCCCCTGTTGATATTTTTGTTTCAGATACTCCGCTTGTGGTGTTGGGAATCAAAGGCATATTAAACATCGACACAGCCTCTGGACTGGATGCCGAATTAACTATTATTCTTAAAATATCGTTTGGTTTTACTTTAGCTTCATACAGTAGAGCTGTTTCTTTAAACTGTTCGGCCGTTAAGCTCGAGGCATCCCGTAGATATGGGGTTTTTTTATATGCTGTGCATGAAAACAATAAAGAAGCCGTTATTAACAACAAAAATATTCTGACGTATTTAACCATTTTTTTATTAATTCTATTTGTGTTATAATATAAACAAGAAATAAGAACTTTTGTTTTAAAATAATATATAGTCCAAAAAAGCCAAGGCAAAGATAACCTTTTTAAGGAATGCTGCAAAAATTGTGAATTGTAAAGTTACAGATAAAGTATAAATATGTTAACCAAATTGAAAAAACATACGGATTTCCAAATAAACAAATAGTGCAGGAATAGCAAACAACACACTATCGAACCTGTCAAGAAAACCTCCATGTCCGGGTAAAATATTACCGGAATCTTTAACCCCTATTGTGCGTTTAAAAAGTGATTCTATCAAATCGCCTAATGTACCAAAAACGATAACGGCAATGCCTAAACCAAGCCATCCCCACAAAGACATTTCCGTATAAAAATAGGCAAAGACTGAAGTAGCGAGCAGTGTAAACACAGCACCTCCAACAGAACCCTCCCACGACTTCTTGGGCGATATCCTTTCAAACAGGCGATTCTTTCCAATTTTAGAACCAACCAGATAAGCAAAAGAATCGTTCACCCATATAAGTACAAACAAAGCCAGCAAAAATACATAATGGTAAGTTTCCTGCTTGTAACTGAACGCAATGTAATTGAGCAGCGAAAAAGGCACTGCTATATAAAACTGCCCCAAAACAGAGTAGGCCAAAGAACTTAAAGCATCGGTATTTTTTCGATACAGAACAGATATAAAAAGAATCAGCAAATACAATACATAAGGCGCAAACACCAGTACAGAATTATACCCTTCCGAGAACGACACAAAAGCTCCCCCAAACAACAACAACCCTCCTATTATATTCAAAGGCTTATTTATATAAGTTTGCTTTGCATCACCTATCAGAGAATAAAATTCGGATAAAATAAATATTAAGAGGACTGCAAAACAGGCAAGGAATATATATTGATTGAATAGAATACCACATAATATAGCTGCAACAAAAACAGCTCCTGTCAGTATTCGCACAACGATGTTTGGTAATGCCACAATAAAAAAGATTTGTATTTTGATACAAATGTAAGAAAAAAAGGCTTACAGGATATTTTTTACCCCTCGGAAAAAAAGAAAAGCGGAATTCATCATAAAACTCCGCTTTACATTATATCATTTTTTATAAAATTAGATATCAGACTTTCTTTATCCCAATCTCTTTGAAAACAAAATCTTCAAAGCCATCTATATATCTACATTTATAGCCACTCTTCCAATAATCAATTACATATTTATTTTGTAGCAGTTCCTTTACCCAACTAAGGTCTGTACTTTTATCATCATTTGAGTACTGATAATATGAAAGCTGGCATATATTCATTACCATTTCTATAAAAGATATTTCTTTTAATTTTTCTTTGTCTATATTGCCATTTTCAATATCTTGAAGAGTGTTTTTATTACTAATAAATCTTTTCAAATCAGGATTTTCTACAATTAACTTATCCATCTTAGCATATAGTTCGTATCTGTTTTGACAATATTGAACTCTTCTATCTTGTTCTTTTTTTAAGTCTTCTAATTCTTTCTCTAACTTTTCAATCTCCTTTTGACTCTGTCTTTTCCTATAACTATAAAACTGCCAAAGCAATACAAGCAAAGTTGAAGCTGTTGCTATATCAGCTAAAATAGCAAACCAATATTTAGCTGTTTCCATATTTTAATTATCAAATTGTTTTTTCTAATTTTCAAGAATAACATCTAACGTTTTTGTCAGTTTATTACTCTTCGGTCGATTGGTCGTCTTTTGCCATTTCGGGCTCTTCACCTTTTCGTTCCTCCAACGAAAGTTCTTCCGAGCGAGAAAGCCAAGGACGCTCTCCAAATATATTTTTCAGATCATCGGCAAAGATAACCTCTTTTTCTATCAAAATAGAAGCCAATTGCTTATGCCCATCGGCATGTTCGCGCAGAAGATTTTTTGCCCGTTCATACTGGGTGTTTATCAGTTTCTGAACCTCTTTGTCTATCATCAAGGCTGTTTCTTCGCTATATGGTTTAGTAAAGCCATACGATTGTCCTGATGAGTCGTAATAGCTCAAATTGGGCAAATCGTCACTCATACCCATATACGAAACCATGGCATAAGCCTGTTTAGTTACACGCTCAAGGTCGTTCATGGCTCCCGACGATATATGCCCTATAAATATTTCCTCGGCGGCACGTCCTCCCAAAAGAGTACACATCTCGTCGAGCATTTGTTCTTTGGTTGTAATCTGACGTTCTTCGGGCAAATACCACGCTGCACCAAGAGCCTTACCGCGTGGCACTATGGTTACCTTCACCAACGGATTGGCATATCTCAAAAACCAACTCAAGGTAGCATGTCCTGCCTCATGTATGGCTATAGACTTGCGTTCGCCCAAGGTGGTTACTTTGTTTTTCTTTTCCAGACCGCCTATAATCCGGTCTACGGCATTTGTAAAATCGTCTTTCTGAACAATGCGTTTACCTTTTCGGGCTGCGATAAGGGCTGCCTCGTTACAAACGTTGGCAATATCGGCTCCCGAAAATCCGGGCGTTTGGCGCGCGAGGAAATCTACATCAACCGAATCGTCAATCTTTACGGGACGGAGATGGACTTTAAAAATCTCTTTCCTGTCGTTCAAATCGGGCAGGTCTACATAAATCTGACGATCGAAACGTCCTGCGCGTAACAATGCCTTATCCAAGATATCCGCACGGTTAGTCGCAGCCAATATTATGACACCACTATTTGAACCGAAACCGTCCATTTCGGTAAGTAGCTGATTCAATGTATTTTCTCGTTCATCGTTCGAGCCCATATTCGGATTCTTACCTCTGGCACGGCCGATGGCGTCAATCTCGTCAATAAATATGATACATGGTGCTTTTTCTTTGGCTTGGCGGAATAAATCGCGGACACGCGAAGCTCCTACCCCAACAAACATTTCAACAAAGTCCGACCCCGACATCGAGAAGAAAGGTACATTCGCCTCGCCGGCCACAGCTTTCGCCAAAAGTGTTTTACCTGTTCCCGGAGGTCCTACAAGCAAAGCTCCTTTAGGTATCTTACCGCCTATTTCAGTATAACGAGCCGGATTTTTAAGGAACTCAACTATTTCCTGTATTTCCTCTTTAGCTTCCGACAGCCCCGCCACGTCTTTAAACGTTGCCTTCAGTTCGCTTCCCTTATCGTAAAGCTGGGCTTTCGATTTACCTACGTTAAAGACTCCACCGCCACCACCTGCTCCGGCAGACATTCTGCGCATAATAAACAGGGTTATACCTATCAAGAAAATGAAAGGAATTGAACCTATAAGCAAGTCCATCAGATCCGAGCCGTTCTCATAGCTCACATCCAATTTTACGTTGTTTTCTTTCTCTATTGTATCACAAAAATCGGAAAACTTGTCGGACGAAGGAATATTAACCACAATATGGGGATTCTTACCAACCCTTTCGGAATCGGCTCCGAATATCGATTCCACCGAATCGGGACGAATGTATGCTATCAGAGAGTTTTTGCGGTTATATACTACAATCTTTTCCAAACTGTTGTTCTTTGCATACGTTTGGAAATTAGACCATGTTACAGGTTTTTCCATCGAATCGTTGGCAAAGAAGTAAATCCCAATCAAAATCAGTATAACGACCGCATAAATCCAGTAAATACTGAAAGGAACCTTAGGTCCGTTTGTTGTTTTCTTCTTGCTATTATCTTCCATATTATATTTAAATGAAGCTAATTCGGTTTCTTTTTAGGGCTTAGAATGCTCGTCTGACAAATAAACATCTGAAACAGCTTATTGTTGATAAGTAATGCAATATTAATCTAAATCGGGAATAGCTTCCAAAACGGCATCTTCCCACAGATTTTCTATATCATAAAACTCACGCAATTCCGGCAAAAACACATGTACAATAACCGAGCCATAATCTATTCCCACCCAGCGAGATTCGCGCAAACCGTCAACCGTAATGGGGCGTTCGTGCGCTTCTTTCTTTACGTAATCAACAACATGGTCGGCAATAGCAGATATTTGAGTGGGTGTATTCCCCTCACAGACAACAAAATATTGACAAATAGAACCTATAAGGTTTGTCATATCAATTGTTACAATATTTTTAGCTTTTTTATCTTGGCAGGCTGCCACAATCTTGTTTACTAATGCTTTTGTTTGTTCCATTTATACAGTTTATTTCAAGGTTGCAAATATAATGGCTTTTTTTCATATAATTACGCAAAAAAGTATCTTTGCACTATGAATAACTACGATTTAATTACTATTCTTGGTCCCACAGCCTCCGGAAAAACCGGTTTAGCCTGCAAACTGGCTTACCATATCGACTCCGAAATTATAAGCGGAGATTCGCGACAAGTTTACAAATCGATGGATATAGGCACAGGCAAAGACCTTGCCGATTATGTGGTGAACGGAAAAAACATTCCTTACCACCTGATTGATATCCGTAAGGCTGGCGATAAGTACAATATATTTGAATATCAACAGGATTTTTACAGGGCATACCAATCAATCACCGAAAAAGGAAAAACCCCGATTCTTTGCGGAGGCTCCGGTTTGTATCTCGAATCGGTACTAAAGAACTACCCTTTGGTAAATGTACCCGAAAACAAAGCCCTGCGTGAAGAACTAAAAGACAAGTCTTTGGAAGAACTGTCCCTCATGCTGTCTGCCTACAAGGCATTGCATAACAAAACCGACATAGACACAGCACAACGAGCTATAAGAGCCATAGAGATAGCCCAATACTCCGAAGAACACCCCACCGAAACCAGCCGGACGATATCCTTAAACAGCCTGATTGTGGGTGTAGACATAGACCGTGAACTGCGCCGCCGGAAGATATCAAACAGGTTAAGGGCAAGGCTCGACGAAGGCATGATTGCCGAAGTAAAATCAATAATAGACAGTGGAGTACACCCCGACGACCTCATTTATTATGGGCTGGAATACAAGTATGTCACCCTATTTTTATTGGGAAACCTGACATACGAAGAAATGGTGAATCAACTGGAAATAGCTATCCATCAGTTTGCCAAACGCCAGATGACATGGTTCAGAGGAATGGAAAAACGTGGCCTGCATATCCATTGGATTAATGCACAACTGACAGACCAGGAAAAGATATCGCAAATTAAAGAACTGTTACAAGCCGGAGTTTAATTGAAAGACTCGAACAATGTACTTAGGTTGGACGTAAACAAACGTACTGATATAGCCAAAAGTATGATTCCGAAGAATTTGCGCATCACATACACTCCACCTGCGCCGATTTTTATTTCAACATACTTCAGTTTGGAAAGAACAATAAACACTATCACCATATTCAAGAACAAGCCTACAATAATATTCTCGACTGCATATTCGGCACGCATCGAAAGTAAAGCTGTAAACGTGCCCGGCCCTGCTATAAGCGGAAACACCACCGGCACGTATGCCGAAGTAACGCCGGGGGCATCGTACTTAAAAATCTCTACCCCAAAAACCATTTCGAGTGCCATAACAAATATAACCAAAGCTCCGGCAACGGCAAACGACTGAACATCAACATTAAACAAATCTAACACCAACTCCCCTACAAAAAGGAAAGCCACCATTATGATAAAAGCATACATTGTTGATTTAAGAGCCTGAAGGTCTTTCCCCTGAGCCTGTACACTAAGGAAAATAGGTATCCCTCCCAGTACATCAATCAATGCAAAAAGAACAACAAACGCACTTAATATATCCGTAATATTGAATGATAGTCCCATAACGAAATAATTTTTACCGAATTCTGAACAAAGTTAGCAGATTAACTTTTATTACGAAACGTTTTTACGTGCATTTATCGTCCGCTTGCATATTTACAGAAAAAAGCGGCTATTTTTTTGTATTCAAAATAGCCGCCTCTCGTATTTCAGAAAAGTTTTATTTGTTTATCAACGAGTATAGCTCTACAGCCGCCTCGTGAGGGCCATTCTTGGCTTTACCTTCAATAGCTAGCTGAGTGTGTATCTCACCTATTTTCACACCATTATCGTGCATATCCTTGAAGTATTGGCGCACCAAAACTTCGGTCTTTTTTTGTTCCTGCACAGGTCCGAACGGATTTGCAAAATAAGATGTAACAAGCCCTTCTTCGGTGGTTGTTCCTTTAGCTCTACGGGCTCCTTGCTCAAATATACCGATGACTTTCTCTAAATCGTCATAAAACACAATCTTCTTATCCGAATCGATATAATTATTTGCATAAAGCATAATATCAACTTTATACCCTTTCGATATTACTTCGTATGTAGAAACGGGAATGGTTACACGGGCATTCACCTTGTCGGGGTTGGTATAAATACCCCGTCCCAACTGTTCGTAAGCATAGGTAGGGTCAAGGTCGTCTATACGCACAAAGGCGCCTATCTCCGTTCCGTAGCCATAAATCTGGCCATCTTCGCCCTTGCGCAAGTATCCCATATCGTCAAATATGATACGCATATGCCGGATATAGCTTGCATTCAACGAACGGAAGGCTTCCAAGCTCTCCGACTTACCTGCGCCGCTATCGCCCATGATGATGATGTTCGATTCTTTTCCGTTTTTCAGAACAATATTCACCATTGCACCGTGTATCGGCAGTTTATGTTCTTCTATTTGTTTCACATTATGAAGCGTCAGAAGCATCTTCTTCATGTATCCGAAATAGTCGATATCATCGCAGTAGTTTGCATAGCCGATAAGTATATCGTTCTTCTTGTCCTTATAGTAGAATGTTCGTTTTTCGTCAACACCGTCAGGGTTACCAAAAACGTAAATAATATCGGGTTTTTTGCCTATATATTCATTTTCTTTAGCCAATTCAAACAGATTGGCCAACCCCACTCCATGCACCATAAAGTCTTTGTGGAAAAATACAAAGGTGAGCATATTACCTACCTTGGCAGGAAAAACAAACCAATCGTCTTCGTGCAGGATAAGCCCCTCCAAAGGGTTTTGCTGATGTTCTCGAAAAACGCCGTCGCGGGTATTACGTTTTGTATAAGAAATAAACGGCGGCTGAAAAACAACAGTACTGATAAAAGGTACCTCCGACAGGCCTCTATATTCCATCGGGCAGTTCCAGTTCACATTATTGAGCGTAAGGCTGGCATTAGCCCCTGCCGTAGACTGGCAATTGACACGCTGTTCGTAACCGTTTACCGTATCCAGAATACGGCGGTAGGTGGCAAGAATCAGCTCGTTAAACATATCATTAGCCTGAATGAAACGAACATTTTGCAAACCTTGCCCCAATTTATTGTTTCGCACTATGGAGTAACGCTCCAATTTTTTCCAGAAACCGAAAACAAGTTCTATGAGTTCAACAAACATATCCCTGTCTTCGAAAAAGACCGCATACCTGTTATCAACAGCTATAATCTCTTTCTCCCCAAAAACCGTAAGCAGTTTGAATGTTTCTATTATTGCCTCAACAAAATCTTCCTCTGTTTTGAATGCCTTAATATAGAAGTCGAAGATAATGACCTCCTCACGTTTTAGGTTATGTACAAAGGCTTCTATCACCCGCCTGAAACCATAGCTGTTCAGTAATTTCTGTTTCGTATCGCAATACTTGAGCGTGAAATTTATCATCGCTCTGCCACGAGATAAAGTAAATTCATGTAGCATAATATCTCCGTTTTTACCTTCTTTTTAGAATCTGTTTAAAATAATTTTTCTTTTGCGAGAAAAGCAAAGTTAATTCAATTATTCCAGCATCGGGATATCATTTAGAATTTATCTATTTAACATTTTGTTAAATAATCTTCTTTTTTGGTAAAAGACATTGTATGTAGGAATACAAACTCTTAATAACTGTTTTAAAATTATTTTTGCAGTTTGAATCTGACAGGTAAGGTATATTGGCATCTTACTACCTGCCCATTCTGTTTGCCGGGCTTCCATTTGGGCATCGACCCGATTACTCGTACTGCTTCCTTATCGCAGGCAGGGTCTAAGCTTTGTATTACTTTTATTTCGGACAACGAGCCATCTTTCTCAACAACGAAAGAGACTACCACCCTCCCCTCTATACCGTTCTCAGCAGCCGTTGGGGGATATTTAAGGCGAGATGCTATAAAGCTATGCATTTCTCCCTCAAAAACAGGCATTTGCTCCACCGCAACAAAGGGTTTTTCTTTTTCCGATGCAGGCTTCTTATTATCAGCAACAGTATATTCTATATCGTTATCATAATCGTCGGCAAAAGATATTGCTACAATCCTGTAAAACTCTTTATAATTGATCGACAAGGTATCGTACATGGCTACCGGCACACCTTTTTTTGTTCCCGGAATCCAGTTAGGCATAGACTTCACAACCCGCAACGCCTCTCTATTATAATTAGGGAAATCCGATTTTTCAACAATCGATACAGACGATATTTCCCCTGTTTTACCAACAAGGAAGCGCAGCTTCGCCGTAGTTGCATTCTCATCAAATACAGGCTGCTCACAAACTTCCCCCTCGGCAAACTCAGGTGTATTTCCGAGTTTTTCCTGTAAGTAATCTTTCAGATTCCCATCAAAACGGGGCTTCACTGTCTGGGCATGAGTTTGGCTTGTGGTTATGGACAAAACAATCGCTAAGATTGCTAAGCGAAAAAGTGTGTAGCTGTTCATGTGTTTTTTAAGTTTATATGTTTAGTGTACTATATCAATAAAAACCGTTACTCACGATTTCGGTTTCCGAAACAAGCATATCCATAGCTATGTCGTGCGGTTCGAGGGGAATACCATCTACAATCTGAAAATCGAAACAGACAGCCACTTTCGGTATTTTTACATTAGCCAAAAAACGGTCATAATAGCCACCACCCCGCCCCATGCGGTTCAACCGCCGATCGAAAGCAACTCCGGGAACAACAATCATATCAATCTGCCGGTAGTCGGTCAAATCTTCTCCATCAGGCTCCAACACTCCCAAATCCGATTTTGAAAATGTGGTTTCAGCCGTATAACGGCGGAAAACCAGATCCTTACCAACCACAACCGGCAAATAAAACTGTTTATCCGCGGCATACCGTTCCACCAAAGGCAAAGTCTGCACCTCGTCTTTCAGGCTGTGATATATAAGTACATTACGGGCTTTGCAAAAAACATCGGTCATTTCCAAAGTCATCATTACCTCGTCCGACAGTTGCGCAAGCTTTTCAGCACCAAGCTGTTTTTTTTCGGAAGATATCCGGCTCCTGATATCCTGCTTTGTTGTTTCGTTTCGTTTCAAAATTATAATAGGCTATTAATTTCCTCGTTGTCCTCCGGTTTTCTTTTTTCCGCTTTCCTTTATCACCTTAGGCGTTGCTTTATTCGCTTTTATCTGCTTGATAGCTTCTTTGAGCACAATATCATCGCTCAGCAGAATGGGGTAAAATCCGGCATCGCCAAAGTAGTTACGGACAATATATGCCGACAGTTGCTTCTGTATCAGCTTTTGTGTTTCGGTAGGCAGATATTGCTCGCGCTTCACGCTTTTTGTTTCGGCAAAAGTGAGCAGATTAGGCAGTAGGGCTTGCTTCAACAGATAGGCATACATATCTTTCCATGTAGTAAATGACGAAAGCTTTTTCCGGTTCACGTCCGAATAGACCATCGAATACTCGTATATAGCCCCTGAATTGAAAAGCTTGGTATAATAATTTGTCATGCCAACCGTATCGCGCGGCACAAATACATCGGGCATAATACCTCCATTGCCATGAATGAGGCGTCCTGCGGCGGTATAAAACACTGACGATTCGTCGAACTTTATGCTATCGGCCGAATACATTTCGCCGCTCATATAACGATTATAATAGTCCATATCGTAATCTTCGCGGTGCCCTATCTGGTAAGGCTTCTGTATACATCTGCCCGAAGGCGTATAATAGCGGGCAATGGTGAGGCGCAAAGCCGAGCCGTCTCTGAAAGGATATTGCGTTTGTACAAGCCCCTTACCAAAAGAACGTCGCCCTACAATCAAGCCCCGGTCGTTGTCCTGTATGGCACCTGCAAAAACTTCGCTGGCCGAGGCACTGTTTTCGTCAATCAGAACAACCAATTGCATATCCTTGCATGTTCCCGAACCATTTGCATATTGCGAGCGCCGCGCAAAGGCACGGCCTTCGGTATAGACAATCAGATCACCTTTTTCGAGGAATTCGTTTATCATATCTTCCGATGGAACCAAATACCCCCCCGTGTTCTGCCGCAAATCTATTATCACCGATTTTGCCGATTGGCTTTTCAGTTGCGATATAGCCGAGATAAACTCGTTGTATGTTGTACTGGCAAATTTACTTATTTTTATATAGCCGATATCGCTATTTGGTGTAAAGACCGCATCAATACTGTTAACGGGAACATCGTCGCGCTCCACCGAAACATACTCGATGCCCGGTTTGTTGTAGCGTTTGATGCCCAGTTTTACGGTTGTACCTTTCTTTCCCCTCAGTTTTTCCGTAACCTTTTCGTTCGTTATCTTCACCCCTGCCAAAAGGCTGTCGTTGGCATAAACAATGCGGTCGCCGGGTTTCAGTCCGGCAGCTTCCGACGGCCCTCCGGGCATAGTGCTCATAATGGTAATGGTATCGTTCAGCACATAAAAGCTGACCCCTATTCCGCTGAAATGTCCGGTCAATTCTTCGCCCGTGATTTCCATTTCCTTTGCGGTATAATAGTTTGAATGCGGATCCAGCCCCGCTATCAGGGCAGGGATGGTATTCTCTACCAATTCCTGAATATTTACCGTATCTACATACGATTCGCTTATATACTCAAGCACCGCCTCCAATTTATCTCCCCGATTGAACAAACTTTTGCGCGAACTGAAAATAGAAAACGCATTGCCTATAAAAATACCTATGGCAATGCTCAATCCTATCCACAGGGGAAGCCAGATTGTAGTTTTTTTAGGTGAATCCATAAAAAGGTTTATTTGTCATCCAGTTCAATATATTCGTATTCGATGCCTGCCCTTTCGAGCAAATTACAGCCATCCGTATTTCTATACTTATCGCAAAAAACAACCCGCTTTATCCCGGCCTGAATAATGAGTTTTGCGCATTCCAAGCAAGGAGAAGTTGTGACGTACATGGTTGCTCCCGAACTGCTGTTGTGCGAGCAAGCCACTTTGGTTATAGCATTGGCCTCAGCATGTAAAACATAAGGTTTGGTCAGATTGTTCTCATCTTCGCAAATATTTTCGAAGCCCGACGGGGTTCCGTTGTACCCGTCCGAAATTATCATTTTGTCTTTTACTATCAATGCTCCAACCTTACGGCGTACACAATATGAGTTTTCGGCCCATACTTTGGCCATTCTCAAATAGCGTTCGTCCAACAGATATTGTTTATCTTTTTCCATACATTGGATTTTTTTATAAAAACCGGAACAAATTTAAGTAATTAAGTTTTGATGCTAATATCTATTTTACAAAAAGATGACGAAAAACATTTTGCATCACCTCCACCCTGCTTTGTCTATATCTCTATCTTCAAGCCATCGTAAGCAAGCCAGACTGTTGGAGGGAGGCTTGCTTCCACTTCGTTGTGCAGCCCCATACTGTGCGCCATGTGGGTAAGGTAAGTCCGTTTAGGGGCTATACGCGCCACTTGCTCCAAGGCCTGCGCTAACGATTGGTGCGATATATGCTCCTCTCGCCGCAAAGCATTAATAACAAGCACATCAAGGTTTTGCAGTTTTTCGTATTCTTTTTCGGGGATGGTTTTCATGTCGGTCAGATAAGCAAAACCACCAATACGGAAACCCAGTATAGGCAACCGGTAGTGCATCAATCTGATTGGCAATACCTCTACGCCTTCCACAATAAACTTGTCCTCCGTTATCTCTACAAGATTCAGATTAGGCACACCCGGATATTTATGCTCCGCAAAGCAATATGGCAGCCTTTGTTCCAAAGCGTTTTTCACGTTATGCTCTACATACAAATCTATATCGCCCAAGCGACAAAAAGGGCGCAAATCGTCTATGCCGCTCACATGGTCGTAATGCTCGTGCGTAATGAGTATACCATGCAGCGGCGCAAAGGGGCGTATAAGCATCTGCGACCTGAAATCAGGACCACAATCTATCAGCAGATTCTTACCTTCGACCGTAATCAAAACCGAAGCCCTGTACCTCTTGTCCTTAGGGTTTGCCGAAGTGCAAACCTTGCACGTACAACCCACTTCGGGAACGCCGGTTGATGTACCTGTACCAAGAAAATCAATAATCATCTGGAAACAATGATATTTTAACAGAAGAAATGGCTACCTCTATATTTTAGAAATAGCCATCGCCGTTATTCTTTTACTCTAATCTTATATTCTTTTAATACTGTCTCTGAAGTATCCAAAGGTCATTGAAAGGAATGTTGTACGTTCTTCTCAAGAAATCGGTATCGCCTTTGGCATTGTAAGTTTCGGTCAACTCATTACGTTTATTAACCGCCTGAGCTTTATCGTCGTAGCTGGCAATAATAACCCTGTACATTCCCTGTTCGTTTTGGGCAAGAATTATGCTATGTCCTTCTCTTTCCATTCTTTCTTTCAGAATCTCAGCGTTTGGTTTAACGCTTAATGTTGCTATCACAACGCTATAACTTTTCAAGCCTGATGCATCGGTATCATAAACCGGTTTAATTTTTTCCGTTCTTACAGGTTCGTCCGATACGTTTGCCGTATATGCCGGATAAGCAGGTTTAGAAACCGTTTCCGTTTCTTTTTTGTTCTCTTCTATCTCTCTTTCCCGAGCAGCCTCATATACTGATTTATAAGCACTTTGTTTCGATTTACACGAAGAAAAACCAATAATAAGAGAAAGAGCTAATCCGATACCAAATAATTTATTCATAGCTTTATTGTGTTTATTTTTAATTTATTCTCAGTTATATATATACGTATACGCAAAGATATATTAATTCTATTAATTGCTATAACAGTTTGTTCTAAAAAATAGTTCAACAACCTGCGTTTTTGCCCATATTATGTTAATTTCCATTCAAAAAAACAGGTTTCCATATTGTTATTTCCAAATCTGAAAACACCCAGCCTTTAACATTCTGTCAATTAATAATATCCAAGCCAATATAAGGAACCAAAGCTTTTGGTACACGGATACCTTCGGGCGTCTGATTGTTTTCGAGCAAAGCCGCAACAATACGGGGAAGAGCCAGAGCGCTTCCGTTAAGGGTATGTACGAGCTGTGTTTTTTTATCGTCGGTTTTCCGGTAGCGGCATTTCAGGCGATTTGCCTGATAGCTTTCAAAATTGGAAACGGAACTGACTTCCAACCAACGTTTCTGTGCTGCCGAGAACACCTCGAAATCGAAAGTTATGGCCGACGTGAAACTCATGTCGCCCCCGCAAAGGCGCAGAATGCGCCAAGGCAGCTCAAGGGCTTCGACCAACGACTGCACATAGGCAACCATTTCCTTGAGCGACTCGTGAGAGTGTTCCGGAGTATCTATCCGTACAATTTCCACCTTATCGAATTGGTGCAAGCGGTTCAACCCACGCACATCTTTTCCGTACGAACCTGCCTCACGGCGAAAACATGCCGAATAGGCCGTATTTTTCACGGGCAAATCTTTTTCGTCCAAAATAACGTCACGATACATGTTTGTAACAGGAATTTCGGCGGTAGGTATCAGATACAAATCGTCGGCTGTGGCATAATACATCTGCCCTTCCTTGTCAGGCAAATTACCTGTACCATAGCCCGAATCGGAGTTTACAAGATAAGGCGGCTGCACTTCCATATATCCGGCTTCACGGGCTTTGTCCAGAAAAAAGTTTATCAAAGCCCTCTGCAAACGCGCTCCCTTTCCTTTATAAACGGGGAAGCCCGCTCCTGTTATCTTCACTCCCAATTCAAAGTCAATCAAATCGTATTTTTTTGTCAACTCCCAATGCGGAAGGGCATCTTCGCCCAAATCGGGAACAACGCCACCTGTTTTTTCCACAACATTATCGTCGGCTGTACGCCCTTCGGGTACAGCATCGTTAGGTACATTGGGTATCTGTACCAACATGTCTTGAATGTTCTGTTCCGTTTGGCGCAATCGGTTTTCGGTGTCTTTGTTCCGTTCTTTTATTCCCGCAACTTCGGCACGGGCTTTCTCGGCCTCGTCTTTTTTGCCTTCCTTCATCAACAAACCGATAGACTTCGATATATTATTCAGCTCGGCAAGACTACCGTCCAAAACCGTTTGCAGGCTTTTACGTTCTTTGTCGGCGTCAATAATCCGGGTTATCAGCTCCCGTGCATCGAAATGCTTTTTTGTAAGTTTCTTGATAATTTCTTCGGGGTTATCGTTGATTGCTTTGAGTGTTAGCATCTGTTATTAATTATAAATGTATATTCAAAAATATTTTCTCGCATTATTCAGCAGAAGTACAAAGTTATACAATATTATCAAAATGTTCACCGTTAGAAAAGCAGAAAAACATGCAACAGCTAAAAGAAAAACGACAGCTTATCATCCAACAAGCCTAACCGAAACTCAATACCAGACAATATGAGAACAAAATACCTGATTATAATTTTCATTGGTTTTACATTATTCACAATCGGTTGTGCTGATGGCCTATTGGCGCAAGATTTTATTTTTCCAAGATTTGACACACATCCCCCATTCCGGAAAATGAAATGCGGCTTATGGATAAATGCCGCCGGCGACATTGCCTACAAAACAATCGGCTGTGGCGAAGGGCATGAAAAGGAATACCTTACCGCAGATTCATCGAGCATAATTGTACCCGAATACGAAATAATTGATTATTATGTCACTTGGTGCTACAATGTTCGTGACAGCGTAACCGACAACATGACCGAAAGTGATATCATGTCTGAACTAAAAAATGTAGTCGATACCACATCGCTCAAAATACTAAGTCCTTCCTTTTTTATAGACAAGAATTATGTTTATGTATATGTAGATATGGTTTGCGGCGGACATATATCCGTTTGGCGTGATATTGACAGAAAAACATTCAAGGTATTCAAATCCAACCCCGATTTTGCTTGCGATAAGCATAGTTGTTTCGTTATGGGGAGGGAACTTAACGACTATGGATTGGAAATCCATAGGTTAGATTACGAATAAAATTCGTGTGAGTGTCGACTATAAGTCGATTAAAAAGCGATAACTAAAG
>NZ_JARXWE010000006.1 GCF_029893235.1 Dysgonomonas sp. PH5-45
CAAAAAGTAAGGTCCACTGCCGGACTACTCATACATACGATGGGCAAAATTGCCATCGCTTTTATTTATCTAATTTTTTAAATACTGATTCGCATAAATAACATAACAACACTTCAAAGTCAATTGCACGAAATGCAAGGCGCTTCGGCAATGGTGAAAGAAGAAGTTGACGCAACTGATATTGCTGATGTGGTTTCCCGTTGGACAGGCATCCCTGTGAGCAAAATGCTTCAGAGCGAAAAAGATAAATTACTGAACCTCGAAAAAGAACTGCATAAGCGGGTAGTGGGGCAGGATGAGGCCATAGAAGCCGTTTCGAATGCCATACGCCGTAGTCGTGCCGGGTTGCAAGACCCCAAGAGGCCTATCGGTTCGTTTATCTTTTTAGGTACAACAGGGGTTGGTAAAACGGAGTTGGCAAAAGCTCTTGCCGAATTCTTGTTTGACGACGAAAACATGATGACACGCATCGACATGAGCGAATATCAGGAAAAATTCAGCGCCACCCGCCTCATCGGGGCACCTCCCGGATATGTGGGGTACGACGAAGGAGGGCAGCTTACCGAAGCAATCAGGCGAAAACCCTATTCGGTAGTATTGTTCGACGAAATAGAAAAAGCCCACCCGGATGTATTTAATATCCTGTTACAGGTTTTGGACGACGGACGGCTTACCGATAATAAGGGGCGTGTTGTAAATTTCAAGAATACGATTATTATCATGACCTCAAATATGGGTTCGCACTTGATACGTGAAAATTTTGCAGGTATCACTAAAAACAATCATGACGAGGTTATAGAAAAAACAAAGGCCGAAGTCTTGGATATGTTGAAATCGACCATTCGTCCCGAATTTTTGAATCGTATTGATGAAATAATCATGTTCGAGCCACTGAAGCAAACCGAAATAGCACAAGTGGTACGTATTCAATTGAACAGTATTGTTTCGATGCTCGAAAAAAATGGCGTAAAATTGCTATTTACCGATGCAGCTGTTAACCAGATTGCTGAAGCCGGATTTGATCCTGAATTTGGAGCCCGACCGGTGAAACGAGTTATTCAACGTCAGGTGCTTGACACACTTTCTAAAAAAATATTAGCCGGAACAGTGAATCATTCGCATCCTATTACAATAGATTCAGAAAATGGAGAATTAGTGTTTAATAACTAAAACAAATCATCAGATACTTCTTTTAAAGGTTTCTTTCTTTATCAATAATAGAGGAAGAAACCTTTGTTTTCTGTTAAAGCATGATGTAGTATGATTTTTTAGTCATAGAAAAATTGTTAAATATTTTATATTTACTTACCTTTGCGCTTGGGTGTTTTTGTAAAAAGACTAATATTTACTTGTGTTTACAAATGTAATAGCACCATATTAGCTTTTTAAAGTATGTAATTAAAAGTATTTTAAGTGGATTTTCACCAATCAAGAGTCAAGTTAATGAATAAAAATGTGACTAAAACTACAATTTTGGTTTCTGGTGCAGCTGGTTTTATTGGATTCCATGTAGTGCGGAAATTACTCAATGAGGGTTTTGTGGTCATCGGGCTTGATAATATAAATGATTATTACGATGTAAACTTAAAATATGGACGACTAAGGGAAACCGGGATAGAACAATCTTCTATCAAATATGGCGAAATGGTACAGAGTACAAAATACCATAATTACCGGTTCATTAAAGCAAATCTGGAAGACAGGCAGGCCATAGAAAATCTGTTTTCAACCGAAAAGATAAATATAGTTTGTCATTTAGCGGCACAGGCTGGAGTGCGCTATTCTATCGAAAATCCACACACATACATCGACAGTAATATTGTAGGCCTCCTTAATATATTAGAGTGTTGTAGACATAACAAAATTGAGCATTTGGTTTATGCTTCAAGTTCTTCGGTCTATGGCATGAACTCGAAAATTCCATTTTCGGAAAACGACAGGGTAGACCATCCTGTAAGCCTCTATGCGGCAACAAAAAAGAGTAATGAACTGATGGCGTATACTTACAGCCATCTTTATCAATTACCAACAACAGGATTACGCTTCTTTACGGTTTATGGTCCTTGGGGACGTCCGGACATGGCTCCAATGCTTTTTGCAACAGCCATATCGGAAGGGAAATCTATCAAAGTGTTCAATAATGGAGATATGAAACGAGACTTCACATATATAGACGATATTGTTGAAGGAATCGTATTAACGATGAAAGTTATACCGAACAAAAACAGTGAAACTCCGTTCTGTAGTTTGTTCAATATTGGCAATTCACAACCTGTTGCCCTTATGGATTTCATACAAACTCTTGAAGATTGTATGGGTAGAAAGGCAAAAATGGAAATGTATCCGATGCAGGCTGGCGATGTGAAAATTACTTATGCCGATACAACAAAGTTAGAACAGGCTACAGGCTATAAGCCAAATACGAGCCTTAAAGATGGGATAAATTGTTTTGCAAAATGGTATAAAAATTATTACAAATAAGACAATTATATAAAAGAATGAAAATAGCAATAGTTGGAACAGGTTATGTAGGACTCGTCACCGGAACATGTTTCTCCGAGATGGGGGTGGATGTTACATGTGTGGATGTAATGCAAGAAAAAATAAATAATCTGAAGAACGGAATCATTCCTATATACGAACCAGGACTCGAAGATATGGTTCGGCGCAATTATGATGCAGGCCGCCTAAACTTTGCCACCGATTTGGCATCCATATTGAATGATGTAGATATAGTTTTCAGTGCAGTGGGAACTCCTCCCGACGAAGACGGAAGCGCAGACCTGAAATACGTTTTGGAAGTGGCTCGCACAATTGGTGCAAATATGAATAAATATGTATTAGTTGTAACCAAAAGTACAGTACCTGTGGGAACTGCCCAAAAGGTGAAGGAAACTATACAAAAAGAGCTTGAAAAAAGAGGTGTAGACATTGAATTTGATGTTGCATCTAACCCTGAATTTCTAAAAGAGGGAAATGCCATAGACGATTTCATGAAACCCGACCGTGTTGTTGTTGGTATTGAATCCGATAAAGCAAAATCTCTCATGGAGAAGCTATACAAGCCATTTATGATGAGTAATAATCGTCTTATTTTTACGGATGTACCATCAGCCGAGATGATTAAATATGCGGCAAATGCTATGCTTGCAACCCGGATCAGTTTTATGAACGATATAGCCAATCTGTGTGAAATTGTAGGGGCTGATGTGAATATGGTACGTGTGGGTATCGGTAGCGATCCACGTATAGGCAACAAATTCCTTTATCCCGGTTGTGGATACGGAGGTTCATGTTTCCCCAAAGACGTTAAGGCTCTGATAAAGACAGCTGAACAAAAAGGCTATAATATGCGTGTATTAAAAGCTGTTGAGGAAGTTAATGATATACAAAAAGAAATATTATTTGAGAAACTTCTAAAACACTTTAATGGAAATATAAAAGGTAAAAAAATAGCAATTTGGGGTTTATCTTTTAAGCCCGAGACTGACGATATGCGGGAAGCGCCATCTTTAGTTATCATCAATAAGATATTAGAAGCCGGAGGCTCAGTCTCAGCTTACGATCCTATCGCTATGGGTGAGTGTAAACGTATTATCGGCGATAAAATTGATTATTGTACAAATATGTACGATGCCGTTCCCGATGCTGATGCTCTGTTGCTTGTTACAGAATGGAAAGAATTTCGTGTACCGAGCTGGAGCGTAATAAAAAAAGCGATGAAAAGGCCAGTCGTTATTGACGGACGAAATATTTATGAAAAGAAAGAGCTTCTGGAACAAGGCTTTGAGTACAGTTGTATAGGACAGTAAACATATTACAACCAGATTATTCGACAAAATATAATTTATGATGAATCATCAACTAGAAAATACCAAAATATTAGTAACCGGAGGAGCCGGATTCATAGGCTCTAATTTATGTGAAGAGTTACTCAAGTATAATTGTGATATTGTTTGCTTAGATAATTTTTCCACCGGTAAAATAGAGAATATAATACATTTATTCGGTAATAAGAGGTTTAAACTTCTGGTTGGAGATATTCGTAATATTGACGATTGCCAAAAAGCGGTAGAGGGTGTTGATTATGTGTTACATGAAGCAGCATTAGGTTCTGTTCCGCGTTCAATAAAAGATCCTATTACTAGTAATGATGTTAATGTTTCAGGATTTCTAAACATGTTGATTGCAGCAAGGGACGCGAAAGCAAAACGGTTTGTTTATGCAGCAAGTTCTTCCACATATGGCGATTCACAATCTTTGCCTAAAGTTGAGGATATTATAGGAAAACCCTTATCTCCATATGCAATAACAAAATATGTAAATGAACTCTATGCTGATGTTTTTTCGAAAACATATGGAACAGAGTGTATCGGATTACGATATTTTAATGTGTTTGGCCGACGGCAAGACCCTAATGGAGCATATGCAGCTGTAATTCCATTGTTCGTTAAGAAATTTATAAATCATGAATCTCCTGTAATAAACGGAGATGGAGAATATTCGAGAGACTTCACATATATAAAAAATGTGATACAGATGAATATTTTGGCGTTAACAACGCAAAATTCGGATGCAATAAATACTGTTTATAATACTGCATATGGCGAAAGGACAACATTGAATCAACTTGTTGGTTTTCTAAAGGAATTCTTAGGAAAGTATGATCCGGAAATACTGAAAGTAAAAGTAGAACATGGTCCAAACAGACAAGGAGATATTCCCCACTCACTTGCCTGTATTGATAAAGCTAAGGATTTGTTAGGGTATAATCCGGAATATAGTATGAAAGAAGGTTTAAGAGAAGCAACAGAATGGTATTGGAATAATTTAAAATAAGATGAAAGAAATAAAAATTGCAGTTGTAGGTTTAGGATATGTAGGTTTGCCATTGGCAAGGCTTTTCGCAACAAAGTATCCGGTTGTTGGTTTTGATGTTAATAAGAAAAGAGTAGAAGAATTAGCTGCGGGGCATGATCATACCCTTGAAGTAGAGGATAATATTCTTCAGTCTGTATTGAAAAAACAATCCGATGATAAAATAGGATTATATTGTTCTTGTAATTTAGATGATATAAAAGATTGTAATTATTATATAGTAACAGTTCCTACCCCTGTAGATAAGAACAACAGACCAGATCTAACCCCTTTGATAAAGGCAAGTGAAACAGTAGGTAAGGTTATAAATAAAGGAAATATTGTAATTTACGAATCCACTGTATATCCGGGAGCTACAGAAGAGGACTGCATTCCTGTGGTAGAAAAAATTTCGGGACTTAAATTTAATGTAGATTTTTTTGCTGGTTATTCACCTGAACGAATCAATCCGGGCGATAAAGAACATACTGTTGAAAAAATTAAGAAAGTGACATCCGGTTCTACGCCTGAAATTGGAGAAAAAGTGAATAATTTATATTCTTCAGTTATAATTGCCGGAACACATTTGGCTCCAACTATTAAAGTTGCTGAATCAGCAAAAGTGATTGAAAATTCGCAACGCGACATAAATATTGCATTCGTCAATGAATTGAAAAAAATATTCGACAGAATGGGTATTGACACAAATGCTGTTTTGGAAGCCGCAGGCACAAAATGGAACTTTCTTCCTTTCAAACCGGGACTTGTAGGAGGTCATTGTATTGGTGTTGACCCATATTACTTAGCACAAAAAGCACAGGAATATGGCTATCATCCGGAAATTATTTTAGCTGGGCGCCGTATGAATGACAGCATGGGCGAATATGTGGCTAGTCAGGTAGTGAAAAAAATGATAAAACAAGGTATTCAGGTGAAAGACTCCAACATTTTAGTTTTGGGTATTACATTCAAGGAAAACTGCCCTGATGTACGTAATACTAAAGTTGTGGACGTTATCCGGGAATTGAAAGAGTATGATACCAATATTACGGTTTACGACCCATGGGCTAATCCACAAGAAGTGAAACATGAATACGGATTGGATATTCTGACAGAAATGCCACAAGGTGAATTTGATGCTGTGGTGTTGGCTGTGACGCACAAGGAGTTTGAAAATTTAGATTACACTTTTTTGTTAAAGAATAAAAAAAATACTTACAGTCTGAAGAATATTTGAAACAATTTAGTCCTTATTTTATAAGGAATATATAAGTTCTGAAGTAGAACTTTTTCGTCTATGGAAAAAACAACATTAAAAAAAAATATAATAAACGGAACATTGTGGTCTACAGGAGGGCAGATAGCTTCTTTATTTATTGGCTTAATAGCTAATATTTGGTTGGCTCGCATACTGTCGCCTGACGAATTTGGACAAGTTGGTGTTGTTATGTTCTTTATTATAGTAGCAAATGTTCTTACTGAAGGCGGATTAGTTGGTGCATTAGTTCGAAAAAAGGATGCAACCCCCAAGGATTATTCTACTGTATTTATATGCAATCTGGTTATAAGTGTATTATGTTTCTTATTGTTAGTTGCTTTTTCAGGAAAAATAGCTGATTTTTATAAAGATCAGGCTCTTCAGTCGCTACTTATTGTTGCATCTCCAGTACTTATTATAAATGCATTCCAAATAACTCAACTCGCAAAACTAATAAGTGATCTCAAATTTAAAAAAAGATCTATATTAAGACTTATTTCAACTATTATTGGGTCGATTGTAGGAATAATATCTGCATATTGTGGTACCGGAGTTTGGTCATTAATATATATGCAACTGGGAATTGCAGCGTCATTGACAATATTACTTTGGATTACTGAAGGTTTATTCTTTTCTATTCAATTCAGTAAAGTTTCTTTTAAAAAATTATATAGCTTTGGAGTCAACACTACATTAGCTTCTCTTTTAGATACTGCTTTTGACAATATTTATCAATTGATTTTGGGTAAATATTTTTCATTTAATCAGGTAGGATATTATTATCAGGCAAAAAAACTGCAAGATGTTCCGGGAGGAGTTATTAATATGGTAACACAAACTGTCATTTTTTCATCTTTAGCAAAACTGCAAGATGATAAAGTTGCTTTTACAAAAGCTTATAATAAAATAACATTGTTATTTTTAGTCGTTTTGGGTTTTATCAGTTGCCTTATCTATGTATATTCAGAACAAATTATTCTCATTGTATATGGAAAAAAATGGTTAGGTGCTATTTTTTATATGCAATTGTTAACTATAGCTTCTTTTTTTTATTTACAAGAGAAAATTAATAGAGTAATTTTTAAAGTATTTGATAAAACAAATCAAATACTTTATCTAGAATTTTTCAAAAAGGGAGTTCAAATCATAAGTATAATAGTAGGGGTTATCTATTTAAATATCTATTTTTTGATTGTGGGTTTCGTTATAACAAGTATTATAGGCTATTTTATTAATTATTTTTATTCAAGAAAAATATTAGAAAAAGATGGTTCCTTTGAATTTGTTTCTGTAATAAAAGTTGTAATGATTGCTTCTATCTGTATATTTGTTACATGTGAAGTAAATAACTGTATAGAAAACATCTATATAAAATTATTTTCATTACCCTTATTAATTATACTATATTGGGGAGGATTATATATATTAAGAATATATAATATAATAGATTTCATTAAGAACTTTAAAAAATAATTTATATGATTATGTTGAATAAAATATTAAATATGTGTAGAAGGCTTTTTTGGTCTCCAACTAAATATGGCCGCCACCTAGGTGCAAAGATTGGAAATAATTGCCTAATATCTACAAAAGGATTTCCGTCAGAAGCTTATTTAATAGAAATTGGAAATTATTGCAGAATAGCATCCAATGTTGCCTTTTTTACGCATGGAGGAATTTGGTCACAGAGGAAAAAATATAATGAAAACCTTGATTATTTTGGTAAAATTAAAGTTGGAAACTATACATATATTGGAGAAGGTGCTAAAATTATGGCTGGAGTCACATCGGAAATGACGTTATAATAGGAGCTGGGAGTATTGTGACAAAATCTATTCCAGATGGAAAAATAGTCGCTGGCAACCCTGCTAAAATTGTGGGGGAAACGATTGATTTCGTTAATAAAATAAGAAATATTAGTGTATCAACAAAGACTATGAATTATTCAGAGAAAAAAACTTTTTTACTTTCATTAAATGATGATAAATTTATAAAGAAGTAGATGCCAATTCTTTTATGCATATTAGAAACATTTTTTATATATAAACTATATAAAAAATTTCAATTTAAAAATTTCTTTGTTTTAGTATATCTAATTGTATATTTTTACTGTAACGCTATTTTATTTGATATTTATATACTAGGCAATGAATCTGTTTTGAATAAAACTTTGGTTGTAATTGATATTAATTCAACAGCCTTTGACCTTGTTTTCATTGTTTATTTTCTGTTTTTATTAAGTTTTTACTTGATGTTTTATTATTATTCTCCGCTGAAGAGTGAAAATACTCAATATCAAGTAAATATAAATTCTAAGATAATAATATTTGTTTGTTTCGTTTTATTGGTAACTGCATATTCGAATTTGCAAGTTGATAGAGTTACTCTTAAAGATGAAGGTAATTTTATAACAAATACTTTAAACGTATTATTATCCTATTTTTTTATTTTCATTGTTTTTTATTCAAAAAAAATCAACTCTAAAATATTTTTTTTCTTTGTTGTATCATTTATAATATATAGTATTTCTAGGTTTGAGAGAGAACCTCTTGTCTTTCTTTTTATTATATTATTGTTTTATTATCAACCTAAGAAAAGTATTGTTTATTTGATTCCTGTATTTCTGATTGGCTTATTTGCTTTAAGTTATTATAAAGCATTTTCTGCTATAGCCCTGCGAGGGGATGGTATGGGTCTGTTTTTTGCTTATGTAAAAAATAATCCGATTTCTTTATCTATGCTTGATCCTTTGCCTTCATTTAGTTTATTATATGACTATTTTAACTCAAATCATCTTTTTTATTCCGATTTTCAATTTTCTTATTTTACTTCCTTTCAGAATCAATTTGAAAAATATTACTATGGAAAAGAAATAAGTTCGGTGAGTAAATATTTATCTGATTATTATGTAAAAGGACAATACGGAGTTGCTTTTTCTATGATATTGGAGTCTCTTCTAAATTTTTCTTTTTTCGGTCCTGTTTTTTTAGCTATAGTTGCCAAAATAATTTATAACTTTTTAATAAAACACTTCTATTATATACAAACTGTTATCAATGTGATGTTTGTAATGTTTTTTTTATCATTTGTTAGAACTGAATTAATGGTTATGATTAAAATCTTTATTATTCCAATGGTTATATTTCTTGTATTAGTTCACATTCATAAAAAGTTAACGAGAAAAACAAGTTTTAGCTGAGTATAATAATATCAAATAGAAATAATGAAAAATAATTCTACTAAAAAGAACCTGTGTATTTTTACATTAAGCATGGGGAGTGGTGGTGCAGAAAGATTTATCAGCTTAATAATACCTCCACTTACAAAAAAGTATAATATTACTCTTGTCCTTTTTAACCAAAATATACATTATTCTTTACCGGAAAACGTATCGATTGTTTATTTAAATAGCAAAAAGAAACAATCATTTGTAAGAAAAATATTTTCTTTTATTCCTATGATATATAAATATGTATCATTTATCAAGAAGAATGATATTCCTGTGGCCATGTCTTTTCTTACTCGTCCCAATATCATAAATGGTATCTGCAAAATATTTTGTCCTAAAACTAAAATTATTATTAGTGAAAGGGCATATCCAAGTTTAGCATATAGTAATTCCTTTAAAGGAAGATTACTATTATATAAGGTTCTTATTCCTCTTTTCTATAATAAGGCTGATTTATTATTTTCTAATTCAGTTTATATTAATGATGATTTAATATCAAATTTCAGGCTAAGGATACCTTCATTCGTAATATATAATCCGGTTATAATGCCATCAAAGAAAGCTGCTGTTAATAATGAAACCTCTTATTTGAAAATTATAAATGTAGGTTCTCTTGTTTCAAGAAAAAATCAAAAATTGATATTAGAGGCGTTAGCCATATCAAAAAATTCTTATAAAATGACAATTGTTGGTGATGGTGAAACGAAAAATAGTCTAATAGAATTGTCTAAAAAGTTGAATATTGAAAGAAATGTAGATTTCGTTGGGCGTTCGTCTCATGTCGGAGACTTTTTGTCTGATAATGAATGTTTCATTCTATCATCTAATGCAGAAGGTTTTCCGAATGTTATATTGGAGGCAATGTCGTATGGTCTTACAATAATATCAACTAATTGTATGTCCGGTCCATTGGAGCTTCTTAATGAGAATGTAGCAGTCTATATACCTCAAGGGGATTTTGTAATAGCAAAATATGGGATATTGGTCAATACGAACGATTCTGAAGGTTTAACAAAAGCAATAGACTACGTAGCAACAAATAGGGAATTCAGAATTTCCATGCATAATGCTAGTATTCAAAGAGCCAATAATTATAGCCTCGAAAATATTGTGGATGAATTAGTAGATATAATAGAATAAAAATTGTCTCATTATGGCTTTAAAAGAGAAATTATATCGAATCTCTCCCCATATTATTCAGGGTGTATTCATTAGTTTATTTAACTTCCTTGCTTATCGGAAACGTTATGGGGGCAAATATAAGGAATTCCGAAAACTCTTTAAAGAAAGGGAAAACATATCCTTAGAAGAATTAAAAAAAATACAAACCGAAAGAAAAGAAGAGTTCTTATCTTATGTTATAAGAAAATCATCGTTTTATAAGAAAATATATGCTGAAAATAACGATGAGTTTCCTATTGTCACTAAAGAATTATTGAGAAGTAATCTGAAAGACGTTTACACCATAAATAAAATAAATGGAATCGTATCTAAAACAGGAGGAACTACAGGTAAATCTTTAGAAGTTTTGTTTACACCTGAAGATATGCAAGAACGTTTTGCTATGCTTGACAATTTCAGGGCAAAGTTTGGTTATGAACTTGGCAAAAAAACAGCATGGTTCTCTGGAAAGACATTGTTGACCCATAAAGATGTAAAAAAAAATATTTTTTGGAAAACGGATTATTTTTATAAAGTTCGCTATTATTCTACATTTCACATTAAAAATGATTATCTCAAATATTATCTGGAAAACCTCATTGAATATGAACCTGAATACATTGTAGGATTCCCTTCTTCTATATTAGAAATTGCAAAATATGGTATTCAAAATGGTTATGATTTTCCTAACAATAAAATTAAAGCCATTTTCCCTACAGCCGAAACTATTACAAATGAAATAAGAAATACGATAGAATCGTTTTTTAAGACTAATATGTATGACCAATATGCTTCATCAGAAGGTGCTCCTTTTATTTTTGAATGCAAGAATCATAAATTGCATATGGAGTTGCAAAGTGGCATATTTGAGGTTTTAGATGAAAATAATGAATTTGCACAACAAGGCAAACTGGTGCTAACAAGTTTTACAACACATGGTACACCTCTTATCAGATATGATATTGGAGATATGATTAAGCTATCGCACGAAACTTGTACCTGTGGAAACAATAATCCAATAGTAAAAGAAATTTTAGGAAGAATAGATGATTATATATATTCTCCTGATAATGGGAAGATTAATTTAGGGAATGTTTCAAATACACTAAAAGGGACAAAAGGTATTATTAAATTTCAAGCTATTCAGAATAAGCTTGATTTAATCGAAATACAAGTTGTTGTTGACAATGAAATATTTAATGAAAAAATAAGTAATGTTTTCTTATTGAATTGGCAAGAACGTGTTGGGAATAACATGAAAATAGAAATAAAAAAAGTAAATGATATTCCTAATGAGAAGAGTGGGAAATATCGTTTAGTGAAAAACAATATTAAACATCTTATTAAATAAAATAAAATGCCTAAACTTATCCGTATAACAACAATACCAATCTCCCTGGATAAACTTTTGGATAGACAGATGTCTTTCATGAAGAAATATTATGAGGTTGTAGCGGTTTCTTCAGATAATAACTATTTAAATAAAGTAGGGGAAAAAGAAGGGGTGAGGACTTTCTGCGTAGAAATGACAAGAAAAATAACCCCAATAAAAGACTTAAAAGCATTATGGAAGCTGTATGGATTCTTGAAAAAAGAAAAGCCTTTATTCGTACACACGCATACCCCTAAGGCAGGAACAATTGGCATGATTGCTGCATGGTTAGCCAAAGTACCAAACAGACTACATACAGTTGCAGGCTTACCTTTATTGGAGGCCAAAGGAAATAAAAGAAAACTATTAAATCTTGTAGAAAAAATAACATATGTATGCTCAACTCGAGTATATCCGAACTCTATGGGATTAAAAGAAATTATAATAAAAGAACAATTTTGCTCCGAAAAAAAATTAAAGGTGATAGGCAATGGAAGTTCAAATGGAATAAATACATCTTTTTTTGATCCTACCTTATATAATGATGAAGATAGATATAAATTAAAACAAGAATTAAATATTGGTAATAAAGATCTTGTGTTTATTTTTGTTGGCCGCCTTGTTACAGATAAAGGGATAAATGAACTAATAGAAGCTTTCGGAATAATAAATATTAAATTCCCCAACACAAAACTATTATTGGTTGGTCCATTAGAATCTGATTTAGACCCCCTAAAAGAAAATACTTTAAAGATAATAGACGAATGTGAAAATGTTATTGCTGTTGGTTGGCAATCGGACGTGAGACCTTATCTGGCTATCTCTGATGCTTTAGTTTTTCCCAGTTACAGAGAGGGATTTCCTAATGTTGTAATGCAAGCCGGAGCAATGGGGTTGCCTTCAATTGTTACAAATATAAATGGTTGTAATGAAATCATCATCGAAGGAGAAAACGGAAACATTATTCCTGTAAAAGATTCTGATGCTATTTACAGAGCAATGGAATTATATTTGACAAATAAGGATTTTATGTTTAAATTAAAGAAAAATGTCCGAAATCTAATCGTTTCTCGTTATGAACAAAAAGTAGTGTGGGAGGCATTATTGGAGGAGTATAAGTCATTGGAAAAAAAGAGTCAGAATGTATAAGCACTGTTTTAAACGTTTTTTAGATTTCATATTGTCTTTGGTTGGATTTATTGTATTATCTCCAATCTTTATTATTGTTTCTATATTCTTGTTTATAGCAAATGACGGGAAACCGTTCTTTTTTCAACAAAGACCTGGTAGAAAGAATGAAATCTTTAAAGTTATCAAGTTTAAGACAATGAACGACAAAAAAGATAAAAATGGAAATCTTTTACCTGATTCTGAACGTTTAACAGCAGTTGGTTCTTTTATCCGTAAAACATCATTAGATGAGATACCTCAGTTGCTGAATGTAATAAAGGGAGATATGAGTCTTATCGGACCACGCCCTTTGTTGGTCGAATACTTGCCTTTGTACAACGATGTACAGGCTCGTAGGCATGAAGTCCGTCCGGGTATTACGGGATGGGCACAGGTAAATGGACGTAATGCCATTTCTTGGCAACAAAAATTCGAATACGATGTTTGGTATGTTGATAACATATCTTTCTTCCTTGATTTGAAAATTTTATGGTACACTTTTGTAAAAGTGTTCAAATCGGAAGGAATAAGTTCAGGAACAAGTGTTACAATGGAAAAATTTAAAGGGAACGAATAGGCTTTTTATGCAGAACATTTATTTATATGGAGCAGGTGGGCACGCAAAAGTAATTATAGATATTCTTAAGTCGATGAATATCTCAGTTACAAGTGTATACGATGATAATCTGAGCATTTCCGAAGTATTGGGAACCCCAGTTGTTCATGATAAAGTTAGTTCTCCTCTGATTATCAGCATAGGAAATAATGCTATAAGAAAAAAAGTAGAAGAAAAACTTCAGAATATTAATTATGGGAAGGCATTAGCCACATCTGCAATTATTTCAGATACTGCTCTTATTGAGAATGGAACCGTTGTCATGCAGGGAGTAGTCATACAATCCTCAGTGAAGATAGGAAGACATGCCATAATTAACACAGGGGCAACAGTAGATCATGATTGTATAATACATGATTTTGTACACATTGCACCCGGATGTAACCTTTGCGGAAATGTAGAAGTTGGTGAAGGTACATTCATTGGAGCTGGAACAGTAATAATTCCGGGGGTTAAAGTCGGAAAATGGTGTGTTGTTGGGGCTGGCTCCGTTATCCGTAAAAATATTCCGGATAATGTAATGGCTGTAGGTAATCCTTGTAAAATATATAAAACAATAAATAATGAATAATCAACGTATTTGGCTTTCCCTTGCTCATATGGGAGGGAAAGAGCAAGACTTTGTAAAAGAAGCCTTCGATACTAATTGGGTAGTACCTTTAGGACCCAATGTAGACGGATTTGAAGCCGACCTATCGGCTTATCTTGGTGGTGGTGTGCATGCGGCAGCCCTTTCGGCAGGAACAGCAGCCCTACATTTAGGCTTGGTTTTGTTGGGAGTGAAAGCCGGTGATGAAGTTATATGTCAAAGTTTCACTTTCTCGGCATCGGCAAACCCTATAGCATATCAGGGAGCCACTCCAGTGTTTGTTGATAGTGAAAAAGATACATGGAATATGTCGCCTCAGCACCTTGAAATAGCTATCAAAGACCGTATATCAAAAGGCAAAAAGCCGAAAGCAATCGTGCCTGTGCATCTATATGGTATGCCAAGTAATATGGAGGCTATTTGTGCTATTGCCCAGAAATACGAAATTCCGATACTTGAAGATGCTGCCGAAGCTCTTGGCTCTACTTATAAAGGGGAGCATTGTGGTACGATAGGCGAAATATCAGCCCTTTCTTTTAATGGCAATAAAATAATAACTACATCCGGAGGAGGAGCCCTTATTGCTAAGAACAAACAATATGCCGACAGTGCGAAATTTCTTGCCACCCAAGCCCGTGATGCAGCACCCCATTATCAACACTCACATATAGGATATAACTACCGGATGAGTAACGTTGTTGCCGGTGTGGGTAGAGGGCAAATGCTTGTATTACAAGAACGTGTTAAGCAAAGACGTGCCAATAATCAATTTTACAGGGAGGCCTTAGTCGATATTAAAGGAATAACGTTTCAGACAGAACCATCGGCTGATTATTTCTCCAATTATTGGCTGACGTCAATTCTTATTGACCCTCAATTGACTAACGGAAAAACACGCGAGGATGTTCGTTTGGCTCTCGATGCTGCCAATATAGAGTCTCGTCCATTATGGAAACCGATGCACTTGCAGCCAATCTTTGCCGATTGCCCTTTCTATGGCGATGGAACCTCCGAGCATTTGTTCGATATTGGTTTATGTCTGCCTTCTGGGTCGATATTAACTACTCAAGAACTACAAAGGGTTGTTGATGTAATAAAAAATACACTTAAATAAAAAATATACACATACACAAATAAAGCCTTGCATTTTGTAAGGCTTTATTTATATTTTGCCAATTCATAAACATAGAAAAAGACTCTTTCTGCAACTAAAAATATAAAGTAGTATATTTGCTGCCTAATACGAATTAACCGTTAAAAAATGCGTTTTGTATTACACGTTTTACTGCTAACATACCTCTTTATATCCCCAACCATGACTTCTGCGCAAGAAGTGAAATTTTGTACTACCTTAGCGGAAGAATATATTCAGAAAGAAAAATATCAGGAAGCAGTAGAATATTCGACAAAAAAGATAATATCCTCGCCACACTTTACCGTACCATATCATTATTGTGGGGTAGCCTACTTTTATATGGATAAGTTTAATCTGTCGATAGGGGCTTTCACTAAACTGATAGAACTCGATCCTGTTTCGGTAGTTTACAGTAATAGAGGAGGCGTATATTCGGCAATAGGATACGACGAACTTGCCAATAAAGATTTCGAAGAAGCGATAAGGCTCGATTCGGCTAACTATGTTTCATATTGCAACAGATTGGCCACTTATATAAACAATAGGTTGTTCGATGAGGCTAAAAACGATTTATATAAGGCCGAATTGTATGGTTGTCCGCAGGAAACTGTTTTTCATAACTGGAGCGATTATTTCTGGGTTCAAAAAGAATTAAACTCGTCTATTCATTATGCCTACGAGGGTTTGAGAATAAATCCTAATAATATGGATTTACATTACAGGAAACTCCGGATATTAGAAAAAAAAGGATTACCTTTAACTTCATCTTGCAAAGAGATAATATGGAGAGGTAAGAATCAACTAAAGAAAAGACCCGGATCGGCAAATATTTATTGGTATATGGGCGATGCCTATGCCAAATTAAGAAACAAAACAGAATCCGAGAGATACTATAAGAAGGCTCTGTTGCTTTTTACGGAAAAAATAATGCAATATCCACAATCGTATGTGTTTCTTTTTTGCCGGGGTATGGTTTATAAGGGTCTTGGAAATGATAAGTTAGCGTATAAAGACTTTGAAGCAGCGTACATGCTGAATGCCGATTATCCTTATCTGGAACTTCAATAAGATTTAGACTTTAATAAAAATATGGAATCAATCAGAAATTTATTCAAAATAGGTAATGGCCCTTCAAGTAGCCATACGATAGGGCCAAGAAAAGCCGCGCATATATTTAAGGAAAAAAATCCAATGGCGGTCTCTTTCGTTGTTGAGCTTTATGGTAGCCTTGCCGCCACAGGCAAAGGTCACCTCACCGATACAGCTATAATAGACGAATTGGCGCCCAAAGAAGTGGAGATAATATGGACGCCGGATATTGAATTGCCTTTCCATCCTAATGGGATGATATTTAAAGCTATTGCCTCTAATGGAGAAGTCATAGATTCATGGGAGATATATAGTGTGGGTGGGGGTAGTCTTGAGAACCAAACCACGAGAGAAGAAAAGAAAGATTCGATTTACGAGCTGACAACCATGTACGAGATTCTGCAATGGTGTCAGAAAACAGGAAAGTCGTTTTGGGAATACGTCCGCGATGTTGAAGGCGAAAGCATCTTCGATTATTTGCATGAGGTATGGCAAGTAATGGAATCGACTATACAAAAAGGACTTGACGAAGAAGGGCTTCTGCCCGGTGGATTGGCTTTGCAAAGAAAGGCATCGTCTTACTACGTTAAAGCTATCAGCTATCAGGGTTCTATGAAAAGTCGCGCTTTGCTCTTTGCATACGCCTTGGCCACATCCGAGGAGAATGCCGCCGGAGGACGTATCGTTACGGCTCCCACTTGTGGTTCGAGTGGTATCCTGCCTGCTGTTTTATACCATCTTTATACACGCAAAGGCGGATTGAGCGAAAAAAGGATTCTGCATGCGCTGGCCACAGCCGGCCTTGTGGGTAATATAGTAAAAACAAATGCCTCGATATCGGGGGCTGAGGTAGGCTGCCAAGGCGAAGTAGGCGTTGCCTGTGCTATGGCGGCAGCGGCAGGAACACAGATATTTGGAGGAACAACCTCGCAGATAGAATATGCGTCTGAAATGGGGCTTGAACACCATTTGGGTTTAACCTGCGACCCTGTTTGCGGATTGGTTCAAGTGCCTTGCATTGAACGTAATGCTTTTGCGGCTATCCGCGCGCTCGACTCTTGCTCTTACGCCATGCTGTCGGATGGTAAGCATCTGGTTAGCTTCGATAAGGTTGTCCGCACCATGAATCAAACAGGGCATGATTTACCGAGCTTATATAAAGAAACTTCGCACGGTGGATTGGCTGTTTATATGAACACGAAAGATAAGTAAAAGTGTGATATCGAATAGGATTATTCTTACTGTTGTAGTCCTTTTGTTTTTGAGTAGCAGTACATCTACTGCTCAAGAAAAAAGATTTGCTTTTGCTTTTTACAATCTGGAAAATCTGTTCGACACTCACCACGATACGGGCAAATATGACTGGGAATACACCCCCACGGGTAATAAACGATGGACAAAAGACCGTTACAAGAAAAAGATAAATAATCTGGCTTTTGTAATTGATAAACTTGGCAAACCGCATTGCCCGGAAGGAATCACAATACTCGGCGTGGGCGAAGTTGAAAACAAACAAGCCTTGACCGACCTGATAAGAAACAAGCATATTGCTAAACGTAAGTTTGGTTTTGTTCACCATGAATCGCCCGATGCCAGAGGGATAGATGTAGCTTTAATCTATGAGGCTAAGGTATTTAAAGTCCTTTCCTCCAAAGCGTATCCTCTCAATAAAATTAAAAACCAACAGGTCAGAACCCGTTATCAGCTTTTGGTTAAGGGTGTCTTAAACCAAAGAGACACTCTACATATCATTGTGAATCATTGGCCATCGCGCAAAGATAAACGAAATGTAGAACAAAGGGATTATGCTGCAAAGCTAACCAAACGGATAGCCGATTCCATCCTCCAGAGCAATACTAAAGCAAAAATTGTGATAATGGGCGATTTTAACGATAACCCCGATAATCGTTCATGCAGGGTTATTCTTAATGCCAAAAGGAATAAAACCGATGTGAAAAAAGGAGGATTGTACAATCCGATGTGGAATATATACAAGAAAGGGATCGGCACGTATTGCTATCAAGGGTGGTGGAATATGTACGACCAATTTATTATTTCAGAATCACTTATTGCACCATCCGGGAAAAATAAAGGGCTTGCATTCACCAAAGCGGAGGTATGCCGTTTTGATTTTTTACTTCAAAAACAGGGAAAATACAAAGGGTATCCATTACGTACGTTTTCGGGTAATATTTTTCTGAACGGATATAGCGACCATCTACCCATTGTTTCTTATTTTGAAAGACGTTAGATATATTGGAGGGGAAATTGCGCAAGGGTGTTTTTGAACGTTGATAATCAAAACACTTACATCCCCATGCTTTCACGGAGAAAGTCGAACGATTCGTAAATTTCTTCTTTGTTGCTCGTTTGGTCTGTTTGGGCAATGCCTATATCTTGAAGAAGGGTAAAATTGATTTTGTCTGCCGTTTTATTTTTTTTGTCGTGTTTCATTAAATCGAACAAAGCATCATATTCTTTGCAAGAGAAAGGGAACGTACCATAGTTTTCCTTTATGAAATACATAGTTTGCAGGAATTTGTCTTTGGGAAACCCGCATTGTTTCGTAGAGAGATAAAGCTCGCATACCAGCCCCCAAGCCACGGCATAACCATGTGGAACGGGTTGCCCCATCCGTAGGGCAAGGCTTTCGAAAGCGTGGCCTGTGGTATGCCCTAAATTCAGTGTTTTACGGATATTCTCTTCTAAAGGGTCTTGCTCTACAATTTTTTCTTTAACAATCACCGATTCTAAGATAAGGTCGCTCAACAGAGGGTAGTCTATATCGTAGATGTTGAAGTTTAAAAGCTTAGCCCAAGTTTTCTTGTCAGATACCAGTCCGTGTTTTATCATTTCGGCATAGCCCGATAGTATTTCTTTATGTTCGAGGGTTTTGTAGAAGTTACCCTCTATTAACGTGGCTTTGGGCGGATAGAAGGCCCCGATCTCGTTTTTCAGACCCCCAAAGTTTACCCCTGTTTTACCTCCTATGGCAGCATCAACAGCACCCAACAGAGTTGTGGGTATATTCACATACCGTATGCCTCGTTTAAAGCATGCAGCGGCAAAACCACCAATATCTGAAACCATTCCACCACCCAGATTTATCATTAAGGAATGGCGTGTAGCATTGTTTTGGGTTAAATATTGCCATATTTGGGTAAGGGTATCGAGGGTTTTGTTATCATCGTCTGCCGGAATGGATATTTGTTCTGCCTCACGAATTTCTTCAACGCCTTCAATCAGAGGTAGGCACAGCTTTTGTGTGTTTTGGTCGGTCAGAACAAATATTTTGTCGTAAGGTATTGTTGCAAGCAAAGCTTTCAGGTCCTTCTGTATGTTTTCCGATTTAATTATCCTCTGCATAGATGCTTACGTATAGTTCTTATTATTTAAAACAGCTTCCCTCCGTAAATTTGTATCCCCTTAGCAATTCGTCTGTTTTCATCGCTTTTTTTCCGGGCATCTGAATACTTAGTACTCGTATCATTCCATCGGTACATGCTATGTCTATATATCCCTTTCCATCGGTGAAAATGCTACCTGCTGCTTGTTTTTTATCTGTTCTGATAACTTCGGCTTCGTATATTTTTACGTTTACGGGTTCTTTATCGGGCGAATGAAGTTCTGTCCATGCCGCAGGGTAGGGCGATAGTCCGCGGATGAGGTTGTAAACCTTTTCCGTAGGTTGCGCCCAGTTGATACGGCAAGTTTCTTTAAATATTTTGGGAGCGGCTTTCAGTTCCGATTCGTTTTTATAAAATTGTTCCTGAGGAATGGTTTCTATTTTATTTTCCAAGATTAAATCTACTGTTTTCCGGACAAGTAGCGAGCCTATGGTCATCAATCGGTCGTGTATCTTGCCCACATTATCCGATTGGGCGATTGGTGTTTTTTCTTGCAGGATGATTTTACCTGTATCAATCTCGTGGGTGAGGAAGAAGGTTGTAACCCCTGTTTCGGTTTCACCATTTATTACAGCCCAGTTTATAGGCGCTGCCCCCCTGTATTGAGGCAATAATGAAGCATGTAAGTTGAAAGTTCCTAAACGGGGCATGTTCCAAACAGCTTCGGGCAACATGCGGAAGGCAACCACTATTTGCAGATCGGCATTCCATGCCCTAAGGTCGGCCAGGAAATTTTCATCTTTCAGTTTTTCGGGTTGTAGAAGAGGAAGGTTGTTTTCTAAAGCGTATTTTTTGACGGGCGAATATTGAATTTTGTGCCCCCGTCCGCTGGGTTTGTCGGGCATGGTGACTACACCTACAACATTATAACCGTTTTCGACCAAAACCCGCAAACTCTCGACTGCAAAATCGGGGGTTCCCATATAAACAATTCTTAAATCTTTTTTATCCATGCTTAAAACTTTACGCTATCTTGTTTCAAGATTCAAACTTACACATAAAATATGGATTTAGAAATGCTTTATTTAAACCGAAATCTATAAAATTTTATTTTGTACTTTTGTGGGGTAACACATTACGAATGTAAATAATATTTAGAAAATGCCACTGAACGGTAAACATATAGTATTAGGAATAACAGGTAGTATAGCTGCTTTTAAGGCAGCAACATTGGCTCGTTTGTTAATAAAAAAAGGAGCTGAAGTACAGGTGGTGATAACACCGGCCGGCAAGGAGTTTATAACGCCCGTAACCCTGTCGACACTGACAAACAAACCTGTGGTAAGCGAATTCTTCACTGCCAACAGCGGAGAGTGGCACAGCCATGTGTCGTTGGGCTTGTGGGCCGATTTGATGGTTGTTGCACCCGCAACGGCATCCACAATCGGGAAAATGGCAAACGGAATAGCCGATAATATGCTTATAACTACTTACATGTCGATGAAGGCTCCCGTTGTGGTAGCTCCGGCAATGGATCTGGATATGTTTGCACACCCTTCAACAGCGCGAAACCTTGATATACTGAAAGCTTATGGCAACTATATAATAGAACCCGCATCGGGCGAGCTTGCCAGCCATCTTATTGGTAAAGGGCGGATGGAAGAACCCGAAAAAATAGCCGAATATATAGAAAACTTTTTCAGAAGAAAAGATTCGTTGAAAGGGCGAAAAGTGCTGATAACGGCAGGTCCTACCTACGAGAAGATAGATCCTGTTCGTTTTGTTGGCAATTATTCGTCCGGGAAAATGGGGTTTGCCCTTGCCGAAGAATGCGCCCACCGGGGTGCCGAAGTAGTATTGGTGGCTGGGCCTGTGTCCTTGCAATGCAATCATCCAAATATCAGGCGGGTAGATGTTGAGTCGGCCGACGAAATGTATCAGGAGACTATGAATAACTTTCCTGATTCGGATACAACTATCCTCTGTGCAGCAGTGGCCGACTATCGTCCGGTTGCCGTAGCCGACGAGAAGATAAAACGTACGGGCGACAGTCTGACATTAACACTTGTGCCCAATAAAGATATAGCTGCATCGTTGGGTGCTATAAAAAAAGAAAATCAGCGGCTTATTGGTTTCGCTCTCGAAACTAATAACGAAGAACAGAATGCGCTCTTGAAAATTGAGAAAAAAAATCTCGATTATATCGTATTGAATTCGCTCAATGACGCCGGGGCAGGATTTAAGCACAACACCAACAAGATAGCGATTATAAACCGAACGGGCGAACGTCAGGATTTCCCGTTGAAATCGAAAGCCGAGGTAGCAAAAGACATTATTGACAAAACATTAAATTAACCGATTGGCAACAAAACAGGCATGAGAAAACTATGTACAATATTGTTTGCCTTATCGCTGATAATGACAAATAATATTTCATTTGCACAAAACTACCGAAGCCCCCTTGATATACCTTTATTGCTGAGTGCAAACTGCGGCGAACTGCGCAACAACCATTTCCATACGGGGGTGGATTTTAAAACACAAGGTGTTGTCAATAAACCTATTTATGCCGTTGCCGATGGTTATGTTTCGAGGATTAATGTTTCGCCAAGCGGATACGGGCTGGCTCTGTATATAGACCATCCTTCCACCGGACATACCAGTGTGTATGGGCATTTAAACAGTTTTGCGCCTGAAATTGCACAATATATTAAAGCAGAGCAGTATAAACGGGAAAGTTTCAGGGTAGATTTGTACCTGAAAGCAAACCCGATAAAAGTAAAAAAAGGCGATATTGTTGCTTACAGCGGGAATACCGGCTCTTCGGGAGGCCCGCACCTGCACTTTGAGATACGCGACTCTAAAACGGAAAAGATTCTTGACCCTTTACAATATTACAAGCATCTGATAAAGGACGTGGCATCGCCCGAAATCCGCGGGATAGCTGTTTTTCCTGTTGAAGGGAAAGGATGTGTAAACAATTCTGTGCGCCAATTAAAGCAATCGGTCGGCAAAACAAAAAAAGGAGAGCATCTGCCGCTTAAAATGCCCATTGAAGCATGGGGTACTATCGGGTTTGGCGTGAAGGCTTACGACCGCATGTCGGGCACAAGCAATATTTATGGGGTACAGGCCGTAAAACTATTTGTTGATGGCAAGGAAGTTTTTTGTTCCGAACTACAATCTTTCAGTTTCGATCAAAACCGGATGTTAAATTCGTTTGTTGATTTTGAGTCGTGGAGAAGAGGCAAAGAATTTTATATGAAGTCTTTTGTTGAGCCGGGCAATAAGTTACCCTTTTATCGTTCCGGTAGCGGAGGATATGTCTCCATAAATGAAGAAAGGGAATATCCGTGCTACTACCTTATATCGGACTATTATGGGAATCAAACTCGCTACGATTTCAGCATACAAGGCAAAAAACAGACTATTGCCTCACCTGCCCAATGTGCTACACCCATGTTTTGGAACAAGATAAACCGTTATGAAGGTAAAACTTTTTCCTTGAAGATACCTTTAGGAAATTTGTATTCCGACCTTTGTTTCGATTTGAGGCAGCAGGCTTCCGATAAATATCTGTCGGACGTTTACAGGGTTAATAACAGACCTGTTGCTTTAGACAAAAACGCAGAAATGAGAATACAAATAACGAAGTCCATCGCAGATGCTTCCAAATATGGTATAGTTCAGCTGAAAAACGGAAAAATGAGTTGGATTGGAGGCAAATATGATGGAGGATATATGCGGGCATCCATCCGTGAGTTTGGCGATGAATATGCCGTTTATTACGATGATACCCCTCCAAAAATTGAACCTGTGGCCGAAAAAAAATGGGTGGCACAGAAATCCATAAAAGTGAGGCTGAGCGATAACCTGAGTGGAGTAAAATCTTTCAGAGGTACCATCGACGGGAGGTTTGTTTTGTTTACACATGATGTGAAATCGACTGTATATACCTATATTTTTGACGATATAATGGCTCAAACGAATACAAATCATCAATTTGTGTTCGTTGCCGAAGATGCTTGCGGAAATATCACAGAATACAGATCGGAGTTCTATTATTGAATCTGGTAGCCATTTTTTTAGGCTGAAATGCTATACAACAACTGGTTTGATATTAGCCTGCTTGGCTTAAATTCACTATCTTTGAACCTTAAAAATAAAATTAACCCCAAAAAAGCATATATGAAAAAAGTCTTTTTAGCTATTTTGTTTATGACAACACTAAGCGCCGTACAGGCACAAAATCCGTTCCTGAAGGAGTATAAAACACCACACGGAACACCTCCTTTCGATAAAATAAAGATAGAGCATTACAAGCCTGCTTTTGAAAAAGGTATTGAAGAACAACAAAAAGCAATCGACAAGATTGTTGCCAATAAAGCCGAAGCAACTTTCGATAATACAATTTTGGCTTTGGAGTATTCGGGCGAAATATTGGACAAAGTGAGCCATGTTTTCTTCAATTTGTTGAGTGCCGAGAGTAACGACCAGATGATGAAACTGTCGATGGAGATATCTCCGATGTTATCGGAACACTCAAACAATGTAAGCCTGAATGAAGGTCTTTTTAAACGTGTGAAGGTGGTTTACGATAAGAGAAACAGTAGCGGATTGAATCCTGAACAAATCCGTTTGGTTGAAAAAATTTATAAAGGATTTGAAGATAGCGGTGCAAACCTGTCGGATGCAGATAAAGCAAAGTATCGCGAATTGTCGGCAGCCTTAAGCCAAACTTCGTTAGCTTTTGGGCAAAATGCTTTGAAAGAAACTAATAAATACGAAATGCACCTGACAAACGAAGCCGATTTGGCTGGCCTTCCTCAGTCTGTACGCGATGCGGCGGCTATAAAAGCAAAATCGAAAGGCAAAACTGGTTGGGTGATAGATTTAACGGCTCCCAGCTATGTTCCGTTCATGAAATATTCTTCGCGTCGCGACCTACGTGAAAAAATTTATATGGCAAACGTAACAAAGTGTGTTGTTGGCGGTGAATTTGATAATAAAGAGAATGTAAAAAATATAGCAAACCTACGTTTGCAAATTGCAAACATCTTAGGTTATTCTGATTATGCGGCATTCAGCCTTCGCGACAAGATGGCAAAAGATAAAACCAGCGTTTACAATTTGCTTAACGACCTGCATAAAGCATATGCTTCGGCAGCTTTGGCCGATGTACGCGAAGTACAGGGTTTTGCCGTAGGAATGGAAGGTAAAGAAGTAGAGATACAACCTTGGGACTGGTCTTATTATTCCGAAAAATTGAGAGATGCCAAATATAATGTCAACGATGAAGTTACACGTCCTTATTTTGAACTCGAAAACGTGAAAAAAGGCGTCTTTGGCTTGGCTACCGATTTATATGGATTGACGTTCAAGAAAAACACTAAGATACCTGTTTACCATCCGGAAGTTGAAGCTTTTGATGTATTCGATAAAGACGGACAATACCTTTCGGTACTGTTCACCGATTTCCACCCACGCGAGGGTAAACGCCAAGGAGCATGGATGACGTCGTATAAAGGACAATATAAGAAAGGCGGCAAAGACTCGCGCCCTCATATTTCTGTTGTAATGAATTTTACTCGTCCAACCGAAACAGCACCGGCTTTGCTTACTTTTGACGAAGTTGAAACTTTCTTGCACGAATTTGGACATGCTTTGCACGGTATGCTAACGGATTGTACTTACGAAAGCCTTTCGGGAACAGCTGTTTCGCGCGACTTTGTTGAGCTGCCTTCGCAAGTAATGGAAAACTGGTTGACCGAAAAAGAATACCTGAACCGTTTTGCAAAACACTATAAAACAGGCGAAATTATGCCCGATGCTTTGGTACAGAAGTTGATTAATGCCTCTAACTATAATGCAGGATATATGTGCTACCGCCAGTTGTCGTTTGGTTTCTTGGATATGGCATGGCATACACTGAACAAACCATTCGCAGGCAATATAATAGAGTTTGAACAAGCGGCTATGGAAAGCACGGCTATGTTGCCGGTTGTGGAAGGTGCTTGTATGTCAACTACTTTCAGCCATATATTCTCGGGTGGATATGCTGCCGGATATTATAGCTATAAATGGTCGGAAGTATTGGATGCCGATGCTTTCTCTGTGTTTAAAGCCAAAGGAATATTCAATAAGGAAACTGCAACATCTTTCCGTAAAAGTATTTTGGAAAGAGGAAACACCGACGATCCTATGAAGTTGTACATCAACTTCCGCGGACAAGCTCCAAGCATTGATGCTTTACTGAAAAGAACCGGAATAAAGAATTAAAACGTTCTTTTGAAAACATAAGAAAGAGACTGTTCTTCACGCACGATGAACAGTCTCTTTTGTATTTATGTTATCCCCTCCCAAAATAGCGCTACAAAAAGAAGTAATGCAATGTATCGAAGGGCATGATACAATAAGGGAATGGCTAAAAAATATGGAATCTTTGATAAGAAACTTCAATCCAAATTTACAATAATAAAAGCCATCGTTTGACTTTGATATGAAACCCTAAAACTTTATAGATGAAAAAACCGATGAATATAAATCCATCGGTTCTTGTTATATTTTGGTATAAATCCTGTCAACCTAAGGGCAGAACATTTTCAGATTGTTGTGTGTCTATTAAAATGAGAAGTCTACTCCGGCGCCAAAAACTTTATTTGTTCTGGAAAACACATCTTTGCCCGATAGACCTAACCCTAAATAATTATCCGATTTTTTAGTCCAGTCCGAATAATTTGTCCAGAAGTAACCCAGATTTATTTTAACTTTTGGCGAAACCGTGATAACGCCTCCCAAGCCGATTGAATAAGAGTTGCAAGTAAAGCTAAGGTCTTTCTGATAATCGTCTGTTATACCATAGTGGGTTATCTGGAAACCACCGCTCACCATAAACATTTTGTTTATCTGGAACTCTAAGCCTCCCAGAAACTCATCTGTGCCTCCGTTTATGTATTTTTGTTTGTCGTCGGTCATATTTGCTTCCGAATCGAAAAAGTGGTGATACCCAACGCTTGCCTGTAAGTTTGGCAAAACCTGATAAGACACCCCAACGGTTAACAGGCCGGGAATATCGTGGGGAGTATTCACTCCATCCGAAAACATATGCGTATCGTCTATTTTAGTTTTATTCTCTACGTTGAGGGCTGTACGGAATTCATACTTCAAGCCGATGTTTAACTTTTCGTAGCTGAAGTTTATACCAAGTATTGGCGAGATACCCCAGCCCGACTGGTCGCAATCGAGGCGTGCCCCATCGTTCGATGCTTTTTTCAGCAATTGAAGCTTTGCCCTGTTTGCGTCATCCAAAGCAGGATTTGCCAAAGCCATGTCAATAATTCCACTGACGTTTGTCATAGCCCCGTCATATCCTAAGGCTGCCGATGTAGGATTAGCCTGTAAGTTTTTCAAATATCCTTCGTAGTTATTATTTACAATATTTAAACGAAAACCACCATATAGAGAAAACATTTTATCTATTTTGTACGCTCCTCCAAGTTGCGCACCATATATTAAGGATGTTCCTGTCATATATTGGTCTACTGAATATCTGTTTGCAGTGAGCGATACAGCAGGGTTTTGGGCATTAAGGGCGGCTCCTACCTGGTTTATTATTCCCGGCAAAAGCGAGGCGCCAGCTTCAAAACTGGGTAAACCATTGTTGAATGTAGCTTTACCGCCACCGCCTGTTATGGCTATACTTCCCGATAAAGCCCAATTACCTTTGCGGTAAGCACCTTGAACACTGGGGATGATTGGAACGGAAGCTTCGCCTTTAAACTTTTTTGTTTCTCCGTTGCCCGACATAACGAAAGGGGCAAACGTTGTTTTTATAGTTCTGGTTTGGAATGCACTTTGGTTGTTGATAGAAAAGTGAAACCCTTCGGGCAGTTTTATTATTCCCGCCGGATTGGTATAAACAGCATCAATGCTTGTTGACGCATCACGGGCCGGATTCCTTAAAAAATGAATGCTTTGGTTTGTGTTAGTGAGCAAACCTCCGGCAATCAGGTTGAGAGAGCCAAAAAGAAGAATAGATAGTACAGGGAATTTTAATTTTTTCATTTCATGTGGGTTAAATGTGGGAGGCAAAGGTATTAATATATTTTTAGTTTCAAAAGAAACTAAAATAAATACCTTGTTTATTTTTTAAGCCATTTTATATTGTGTTGATAATGAGTGTATATTAGATATAAAAGAAAAGTAAAGTGAATTTTTTTCATGTGTTTATTTGACGCTTTAAATTCTAAATATTATTTTTGTGCTTTCAATATATAAATAAAGGCAAACTTGAAGGCAAAATTAAAATAAAGGCAAAATAACATAAACAACAATCACAAAATCATCATTCCCTTTCATTTAATAGGTTTAGCAATATATGCTTAGACTGTTTCCTTCGGATGTTTTAAATTGGCTCTGACATTTATCTTAATTTACAATTACACATAATTCTCTAAACACTATAATTCTCTAAACACAAAAAAAATTATCATTAAATGAAAAAATCCACATTTATTTTTTATGCTGCATTCTTCCTGATGGCGCAGTATTATTCTTGCTTTTTGCAGGCACAGGCCACGATAGGGTCTTCTGACGAGCCGAATAAAGGCAGTTTACTTGATTTGAAAGAGCGATCCGGGGTAAATGAAAATTCAACTAAAGGATTATTATTGCCAAGAGTTAATTTGGAGGATATAAATGAACTATATCCTATGTTCGAAAAAAGTGACGTTTCTTACAACGCTACTGAAAAAAAGAAACATACGGGTTTGCTCGTATACAATCTGACCGATAGCCCTCCTAAAAAATTGTGTCCGGGAGTTTACTCATGGAGCAGTGCGGAATGGATAAGGATACCAGAACCTTGTTCGTTTTTCGAGTTTTTGTGCCATACTGTGGCTGATGGCCAATACACAGAATATGAGGGCAATGTTTTTGCCATAGACAACTATATTTTCTATAAATCAATTATAGATGTAGATATTGAATCGGAGCAGACAATTTCTTACGGAGATGGGTTACATATAATAGTTCCTCCACAAAAAATAGTAAAATCGGAGTATGGTTTCTTTTCTTTTTATGTATATGTTGATGGAAGTACTCCTTCTGGTAACTATGAACTTCCATTATCTAATCTAAACAGTGTTTTAGGTGTAGATATAACGGGATCTTGTGTTATAAATGTAAATATCCTTGCTGCTACATTCTCTATCGATTGTACCGATATATCTACTGCGGCTACCGTAAATACATATATGGACAGAACAGTACAAGTACCATACAACGTGAGTTCAGTACCATATACTGTTTCAGCAGGAAATATCGGAGGTACCGTGAATGGTATAACTCCAAGTATAGCAGTAGATCAGGAGCTGAATACGAATACCGGATATATTACCGTGACTTTAAAAGGAACGCCAACATCGGTAGGGAATACATCTATTCCGATAACAATAGGTGAAAGTACTTGTAATGTAACAGTCGATGTATCTAATACATTCGCTATCAATTGTACCGGAGCATCTACTACGGCCACCGTAGATACATATATGAATAAAACAGTACAGGTGTCGTATGCTGTAGGAGACGTACCTCATACAGTATCGGCAGGGAATATCGGAGGTACCGTGAATGGTATAACTCCAAGTATAGCTTCGGCTCAAACATTGACAGATAAGAACGGGTATATTACCGTAACTTTACAAGGAACACCAACATCGTCGGGAACAACGCATATCCCGATAACAATAGACGGTAGTACTTGTAATGTAGCAGTTAATGTATCTAATACATTTGCACTTAACTGTACAGGTGTATCTACTACGGCTACAGTGAACGCGTATATGAGTAAAACGGTACAAGTGCCGTATACCGTGGGAAGCGTACCTTACACCGTTGCGGCAGGATATATAGGCAGCGTAGTGAATGGTATAATACCAAGTATAGCTTCAAATCAGACACTGACAGCGAAGAAAGGATATGTTACCGTAACTTTACAAGGCGTCCCAACGATAGTAGGGAATACATATATCCCGATAACAATTGGTGGCAGCACTTGTAATGTAGCAATCAGTGTAGCTAATACATTCGCTCTGAAGTGTGGTAATAACGTGAGAGTACCTGTGACATTAGGCACAACCCAATTTACTAACTATGTAGTCAATGTTCCTTACGAATTGGGTGCTGCTCCAGCAGCAGGAAGTCCTTATGTGATATCTGCAAGTACAAATATAGGAGGCGTCACACCAGTAAATGGAGTAACTCCAAGTATTGCAACACGACAAGAGTTGACTGCTAAAACAGGTTATATCAAAGTTACGCTGAATGGTAAACCTACGGCAACAACACCTTCTGTAATACCAATTACCATAAACGGACAGTCATGCTATATCTATCTGGATATTACAACACCTGTCAGCCTTAATATTATTTGTCCTGCTACAGCTCCTATAATCGGGGGGGTAGTTGATAAGGCTCTGCCTGCAAACACTACTGTATCTATTCCTTATCAGGTTAGTGGAGGAACATCCTATAAGTTGACAGGAACCACGGTTACAAATACGGAATATAATATAACTGCAACAATAGCTTCTCAAACATTAAGCTCAAGCGGAACTATTACTGTAACCATCACTGGTACGCCGTCTAAAAACACAAACGGTCTTGTAACGTGGTTTATTCCGATAGGGGCAGGAGAGGAATCTTGTGGTATCCGATTAAGTTTTGTAACACCACCACCAAAAGCCGACTGTGACGCAGATGCATATGCCTTTGTATTCCAACAAAACGGAAGTTGGTATGCCGTAGGAGATGTAGGGAAAGTCAGCGGAGTTGAGTATGGAAAAGTATATGGACCGTACGCAACGGAAGAAGAAGCATTAAGGCATCCTGAGGCGCTTCAGTATTGCGCATATACCACAGGCAACCGATGTGTATCTGTATATAAACGCGACGGAACACGTATTATGGCGAAATTCTTCTCTGTCGATTCATACAGTGATGTTTACAAACCTGAGTCCGGACGTGTTGCATTTTCATCTTTGTGTACAAATGACATGTATATATATCCGGGAGGAAAGATGCGTTACGAATTCAACAGTCTTCAACACCAAGATAAAAAAGGTGATTTAGGTGTAGTGACAGTAAACGGAGTTAAATATCTGGGCTTAGTACCTACCGGAAGCGGAGGAACAATGACCACCAAACCTTTAATGTGGTAAAAGGTAAACAGAACTTTTTTCACAAGTCCTAAATAACCGCTATGGGCTTATAGGACAAACATATAAATAAATTATAAGATAGTTGTCGGCTCCAGTCCGACAACTATCTTTGTTTTTATAAGCTCTGATTTTTATATAGAGGGCAATTAGCAGATAATATAAAAATCCTCTTTTGAGGGGATATTGCAAATTGTAATATACACAGGAGGTTATGGTACAATTGACTATGATTAAAATTGTACTAAACAGAATTAAATAAGCAAATTTAAATAGACTCTTATTCTTTTATTTAAATTAACTTATCTAAATTTGTGAAAACTAAAAACTTTTTCAAAATGAAAAAATTATACCTACTCTTTTTTGTCGCTTTCTTTGTGTTTTCTGCCAAAGCACAGCGGCTCACCAACGATAATATATACACAACCTATGGCAATAGCAGTTATATTAAAAATATTGCCAAGATGGAATTAGTAACCGAAAGTGAATATTCCAAACAAATAAAAACCCCGGTAAACTATCTGAAGCAAGTACCGGTCGAAAACTATAAGAACGGAATCGTACTGTCGCTCCCTTGTAAAGACAAAGTAGTAAGGTATGTAGACGATTTGGTAGAGGGCGAATCGTATGCCCAATACCGTTGCATAGGGATGATAGAGTTTCTGAATGTATATCTGGTTGAATATGTACAGTGGGAGGCTTCGGGCTACCTGATGGTAGACATGACAACGGGCGAAGAAGTTTTCAATTTTGAGGAATACCCTTATATATCGAAAGATCAAAATGTTATCGTCACCATAAAACAAGATCCTTACGAGGTTTCGGCAAACATTGCTTTCTATACAATAAAAGACAGAGTGATAAGCGAAGTGGTGAGCGATAATTTCGAATACTGGGTTCCTTACTACAAAAAAGCTATTTTCTGGGGCAAAAACAACAATCTCTACATTCCTGCCGTACACATAAATGCCTACGACTCGGATAAAGACCTGACTCAAAATTGCCAATACATTAAAATATCTATAAAACGCTGATAGTAAAAGAACACGCGGCTGAACCAAGAAATATGATTCAGCCGCGTTTGTTATTATAGAATCTTAGTTTGTCGTATTACATATTCATTCCACCACAAACAGGGATTACTTGCCCCGACACATACGATGACAGATCGGATGCAAGGAATGTAGCCACATTAGCCACATCTTCGGGCGTACCTCCACGACGAAGAGGAATTTGTTCTGCCCATTTTTGTTTTACTTCCTCAGACAGCACTCCTGTCATTTCGGTGATAATAAATCCCGGACAAATACAGTTTGCGCGGATGCCTCTTGAGCCCAGCTCTTTTGCCGTAGATTTGGCCAAACCAATCATACCGGCTTTCGATGCCGAATAGTTTGCTTGCCCGGCATTACCCGAAATACCTACAACTGAACTCATATTTATGATGCTCCCCGATTTTTGTTTCATCATAACAGGAGTCATAGCATGAATAAAGTTGAATGCCGATTTAAGGTTTACGTTAATAACCATATCCCATTGCTGTTCGCTCATGCGCATCAACAACCCATCGCGCGTAATACCGGCATTGTTAACCAGAATATCTATACGACCAAAGTCTTTAACTATTTCTGCTACAACATTGTGTGTGTCTTCAAAGTCAGCCGCATTCGATGCGTATCCTTTCACTTTTACTCCAAAAGCAGCGATTTCTTGCTCTGTTTGTTTTGCATTATCGTCGATCGACAAATCTGTAAAAGCTATATTAGCACCTTCTTGTGCAAATTTAATGGCAATAGCCTTGCCAATACCACGGGCAGCACCTGTAACGAGCGCCGTTTTTCCTTCTAATAACTTCATAATGTGTAAATTATTCTTTATAACTAAATTTCAATTATCGTTTTTTCTTTTTGATTCCTTGGAATATCAGGAATGCTATATTCACATGCTGGCGATTGCTTCTTGTATTGTCGGCACGGATAAGCCCCCTGATGTAGGGCACTTCAATACCTTTCAGGGCATGATGCAAAATTTCGGCAGTCATATCTACGTCAGGCATTTCGAGCGAACCTTCGTCAACTCCTGTTTGCAAAATTTCTTTCAGCGTCTGTATTTCTTTACGGTCAAAAGCCTTTCTTACGTTCTGTACCCTCCATATATCACGGAAAAAATCGGCTTTAAGCGTTCCGTTTCTGAAAACTACATTTTTTACAGCATCCAAGCGCGTGTGGATATACGACAGTAGTTTCTCGTCGGCCGGAAGATCTTTCTCGGCAACGGCTTGCAACTCTACATACATTTTTTCGAGCTCAGACTCCACAACAGCCTGATACACCTCATTTTTATTATTAAAATAAGTGTATAACGTGCGCCGACCTTTTTTCGAAGCTGCAGCTATATCGTTCATCGTAGTGTTTTCAACACCCAGTTTTGCGAACAACTGCCGAGCCACGTCGATCAGCATATTTCTTGTTTTTGCTATTGCCATAATATTTTATACTAAAACACAGAAATTGCACAAGAGTTGCTGTTCTGTGCAAAAATAATATAAAATACTTATAAATAAAGCCTCCGCCGCATAATTTTACACTGCTTTTTATGATAAAATCACTTCATTTTTTCCATTTTCGTTATAATTTAGCCTGTGATGCATTTATGACTCCGCAGAATAGATGGTCAAAATAACATCCATGAAATTATTGTTAAATAAAATTTAAACAGACTCTAAAACTTCTTACCTTTGTGTTTGAGTTAAAAATGAAATAACAAATTTAGACTATGAAACCAACTTTATTTATACTGGCTGCGGGTATGGGCAGTCGCTATGGTGGCCTGAAACAGCTTGACGGACTTGGCCCTAATGGAGAAACTATTATGGATTATTCCATTTACGATGCAATACAAAGCGGCTTCGGGAAACTGGTGTTTGTGATCCGTAAATCGTTTGAAAAAGATTTTGTAGAAAAAATCGCTTCTAAATATATCAAACATATTCCTGTGGAAGTAGTTTTTCAGGAATTGGATAGCTTGCCCGAAGGATTTACCGTTCACCCCGATAGGGTAAAGCCTTGGGGAACGAATCACGCCGTTCTGATGGGTAAAGATGTTATCCGTGAGCCGTTTGCCGTTATTAATGCCGACGATTTTTACGGACGCGACGGATTTGCTACTCTCGCCAAGTTCCTGACAAATCTTGAAGGAAGCAAAAATCATTACTGCATGGTGGGTTACAGGTTATGCAACACCTTGTCAGAAAGCGGATATGTGTCTCGTGGGGTTTGTAGCACAAATACCGAAGGATTCCTTACGAGTGTGGTTGAACGGACGCATATTGAACGGAAAGACGAAAAAATACAATATAAGGATGCCGAAGATTATTGGTATGAGTTGCCCGAAAACACACCTGTTTCGATGAATATGTGGGGCTTTACACCCGACTACTTCGAGTATTCGGCCAATTATTTCGTGAAGTTTCTGGAATCGAATCAAGATAATCTGAAATCGGAATATTTTATCCCCATGATGGTAGACCATCTTATCTCGAACGGAACGGCTGATGTGAAAGTGCTTGATACCACAGCAAAATGGTTTGGGGTTACTTATGCCGAAGACCGCCCCTCGGTTGTGGCTAAACTGCAAGAGTTGGTCGATAAAGGAGAGTATCCTTCGCCGCTTTGGAAGTAAAAAATATTAATGAAATTTTAGGGATATTAGGGAAGTACTTAATATCCCTTTTTTATAGCTTTACGAGGCTATATTTATAATTATTTGGCAATATCTTTCAATTTTGTTTATTACCTTTGTTTATAAGGAAATCTGTTGACCTGAAATTTGCAGGCTAAACGGTTTTATGTTCAATAGCATGTGTGTTGTGAAAATGAGAGTATGAAAAAATACGTAATTTTGCGATGTGTAAATTGCAAAATGGATTATTTTTTGAAACGCAAACGTGTCAATAGATTTAAGGTTATCAACTAAAATAAAATTCCAAATCAATCAAGGATTAAACTATCCATAATGGAGAAATCGGGCTATATATCGGAAATAAAAGAATATACGGAAATCAATGTGAACCGTTGCTATCAGTGTGGAAAGTGTTCGGCAGGCTGTGCCATTGCCGGCGAAATGGACTATCCCCCAAGTATGGTGATGCGTATGTTGCAAACAAATAATGAGGAAAATTACCAAAGCTTGTTGCAATCGCAAAGTATATGGTTGTGCGTGTCGTGTCAGAATTGTGTGACGCGCTGCCCTATGGAAATTGATATTCCCCGGTTGATGGATTATATGCGTGAAAAGGCTTACAGGGAAAAGAAAGTAAACCGCAAGTCTTCAAATATACTATCGTTTCACAAAGCGTTCCTCGATTCGGTTAAACATACTGGACGGCTATACGAGATAGGGCTTGTGGCAGGCTATAAAATACGTACTCTGAATATTTTGCAGGATATGGATGTTGCCCCGTCAATGTTTATGAAAGGCAAACTACCAATTTTGCCCGAAATGGTGAAGGACAAGAAGCAACTGACTACTATATTTAAAGAGACGGAAAAAGACGCTTCGTCGTCTCATACCCAGAAATAAGTAAAAACAAAACTAACCGGGCATGGGCTTGGCTCACGCAAGGTGAACTATCATACAGAGAAGATGAAAATAGGATTCTATCCGGGTTGTTCGCTGAAAGGTACGTCCTCAGAATACGCCCAATCAACGTTAGCATTGGCAAAGGCTTTTGGTGTTGATTTAGTTGAAGTTGAAGACTGGAATTGCTGTGGGGCAACTGCCGCCCACAACCTCAGCCATGAGTTGGCAACAGCTTTGCCGGCTCGTATTTTGGCTTTGGCTCAGAAGCAAGGTTTGACCGAGCTTGTTATACCTTGTGCCGCCTGCTACAACCGTTTGAGTGTGACCCAGCACGAATTAAACAAAAATACTGCCTTGAAAACCCGTGTAGAGGAAATTCTGCAAATGCCACTCAGCGGAAATATTGAAATCCTCAACGTGATGCAGTTCGTAGAGAAATATATAGCTGATAAGATAGAGGAAAAAGTAACGACGCCTTTCAACCACAAGGTGGTGTGTTATTATGGCTGCCTGTTGGTTCGTCCGCACGATATTCTGAAGTTCGACCGTCTGGAAGATCCACAATCTATGGACTCCCTGATGCGTAAGATAGGAGCCGAGTCGATGGATTGGGGCTACAAAACAGAATGTTGCGGAGCTGGATTTTCGGTATCGCGTACCGATATCGTAGCCAAACTATCGGGCAATATAGTAAAAGACGCTGCCGACCGTGGGGCCCAAGCTATCATTGTGGCTTGCCCTATGTGCCAATCCAATCTGGATATGCGCCGTAAACATATAAACAGTTATTTGCATCAGAAAGTAGATACTCCCGTTTTGTACATTACACAAGCCATAGGCTTGGCAGTGGGAGTCAGCCGTAAGGAGTTGGGGTTAGAAAAACTGTTTGTTGCTCCGGCATTTATAAATTGAAAACTAAAAAACTATGTCAAAGATAGGTGTATTTATTTGCCATTGCGGCGAAAACATCGGTGCTACTGTCGATTGTGAAAAGGTAGCAGCCGAAGCCGCAAAAATTGATGGTGTTGAATTTGCCACCGACTATAAATATATGTGTTCCGATCCCGGACAAACACTCATCAAAAATGCCATTAAGGAAAAAGGACTGACGGGTGTTGTTGTGGGGGCTTGTTCGCCACGTATGCACGAACCTACTTTTCGCAAGGCTTGTGCCGAAGCTGGATTAAATCCATATCTGTGCGAGATGGCCAACCTGCGCGAACATTGTTCGTGGGTACACGAAAAAGGTGATGCCACTACCGGAAAAGCCATCGACTTGGTGCGCATGTTGGTCGAAAAAACAAAACGTAACAAATCGCTCACACCCATAAAAGTACCGGTGTCGAAAAAGGCGCTTGTTATTGGGGGAGGTATTGCCGGTATACAATCGGCTTTAGATATTGCCAATGCGGGGCATCAGGTTATTATGGTGGAAAAAGAGCCGTCCATAGGCGGGCATATGTCGCAGCTGTCGGAAACGTTCCCCACGCTCGACTGTTCGCAATGTATCCTCACCCCTCGTATGGTTGAGGTGGCGCAGCATCCCAATATCACACTTTATACATATGCCGAGCTTGAAAGTTTGGACGGGTTTATCGGTAACTTTAAAGCAACAATACGCCTCAAGGCAAAAAGTGTAGATTATAAAACCTGTACCGGATGTGGCGCATGTACAACAAAGTGTCCTACCAAGAAAATTCCGAGCGAGTTTAACGAAGGTTTGGGCATGCGCACGGCTATATATACGCCTTTTCCGCAGGCTGTACCCAATAAACCGGTTATAGACAAGGAGCATTGCGCGTATTATCAGAAAGGAAAATGTAAAGTTTGTCAGAAGATATGCCCAACAGGAGCTATTGAGTTTGACAAAGAAGATGAATTTATAACCGAAGATGTTGGGGCGATAGTTCTTGCAACAGGTTTTAATGTATTGAAACCCGACTTCTTCCCCGAATACGGATACGGAAAATATCCGGACGTGATTACAGGTTTACAGTTCGAGCGTTTGGCTTCGGCTTCGGGGCCTACTTTGGGCGAAATTCGCCGTCCATCGGATGGTAAAATTCCGCAAAAGATAGTGTTTATAGCCTGTGCCGGCTCGCGCGACCCAGCCAAGGGAATCCCGTATTGCTCTAAGATATGCTGTATGTACACCGCTAAGCATGCCATGCTCTACCAACACAAGGTACATGGTGGCGAATCGTATGTCTTCTATATGGATATCCGTGCAGGGGGTAAAAACTACGAGGAATTTGTGCGCCGTGCCATTGAAGAAGATGGAGCAAACTATTTGCGTGGGCGTGTGGCTCGTGTTTACGAGAAAAACGGCAAACTCGTGGTTTGTGGCGTTGATACGTTGATGGGAGCAAAACAGGTTGAGATAGAAGCCGATATGGTTGTTCTTGCCACTGCGGGTGTAGCCAGTTGTGGAGCAGAAGATTTGGCGCAGAAAACACATGTCTCGTACGATGCCTACAATTTCTTTGCCGAAGCGCATCCTAAACTAAAGCCAGTGGAAACAAATACGGCAGGTATCTATCTGTGTGGGGCTTGCCAAGCTCCGAAGGATATACCCGATACGGTAGCTACGGCATCGGGGGCAGCGGCTAAGGTAATTGGTCTGTTCTCGAACAACGAGCTGACCCGTGAGCCTATGGTAGCTGTTGTGAACAGGTCGGCTCCTCCGGTATTTTCTACTTGTGTGGGCTGCTTCCTTTGCCAGACGGCATGTCCGTATCAGGCCATTGAGCGCGAAGAAATTAAAAACCGTAACGGAGAGGTTATAAAAACAGTGGCTAAGGTAAATCCGGGGCTGTGTCAGGGTTGTGGAACGTGTGTCTCGTTCTGCCGTTCCAAATCGATCGACTTGGAAGGATTTTCGAACGAGCAAATGTATTCCGAAGTTTTGGCAGTGTTAGAAGAGTAGAAAACTGAAAATTTTATAAAAATGAAAAAACATATCTTATATACTTGCTTAGTGGCTGTTTTAGTGTCTTTTTCTTCATGCAAGACAACAGAATCAACAAATACAGATACAGGAAAAAAGAAAAATGTTGTTCATAAACTATATAATAAAGAAACTTTTAAGATAGAAAAATATAGTGAAGATAAGTCTTACGGGTATACAGAAGAAAACCCTATAAAGGTTGGAGGAGCTTTGAAGAGCAAAGGACCAGAAAATGAACGTCGATTTTTAAATGCTTTGGCAGGTCCTAATGGAGAAGTTATCACTTATATAAGAGGGGGTAATTGTTGTCCCTTTGAAACTGAAAACGGTTTTTTAGGCGGAGGCCTTTTAGACAAATATATAATATCGTATAAAGGATTGAAAGAAAATATTACTCTTTATATCAATATGTACGATTCGGAAGAATTAGCGGTTCCCGTTGGTTTTAAACTGAAATATTAATTATTGTAAAAAAACAATGAGTAACGAATTTGAACCTAAAATAGTAGCATTTGTTTGTAACTGGTGTACTTATGCCGGAGCAGACCTTACGGGAACAAGCCGTATCAAATATGCCTCTAACGTAAAGATTGTACGTTTTCCGTGTACGGGGCGTATAGACTTCATGCTGTTGCTGAAGGCTTTTGCAAACGGATCGGACGGAGTGATTGTTTCGGGTTGTCACCCGAACGACTGTCACTATACGTCGGGTAACTTCCACGCCCGCCGCCGTTGGATATTGTTCCGCAGTTTGTTAGACTTTTTAGGAATAGACATACGCCGCATTCAGTTTTCGTGGGTGTCGGCAGCCGAGGGTGCAAAATGGGCGGATATAGTAAATACCACTGTAACAAATATCCGTGAGTTGGGGCCTTATACCGAATATCGTCGTGCTTCAAGTTTTCTGGAAGCTAACGAAGCCGACCTATCGAAAGAAATGGAGGTGACACATGAATGATCTGAAAGCGAAAGTTAAAGATTTGTTTGAATCGGGAGCGATAAATCTTTTTATCGGATACGAAGAAGGTACACGCCGTCCACGTCCGCTTTTTGTGAAGAATGCCGAGGAGACCAATAAGCTTGTTTTTGACGACAGATGTTCGGGCAATCTGGCAGTTTACCTCACACGCAAAGATTTGATAGGGGGTAAGAAAGTAGGTATTGCGGCTTCTTATTATGCGCTGAAAAGTATAAATCAACTTGTGAGCGAAAATCAGTTGAGTGACGAATGGTTACGTGTTATCGGTCTGTCGGCAGATGGCAAATTGCTTGAATTCGGTTCGTTGGCTGAGGTGAGCGAGTATTTGAAAACAGCTTCGGCACCACCCAAACAAAACGAAGATGAATTGGTACGACAAATTGAAGCAATGACGATGGAAGAGCGTTGGCAATTTTGGTCGGACGAACTGTCGAAATGCTTTAAATGCTACGCCTGCCGCGCGGCTTGCCCGATGTGTTATTGTACCAAATGTATTGTTGAGGTAAACCGTCCGCAGTGGATACAGCCGTGGGCAACAACACTCAGCAATATGGAGTGGCAGATAAACCGTGTTATGCACATGGCGGGGCGTTGTTCTGACTGCGGCTCGTGTGGAGAGGCTTGCCCGTTGGGTATTCCTATCCATCTGTTAACGCATAAAATGAGTGAAACGGTAGCTGCTAACTTTGGCCAGAATGGTGACGATAAGGGCAATGTGCTTTCTACATTCAAGCCCGAAGACAAGGAAAACTTTATATTGTAACGAAGAAAAGAGTCCTATGGAAAGAAAATATATATCAGACGAGTCGCTAAAGACTTTCATCAATCAACTGAACGATGAAGGGCGGCATGTCTATGCACCTGTTGCCAAAGGCGAAAAAACGGAGTTTGAACGTGTAAAATCGTTCGACAAGATATCGTTAGATCATATACAAACAACCCAATCGATAAAAGCTGTGGCTTTTCCCCGTACCGAGAAGTTGTTTTCGTATACCAAAAATAAAGGAGATGTTACGCTCGAGGATTATAATCCTGATTTGATTCCGGAGATGGTTGTCTTTGGACTTCACCCTTGCGATGCAGCAGGCTTTAAGCCTCTTTCTAATATATTTAACTGGGGAACTCCCGATGTGCCGTTCAATGAACGTCGCCGACGAACAACGCTCATTGCGATGAGTTGTACACAGAGCGATGAGTTCTGTTTCTGCACGTCGGTCAATGGTGGGCCGGGCAATACCGCAGGTAGTGATATTCTGCTCACACCTATTAAGGACAAGAATGGGTATCTGGTGGAAGTTGTGTCTGAAAAAGGGCAGGAGCTTGTCAGCAAATACGCCGGCTTATTTGGTGAGGCTCCCGATGTTGATAAAGAAGCATATCTGGCAAAACTTTCGCGGAAATTCAGTCTGGATGATTTACGAGGCAAGATATCGCATATGTTCGAGAGTGAGGTATGGAAAAAACAATCGGAACGCTGTTTAGGCTGTGGAGCTTGCGCTTTTGTGTGCCCTACGTGTGCTTGTTTCGATATTCAGGAGGATACCAAAGGAAGTAAAGGCAACCGTTTGCGTTGCTGGGATTCGTGCGGATTCTCCCTGTTTACATTCCATACATCGGGACATAATCCGCGCGAGGTGCAAAGCCAACGTTGGCGTCAACGTTTGTTGCATAAGTTTTCGTATATGCCCGAACGCCTGTCGGTGGTAGGCTGTACGGGTTGCGGGCGCTGCTCAAGGGCATGTCCTGTGGATATGAACATATCAGACCATTTGGCAGAGATAGCCGATTTAAGTGTAGTAACAACCGAAAAAGAAAAATAAAGGCGATGGATAGCAATATATATTTACCTAATCTGATGATAGTTGAAAAAATTACACAGGAAGCACCGGGTGTAAAAACTCTCAGATTGAAGTTTAAGGACGAGGAATTTGGACAGAAGTTCGAGTTTAAAGCCGGACAATTTGCCGAATATTCAGCCTTTGGCGAGGGCGAATGTACTTTCTGTATAGCATCTTCGCCAACCCGCAAAGGGTACGTAGAATGCACCTTCAGGGAAGCAGGACGGGTAACGTCGGCTTTGGCAAAGCTCGAAGAAGGCGATACAATGGGCTTCCGTGGACCTTACGGAAACACTTTCCCGATAGATGAATGGAAAGGTAAAAATCTGCTGTTTATTGCCGGAGGTATTGCCCTTCCGCCCATGCGTTGCGTGATATGGAATACTCTTGATACACGGGAGAATTTTGGCGACATAAGCATCGTTTACGGAGCAAAATCGCCTGCCGATTTGGTGTATAAGCACGAACTGAAAGAGTGGGGCGAACGCCCTGACGTGAAACTTGCCGTTACGGTCGATCCCGGAGGCGAAACTCCCGATTGGAAAGGTGAAGTAGGTTTCGTTCCGGCCGTGGTCGAAAAAATGAATCCATCGCCCGAAAACACAATAGCCATCGTTTGCGGCCCCCCGATAATGATAAAAATGACGTTTCCGGTATTGGATAAACTCGGATTCAAACCCGAAAATATTTATACCACGCTCGAGAATCGTATGAAGTGTGGGGTAGGGAAATGCGGACGGTGTAATGTAGGCGAAAAATATGTCTGCAAAGACGGGCCTGTTTTCTCTCGTTTGGAATTAGAAGCTTTGCCTGCCGAATATTAATATCGCGTAGGTTTTATATAAAGAAATACAAAGCTGGTTTTATACAAAAACCGGCTTTTTCTTTTGCCAGTTGGTTATTGTTTTACGAAATATCCGTCGGAGTTTATTCTGTATATCTCATTCTTGACGGAAGCTACTTTTCCTCTCTTTATTGTTGTCAGTTCCAGCTTTATGGTGAAGTCGTCAGTAATTTCGAATGTTGTTTCGTCGCCCCAATAGTTATCGTCGTCACCGTCATATTCGGCCGAGTCGATTGTCAGGCTTGAAACAACTTTGTTGTTTTTTATGACAACCAAGTCGGAAGACGCATAATCGCCACATTCCGAGTTTACGAGCAGATAATACACATCGTTTTCGGTATGCGCTAAGGTTATGTAATTTATACTGTTGAAGCACGAAAAGTTATTCATACCCACTACATTCTTGCAGGTGAATGACGAGTAGTGAAGCGAGCTTAAATCGTCCGAATTTATGGGATATTTCAAATCGGCAATTTTTGCAAAACAAGAAGCTTTTGTGCCGGAATTTTTATTTGCAAGAGCCTTTATTTTTCCATTGGGTTCTATTGTATAATTTTTATACTCAAACCATTGGTAGTTTCCTTGTTGATTGATGCTGGTGATGCTAAATTGATAATCTTTGTTAATGTCGAACGATACGGAACCTTTCTGTTTTTGCGATTTTGTAAACTCACTCTCAATCTCCAATTCGGATACAACAGAGTCTCTCAACACAGTTAACAGGGTGTATCGGTATTTATATCCATCGCTTTTTGTGGGAACTATAACAACATCAACGTTTTCAACATCGGGCAGAGGGTAATAAAGCAGATAGTCTTTCCCTCCGGTATATTTTTCCATTCCTTTCAGTCCGGAATACAAAGTATCGGGTTTCAGCTTCGCCGACACAGCAATATTGCCATTGTACGGGAAAACGATAGTTGATTCGGTAAACAGATTGACAGGCAGGGTGTCAACTTCTTCTTCAAAAACATCATGAGCCGACACTACTTCGGGCTCTTTTTTGTTTTGGCAACCTATTAATAACAGACTGATAACTGCCAGTCCATAAAGGCTTTTCATATTAATTATATTTATTAAATAACCTTTAACCAACACGAATGCAAATGTATATATTATATTCGTACAAGATGTACCAAAGCAACAATTTATTTTCTATTTTTGTGATAATTTTTTATTGCCGCAAACGGTAAATTTTTAACTGCTATGGAAAATTTAAAATCGGCTTTGGCCGACAAAGTCTTGGAAATATCTTCTCGTGGAGGGGATGATATGCAAAAACGATTGGATAGGATTCAACGTTTTCGCGATTTTTGTGCGGCGTGCCAATCGTTGATGGTGAAATATCCGGCCATAGAGACAGAATTGTTGAAAATGGTCTACAACGACGATTACGATACAAAAGTAGCATCTTCGCGTGTTGACAGTATTATAAGCCTGAACGAAGAGCGGGAAGGGTTTATTACAACTCCGCCCGCGCAGCCTCTTGTAACTGAACACACGGATGAAGAACCAGACTTTGAAGAGCCTACCGAAAGTGATATTGAAACGGAAACCGAAAACCCATTGCCAGAAGTGGAGAATGAGGAGGCAGATGTAGCGGTTGCGGAATCTGTAATATATCCTACTTATCGGGCTGACGATACGCAAACGGAGCCCGACAAGGAAGAACCAGAGGTGAAAGCAAGTTTTTTCAAAAACGAAAACCTTAAAAAAGCTCTTCAGTTGGGTGGTATCATCTTGGTTATTGTAGCACTAATTTTTATAGTTAAATTTGTAATAAATAACTGGGTGGCTATCCTCTATGTTTTGGGTGGGGCAGCAGTTGTGTTTATCCTTATACTGTTTCTGTCGAGACGGAAAAAGTAGTATCTAAGGAATAATCTTATTTTTAGTAATATCATTAAAATTCAATATGGACGATCCGGAGCATCATTTTCAATTAAAAAACTACAATGCATTTAGAACAGAAGCATTTGCTAAGCTGTTTTGTGAGCCTCAAAACATAACGGAGTTAAGAGAGTGTCTGTTGAAATATCCGCACGAGCAGAAGTTGATAATAGGCGATGGCTGCAATTTGTTTTTTACGAAAGATTTTGATGGATTGGTTATCCATCCGCAAATAAAAGGAATCCGCGAAATTTCGGGCGATGAAGGCGACGAAGATGTTTTTATGGAAGTTATGGCTTCCGAAGACTGGGATTCGCTTGTAGAATATTGTGTAGGGAAGGGCTTTTCGGGACTGGAAAATCTGTCGTTGATTCCGGGAACCGTAGGGGCGTCGCCCGTTCAGAATATAGGGGCATACGGGGCGGAGGTCAAAGACTGTATCCGCGAAGTTGTAGCCCTCGATATTCATACCGGCGAAGCGGTTTCGTTCTCGAATGCCGAGTGTGAATTCTCCTATCGTGACAGTGTTTTTAAACGAAAAAAAGGGTATATCATCGTTTCGGTTGTTTTCCAACTAAAGAAAACATTTAAGTACGAACCCAAATATGTTGACTTGAACAAGGAGCTGGAAAGCACTGAAGAACCTTCTTTGCAGGATGTGCGCGATGCTGTTATCCGTATTCGCAAAAGAAAATTGCCCGATCATAAGGAACTACCCAATTGCGGAAGTTTTTTCAAGAATCCTTACATAGAAAAAGAACAGGCAGAGGTGTTGGGCAAGATACACCCCGGACTTCCTGTTTATCCACAGCCTAACGGTTTGGTGAAAACATCGGCTGCTTTCCTGATCGATAAAGCCGGATATCGGGGCAAACGTATCGGCAATATTGGTACATACCCTAATCAGGCTCTGATTGTGGTGAATTATGGCGCAACCGATGGCAATGAGATTGTAGAATTTATGCATGAGATACAAGAGGCTGTACAAGAAGAATTTAATATCAGCCTTGAGCCGGAAGTCAGAATACTTTAAACACACAGAGAGAAATTATTATGGCATCATTTATTATAGAAGGAGGCTGTCGCCTCAGTGGAGAGATACACCCGCAAGGAGCAAAGAACGAAGCTTTGCAGGTTATTTGTTCAGTTCTGCTCACGCCCGAAGAGGTTGTAATAGATAATATCCCTGATATTTTGGATGTAAACAATCTGATTTCGCTATTGGGCGATATGGGTGTGAAAACCAAACGATTGGGCGAAAATAAGTGGTCGTTCAAGGCCGACAAGGTAGACTTGGAATACCTACAAAGCGACAATTTTTTGAAAAAATCGGCTTCCCTACGAGGTTCGGTCATGATAATAGGCCCACTTGTTGCCCGTTTTGGTAAAGCTTTGCTGCCTAAACCGGGGGGTGACAAAATAGGTCGCCGCCGTTTAGATACCCACCTTGTAGGCATTCAGAAATTAGGGGCGAACTTCGAATACGATTCGCAGAGGCAATTATATTCCATCACGGCCGATAAACTGACAGGAACATATATGCTTCTGGACGAAGCTTCGGTTACAGGAACTGCCAATATAGTGATGACTGCCGTTCTGGCCGAAGGCCAAACCACTATCTATAATGCTGCTTGCGAACCTTATTTGCAACAGCTATGTAAGTTGCTGAACAGCATGGGAGCAAAAATATCGGGTATCGCTTCTAACCTGCTCCGTATTGAGGGTGTGAAATCGCTTGGAGGGGCATCGCACCGCATTTTGCCCGATATGATAGAGATAGGTAGTTTTATTGGTATGGCAGCAATGACAGGCTCTGAAATCACTATAAAAAATGTAGCGTACGACGATTTGGGAATCATTCCCGATACTTTCCGCCGTTTAGGAATCGTTCTTGAACGGAAAGGGGACGATATATACATTCCGGCTCAACCTGAGTTCGAGATTGATACTTTTATTGATGGGTCTATACTCACCATTGCCGATGCACCGTGGCCGGGACTGACGCCCGACCTTATAAGCGTTTTGCTGGTGGTTGCCACCCAAGCGCGGGGCAGTGTGCTGATACATCAAAAAATGTTCGAGAGCCGTTTGTTCTTTGTTGATAAACTGATAGATATGGGAGCGCAGATTATTCTTTGCGACCCGCACCGGGCAACGGTTATCGGTACAGGCAGGCGCTCGATGCGTGCAACCGTTATGACATCGCCCGATATCCGTGCCGGAATAGCTTTGCTTATAGCTGCTATGTGTGCCAAAGGCAAGAGCACAATTCATAATATAGAACAAATAGACCGTGGATATCAAAATATAGATGTGCGTCTCAATCAGTTAGGGGCAAATATAGTCCGTATTTCATAAGCCTGAAACAACATCATTATACGATTACAATGAAAGAAGAGAAAGATAAAGCGAATCTGCAATCTGTCTTTTTTCGTCCTTGGATTGGCGAAAACTATATTCAGGGAATTAATGGCAAAAAACTGTTAATATTGGGCGAAAGTCATATTTGCGGTGGTTGCCAAGGCGTTTGTGGTGATTTAAGTATAGACGATAAAACTTGCCGGGATTTTACATCCAAGGCCGTAAAAACTTTTCTAAGTTATAAAAATAATGAGACGGGGATTCGCTTTGCCGGTTGGATGAATACTTACACAAAGTTCTCTAACGTATTTTTAAATAAACAGTTATCGGCAAGCGAAACAATATCTTTCTGGAATTCTATATTGTTTTACAGCTATGTGCAATACAGTACAGATAGAGCCCGCGTATCTCCAAAACAGAAAGAGTTTAGCGACAGCAAAAATGCCTTCTTCGAAGTATTGGAAGCACACCAACCCGATTTAATTATAGCTTGGGGGAATCGCTTATGGGAACAATTACCGTCTGGTGGATATTACAAGAAGTTGGAAAACAACGAACAAACCCGTATTAACGACGGCAAAGGTTTCTATTATTACAAGACAAAGGAAAAAGATATACCGATAATGTATGTTTATCATCCCTCTTCTTCAAGATTTAACTATACATCGCACGATTTAATAAGAGAGTCTCTTCTGAAATTGGAGCGATAACTTGTATCTTGCAAGTCAATCACTAATACAATGAACCGGCATGAAATATATCATTCCCCTGTTTTTATTCTTTTGGTTTTCTGCGCATTCCGTCTTTGCTCAGCAAGTGCCGTATAGAACTATGCCTGTAAGTTCGGACATATATACTGTGCAAGTAAAGGCGAATTGCTCGTGGGGGAAATATCCTATTATAGAACTTGGTAGTGATGAATATGTTTGCCTGAACTTCGACCGTTTGTCGGAAAACTCATCGGCACGCCTCCGCTATAAACTGGTGCATTGCAATGCCGACTGGAAACCATCTTCATTGTCCGACATAGAATATGTTGATGGGTTTAACGATAATCTGATTTTGGACTACGAGCCTTCTATGGGCAGCACGGTAGGGTACACTAACTTTCAGGTAGAGATACCAAATAATGATATCAGGCTAAAGGTGTCGGGCAATTATGCGGTGATTGTTACAGAAGAAGACAATCCTGATGACGTTCTTCTCACGGCTTGTTTTTCAGTTATCGAAACACAGGTAAAACTGTCGGGAACGATGTCGTCTATCACAGATATTGACGCCAACAAAGGGCATCAACAAATATCGTTTGTGGTTGATTACGGGAGCAATACTTTGCGCGACCCGCTGAGCGAGATAAAAACCTTTGTCCGCCAAAACAATCGGTTCGATACGCAGAAGCAGGTAAAGCCAACTTATCTGCAACCCGGTAAACTGCGTTACGAGCAAAACAGGGATCTTATTTTTGAAGCAGGAAACGAATACCGCCGCTTCGAATCGACCAGCTACCGCTATAATGGGCTGAATGTTGAATCGGTCGATTTTCAAGACCCTTTCTATTTCACCAATATTGTTCCCGACAAAATAAGGGCACGAAAAGCATATAGTTACGACCAAGACCAGAACGGCCGTTTCCTTATCCATAGCCGTGATTTGAACGAAAACAGCTTCGATTACGCTTGCGATTATTTTATCACTAACTTCTATCTGCCGATGGAGCAACCCATCTTGGAAAATATTTATGTGAACGGCGATTTTACTTACGATACGTTTTCGGATAAATATCTGATGAAGTATGACAACCTCACCCGGCAATACCAACTGTCGCTTCTTCTGAAGCAAGGAGCGTATAATTACATGTATCTGACAAAAGAAGGAAACCGGTTTTCTCCGGCAAAGATGGAAGGCAATTATTTCGAAACAGAAAACGAATATACCGTAAGCGTATATTATAAGCCTCCCGGACAACAGTACGACAAGCTAATAGGTTTCTTGTTGATAAAAAAGTAAGAATTTATTCGATTTAATCTTGCAGCAAATCGGGACGCAACCGTTTGGTTCGGTCTATGGCTTGTTGCAGTTTCCATTCATCTATTTTTGCCTGATGCCCCGATAGTAGTATTTCGGGTACTTTCCACCCTTTGTATTCGGCAGGCCGGGTATAAACGGGCGGAGCCAGCAAATTGTCCTGAAAAGAATCGGACAGGGCTGACTGTTCGTCACCTATCGCTCCGGGAATGACGCGTACTATGGCATCCGTTATCATGGCGGCAACAAGTTCGCCTCCTGTCAATACAAAATCGCCGATGGATATTTCCTTTGTTATCAGATGCTCACGGATACGGTAGTCGATACCCTTATAATGTCCGCACAGAATAATAATGTTTTTGAGGGAAGACATCGTGTTTGCCATTTTCTGGTCGAAGCGTTCACCGTCGGGCGATGTAAAAATTACTTCATCGTAATCCCGTTCGTTTTTTAAATATGAAATAACGTTGTCGATCGGCTCAATCTGCATAACCATGCCTGCTTCGCCACCAAAAGGATAATCGTCAACGCGTTTGTGTTTGTCGGCTGTATAATCCCTCAGGTTATGAATATGAATTTCGGCTAAACCCTTATCCTGAGCTTTTTTTAGTATGGAGCAATTAAGCGGTTCGAGCAGCATTTGGGGTAGAACGGTGATAATATCGAATCTCATTTTCGGGTAGCTTATTAATGAGTTGCAAAAATACAAAATATAAGCAGACTGTGCATTTTCTGAGGATATCTATTCTGTATGGATTTGTGTTTTTCTCAATTTAAGAATTATCTTTGCTACAATCTTAATTAAAACAAGTACAAATTTACGAAATTATTAAATATCTAATTTTTATGAAAACTATTAGTAAAATATTGATGCTTACTTTAATGGCTGTTCTGTTTGTTTCGTGTGGTGGAGACGACGATGGCCCAACAATGATTGAAAAAAAAGAAACATACACCCATATCTATAAAATTCCTGTTGAAGGGATTGAATATAACCCTCAAACACCACGGGAAACAAATATATATCTGCGGGATATTATAGGAGAAGAAGGTGCGAAGAATATAATTTCGGCAGATATTATTTTTCTTGATAGCTATGTGAAATTATCGGGTTTGAATCAGATTGATACATTGGTTCAGGTAAAGGATTTTACAATAAAGGTAGGGAATAATGCTACTACGCAAATCGGTACATTCGCTAACAAAGAGAATGGATCGGATATCCTTTCGGACATGAAATTACAAAACAATATCTATCTGAAAACCGTAGAGGCAGTATTGTCAAGCCTTGTGAAGAGCAAAAGCAAAGCATTACCTATTGCGCTAACATATACGCCTACGGCTACACTAACAAAAGGAACAGTGCCGGTATATCTTGAAATATCTGTTTCGGCAACATTCCGGTATAGAGTTAAGGCTTCAAATTAGTAGCAAAGCAAAATAAATAAAGAAGCAGATCATCATATAGTGAAGTGTACCCCTAAAGTAACGAAATAAAACTTTAGGGGTGTATTTTTTACGTTTGTATATCCACTTTTGCAGTATTTAGTATTTTTACCGACCTTTGCAGTCCCTTTTAAAGAGTGATTATTGATGAAAGAAAAATTGTTGAGCAAAGAAGATATCCAGAAAATCAACCCCATATTCAGAGGCCGTTTTGGCAACCTGTTAATAAAATTAGCTATGCGCCTTACGGGGATGAACAAGGTGAATCGTATCTACGATGCCTCGAAACAGTACGAAGGAGTGGCTTTTTGCGACAGTTTGCTTAAGGATGTGGGGGTGAATGTGAAGGTAGAGAATCTGGAGGTTTTGAAGCGGTTTGAAGGCAAGCCTTTCGTTACCGTATCGAATCACGCATATGGGCATATTGACGGAATCATTGCTATTGATGTGATAGGCTCTGTGAGGCCCGACTATAAGATGATGGTAAACTTCATTCTTGCCATGATAGATACAATGGCAATGCACTTCATTGCCGTGAATCCGTATAGCGATGGTAAACTTGCCGAAAAATCGAGTTTGGAAGGTGTAAAAGAATGTATAGAGCATCTGAAAAACGGACATCCTTTAGGTTTCTTTCCGGCGGGAGCCGTATCTAAAACCAAGCTCAAAAAAGGGAAAATGATTGTTGAAGACAGAGATTGGCAATCGACAGTCATAAAATTGATACAACGGTCTAAGGTTCCGGTTATACCCATGTATTTTACGGGTGGTAACTCTTGGTTCTTTAATTTTCTGGATTTGGTAGACTGGCGTCTGCGTAGTTTACGGTTGGGGCATGAAGTCTATAATAAAAGAGGGAAAACAATAACTGTACGTTTAGGAGAACCCATAATGCCTGAAGATATGGCCGAGTATAATAACACAAAAAAACTGGGCGAATTTCTTAAACAAAAAACATACTCATTGGCAAAACCAAGAAACTAAAACTGAACCGTAATTAGTACGGTGGTTTCTTTTTTAGGTACATTTGCAAGCAATCTATTTATAAATCTTCACAAAAAAGGCTGACAGGTTATTGATAAAATATGTAATTTTGTCAGTAAGCATTCTTTTTATATATAAGGATAATTATAAGATATGGCAAAACCGGATATTCAGCAGGTGAAACAACGTTTTGGAATAATAGGGAATAATTCACTATTGAACCGGGCTATAGACATAGCCCTGCAAGTAGCACCCACCGATATGTCGGTATTGGTTACGGGCGAAAGCGGGGTGGGAAAGGAAAGTTTTCCACAGATAATACATCAGTTTAGCCACCGTAAGCATGGATCTTATATAGCCGTGAATTGCGGATCGATACCGGAGGGAACGATAGATTCGGAACTGTTTGGACACGAAAAAGGTTCTTTTACAGGAGCTACCGGCGAACGCAAAGGTTACTTTGAAGTAGCTAATGGCGGAACGCTGTTTCTTGACGAAGTAGGGGAGCTTCCCTTGTCTACGCAAGCACGTTTGCTAAGGGTACTCGAAACGGGTGAATTTATAAAAGTAGGTTCTTCGAAAGTGGAAAAAACAGACGTCCGTGTAGTAGCTGCTACAAATCTGGATATGGTAGATGCCGTGAATAGAGGTACTTTCAGAGAAGATTTGTATTACCGTCTCAATACTGTGCCGATACGTGTTCCGTCGTTGCGCGAACGTAAAGAAGATATCTATTTGCTGTTCCGTAAATTTGCGAGCGATTGTGCCGAGAAATACCGCATGCCGGCTATCGTTCTGCTCGATTCGGCAAAAGAAATATTAATGAACTACCGTTGGCCGGGCAATGTGCGCCAACTGAAAAATATAACCGAACAGATATCCATAATTGAACGCGAAAGGGAAATAACCCCCGATATATTGCGTTCGTACCTCCCAGCTAACGAGGTTGGCATAGTCCCCATAAAGGCGGGAACTTCAACTTCCGGCGAACAAAATATGTTCAGTTCCGAAAGGGAAATCCTCTATCAGGTACTTTGGGATATGCGCAAGGATATGAACGACCTGAAAAAAGTGGTTCAGGAGCTTGTATCGGGAAAAATACAGCCCTCCGAACTTGCGCGCCAACATACCGAAGAAACTTTATTACCTTCTTTATTGGTGGCCGACAGTGGGATACAACCTTCCGCACCAATCTCCATAAAGTATAAAAAGGACGAACAGCCTGTTGTTATTCCTGTTGACGAGTCTCATGTTGATGAAACGGATTATGAGGAGCAAACCCTGTCGCTCGAAGACGTTGAACGGGAAATGATAAAGAAAGCCTTGGAAAAACATGGAGGCAAACGCAAAAACGCGGCCGAAGACCTGAAAATATCAGAACGGACATTATACCGGAAAATAAAAGAATATAACCTTGACAAATAAATGATGAGAAAATATATTTTTACAATTTTTGCTACACTCCTTTTTGCCTTATCGTGCAAGGTTTCGTATCAGTTTAATGGGGCCTCTATCGATTATAGTGTCACTAAAACCATAAATATCAACGATTTTCAGAATCAGGCTCAATTGGTTTATGCACCTCTTACACAAGTTTTTAACGAGAGGATGAAAGATGTTTATACCCGCAACACAAAGTTAAACTTTACCAGCGTAAATCCCGATTTGGAAATAGAAGGCGAGGTGACTCGCTACGATCTGACACCTCTGGCGGTGAGGGAAGATGCTTTGGCCTCGCAAACTCGCCTTACGATGTCGGTACGTATGAGGTATAAGAACAACAAAAATCCACAGGAAGATAAAGAAGAGGTTTTCACGGCATACAGGGATTTCGATTCGTCAAATATGCTTACCGATGTTCAGGACGAGTTGGTGAAACAACTTACCGAAGATATTGTAGACCAGATATTCAATTCAACAATGTCGAACTGGTAATAAACACAATAAAGGGCGAATATGGATAAGATAGAATTTTATGAGTTAATGGATACCGACAGGGCATTAGATGCAGCGTCGTTGTCGCAATTGCGGATTCTTACCGATAAATATCCATATTTTCAGGCAGGTTTGTTCCTTTATCTTAAAAATTTGTATCTGCTGGATGCGGAAGATTTCCAGACAGAACTGCAAAGGCTTTCGGCTTTTGTTTCGGACAGGCGTGCACTCTTTTATTATGTTTTGAGCGAAGAGTACGAACGCTACCATGAAGTTACCGGAAAATCAGAAATGAGCGAAGATCGTACTTCTGTACTCCTTGACGCATTTTTCGATACGGCTAAACCAAATGACGAAGAACCCAAGCTGGAACGTGCTATCTTGAATTCGAGTTTAGCCACAACCGATTATTTTTCTTATCTGCAATCGCTCGAAGAACTTCCGGCGGAAGCTGAAAGTACTGAACCGGAGATGATAAAAGAAAAACCGGACGAAGAAGGCAGCGAAAAACAACAGAAACGCCAAAATATAATAGATAGCTTTATAAATAAGGCTGCCGAAGAGGGAGGCAATGTGAAAATTGTATTGGAAAGGCCAACCGACGATTCGGACAGAGAAACGCCTCTTCCTTTCGTTGATAAGGAAGAAGACCTGACCGATGATATATTTTTTACCGAAACTTTGGCAACTATCTATATAAAACAGCGTAGGTATCAGAAAGCATACGAAATTATTAAACGATTAAGTTTGAATTTTCCAGAAAAAAATATTTACTTTGCAGACCAATTAGCGTTTCTTGAGAAATTGATTATAAACGAAAAAAATAAAAAAAGATAAAAGATGTTTGTTCTTATTACAGTTTTAATTGTTATTGCAGCAATTGTATTGATTCTGGTAGTTTTAGTACAAAATTCAAAAGGTGGAGGCTTGTCTTCTTCTTTCTCTTCGTCGAACAATGTTATGGGAGTAAGAAAAACGACTGACTTTATAGAAAAAGCCACATGGTATTTAGCCGGTGCTGTTATAGTATTGAGTTTGATCAGTGCTAAATTTATATCGAACAATCCATCTTCCGCAACAAATACTGCTCCTGTGCCAGTAGCTCCTGCGGCTCCTGCTCAGCAAGCACCAAATGTAGGTTCTAACCTACCTTTGCCCACAGCCGATCAGCCAGCAACAGCAGCTCCTGCCGCTACTGAAGAAGCTCCAAAAAACTAAGAAAATAATAAAATTCCACTAATATATTTAAGCCCTGCTGATTTTTTGTCGGCAGGGCTTTATTTATTGGCATATTACTGAAAAATAATATATATCCGTTTTATGTTTTGTCATCCTAAATGAAACGAAGGGATCTGGAATAAAGCCACAAAGGGATTCTTCACTTTGTTCAGAAACAACGTTCAAGGAGCATAGATTATAGGCAAACCAATAACAAATGCGCTATAAATGTTTATAATAAGCGACTTGATATAAACTCACTGAATGTGCACTACGGATTATTTTAGTAATTATCCGTTAGTAATTATCCGTTCTGGAATTGTTTGAGGAAGCGTACATCGTTTTCGGAGAACATGCGCAGATCTTTAACCCTGTATTTTAGGTTGGTGATGCGCTCAACGCCCATACCAAGGGCATAACCGGTATATTTTTTACTGTCTATACCGCAACTTTCCAAAACGTTTGGATCTACCATTCCGCAACCCATTATTTCTACCCAGCCTGTATGTTTACAGAAAGGACAGCCTTTTCCTCCGCAAATGTTGCACGAGATATCCATTTCGGCACTTGGTTCGGTGAATGGGAAGTAGGATGGGCGGAGACGGATTTTTGTTTCCGCACCGAACATTTCTTTAGCAAAGTACAATAGTACTTGCTTCAGGTCGGCAAACGATACGTTCTTGTCAATATACAAAGCTTCCACTTGGTGGAAGAAACAGTGAGCCCTGTAAGATATGGCTTCGTTGCGATAAACACGCCCCGGACACATAATGCGGATAGGCGGTTCTTGTTTTTCCATGACACGGGTTTGTACCGACGATGTGTGGGTACGTAAAACAACATCGGGATGATTGGCTATGAAAAAAGTATCCTGCATATCGCGTGCCGGATGATCGTCGGCAAAGTTCAATGAAGAGAACACATGCCAGTCGTCTTCAATTTCGGGGCCTTCGGCAATAGAAAAGCCAAGGCGTTTAAAAATATCGCAAATCTCCTTTTTTACCAACGATAACGGATGACGCGAACCGAGTGGTATAGGGTAAGCCGTACGCGTAAGGTCTATTGTTTCGGTAGTAGAGCTGCTGTTTTCGAGCGATTCTTTCAGCTCGTTTATCTTTTCTTGGGCTTTGGTTTTTAGAACGTTGAGCTTCATTCCTAAAGTTTTTTTCTCTTCAGGGGCAACGTTGCGGAAGTCGTCCATCAGCATGGATATTTCGCCTTTTTTGCTTAGATATTTAATCCTCAGTTCTTCAACCTCTTGCGCTGATGCGGCTTTCAGTTCTTCAACCTCTTTCAGTAGAGCTTCTATTTTATTAATCATCTTGTGTCAGGTATATTCTTCAACGAAAATTATAAGATGCAAAAATACATTTTTCTTTCTAAAATAAGCATGCCCCTGTTCAATAATCTTTCCTGCTAAGTATTATCTTTGTTGTTAAGTTTAGGAATAAAGATGATTACAATATTAGGAATAGAATCGTCGTGCGACGATACAGCGGCAGCGGTGATTAGCGATGGGGTTTTATTGTCGAACGTTGTTTCGAGCCAGAAAGTACACGAAAGCTATGGCGGAGTGGTGCCCGAACTGGCATCCCGTGCCCATCAGCAAAATATAATACCCGTAGTGAACGAGGCACTGAAGGCTGCCGGAGTGAGTAAGGACGAACTGACGGCTATCGCCTTCACCCGTGGGCCGGGACTTATGGGCTCTTTGCTTGTGGGTATGTCTTTTGCAAAGGGTTTTTCGTCGGCACTGAATATACCGATGGTCGATGTTAACCACTTGCAAGCACATGTGCTGGCTCACTTTATCAGGGAGGCCGATTCAGAAAAAATGCCACCTGCTTTTCCTTTCCTGTGCCTGTTGGTGTCGGGGGGGAATTCGCAAATAATACTTGTGAAGTCGTATAACGATATGGAAATCATTGGGCAAACCATAGACGATGCCGCCGGCGAAGCTTTCGATAAGTGTGCGAAAGTAATGGGGTTGGGTTATCCCGGAGGGCCAATAGTCGATAAATTGGCAAAGGAAGGTAATCCCGATAGGTTTAAACTGAATAAACCTCACCTGAAAGGGTACGACTATAGCTTTAGCGGACTGAAAACTTCTTTTCTTTATATGCTTCGTGACGAACTGAAAAAAGATGCTGACTTCATCGAAAAAAATAAAGCCGATTTGTGTGCTTCCTTGCAGAAAACAATCGTTGATATACTGATGGATAAATTGGCAAAAGCCGCCAAAGATTTAAAGATAGAAGAGGTTGCCGTGGCGGGAGGTGTTTCGGCGAATTCGGGGTTGAGAAATGCTTTTGAAGATTATCGGAGACGTTACGGATGGACTATACATATACCTAAATTCGGATATACAACCGATAATGCGGCGATGGTAGCCATTACGGGATACTATCAATATTTGGACGGAAAGTTTTGCCCGATGGATGCCGCGCCATTTTCGAGAGTAACGGTCTGAATATAAAAAAAATAAAAGCGCATGGTTTTGTATTGGGTAATAATACTGATAGTGACTCTCGATTTTGTTTGGGAGCAATATCTGGCTTATCGTAATCGCCGACGTATGAGTACGGGGATACCTGAGCAATTGAAAGGTATATATGATGTCGAAAAATATAAGAAACAACAAGAATATCAGCGCGAAAATAGCCACTTTGGGCTACTGTCGTCGTCTGTTTCGTTTGTTGTTATACTGTTTTTTCTTCTCATCCAAGGCTTTGGATGGCTGGATGGTGAAGTAAGGGCATGGACAAGCAACCCGATTCTCGTTTCTCTTGTTTTTGTAGGGATACTCTTCATCGCTAACGATATAATAGGTTTACCATTCTCTTATTATGCAACATTTGCGATTGAGGAAAAATTTGGTTTTAATAAATCAACCCGCAAAACGTTTTGGTTAGACCAACTAAAGAGCCTGTTCCTATCGGTTATTATAGGAGGGTTGATACTAACGCTACTGATTTGGTTTTACCAAAGTTTTGGCACTATGGCATGGGTTTATGCGTGGGTGGTGGTAACGGTGTTTTCGCTGTTCATGTCGATGTTTTACTCAAACATCATTGTTCCTCTTTTCAACAAACAACAGCCTTTGCCCGAAGGTGAACTACGCACCGCAATAGAACGTTTTGCCCATAAGGCTGGCTTTAAATTGACCAATATTTATGTAATTGACGCTTCTAAACGCACTACCAAAGCTAATGCTTACTTCACGGGGTTGGGCAACAAAAAGCGTATTGTTTTGTACGATACGCTGATAAACGATTTAGAGACGAACCAGATTGTTGCCGTTCTGGCACACGAAATAGGTCACTACAAAAAGAAGCACACATTACAGCATTTACTATTCTCTATCCCTTACACGGGAGTGATGCTATTCTTGCTTTCGTATTTTATTGGTAGCGAAAGTATTGCCCATGCCTTGGGGAGCGATGTTCCGTCTTTTCATTTAGGGGCGATAGCTTTTTCTATATTGTTTACTCCTATATCACTGGTTTTAGGGTTAGTGCAGAATGTTATAAGCCGAAAGAACGAGTATCAGGCAGATGCTTTTGCTGCAAAATATGGTTTGAGCGATGCCCTTATTGACGGGCTGAAAAAATTATCTACAAAATCGCTTAGCAATTTAAATCCCGATCCGCTTAATGTGTTTTTCTATTATTCGCATCCTACTTTGTTGCAACGAATGAAACGGTTGAATTCAAAATAACTGAAAGATGGCTAAAAGAATAATATTTGTATTTCTGTTTGTGCTTATAGTATGCGGTTCGTTGCGTGCCCAGAATACACAATCTATCCATGTGATGGTAGCACTATGCGACAACAAATATCAAGGTATAGTGAAGGTTCCGGCAAAGATAGGAAACGGGCAAGATACTGACAATAATCTTTATTGGGGTTGTGGATACGGCATTCGTACGTATTTCAGAAAAAGTGCCGAATGGAAAGAATTGAAACGCTATAAGGCAGATAACACCCGTTTGGAGAGGATTGTATTCCGTCACAAAACAAAAGATGTTTACTTGGTTGCCGATGCCTACGACGGGCGTTATATAAAAGACTGTACGGAAGATTTCTTGCAATCGTGCGCCGGAAGCCTCAAAGATACAATCATTGTAAACAATAAGGTTATTGGTTTGAATGGCAACGCTAAGCTTTTGACTTACATTGGTCATAACGGACTGATGGATTTTTCGCTCACCGACTCGTATGTGAACACTGACGGAAAGAGCCGTGACGCTATAATTCTGGCATGTGCCAGCAAGCAATATTTCAGGCCGATACTGAAATCGACTAAAGCAAATCCTTTGGTGTGGACTACCAACCTGATGTGCCCAGAGGCATATTCGCTACACGATGCCATATCTACCTATCTGAAAGGAGACACGAGCGAGGCAGTGCGCAATAGTGCTGCTGCGGCTTACTCTAAATATCAAAAATGTGGACTGAAAGCTGCGAAGAATCTTTTAGTAACGGGTTATTGAAAACAAAAATACAACACAATGAAAACAGCAATCATAACAATCGGTGACGAAATCCTTATCGGGCAGATAGTGGATACAAACTCGGCTTGGATTTCAGAAAAAATGACTCAAGCCGGATTCGAAATAGAAGGGAAAATTTCGATAGGTGACGATGCCGAACAAATCAAAGATACCATAACACGCACCTTCAAGAGTGTTGATGTAATATTGATGACCGGCGGTCTGGGCCCTACGAAAGATGATATTACCAAGAAAACCCTTTGCGAGTATTATGGTACTTCCTTGGTGTTCAGCGACGATGTGTTGCGCAATATAGAAGGCATTGTTATAGGTGGGCAGGTGAACGAACTGACCCGTAATCAGGCATATATTCCCAAAGATTGTACGGTAATCCAGAACAGGGTAGGGACGGCTCCCATCACTTGGTTTGAGCGCGATGGAAAGGTATTGGTTTCGATGCCCGGTGTTCCTTATGAGATGAAGTATAATATGGAACACGAGATTATTCCACGCCTTATGGACAGGTACGATATGGAAGCCTATCTGAAAAAAATATTTATTGTTGGTGGATACACCGAATCGGCTTTGGCGATGCATATCGCCGATTTTGAAAGTAGTTTGCCTTCGGATTTTGGTTTGGCCTATTTGCCGACACCCGGAATGATGAAGTTGCGTTTGTTTGTGAAGGGCGAGCATCGTAAAGAAGAGTTGGAAAGACGTTCCGATTTGCTCAGAGGGTTGCTTGGTGATGCAATACTTGGGGAAGAAGATATTCCCATCGAAAAGATATTAGGCCTGCGCCTTATAGAAAAAGGATTAACCGTAAGCACGGCCGAAAGTTGTACGGGAGGTAATATTGCTCGTCTGATAACATCGGTTGCCGGTTCGTCAAAATACTTTAGAGGCAGTATAGTTGCTTATGCCAATGACGTAAAAGTTGATTTATTGGGCGTATCGTCTGCTAACTTGGAACGAGATGGAGCTGTAAGCGAAGCGGTAGTCATAGAAATGGCTCAGGGTGCTTGTCAGAAACTGAATACCGATTGTTCTATTGCCACATCGGGCATTGCAGGCCCTGACGGCGGAACAGCCGAAAAGCCTGTGGGCACAATATGGATTGCCACAAGCTATAAGGGGCAAACCATTGCCCGGTTGTATAACATGGGTAAATATAGGGAGGCAAATATTATGCGCTCTTCAAATCTGGGAATGATTCAGTTGCTTGGCATGATGGATTAGAGAATAAAAAATAATCAATTAAAGCACTATGCGCTTGTGTTTTTGAATATATTTTTCTAATTTTGTACCCCGATTGCCAATAGGCCGATAAGAAATTGCATAAAAGCGATTCGCCTCAGGCACATAACTTTAGTTATTTTATTGCAATGTACGCAATTGTAGACATTCAAGGACAACAATTTAGAGTTGAGCAAGGACAAAAATTATTTGTTCACAGAGTATCGGCAGATAAAGGAGCCGATGTAGAGTTTGAAAAAGTGTTATTGGTTGATAACGCAGGTACAATTACAGTTGGTGCGCCATATGTGAGCGGAGCAAAAGTTGTACTTACCGTAGGCGATCAGGTTAAGGGCGACAAAGTTCTTATCTTCCACAAAAAGAGAAGAAAAGGTTATCGCAAACTGAACGGTCACCGTCAACAATTTACAGAAGTAACAGTTAAAGAAATTATTGCTTAATCAAGATTAAAATCAAAAGAAAATGGCACATAAGAAAGGTGTAGGTAGTTCGAAGAACGGTCGTGAATCAGAAAGTAAACGACTTGGAGTTAAAGCTTTTGGTGGAGAAATCGTAAAAGCAGGTAACATCATTGTTCGTCAGAGAGGTACAACTCATCACCCAGGCGAGAACGTAGGTATGGGCAAAGACCATACTCTATTTGCTCTTGTTGATGGCGTGGTAACTTTCCGTCGCAAAAAGAATGATAGATCTTATGTTTCGGTTTTACCTAAAGCCGAAGCGTAAAAAAGAAAGAATAGAATAAATTTCTACTATATAGAAAGGTCGTATGTTAGATTACATACGGCCTTTTTATGTTCTTTACATAAGGTTCTAATCATTTTTAGCGATAGGGGTTCTTTAAATTCATTATTTCTCGGTATTGCAAACTTCCTGAAACTACCTTTACTTTGTAGTATAAACTTAAAAACAAAAATAAAATGGCAAGTATAGGTATATATTACGGTTCGGATTCGGGTAATACTCAGTCGGTAGCAAAACAAATAGCAAGCGCTCTTGGTGTATCGGGCGATAATGTTTTTGATGTAAGCAATGCCAATGGCGATTTCTCGACTTACGATGTGCTTCTGTTTGGAACATCAACAATGGGTTTAGGCGACCTTCAGAGCGATTGGGAAGATTTTATCAACAATCTGAAAAACGCCGATTTATCGGGCAAGAAAGTTGCCGTATTTGGTTGTGGCGATTCATCTTCGTTTAGCGACACGTTTTGCGATGGCATGGGCGAGATATACAAGGCAACTAAAGCAGCAGGAGCAACAATGATTGGTTCGGTAAGTACTGATGGATACACTTACGACGATTCTGCCGCTGTTGTTGACGGTAAGTTTGTAGGTTTGCCTATTGACGAAGATAACGAATCGGACCAAACGGGCAACCGTATTGCAGCATGGGTAGGAGATTTGAAGAAAGAAATTTAAAATACTCTAAACAATAATAGGCGTTGATGTTGAATATATATATCTGCTCACAAACCTTGTGATAGCAGTCAACAAAATGCCATGCTCAAATTGTTAATCATTTCTATTGATAGTTTTTTTAGTTGATCATTAGGATTCCCCGAAGACGTGAGGTCATTGGGGAATTTGCTTTCCGTTTTTGGGGTAACTTTTTATAAGATGGGCAATTGGCTTTTCAAAATAATGGTACGATAAAAAGCTTACAGATAAAACTATAAATATAATTATGAAGAAAGATATATAGAATGGTAACGATACATTTGTTTCGTTAATTATCTTATTGAATAGGATGATAATAATGAAATGAAACATATAAATTCCAAAACTAACCTCTCCTAATCGGACAAGATACTGATTTGATAGTATCTTTGATATAACACCCTGCCTAAAAGCAAATATGAGTATAGTTAATGAAATAGGTATCCAGTAATATATAGATGCTCTGTAAACTATTGAAAAATAGCCCGAAAGCAAATAAAATGCAAGTAACAGAACAATGGAACTTATCTCCAATAACGAAGCCTTTGTGTACGATATATTGATGTTCTTATATTTATCGTAAATATGAAAAAGAAACAAACCTATCAGAAAATCGGGTAACCGTGTTATGGGATTCACATACCATATTGAGTTTGTTATGGTTTCTTCGTCCGGAGTGAAATACATTCCTGTAAGAGCCACTATGATAAGGGGAATGAGTATCAATAGTAGTTTTTTACTGTCGTTAAGCCATGATATAAGAAAAGGAAACAGTAAATAAAATAACTGTTCGCATCCTAAACTCCACGAAGGAGAATTAAAAGAATAATAAAAATGATTGACAGGAATAAAAGATTGTATTAAAAACAGATTTGGAACGAAGTGCGTAATCCAGCTTATAGCACTCTTGAAAGGAACTAATCCGGCGAATATAACCATAAGGAGCGTCAGTATATGTAAAGGATATATACGTGCGATGCGTGCAACCCAGAATTCTTCTCTCGAAACTTCACCTTCCAATATTCTTTCACGATATGAATAAGCAATAATGAAGCCACTTAGAATGAAAAAGAAACCAACACCGGCGTAGCCTTCCTGAAAGATATGTTTGTCAAAAAAAGGGGCTACTCGCTCCGAAGAGCAATGGGACAATAATACCATTAGGGCAAAAAAGAACCGGAGTGATGTTAGCGGTTTTACCATTTTTTAAAGAGAAAAGAGGGGGGAGGAACTATTCGTCGTTCGAATCGAAGTCGAAAAAGTTTTCGGCCGAGGTGAACCATTCCAAGTCGCGGCGGTCTTTTTTTGTTGGACGACCTGTTCCACGGGCACGGTCCACAAATCCGCTCAGTTTGCTTAATTCCAGAATATCGAGTTCTGCCTGAGGAGTTACATCTTCCAGAAAATCAGGAACAAGTTTTGCTCCCATCCTTTTTTCGGTCAGGGCAAGCACCTTGAAGGAATAAGTGATAGGTGGTTTTTTTATCTGAATGATGTCTCCCACCTTTATCATCTTGGAGGCTTTCAGGGAGTTTCCATTCATCATAACGCGCCCTTTTTTACATGCCTCAATGGCTATGGAGCGTGTTTTGAATAAACGTACGGCCCAGAGCCATTTATCTATTCTAACTTCAATACAGCCTTCTTTCATATCAAAAACCCTTTATTTATTGTTGTACTGATTCATTGCGTTCTGCAAACCTGCAAGGCAGAATGTTTTTATGATTTCACCACAGGTTTCCAAGCGTTCGGGCAAGGCGTTTTCTTCTTCTTCCGAAAATTCGCCCAGCACATAATCTACCTGTCCACCTTTCGGAAAATCGTTGCCAATACCAAAACGTAGACGTGAATAATTTTGTGTGGCAAAAGTGGTTTGTATGTGTTTCAGTCCGTTGTGGCCGGCATCGCTGCCTTTGCCTTTCAAGCGCAGGGAGCCAAAAGGAAGTGCTATGTCGTCAACAACAACAAGAACATTCTCTAACGGTATTTTTTCGTGCTGCATCCAGTATCTTACGGCATTTCCGCTCAGGTTCATGTATGTGGAAGGTTTGAGCAAAACCAATGTTTTGTTCTTTACCTTAGTTTCGGCAACAAAGCCATAACGCCTGTCGGCAAAAACAATATTGGACGCCTTAGCTAAAGCGTCCAATACTCTGAATCCTATATTGTGTCGGGTATATTCGTATTCTCTTCCGATGTTACCTAACCCTACAATCAAGTATTTCATCAATAATTTTCTTGTTCGGCAAATTATTTGTTTTTAGCTGCAAGTCCTCTTGCTGCACGAGTCAATTGAACGCGGCATACAACAGCATTCTTAGCATTCAGCAATTCAAGGCCTTCGAATGCCAATTCGCCAACTTGAACAGATTTACCAAGTTCTAAGTGTTCTATATTGATATGAAGTTTTTCAGGAACTACATTATAAAGGGCTCTAACTTTAAGTTTACGCAAGTCGAGCGATAGTTTACCCCCAGCCTTAACACCTTCTGCCAATCCGTCAAGAACAACAGGTACATCAATAACGATAGGTTTGTTGTCGAATACATGAAGGAAGTCTAAGTGAAGAATACGGTCGGTTACCGGATGGAATTGGATATCTTTAAGAATAGCTTTATATTCTTTTCCGTCGATAATTAAGTTTACCAAGAAAATTTCAGGTGTGTAAATAAGTTTACGAACATCTGTATTAGCTACGGTAAAGTGAATAGCGTCTTTGGAATCGGCACCACCATAAATTACAGCAGGAATTGCTTCGTCTCTACGTATGGCTTTTGTGGCTTTTTTGCCTACTTCTGTTCTTAAAGAACCCGATAGTTCAAATGTTTTCATTTTGTTTTTAAAATTAAATGTGTTACTCAAATAAAGGATTGCTTCCTTATTCCCATCACACGAGGGAGCTATAAAAGCGGTGCAAAGATAGTACTTTGCCTGCTAATAACCAAAACAGAAAAGGTATTTCTTTGTGTATCACACTAATTAAAAAGTCAATTCAGTATATTTAACCCGTAGTGCATTTAGGAAACAAAAGATAATTATCTGAAAAATAATACAATCATTTTTTGTCATCCTGAGTGTAACGAAGGATCTTTAATAAATAATACAGAGATTCTTCACTTTGTTCAGAATGACAAATGCTATAAAATGTTTATAATAAATTATTTGATATAAACTTTCTAAATGCACTACGGGTTATATTTATTAATTATATTGTATTTATTGTTAAATAATATTCACTATTGTTTTAATATTATTTATTTATAAGTTTGTTTTATTGAAATATTTTTTTACTTTTGTAAATATAGTATTCTAATAAATGAGATTATATGTTACCTTGCTATTGTCCCAGCTGTAAAACACAACTGAAGGTTAAGAGCCTGCTGTGCGAAAAATGTGAAACCGAGGTGTCGGGCAAGTACCATTTACCTGTGTTGGCTCTTTTGCCTCCCCAATATCAGGATTTTATCCTCAAGTTTGTTAAACACAGCGGAAGTTTGAAAGATATGTCGAAAGAATTGAACCTGAGTTATCCAACAGTACGAAATTTGTTGAACGAAATAATAAAAAATATAGAATCGTATGAAAAATAATGATTGGCTCAAATTACTCTACAATCCTTTCAGTCGCATTGCCGGGTGGAAGGCTTTCGGGATAGGCGCTGTCATTGTAGCTGTGAGTGTTTACATAGCCTGTGCGACCGGAAACTATTTTTCGGGAGCAATGAATATTCGCTATATAGGACCGTCGGCTACTCTTCTGCCTGCCTTTATGCTACAAATTCAAGGATTGTTATGTATGGTTGCGCTGATGTACGTTGCGGGGCTTATTTTCTCGAAAGGTGTGCGTTTTCAGGATGTTTTGGGTACGGTCACCTTGTCAAGATATCCATATCTTTTCGCGGCGATAGCTTGTTTTCTGGTTAAGGATATAGATATGAAAAGCTTCGTGCAAAATATAACACAAGCCGCAACAAACCAAACATTGGGCATATCGCACGAGTTTATCAATGTGATAATTTTCGGGCTGATTCTGCTGGTACTTGTTGTGTGGTATATAGCCTTGCTGTATAATGCTTTTAGGGTATCGACCGATATAAAGGGGGCGAAAGGCATTGTTATTTTTATTGTCACCCTTATCTTGACAGACATACTGAATCTGCTTATTTTTTCTCTGATAACTTCAAAATTTATATAGTATAGCTATGAAAAAGTTTTTTATTTTCTTGTCGATGTTTTTTTTATTGCCGTTTTCTTTCGTCTTGGCGCAAGATGTGGTAGGTACTTGGAGCGGTAAACTTGCCCTGCCTAATGGTTCGTTGACCGTTGTTTTCCATATAGTAAAAACAAACGATGGCTATTCGGCCACATTCGATAGTCCCGATCAAGGGGCAAAAGGTATTCCTACCGGAGCAACTAATTTCCAAGGTAATATTCTTACGATAGAAATGCCCAATGTAGGAGCTTCGTACACAGGCGAACTGAAAGACGACGGGAAACTATATGGCATATTTACACAAGGTATGGATATGCCGTTGGACATGGTGAAGGGCGAAACAGAGCAGCCTAAGCGTCCGCAAGAGCCTAAAGCGCCATTCCCTTATAAAACCGAAGATGTGAAATTCGGAAACGAAAATGCAGATATTACCCTTGCCGGAACTCTTACTATGCCCGCCGAAAGAAAAAACTTTCCCGCCGTAGTACTGGTTACAGGTAGTGGAGCCCAGAACAGAAACGAAGAAATAATGGGTCATAAACCGTTTTTGGTGATTGCCGATTACCTAACCCGCAATGGCATAGCTGTTTTGCGTTTCGACGACAGAGGGGTAGGAGAGTCTGAAGGCGATTTCGGGTCGGCTCTTACTGACGATTTTGCCACAGATGCCGCTGCCGCTTTGAGTTACCTGAAAACACGAAAGGATATAAATCCCCGAAAAATAGGGATGTTAGGCCATAGCGAGGGTGGCTCGGTTGCTTTTAAGCAAGCAGCCGCAAATAAAGATGTGGCTTACATCATTTCGCTTGCCGGCCCGGGAGTGAAGGGCGACAGTTTGATCTTGAAACAAGCCGAAGCAATAGTAAAAGCGGGTGGAGTGACCGACTTTCAGTGGAAGTTTCAAGAACCGATACTCAGAAACCGATATGCTTTGCTTACGCAAGATAAGAGTCTGGACGAATTGAAAAAAGAACTTTACGCCGATATCACGAAAACCATACCGCCCGATATGCTTAAAGACGAGAACCTGAAAAAGAAAATTGAAACCGAAATGCGCCCCATGACTTCTCCTTGGTATATTGCTTTCCTGAAGTACGACCCTGCGAGCGATTTAAAGAAAATAAAATGTCCTGTTCTTGCCCTCAATGGAGACAAAGACCTGCAAGTACCGGCTGATATGAACCTGACAGCCATCGAAACAATACTGAAAAACAACGGGAACAAAAATGTTACTGTGAAAAAATACGCGGGTTTGAATCATTTATTTCAACAATGCCAAACAGGGCAGATTTCAGAATACAACCAGATTGAAGAAACAATAAATCCGCAAGTGTTGCAAGATATTACAGATTGGATTCTGCAAGTAACAAAATAAAAATATTGTGTATCTTTGCATACACAAATCAGTTGGGAAAGCACAAATTCTTAGGGTTTGTGCTTTTTTGTACTAAAAAAAGAATAAGGTTTCCCTTCGATGAAAATAGGAAATATAGAGTTTGGCCATCGCCCCGTTTTTTTGGCTCCGATGGAAGATGTTACCGATATTGCTTTTCGCCTCTTGTGCAAACGCTTTGGTGCGGATATGGTTTATACCGAATTTGTATCGAGCGACGCTCTTATCCGCAGAGTGAACAAGAGTATGGCAAAGCTTGAGATAAGCGAGCGGGAACGCCCTGTGGCCATTCAGATTTATGGCAGGGATGTTGATGCAATGGTCCAAGCGGCTAAGATTTGCGAAGAAGCCAACCCCGATATATTGGATATAAACTTTGGCTGCCCCGTAAAAAAAGTGGCGGGCAAAGGTGCAGGTTCGGGTATGATGCGCACACCCGATTTGATGGTGGAGATAACAGCGGCGGTTGTCCGGGCTGTGAAAATCCCGGTTACGGTAAAAACCCGTTTAGGATGGGATCACGATTCTAAGATTATAGTTCCGCTTGCCGAACGCTTGCAGGATACCGGTATTCAGGCTCTGACAATACACGGGCGTACCCGTAGCCAGATGTACACAGGCGAGGCCGATTGGACGCTTATAGGCGATGTAAAGAACAATCCCCGTATGCGGATACCTATTATCGGCAATGGCGATGTTTCTTCGCCGGAGGGTTGTAAACAGAGGTTTGACGAAACGGGTGTCGATGCCGTAATGATTGGGCGGGCAAGCATAGGCTCTCCTTGGATTTTTGAAGAGGTGAAACACCTCCTGCAAACAGGTGAGTGTAAGGCCAAACAGCCTTTTGTTTGGTACTTGGATATACTGAAAGAGATGATACAAGACAACGTTGCCCGTGTAGGCGAGCGTGGGGGAATAATCCACAGCCGCCGTCATTTGGCAGCAAGCAGCATATTTAAAGGCATCCCTGATTTCAAACCGACGCGTGTGGCTATGCTCAGGGCAAATACAATGGACGAACTTTTCTGCATAATGGATAGTATTCCTGCTAAGTTCGGACTATAAGGCAGTTGATAATAATTACTAACTTTGTGTGGCGAACCATTAATTTCTCGAAAACTAAAAATGCTTGTAAATTTACCATATAACTTCCCTGCAATAAAATTGTTAAAAGAAGAGGGGATTTTTATTCAACCTCAATCTGAATATGGTATGCAGAATATGCAGCCAATCAGATTGTTGGTGTTGAATTTGATGCCGCTTAAGGTTGAAACGGAAACAGACTTGGTTCGCATTTTTTCCGGCTCGCCATTACCTATTGAAATAGATTTTCTGAAACTGACAACTCATCAGTCAAAAAATACTCCACAAGAACATATGCAGATGTTCTATAAAAGTTTCGACGAAATCCATGGTCAGAACTACGATGGAATGATTGTGACGGGCGCTCCTGTTGAACTCTTAGAATACGAGGCTGTTAGTTATTGGCCTGAGCTTTCCGCAATTTTTGACTGGGCGCACAATAATGTTCCTTCTACGTTTTATATTTGCTGGGCTGCGCAAGCCGCTTTATATAGGTTTTATGGTGTACCTAAGCATTTGCTGTCGCAAAAAAAGTTTGGAGTGTTTAAGCATCGTGTAAGTAGTGAAAATACTGAGTTAACCCGAAGTTTTGACAACGAATTTTATGCGCCGCACAGCCGCTATACGGAAATAAGGCGCGAAGATATCACTTCGCCCGAATTAGAGATTGTTTCAGAATCGGACGAGGCCGGTCTTTATATTGTTGTGGGGCGCAATGGCCGCGAAATCTATGTAACAGGGCATTCCGAATATCCGCCTTACAGGCTGCATAATGAATATCTGCGCGATAAGGGAAAAGGACTTGATATAGAAATTCCTAAGCATTATTACAGGGACGATAATCCTTCCTGCAAGCCCCTTTGCCGATGGGCGGCTCATAGATATCTGCTATACAATAATTGGCTGAATTATTATGTATATAGGTCTGGATTATCTGATTTTAAAAAGTGAATAAAAATTGATTAAAGCCCGTAAAATAGAACTGCTTGCCCCTGCCAAAAACTTAGAGTGTGGGATAGAAGCTATCAATCATGGAGCCGACGCCGTGTATATTGGCGCGCCTAAGTTTAGCGCAAGGTCTGCGGCAGGCAGTACGATTGATGATATAGCCACCTTAACCCAGTATGCCCACCAATTTGGGGCAAGGGTATATGTTGCGCTGAATACTATACTGAAAGACGAAGAATTGCCCGATGCCCAGAAATTGATATGGGATTTATATAATGCAAAAGCAGATGCCCTTATAATACAGGATATGGGCATTTTAATGCTCGATTTACCCCCGATAGCCTTGCATGCCAGTACTCAATGCGATAACAGGACAGCCGATAAAGTGAAATTTTTGGAAGAAGCCGGATTCAGCCAAGTTGTTCTTGCCCGCGAACTCTCACTTACGGAAATAAAAAAAATATCGTCCGAAACAACTATTCCGCTCGAAGCCTTTGTACACGGTGCGTTGTGTGTATCGTATAGCGGGCAGTGCTACCTGAGCGAGGCACTGTCTAAACGGAGTGCAAACCGGGGTGCTTGCGCACAGTTTTGCCGTTTGCCTTACGATTTACTTGATGCGGAAGGAGAAATGATACAGCAGAAGAAATATTTGCTGTCGATGAAAGATTACAACCTGTCTGACCAATTGGAAGATTTACTCGATGCCGGGATAAGCTCCCTGAAAATAGAAGGGCGGTTGAAGGACGTGACTTATGTAAAAAATACGGTGGCTTACTACCGTCAACAGCTGGATAAGATAATAGGCCAACGCCCCGAATACGTCCGTTCGTCGGTTGGTGAATCTACTCATTTGTTCGAACCTAACCCCGAAAAAAGCTTCAATCGGGGCTTTACAAAATACTTCTTAAATGGTCGTATATCAGATATTTGGTCTTTAAATTCTCCAAAGTCGGTAGGAGAGCCGATAGGGAAAGTCAGGGATGTTTTTGACCGCTTTTTCACTCTTTCTGCTACTAAGCGGCTTAATAACGGTGACGGATTGTGCTTTTTGGATGAGCATAAAGAATTACAAGGCATAAGGATTAACCGTGTGGATGGTGAAAAGATATTCCCTGCCGAAAATAATGTCCGCCTGCGCAAAGGCATTTCCATATACCGGAACTACGACCATGAGTTCGAGAAACTACTGTCTAAAAAATCGGCCGAACGTAAGATAGAAGCAAGCATAGTTCTTTCAGAAAAACCGGATGGATTCCTGCTCAAAATAGAGGACGAAGAAGGCATCACCGCATCAATTGATATACCTTATCCTTTAGAACCTGCTCAGAAAGAACAGTCGGACAATATTAAAGCGAATCTGAGTAAAACAGGAAACACAATATTCCGGATAACGGATGTCGATTTGCAATTTTCGGCAAATTGGTTTATCCCTGTCTCCGTCCTTTCCGATTGGCGCAGGCAGATTACCGATAAGCTATTAGCCACCAGAATATCCACACATCATATAAGCGAAGTACACCTCAGGTCTACCTTTCATCCCTATCCTGTGGCACAGGTCACTTATTTGGGCAATGTGATGAATCGGAAAAGCAAACTGTTTTACGAACAACATCAATCGCAGGTGAAAGAATATGCCTTCGAGAAGCATCCGCAAACGTCCGTTCCTCTGATGTTTACACGACATTGCATTAAGCATTCCCTTGGGTGGTGTCCCAAAGAAAAAGGTGCGCGCAGCCCGTATCAGGAGCCTTATCAGTTGCGTTATAATGATACTATCCTTCGCCTTGAATTCGACTGCCAAAACTGCCAGATGAAGGTTTTTGAAGCCTAAAGTCCGGTTTTCCCCCATTTTAAGTTCTTTGTCGATAGATTTCCGTTATCTGTCGATTATCATTGTGCCCTTTTCCGATACAAAATACATTTGTTAAAAAAATAATGTCTAACACAGTTTTGTGTCATGAAGAATATTGTAACAGTTGTAACTCTGGGGGCAATCGGTCTTAGCCTATCAGCACAGCAGCCTCCGATGGGTGGCGATTTTGGCCGGCGAGGGGCGGGCAACGGACGCCCACCTATGGAAAGGATGCAAAGTGATGTAGATGAGAATTTTGCTATAACACACATGCCCGATATCCCGGATTTAACACTCAGCCAAAGGGAAAAGTTGGGTAAAGCCTTATCGGAAGAACATAAAAAAATAATGGAACTGATGGGCCAAAAACGAGACTTGATACCCCTTCCCGCACATGGAGAAGAGCCCGACCAGAAGGAAACAGAAAAACTCCGGAAAAAGATCGACAAGATAGATTCTAAGATAGAAAAAACGAAAGAGAAAGCCGATAAGAAATATAAGAAGATATTATCGGCCGAACAGTATTCGGTTTTTCTTGAACAGAAAGAAAAGATAGAATTCAGAAGGCATGAACCCCGACCAATGAGACCCGGTATGCCTCCAAGAGATATGGTGATGCCCAACGAGGGTGTCGGTTTTTAAAGAAAGCAGAAAATAAACAAATATATGAACAAAATAACCAAAGTAGTAAGCGTCTCGGCATTGTTGTTGATATCGGCTTCGGGTTTGTTTGCTCAGCAAACGTGGACGCTAAGAGGGTGTATCGACTATGCCCGCGAAAACAACATTCAGGTACAGAAATCAAGAATCGCAACCGAAGGCTATGATGTAGATATTTCGCAGTCGAAAGCCGAATTGTTTCCCAGTCTGTCGGGGAGCGTATCGCAGGAGTTTAATAATGCCAAGAATGCCCAGAAAAACTATAAATATGAGAGTTCTTTTGGTGGGCGTTACAACCTTTCGGCAAATGTGGTTTTGTATAACGGGCGTAAAAACCTGAACAATATAGAACTGGCAAAACTCAATAAAAACGCCGAGCAGTTAAACACCCAGTACATACAAAATAATATCGAAATAGAAATTACACAGGCATATCTGCAAATGCTGTATAGCCGCGAATCTATTAAGAATAACGAAAATACGGTTGCCTCTACCAAGGTTCAGTTAGACCAATCAAAAACTTTTCTGGATGCAGGCAGTATAACTATGAGCGATTATGCTCAGGTAGAAGCCCAATACAGTTCGGATAAGTATAATCTGGTGGTAGCGCAAAATTCGTTCGATAATTATAAACTACAACTGAAACAGTTGTTGGAACTGGATTATGATGTGGACTTCGAACCCGAATTCCCCGATATTGACGATAGTCAGGTACTGTCTATGTTGCCGGCCAAGGAAGACATATACCGTACGGCTCTGAATATCATGCCCGAAATTAAAAGTAGCGAAATGGATGTTCAGATAGCAAAGCTGAATAAGTCGTCGGCAAAGGCCGGCTATTTGCCAACAGTTTCGCTTTCGGGTAGTTTGGGTACGGCCAATTCGTGGAACGGGGGTACTGCTTACGGAACTCAACTGGATCGTAATTTCACACAGAGCGTTGGGCTGACGGTAAGTATTCCCATTTTCGACAATAAGCAAACCGAATCGAAAGTCCGTAAAGCAAACCTCGATATACAAACCTCGCGGTTGAATGTACTCGATACCCGGAAAACGCTGCTGCGCACCATCGAAAGCTTGTATCAGGATGCTGTGTCGGCGCAGAGCAAATATCTTTCGGCCAAAGATAAGCTGAAGTCTGCCGAACTGAGCTATACGCTTGTACAGGAACAGTTCTCGTTAGGATTACGTAATACGGTGGAACTTACAACCGAAAAAACAAACCATGTAAACGCTTTGCAGGAGTTACTTCAAGCCAAATATACTGCTCTGTTGAGCCTTAAATTACTTAATTTCTATCAAGGACAGGATATAACACTATAAAAATAAAAAGTCAAAAACTTTCAATTATTATATAAACAGGATATGAACAAGAAAAATAAAAAATATTTGATAATATTGGTAGCCATTGTGGTTGTTTTAGGAGCAGCATTTTTCTTTTGGCCATCGCATCAGAAAAACGAAATGGCTTTGGATGTAGCCGCTGTACAGAACGGCGATATATCTATGTCGGTAACGGCAACCGGGACCGTAGAGCCAATTACGCTGGTGGAAGTAGGTACACAGGTATCGGGCGTGATATCGAAGATATATGTCGATTATAACTCAGTGGTAAAAGCCGGGCAGGTTTTGGCAGAACTCGATACAAGGCTTTTAACATCGGAACTCGAAACGGCTAATGCCAATCTTAGTTCGAAAGAAGTTGAATATCAGAACCAACTGAAAAACTATAATCGCCAGAAGGAATTGTGGGAAAAACAGGCTATCAGTAAAGCCGATTGGGAAAATGCCGAAATGACATATAAAACTGCGAAACTTGCCGTAACCTCATCGCAGGCTGCTGTTCTGAAAGCCCGTACCAATCTGGGATATGCAACCATTACATCGACGATAGACGGTGTAGTTATTTCGCGGGCGGTTGAAGAAGGACAAACCGTTGCGGCCTCGTTCAGTACGCCAACCCTTTTTACTATTGCCAACGATTTAACAAAGATGAGGGTTATTGCCAATGTGGATGAAGCCGATATAGGCAATGTGGCCGAAGGGCAGAGGGTTTCGTTTACGGTAGATGCTTACCCGAACGATGAATTTGCGGGTACGGTGGTGCAGGTGCGTTTGGAAGCCACAACAACATCGAATGTTGTTACCTACGAGGTGGTGATAGATGCCCCCAACCCCGACCTAAAGCTCAAACCAGGACTCACGGCCAATGTTAATATCTATACCCTCGAAAAAAATAATGTTCTGAAAATACCTACAAAGGCTTTCCGTTTCACACCTTCGCAGGATATATTGAAACAGATTCCCGGTATAATTATCGGACAAGCGGTTCAGGTTGACGGCAGAGATAAAAGTAAAAAGGTGGTGTGGGTTAAGGCAGGCAATAAACTGGTTTCCAAAATTGTGACGGTTGGTGTTGCCGATGAGATTTATACCGAAATTTTGGACGGATTGCAGAAAGACGAACAAGTGGTTACTGGCCTTGGTCAGAAAATGGAAATGGTTCCCGCCCCGTCGGAACAGGCTGAAACCAGTCCGTTTATGCCTCAACGTCCCGGTGGAAATAAGAAAAAGTAATATATACATAATAGTATGGCTAAGGAAATAATAAGGGTCGAAAACCTGAAACGCGACTTTGTGGTTGGCGAAGAAATTGTTCACGCTTTGCGCGGGCTTGATTTCACTATCAACGAAGGCGAATTTGTAACTATCATGGGTACAAGTGGTTCGGGTAAGTCTACGCTATTAAATATATTGGGTTGTTTGGATACTCCTACCCAAGGAGAGTATTATCTGGATGGAAATTCTGTCCGCTTAATGGGCAAGAACGACAGGGCAACATTACGAAACCGAAAGATCGGGTTTATCTTTCAGTCGTACAATCTGCTGCCTAAAACAACGGCCATCGAGAACGTTGAGTTACCGTTGATGTACAACTCGTCGGTTTCGGCAAAAGAACGGCACGAAAGGGCTATCAAATCGCTAAACGAAGTAGGGCTGGGCGACAGGCTTAACCATAAATCGAACCAGATGTCGGGCGGGCAACAACAGCGTGTGGCAATAGCCCGTGCTTTGGTAAACGAGCCTGTTATTATTCTTGCCGACGAGGCAACGGGGAATTTGGATACCCGCACGTCGTTCGAGATCTTGACATTGCTGCAACGTATGCATCAGCAGGAGCACCGCACAATTATTTTTGTGACGCATAACCCCGAGATAGCACAGTTCAGTAGCCGCAACATTGTAATCAGGGACGGACGGATAAAAGAAGATACATACAACAGCGATATAAAATCGGCAAAGAGTGTATTAGAAACTTTGCCTAAAGAAAACTAAAAGACAATCAAGCAGAATGAATTTTGTTAATCTATTTAAAATAGCTTTTCGGGCTCTGAGTGGTAATAAGTTCAGGGGATTCCTTACCATGCTGGGCATCATAATAGGTGTTGCATCGGTTATTACGATGTTGGCAATAGGGCAGGGATCTAAAAAAAGCATTCAAGACCAGATATCGACTATGGGGTCGAACATGATAAATATTCGTCCCGGAACAGGTCAGTTTGGAGGTGTAAGACAAAGTGCCTCGAGCATGCAAACCCTTAAATTGGAGGACTATGAGGCAATCAGGGACGAGGCCGAATATATTTCGGCGGCTACGCCCGAAGTATCTTCTTCCGGACAGGTAATTTATGGAGCTAATAACTCTCCCACAACAGTATATGGAGTAGCTCCTTCGTATCTGGATATCCGTAAACATACAGTAGCGCAGGGCGATATGTTTACCGATGCCGAAGTAAAAACATCTGCTAAAGTTTGCCTTGTGGGGCAAACCGTGGTGGATAACCTGTTTACTAATGGTGAAGATCCGGTAGGGCAAACCATCCGGTTCAATAAAATACCATTCCGCATTATTGGTGTGCTAACTTCGAAAGGCGATAACACGATGGGTATGGATCAGGACGATTTGATTATAGCTCCCTATACAACCGTTCAGAAGCGTATTTTGGCTATTACTTATATCCAGTCGATAGCCGTTTCGGCTGTGAGCGAGGATGCTACCGAAGATGCCATAAGCAGCATTGAAGACCTGCTGCGTGTACGTCACAAAATAGGAGCGAACGATGAGGACGACTTCAATGTGCGTTCGCAAAAAGAACTAATATCAATGATGAGTTCTACAACCGATATGATGACCGTGCTTTTGGCTTGTATTGCCGGTATTTCGCTCTTGGTGGGCGGTATAGGTATCATGAATATCATGTATGTGTCGGTGACGGAACGTACCCGCGAGATAGGCTTGCGTATGTCTATCGGGGCAAAGGGCCGGGATATACTGATGCAATTCTTGATAGAGGCCATTCTTTTGAGTGTGACAGGAGGTGTGATAGGTGTGATTTTGGGCATAGGCAGTGCTTTTGCTGTAAAAAATATTATGGCTTGGCCTATCGATATTCAGATTTATACTATAGTTTTGTCTTTTATTGTTTGTACGGCAACAGGTATTTTCTTTGGTTGGTATCCGGCCAAGAAAGCTTCTTACCTTGACCCGATAGAAGCTTTAAGGTATGAATAAACCGTAAAAAAGGTTCTGGAGTATGAAATGGAAACACTTTGTAATGCCATTAAGCCATATCCTTGTGTGGGGTATTGTGTTGGTAATTCCGATTTTTATAATGACCCGCTCGGGTGAGTTTGTTGCCCGTCCATACATTTCTTTTCTTGTCAGAATAGGAATATGCGCGGTTTTGTTTTATGTCAATTATTTATACCTCATAAACAAATACCTTTTTGCAAAACGGTTTGTTACGTATTTTATCATAAATGTGGTATTAATAGTGCTGCTTGTTGGCTTTCAATCGGTAATATTGAATTCAATATTTGATATGAAAAGTGGCCCGCCGCCTATGGAACCTTATCATGGTGGGGGCATGAAGGTTCGCCCCAGAGGTCCTCGCCCTCCTTTTGCTATGCAGGTTATTAGCGATTATCTGATGATTATTTTTTCAATAGGCCTAAGTGTTGCCATGCGAGCAACAGTACGTTGGTATAAAGACTCTATTAACCTCGAAAAAGTTAAAAGCATACAATTGGAAGCCGATTTGAAAAACCTGCGCAGCCAGTTGAATCCGCATTTTCTTTTCAATACGCTCAACAATATATATTCCCTTATAGCTATCGATCAGAGTAAAGCGCAGGAGTCGGTACACAGGCTAAGCAGCTTGTTGCGCTACGTGCTTTATGACGAAGATCAACAGTTTGTGCCTCTGAAAAAGGAGCTTGAATTTACACGTAATTACATCGATTTGATGAAGTTACGAATAGGGGCGAACGTAAAGCTGAATGTGTTGATAGATGGAAACGACAGCGATGATAAAATAGCCTCTTTGCTGTTTATAACCCTTATAGAAAATGCCTTTAAGCACGGTATCACCGTAGGCAAGGATAGTTTTATAGATATAAAGATTTTAGTAGAGAAAGGAAAAGGTGTAATTTGCACGGTCGAAAACAGTATTCGCGAAGATGAGCCCGAAAGGCGAATAGATATTGAAGCCCGTAATTCGGGTATAGGCTTGGCTAATATGACTCAGCGCTTGAATCTTTTATATCCGAATAAACATGATTTTGTTACCGAAAAGCGCGATAATCATTTTTTTGCTATGCTTAGGATAAACTTTAGTTGAATATACCGGAAATAAATCAAGACGTATGAAACTGAAATGTGTTATTATTGACGACGAACCTCTGGCCATCGACTTGTTGAAATCGTATGTGAACCAGACGCCTACACTCGACCTTGTAGGTGCATTCGAGAATCCTCTTGAAGCAACGGAACTTTTGCGGACGGGTGGTGTCAACATCCTGTTTCTGGATATAAATATGCCACAGATAAGCGGCATGGAGTTTTCAAAAACTATCGACTCTAATATAAAGGTTATATTCACTACCGCATACGACCAATATGCTCTGGAAGGTTTTCGGCTGAACGCTTTAGACTACCTATTGAAGCCTGTCAGCTATTCCGAGTTTTTGCAAGCGGTGAATAAGGCTTTGGAGTGGTTCAGGTTGCTGGAAACAAGCGAATCGGTGGCTGGCTCTAACAATACAAGTATCTTTATAAAGTCGGGGTACAGGATGGAGAAGCTCGATTTCGATAATATTCTTTATATCGAAAATCAGAAAGATTATGTGAAGTTCCATCTTGAAGACGAAAAAGAGCCTGTCAGTTCGCTGATGAGCATGCAGTCGCTCGAAGAAAAGCTGCCTTCGTCCCGCTTTATGCGCGTGCATCGTTCTTTTATAGTTAACCTTGATAAGATAAAAACCATTGAACGGAATTGCATCGTTTTTGGCAAAGAGTATATTCCTGTGTCGGATTCGTACAAAGAGCGGTTTATGGATTTTTTGAACAAATACTTTTTCTGACAAACAGTTGTTTTATGCCGAACAGCACCATGAGGATAGCCATTACAACACCTGTCCCGAAAAAGCCGGAACCAACAATCAGCAAAGTAATAGCTTCCTTGCAGAGTGTGTCGAATTTCCAAACATCCGACAGTACGGCAAGTACCATATATAACGATAATATACCCAATATCGAACCTAAGATAATTCCTAAAATGTTGTTTTTAAGGAAAATCTGAAAGATTAAAACAGAGGCAATACCAATCATAAAGTAGTTTACATGTCCCCCGCTCAGGTTATCGACAAACCAAAAAGCAGCTATGCCTATAAAATAAATGTAAGGCAAATATTGGGTGATAAATATTTTTAGGTTTTTCATAGCACATAACAGTTTAATATCTATTGGTTTAAACGAATGGTTTTTATTTTTATTATAAAAAACCCCAAATAACCCTTTCTGCATATTATAACACTCTGTTTCTTTCAGTTCTTTCATTTTTTTATATCTTTGCGCTGCGAAAATAATTTCAACTAAACATATTAAATATAAACTACTTTATGGCTACTACTGCTGATATTAAGAACGGAATGTGCATTGACTTGGATGGTCAATATCTGATGATTATCGAATTCCTGCACGTAAAACCCGGAAAAGGCGCAGCGTTTGTTCGTACAAAACTAAGAAATGTAAAAACCGGCCGTGTTATAGACAAAACATTCAATGCCGGTGTTAAGATAGATGAAGTTCGCATCGAAAGACGCCCATACCAATATTTGTATAAAGACGATATGGGCTACAACTTTATGAATACGGAAACCTATGAACAGATATCTATTCCCGGAGAACAGATTGAAGGCGTGGCTTTCCTTAAAGAGGGCGATATGGTTGAAGTACAAGTGCATGCCGAATCGGAAACGATATTGACAGCCGAACTTCCCCAGAACGTTATCCTTGAAATTACTTATACAGAACCAGGCCTTAAAGGCGACACAGCTACAAATACATTGAAGGCGGCAACTGTTGAAACCGGAGCCGAAATCCGTGTTCCGCTGTTTATTAACACTGGCGAAAAAGTTAAGATCAATACCAAGGACGGATCGTATGTAGAGCGTGTAAAAGCTTAATAAGCTAATTATAGATATAGAAAGCCGGATAGGGATGTTCCTTTTTATCCGGTTTTTTTATTCCGTTAAACTCAAAGAAAATAATTAGCTTTGTAAGCCTTAGAAATAAGGGGCTGATAAACCAAAGATGCAAAAAACAATTGCCTATACCGTATTTGTTTTGCTGGGAATAGTTTTGCTGTTCTTTGCTAATCTGTTTTTCGGTTCGATATCTATTCCTGCCGGAATGGTTATTGACATACTTCTGGGCAAAACAGTAGAGCGTGAGGCATGGACGCATATCGTGCTCGAATCGCGTTTACCACAAGTTGTTACAGCCTTGTTTACGGGTGGTGGAATTGCGGTTTCGGGGCTATTACTACAAACATCTTTCCGCAATCCGCTTGCCGATCCGGGTATTTTGGGTATAACCTCAGGTGCAAGTCTGGGTGTTGCTCTTGTTATCCTCTTTATGGGTGGAATAACAGGTGGAATAGCGGGGTTCGACTTTTCGCAATCGATGATGGTTGTTGTGGGCGCTTTTCTGGGTTCGTTGGTCATTCTGGCGGTTATCATAGGTTTTGCCTCGGTGGTCAGAAACAATGTTATGCTGTTGATTATAGGTATAATGGTAGGTTATCTGACTTCGTCGGTTATCACATTACTTAAATTTTTCAGCGATAGCGAAAGCCTTTTTTCGTACACGATGTGGGGAATGGGCAATTTTTCGAGTATATCGTCCAGCCAATTGCCTTTTTATTGCATCACTGTTTCGGTAGGTTTAATCCTGTCTGTTTTGTTGATGAAGCCGTTGAATGCCCTATTGTTGGGCGAAAGGTATGCTGCCAACTTAGGAGTGAACATAAGAATGGTCAGATTGCTCTTGCTGCTTTGCGCCGGCTTACTGACGGCTATTACTACCGCCTATTGCGGTCCTGTATCTTTTATCGGATTGGCTGTTCCGCACATGGTGCGTTTGGTGTTGGGAACCTCCAATCATAAGTCATTACTACCTTTAACGATGCTTATCGGAGCTTTTATCGCTCTGCTGTGCAACCTGTTGAGTGTTTTGCCCGGACAAGGGGGTGTTATTCCCCTCAATGCCATAACTCCGGTATTGGGTGTACCTGTTATATTGTATGTTATTATTAACCAGCGAAAAATACAATATTTTAACTGATGGAGCAGGTACGAGGCATTATATCATCAAGCAGTTTGAGCATAGGTTATTCGGCTTCGGGCAATAACAAAGGATTGGCATTGTACGATAACCTGTCTTTCGACCTCCGCCAAGGAGAATTGACTTGCCTGTTGGGAAACAACGGGGCAGGAAAATCAACCTTATTGCGCACATTAAGTGCCATGCAACCTGCTTTAGGCGGAGATGTGTATATCAAAAACAAAAAACTTACGGAATACAAAGAGCAGGAACTATCCCAAATATTGGGAATCGTACTGACCGACAAAACATCTGTTGGTGGGCTTACGGTTACGGAATTGGTATCACTGGGACGCTATCCCTATACAGGCTTCTGGGGTAGGCTGAATGGTGGCGATAAGGCTATTGTACAAAAGGCGATGGAAGATGTCGGTATTGCACATAAAGCAAAATCGTATGTGGCGGAACTGTCGGACGGCGAACGCCAGAAGGCGATGATAGCTAAAGCCATAGCTCAGGAATGCCCCATCGTTTTACTGGACGAGCCTACGGCTTTTCTTGATGTATCGAGCCGTATTGAGATAATGAACCTTTTACACAATTTGGCAGTAAACCAAAATAAAGCGGTCTTACTGTCGACACACGATATAGAATTAACGTTGATGCTTGCCGATAGGCTTTGGATGCTGTCTCCCACTGATGGTTTGATATGTGGTATAACGGAGGATGTTATTCTCTCGGATAAGATGGCTGGCTTTTTTGGGCAAAACAATATTATCTTCGAAAAAGAAACAGGTCGTTTCAGACCTCTTTATAAACCGTCTAAAAGTGTATTTCTTGCTGCGGAAGGTGTTTTGGCTTACTGGACTCACAACTTTTTTGCCCGTGCCGGATATAGGATTGTTGCCTCCGAAGGTGAGGCCGATTTGTTGGTTGTGGTGAAATCGGCTGCTAATATTAAAGCCATATATAAAGATGAAACGAAGGAGTTTTCGTCTTTTGATGGTTTGTATAATTATCTAAAATTAATGTAGTATCCGCTCCGGATATTCGATTAAATGCTTTTTAATGTTATCTTTGCATCATTATTTTATATAGAAACTCAAACTTGAAAAAATGAAGGGAATAATTCTTGCCGGAGGAAGTGCTACACGGTTGTATCCTCTTTCTAAAGCTATTTCGAAACAAATAATGCCGGTTTACGACAAACCAATGATTTATTATCCGTTGTCTACACTGATGTTGGCCGGTATACGTGAAGTGCTGATTATTTCTACTCCGCGCGATTTGCCGATGTTCAGGGAACTGTTAGGTACGGGCGAAGAGTTGGGAATGAAATTTGAGTATGTGATACAAGAAACTCCCAACGGATTGGCACAGGCTTTTGTTTTGGGAGCAGAATTCCTGCAAGGAGAACCCGGTTGTTTGATTTTGGGCGATAATATGTTTTACGGACAAGGATTTTCGGCCATGTTGAGACGCGCGGCAATGATAAATAAAGGCGCGTGCGTGTTTGGGTATTATGTTAAAGATCCCCGTGCATATGGGGTGGTGGAGTTCGATAAGGAAGGAAACGTAGTTTCGCTCGAAGAAAAACCTGCAATGCCTAAATCGAACTACGCTGTTCCGGGACTGTATTTTTATGACAGTACTGTGGTCGAAAAAGCTAAAGCCTTGAAGCCATCGGCTCGTGGCGAGTACGAAATTACGGATTTGAATAAGTGTTACCTGCAGGAAGGTACACTGAAAGTAGAACTGTTTGGACGTGGTTTTGCTTGGTTAGATACCGGCAATTGCGATAGTTTACTCGAAGCGTCGAACTTTGTAGAAACTATTCAGAACCGCCAAGGTTTTTATGTTGCATGTATTGAAGAAATAGCATGGCGCAATGGGTGGATTGACGATAGTAAACTATTGGAGTTGGGGCGGAAGCTTGATAAAACAGCCTATGGCCAATATTTGCTGAATTTGATATAAACATAAAGAAAGAATACACAAAAGGTAATGAAATTTACAGAGCAAGAAATAAAAGGTGTATGGGTGATTGAACCCCGTGTGTTTAACGACGACAGAGGGTATTTTATGGAGGCCTTCAAACAAAAGGACTTTGAAGAAAACGTTGGTAAAATAAACTTCATACAAGATAACGAATCGAAATCCACGAAAGGTGTTCTGCGCGGATTGCATATACAAAAAGGAGAGTATTCGCAGGCAAAACTTGTGCGTGTACTCAAAGGTCGTGTGTTGGACGTTGCGGTAGATGTTCGCAAGGGATCTCCCACCTATGGCCGGCATGTTGCGGTAGAATTGTCGGAAGAAAATAAAAAACAACTATTCATTCCTCGTGGTTTTGCCCATGGTTTTGCTGTGTTGAGCGACGAAGCAGTGTTCCTCTATAAAGTAGATAATGCCTATGCTCCACAATCGGAAGTAACGATAATGTGGAACGATCCGGCTATTGGCATAGACTGGGGGGTGAAAATAGAAGATATGATACTTTCGGAAAAAGATAAAGAAGGAAAGTCTTTGTCCGAAGTTTTTGGTTAAAGAAAAAGAACTACCTTCTCATCATGAAAAAGAAGCAACTCAGACAGGTAAAAAAAATATCCGTACTGGTTGTTTTTTTTATTTTAGCTTTGGTGGTGGGGCATACGGTTTACAATAAATATTTCAGGCAGTTCAATTCTTTTGGGGATGGTGGCTATTCTGATAAGTATTTTGTCAGGGGGATAGACCTCTCGCATCACAATCCGATAATAGACTGGCTTGCCGCTGCCGAACAGAATATCTCGTTTGCGTATCTTAAAGCAACTGAGGGGGTGAAACACGAAGACCGCAACTACAAGTACAATTATAAACAGGCAAAAGAGGCGAACATAAAAGTAGGAGCTTATCACTTCTTTTCGTTTGGTGCTTCGGGCAGAGAGCAAGCTGCGCACTTTATCCGCACGGCTAAGTGTGGGGCAGGCGATTTGATTCCCGCTATCGATGTAGAGCATTCTCCCGTAAACGTTTATTCGGCAGATACAACCTATTTGCTTAATGTTACCAGAGAACTCAGAGTACTCGAAAGTGAGTTGTTTGAACATTATGGCGTTCATCCTATCATTTATACCAATAAAGATTGTTATAAGCTTTATGTAAAAAACGTATTGCCCGATAATCCTGTCTGGATATGCAACCTGCATGAGGAGCCAAGCGACAGCGATGTGCCAAACTGGGTAATCTGGCAGTTTTCGCACAAAGGAAAGCTAAACGGTGTGGATGGAGATGTCGATTTGAATTACTTCCGGTTCTCGTTCGATGATTTGGCAAAATATGTATTACCATAGAAAAAATGCGATGAGGTTTAAGTTATTATATATATTGCTTTTGGGTTTTCTGTTTTCATCGTGCTTCGATGAAAAGGAATACGGCACGTCTCGAAAAGATAATTTCCAAGCCCTTTGGGATATCATGGACGAGCGGTATTGCTTTTTTGAATACAAAGACGTTGATTGGAAAGAAGTCCACGGGCGATATGCTAAGCGCATTAGCGAAAACATGGGGCAGGATGCATTTTTCGATGTCTTGTGCGAAATGCTTGCCGAACTCCGTGACGGACATGTAAACCTATCGGCCAGCCACGAATTTGGCCGTTATTGGAGGTGGAAAGAAGATTATCCTGACAATTTTGATGAAAAAATACAAAAAAACTATCTGGGAACAGACTACTCCATAGCTAGTGGCCTGAAGTATAAGATATTGGAAGATAATATAGGTTACATCTATTACGAAAGCTTTTCGGATGGCATAGGCGAGGGCAATATCAGTCAGGTAATATCACGTTTGGCTCTTTGCAAAGGCATAATTATTGATGTAAGGAATAATGGAGGTGGGGAGCTTACTAATGTCGATAAATTGGCTGGTCGTTTCTTCGAAAAGAAAACACTTGTAGGCTATATTCTCCATAAAACGGGGAAAGGGCATAACGATTTTTCGAAACCATATGCCCGCTATATAGAACCGTCGGACGGAGTGCGTTACCAGAAAAAAGTAGCTGTGTTGACCAACCGTAGCAGTTATAGCGCTACAAACGATTTTGTTAATGCCATGACTTATGCCCCCAATGCAATTATCGTAGGCGACCGCACGGGTGGGGGAAGCGGTTTGCCTTTCACCTGCGAAATACCAAACGGATGGGCAGTCCGTTTTTCGGCCAGCCCGATGCTGAATGCTCAGAAACAACACATCGAGTTTGGTATAGAGCCTGATATTAGGGTAGACATGACCGACGAGGATATGAACCAAGGCATTGATACCATAATAGAAGCGGCAAGGGCTTTTTTGAAACAATAAAAAAAGGAGAGAAGAAATACATATGAAAAGAATATTGTTCTTTAACGATTGTTTTTACATGGGTGGCACAGAAGTGCTTCTGCTTGATATATTGAATCATTTGGCAGAAAAACAATGCGAAGTTACACTCCTGATTCCTAATCCTTCCGAGAGAAATAAGATGCTGTCGGAGGTATCGCCCAAAATCACCATAAAATATATCTATCCAAAGCAACCGGAGGGCTTTAAGAAGAAGTTTTATAAAAACCTCTCGATATTTTTCCCTCGCATCTATGCCAAGAAGTTTGGTATAAATGAAAAGGATTACGATTTGATAGTCGCTTTCAAAGATACGTTCTATTCCATTATTTTCAGCCGGATGAATGTTCGCAAGTTGCAATGGGTGCATACTCAGCCTTTTGAACGTGACTATGGTAGTCATTCCTTAAAAGAATGGATTGCTATGCGTTTGAACGAATATCATCTGTATAAAATGCGGAAATCGTTTAACCGTTATGACGAGATAATTTGCGTTTCCGATTCGTGCAAAAATAAATACATGGATATTTATAAGAAAACTGTCCGCAAAACCGACATAAAGGTTCTTTATAATGCCATGAATTTGAGTGGTATTGCCGAAAAATCGGAACTCACGGTAAATGATATACCTCGGTTTGATGGCACGCTGTTCATTGTTGTAGTGCGCCTTTCGTTCGAAAAAACAGTGGACCGTACTATCAAGATGACACGCAAACTGTTGGACGAAGGATACGATTTTCGTGTAATGATTCTTGGCGATGGCCCTCAGTACGATAATCTGAAAAAACTTATTGCGGAACTAAACCTCGAAGACAAGATAACCATGTATGGGCGTGTGTCGAACCCTTATCCGTATATGCGCCGTGCCGATTGGTTGCTTTGCGGGTCGTCTATCGAAAGTTTTTCGTTGGTTCTGCTCGAAGCCATATCGCTCGGAACGCCTGTTATAGCAACCGATTGTGGTGGGCCCGAAGATGTGATAGCCCGCGGAAAGTATGGTATGATGATAGAAAACAGTATTGATGGTGTGTACACCGGAATGAAAACGGCTTTAGATAAACCCGAACTGAAAGACTATTATAACTCTTTAGCATCGGAAAATTTGACCCGTTTCGATTACAACAAATGGATTGCCGAAGTAGATAGGCTTCTGGGGGTTGAAAACCTTTAAGGCGGGGTAAGGAACGTAAAAGGCGATAACGGAATGTTCCGGACGATGAAAAATATAACAACAATAATTATTACAATAATAGCTGTCCGGGTCGATAGCAGAAAGTTGTTTAGCCTATCCTTATTGCCTAAAACATATACATCTACGCAAAAATAATAAAGGTATATAATGAAAGGTAGCCCAATTACATATACGATATTGCTTCTTAAAGCCATCATTATTTCCCCGTGCAGCAGATAATGTATAGCCCGCTGTCCGCCACATCCGGGACAATGGAAGGATGTCAACTCGTGAAACGTACATTTTAATGCCCAGTTAGAACTACCTGCCGGATTATAAATAAAATAATATACAAAACACAGTATCAGTAAAGCCAGTGTTGCAGCTGTATATACTATTGTTTTTTTAGTCATATGGGAGGTGTAGAGAATGGAAAGTACAAGAGGCTACCCAATGTTTCGAATAGCCTCTCGTTTTTATTATTTTTTGGTTTATATATCCTTAGCTGTATTTGGCTAACTCACTTTCATAATATTCTTTCACTCCATCAATACCGCCCATTGATACTATCGTTACAATAGACATGATGATACCTACAACAAATAATCCTAAAGCTATAAAAGAAAGTATTTTTGCGGTTTTGGCCGATTTTTCCGCACCAATAGGATCGCCTGCGTTAAATTTGGTTTTCACCTGCGAAGCGAATATTACAGCTATAATACCCAGAATAAGACCTGTACACCAAGGACTACAACAGCCCAAAATTAAAGAAACAATTGCCAAAGGCATGTTATTGTTGGGAGGTGTTACGGGTACATTATTGTACGGATCCTGTTGATATGAGTTTTGCTGATAAGTGTTTTCGTTTTCCATGGTAAAATAATTAGTTTATTTATTAGTATTTCCAATTAAATTAATATTCAAATCGTCCGAATTCGCTTTCGATGATAAGTTCTGTTTTTTCTGATTTCTCAACAAAACCAATTATCTGTGCATCAATATTAAACGACTTAGAGATTTCAATTACACGTTGAGCATGTTCGGGAGATAGATATATTTCCATACGATGCCCCATGTTGAAAACCTTGTACATTTCCTTCCAATCGGTGTCCGATTGTTCTTGTATCAACTTAAATAGAGGAGGGAGAGGAAACATATTATTTTTTACAACCCTCACGTTTTCCACAAAATGCAACACTTTAGTTTGCGCACCACCGGAACAGTGGACCATTCCGTGTATATGTGGACGCAATTCGTCTAACACCTTTTTTATGACAGGCGCATATGTACGTGTGGGTGAGAGTACCAACCGGCCGGCATCGAGGTCAACACCTTCTACCTTGTCTGTTAGTTTCTTTTTTCCCGAATAAATCAAATTGGTAGGTATTGCGCTATCGTAACTTTGGGGATATTTTGTTGCCAGATAATTGGCAAAAACATCATGACGGGCAGATGTCAGTCCGTTACTACCCATACCACCGTTATATTGGTTTTCGTATGTTGCTTGTCCGTACGATGCAAGGCCAACAATTACTTCTCCGCCCCGTATATTATCGTTACTTATCACATCACTGCGCTTCATACGGCACGTAACAGTACTGTCAACGATAATGGTACGGACAAGGTCGCCCACATCGGCGGTTTCGCCTCCGGTAAGGTAGATGTGTACACCTAAATCTGATAGTTCTTTACACAGATCGTTAGTTCCGTTTATGATTGCCGAGATAACTTCGCCCGGTATCAGATGCTTGTTACGGCCAATAGTTGACGAAAGAAGTATATTATCGACCGCACCCACACAAAGCAGGTCGTCTATATTCATGATAAGAGCATCCTGTGCAATGCCTTTCCATACCGAGATATCACCCGTTTCTTTCCAATACATGTATGCCAACGACGATTTTGTTCCTGCTCCGTCGGCGTGCATGATATTACAGTATTCGGGATCTCCACCCAGTATATCGGGGATGACTTTACAAAATGCTTTTGGAAAAATGCCTTTGTCCACATCTTTTATTGCATTATGAACATCTTCTTTCGATGCCGAAACTCCCCGTTGGTTATATCTTTGGTCGCTCATATTGAGTTTTTATCCAATAATTTGTAATTATATATACGATAAGGCTAAAAGCCAAAACTACAACAAAAATAATAAAAAACATCCAACCTTGCTCAGATTGGATGTTTTCTTCTATGTTTATTTCGTAAAATTACGCTGGTGCTTGGTCTTCGTGAATAATTTCCATTCCTTTCACGATAGCCTTTTCGTTCATTGGCAATAGCTTGTGGTGACGTTCGGGTAGCGATTTTTTCAAACCTTTCATCACGTTTTCAAGTTTCACCATCGGAGATACTTTTAGCACTCCACCCAATACAATCATATTGACTGCTTTCTGGTTCTGCATTTCAGTGGCAGCATCTACTGCTTTTACCGAATATACATAAACGTCCTTGCGGGTTGGAGGTGTGTGTATACCGTTAGGGTCATAAATGATGATGCCTCCCGACTTCACTTGCGATTCAAATTTCTCGAGCGAAGGCTGATTCAATATGATAGCGATATCAAATTCATTAACAATAGGAGAACTGATAGGATCGTCGCTCAATATAACTGTTACGTTTGCAGTACCACCACGTTGTTCAGGTCCGTAAGAAGGAAACCATGTAACTTCTTTATCTTCCATAAGTCCGGAATATGCCAGGATTTTACCCATCGATAAAACGCCTTGACCTCCAAAACCTGCTATAATTAATTCTTTTATCATGATATTATATCCAAATTTCTGATTATATATTTTTCAAATCTCCTAAAGGATAAGCAGGGAACATGTTTTCTACCATCCAATCGTTAGAAGCAGCAGGGCTTAGTTTCCATCCAGAGTTACATGTAGAAACAACTTCTACGATAGATTCACCTTTACCCTCCATCGCGTTTTCGAAAGCTTTGCGAATCATCTTTTTAGTTTTCTTCACAGCTGCTGCCGTATGTACACTCTGACGTGTAACCAAGCAAACACCAGGTAATTGAGCTAAAAGATCGGTTATTTTTAGAGGATAACCATTCAGATGGATATCACGGCCATTAGGACAAGTAGCTGTTTTCATGTGTTCCAATGTAGTTGGAGCCATTTGTCCGCCGGTCATACCATAGATACCGTTATTGATAAAAATAGTAGCTATGTTTTCGCCACGGTTGGCAGCGTGTATTGTTTCGGCAGTACCGATAGCAGCTAAGTCTCCGTCGCCTTGGTATGTGAATACCAATTTGTCAGGATTCAAACGTTTAACGGCTGTTGCCACAGCAGGAGCACGTCCGTGCGCAGCTTCTACCCAGTCTACATCAATATAGTTGTATGCAAACACGGCACAACCTACGGGCGCTACTGCGATAGTTTTTTCACGAAGTCCCATCTCGTCGATAATCTCGGCAATTAACTTATGCACAACTCCGTGCGAACAACCGGGGCAGTAGTGCATCTGGTTGTCGTTCATTAATTCCGGCTTGGTATAAATCATGTTAGCCGGATCTATAATATTATTGCTCATTGTTTTTGTTTTTTGTTAGTTAATCAACATTAATATTAGCAGCCAAATTTATCTTTGAGAGCTACAACAACCTCGTTAGGAGTTGGAACTATACCTCCAAGACGTCCGTAATGATCTACTTTAGTTTTGCCATTCACCGCAAGGCGAACGTCTTCAACCATTTGTCCTGCATTCATTTCAACAGAAAGGAAGCCTTTCACTTTTTCTGCATATTTGGCTATTACTGCTGATGGGAATGGCCACAAAGTGATAGGACGGATAAGTCCTACTTTTATGCCTTCTTTTCTGGCAAGCTCTGCCGCTTTTTGACAAATACGAGCAGCCGAACCGAAAGCCACAAATATGTAATCGGCATCTTCGCAATTTACCTCTTCAAATAGGGTTTCATTTTCTTCTATTTTCTTAAACTTAGCTTGGAAACGGTTGTTGTTTTCTTCCATTATGCTAGAGTCAAGCTCAAGAGAAGTTATTACGTTTGCTTTTCTGTCCGGAGTTCTTCCTAATGTAGCCCAAGGACATTGTTTGCGAATTTCTTCTTCAGTTCTTCTTGGACGACTGGGAGGGAAAACAACTTTTTCCATCATCTGGCCAATCACACCGTCAGACAATATTATGGCTGGTGTACGGTATTTGAATGCCAAATCGAAACCTAACGATACAAAGTCTACCATCTCTTGTACAGACGATGGAGCCAATGTGATTAGTTTGTAGTCGCCATGACCACCACCTTTCACTGTTTGAAAATAGTCGGCTTGCGATGGTTGTATTGTTCCCAAACCAGGACCGCCACGCATCACGTTAACCAACAAACAAGGTAGTTCGGCTCCTACAAGATAAGACACGCCTTCTTGCATTAAGCTCATACCCGGACTTGAAGATGATGTCATAACGGCTTTACCGCATGCTGCACCACCATATACCATATTAATAGAAGATGTTTCACTTTCGGCTTGAAGTACCACCATTCCGGTTGTTTCCCATGGTGCTTCGTCCATAAGAGTTTCCATTACTTCCGATTGCGGAGTAATAGGGTATCCAAAGTAGCCATCTGCTCCGTAGCGTATTGCTGCATGAGCGATCGCTTCGTTTCCTTTCATTAAGAATATTTCTTCAGACATAGTTCTTTATTTACAATATAATGACGATTCCCCGATACGAAAAATCACTGTATGGATGATCGGAAAATTGTCGTTAAAGTTTTAATCAATTTTTTTCCTATAAACAGTAATACACGCATCCGGACATACATATCCGCAGTTAGCACAACCAATACATTCTTCAGGATTTTTCATGTAAGCGTAATGGTATCCTTTATCGTTGACTTCTCGTGGTTGTAGTTCGAGAACATCAGACGGACATGCAATGACACACAAATTGCATCCCTTGCATCTCTCCACATTTACCACTACGGCTCCTTTCACTTTTGCCATTCTATGTGATAGTTAAGTTATTTATTTATTAGTAAATCTAGCTTTCTCTTACTTATTTCAATAAAATAATGTAACATTTTGCTACTACAAATGTATTCCTATTTTTTTGAAAAACCTTTTCTTTTGCAGAAATAAATAATAATTTATGTTGCAGAATATAAAAAGCTTTACGTACACGGGTTGTACTTAGCTTAGTTTGTGCAGGTAATATGTTTTTTGTATTAAATAGCATTTGGGCGATATACTTGCGGGGATAAGATTTTTATATTATCCCATTAAAATATATAAGTATCTTTGCCGTTATAAATGAAGTATCAAATTTTTATTGTCTGACAAACTTGTACCTTTACACCTATAACATTGCAAAAAAGTGATTAAATGCGAAAAAGGATGAACCCGTTGATATTTAGTCTTATAGGCAGAGGTTGTCCGAAGTTGGCTTAATCCGAAAAACGCAAAAATCAGTTGTTTTCGTTGCTTTTCCGTTACCAAGTCATTACCTGTTTTTAGCGAAGCAGAATACGGCAAAATGCCATCTATTAAGTTTATATTTAATAGATTAAGCAAAACGAAGTGATTCGTGTCAAAATAACTTCTGCACTTGGCACATTGATAGCAGACCGCTCATTTTTCATAGCTCAAATAACTCATTTCAGAAGTAATTTTAAAACTAAAAAATGAGTGTTATGACAAACGAGTTGAAAGTTCTGTTCTATCTGAAAAAGAATCAGAGAAAGAAAAACGGTCTTTGTCCCATCATGGGACGAATCCATGTCGGAAAAACGATGGCTCAATTCAGTCTGAAGATTGATGCCGATGTCGAACTATGGGATGCCAAAGCCGGAAGACTGAAAGGCAAGAGTGTATTTGCCAATGATATAAACAAGAAAATCGAGAAGGTAAACCTACTCATCTACACTCGCTATAATGAGGAAAAACGTATCGGGAAAGACTTCACAGCTACCGATCTGAAAGTCATTGTACAAGGTATTGCCGAAGCGCAGGACTCTCTTTGTGCTTATATGGCTAAAATGAATGAGAAACTTGCTGCCCGCGTAGGAAAAGACAGGGCATTAAGTACATTGACAAGTTACAAACATTACCATTCTTTATTGGTCGCATTTCTCCAAACGAAGTACAAGTTGAAAGATATTTCTTTTAAGGCCTTAAAGTATTCCTTTATCGAAGAATATGTCCATTATCTTCGTGTTACAAGAAAATTGGCTATCAATACAACCAGTTTTGCTGTCTGCCGAATGCGTGAAGCAATATCTGAAGCTATTGATGAAGGAATTATCGGCAAAGATCCTTTCTTCTCGTATGAGTTGGAATCTTCTGAAATAAAGCACCGAAATATCAGTCGGAAAGATTTGGAGAAGATTATGGCAGAGAATTTCGACAATGAAACAACAGCGATTGTCCGTGACATGTTTGTTTTCTCCACCTTTTGCGGACTGGCTTATATTGATGTTAAGAATCTGACCTACGAAAACATCGTCAAACAGGAAGACGGAAGCTATTGGATTATGACCCATCGCCAGAAGACGGGAAGCGCATCCAATATCCGTCTAATGGAGATACCTCTTTCCTTGATTGAAAAATATCGAAGTCATACCAGTGCCTCGTAACGGAGCAGTGTGAGTTCCACGCTTCTTTTTTAGTCTGGCGAATGTTCTTGAAGGATGAATTTATAAAAGGATAAGGGCATGAAAAAGTTGAAATTGTACATTACGGCATCGAATGATGGTTATATTGCTCCGCCAGACGGCGATTTGGATTGGTTAATCGGCTATCCCGTTCCCTCGAAAGAAGATCACAAAAACTTTGTAGATTCGGTCGATACCGTTATAATGGGCGGTAATACCTATCGCAATATGCGAATAATGGATATTCTCTGGCCATATGAGGATAAGAATGTCCATGTTGTTACGCGCAATCCGATGATGGAAAAGAAGGGCGTTAATTTTATCACGGAAAACGTCATTGAAACTGTTTCCGGACTTAAAAAAGAGAATGGGAAAGATATTTGGCTCGTCGGCGGAGCAGAACTAACAGCGATGCTACTCGACAATGATTTGATTGACGAAATGATAATTACGTATATTCCCGAAACTCTCGAAAAGGGAATATCTCTATTCTCACAAAAACCTGAAGAAATGGGTTGGGTTTTAAGCGAGGATAAAATATACGACAATAACGCTGTGAGAAAGAATTTCATAAAGGCGTAGCAGATATATAAACAGAAAAAGCCTACTTCGCATCGAAATAGGCTTTCTGTTTTATATGATTTTTTAAATACCTTTCTTTCCGTAGCATTTACTACCATCCAGGGCAACCGCATCAAATTTTCAATAGTTTCCTGAGATATTGAGTATCCAGCGCTGCTTTATATAGCCTCTTTTTAATACTCAGTTTGTCTTTC
>NZ_JARXWE010000007.1 GCF_029893235.1 Dysgonomonas sp. PH5-45
CCATAAACGATACAAAGATAAAACTTAAAACATTTATAGAAGCTAAAGCCTTGTACTAAAGTACATAGTTTTAACTAGCGGTCTTGAAAAATAAATCGTATCTTTATTGTCACTAACAATTCAGAGAGGGAAAACAGAGAATGAAACTCAGAACAGTAAATGCCGTCCGTTACATAAAACCGCTGCGCGAAGGCGGGTCTTTGCCCGCGCTTGCCGATGCCGACGATGGCTTTAAGTATGTTGTAAAATTCCGTGGAGCAGGACATGGAACAAAAGCCTTGATTTCGGAACTGATTGGCGGAATGGTAGCTCAGACATTGGGTTTTCATCTGCCCGAAATGGTGTTTGTGAATCTTGACGAAGCATTCGGACGAACCGAGGGCGATGAGGAGATTCAAGACCTGCTACAAGCCAGCAAAGGGCTGAACATGGGCTTGCACTTTCTGTCGGGAGCCTTCACCTTCGACCCCGTTGTGACCACCATCGACCCGCAAACAGCATCGCGCATCGTATGGATGGACGCTTTCTTGACCAACGTAGACCGCACGGCGCGCAACACCAACATGCTGATATGGCATCGGGAGTTGTGGCTCATAGACCAAGGGGCATCGCTCTATTTTCACCATACATGGACAGGATGGGAAAAGTACGCCCTCACGCCCTTCAAGCAGATACAAGACCATGTGTTGCTACCCCAAGCATCCGAGTTGGAAGAAGCCGACAGCCATATGAAAGCCCTGCTCACAGACCAGACGTTGCGCCGGATAGTGGATACCCTGCCCGACGAGTGGCTGCAGTGGGACGACACAGAACTGTTGCCTCAGGAAATAAGGGATGTTTACTACCACTACCTGACCCTGCGGCGCGATAATTCTGAAATATATTTAAACGAAGCTGTCAATGCAAGGAAATCACTTATATGAATATGCCGTTATCCGTGCTGTTCCTTGTGTTGAGCGCGATGAGTTTGTGAACGTGGGCGTAATCTTGTTCTGCAAACGTCAGAAATATATACGCACGCTTTACCGTGTAAACGAAGAACGCATACGAAGCCTGTCGGACGATTTCGATATCGACCTGCTGCACAATTACCTGCAAGCTTTCAGTAAGGTTTGCGACGGTGCGGCCAATTGCGGCCCTATCGCACGGATGGACGTACCCGAGCGTTTTCGCTGGCTGACGGCCGTACGCAGCTCTTCGCTGCAAACTACCCGTCCGCACCCCGGTTTTTCGCCCGATTTGGACAAGACCCTGCAAGCCTTGTTTGCGGAACAGGTGCTACTATAAAAAAAGAGCCTCCCCCCTTTTCGGAAGAGAAAGAGATGAGAATAGACACAAAAAACGGCCAAAGAAGCATTTATTCTTTAGCCGTTTTTCGGTTTATAAGATAACTCTTTATAACTATTCTTTAAACTTGGTGTAGGCGAACTTAAACTTCAGATTCTCGCCATCGGCACGCAGTATGGCCGTAGATGGCTTCATGTAGTGATACACGTTGGTGGTTGTTCCCGACGATGTGAGCTCCACATCAACCGGAACAAGAACAAACACAGGGTCGGTTGTCAGCCCCAGAGTGCGGTAATGAGAAATAAGCGACGACAGGTTGTTGAAGTCGTACGTATTGGTGGTGGTGTTCAGACTTGCCAACACACGCGATTTTTCGTCTACAACCTTATACGACCGCTCAAAGAAGGCCGTCATCGAATCTTTGTCGATAAGCAACAGACGCGAAGGACGCGAAGGGTTAATCCCGAAGAATGCGCTTTCTTTTTCGCTATATCCTTTCACATTGAGGCTTGCCATATTTATAACCAGCGATGTGTCAACAACGCCGTTCTTGTCGGTCATTTTGCTCAGTACATCTTGTAGGGGGAACTTAAACTCGGTACATACACCGGCAGGTGTTTTCAGATAAGTTGCCGTGGGGTCGTTAAATATCTCGTTGGGGATAGCGTTCTGCACACGGTTCATCTGAATCACTTCGGGCGTCGCGCTGAGGGTAAACAGAGCCATACGGACGGTATCGGCCGTATTGTCGTGGTTGCCCATGGGGTCGTTGTACGAATAATATATGTCGATAGACGAACCCGAGAGGTTGATAAGCGCACCGCTGCCCATGGTGTTTGTCACATACATACCCTTGAAAAACTCGTTGAATGTTTTATCGTCATTAAAAGCATTGGAGTTGTGGTAAGCATCGTAAAAACGCTGCCCGAAACCGACTCCAAGGTCAACCGACAAAAGTCGTTGGAATACAGACGAGTTTGGCAGTTTGTTTTTTTGTACACCGGCTATCGAATAGGCCGTTTGCCCCAAGAGGTCAGATTTGCTGTAATATTCGGCAGGGTCAAATTTTGTATAGAAATTGCGGTCGAGGCTCCGGTTCACTTCGTATACCGAAACGCCCATCTGCGCCGTGGTGTCGCCATAGAACGTGGTGAAATCGACCGAAAAGAAAACCGAGTCGATACTTATAAAACCTTCCTTAAAATACAAACTGTTTTTGCCGGGGTTGTAAAACTGGCACATGTAGTCAGACTTTACCTTGCCAAAGGTGGGGTCGTCATACTCGCCCAGCACCCCTTTTATGGTACGTGCGAATATGGAGTCTTCCATCGACACGGTTTTGGCTGTCAGGTAAACCGAATCAACGCCAAACTCTACACCATCGCCCGGAGGGTAGATATTGCCCCCTAACTCTGTCAACGAATCGCCGCACGATGAAAAAATAAGGAAAAGCGCACAGATAGTGCTGTATATAAAAGATTTTACGTTCACCATTATAATTTTGTTGTAATTACAAATTCCGCCCAAATATCTGAAAAAAAATCTAACACTAAAGGCAGTAAATCCTTATTTTATGTTTTTTTTATGAATAGAGGCTGTCGTAAAAATTCTTGATAGGGTCGACCGACGATTTCACATCCCCTTGGTAGGGTAGGAATTTCGTACCGCTTTCTTTGGCATAATCCAACACGGCGGGATTTATGTTTTCTTCGCTTTGGATAACGCCATCGGCATACTTCATCGCGAATTTGGTGAGCTTCACATAGTCCACATTGCCGTCAAGGTCGTTTATCTGGTCGTCCGATATTCCTTTCAGTTTGAGTTTGGAAGTAAATTTATCGGTAAACGATTGCTTGAAGCCATCGTTGTATAGCGAGTAAACCACCTTCGAGTTTTTGAAGCAGGGGTCGTCGGCGAAAGCCGATTTTATGTACAGCGGCGTCAAGGCCGTCATCCAGCCATGGCAGTGTATCACGTCGGGTATCCAGCGTAGTTTCTTTATTGTTTCGAGCACACCGCGCACGTAAAAGATGCTGCGCTCGTCGTTGTCGGCAAACTCGTTGTCGGCATCGTCGGCAATGGTGTATTTGCGGTTAAAGAAATCGTCGTTATCAATAAAATACACCTGCATCCTTGCCGCTTGTATAGAAGCCACCTTAATGATAAGCGGATGGTCGGTATCGTCTATGATAAGGTTCATCCCCGACAAACGAATAACCTCGTGCAACTGGTTGCGCCGTTCGTTTATATTGCCAAACTTTGGCATGAAGGTTCTGATTTCCTTACCCGATTCTTGTATAGCTTGTGGTAATTGTCTGCAATTTAATGAAATGGGAGATTCCGGCAGATACGGAGAAATTTCTTGTGTAATGAATAAAACTCTTTTAGCGCTCATTTTTTTTATTGGTAATTGAGAATACAAAGATAATAAAAAAAAATCTGGTTTTTTGCAACCCCCTTTCGTTAAATTTAAATACAAACCCTTTATTGGTGGTATAAAGGAGAGGCTTGTTTAAATCGTAAATGAGTGGCAACGCCGTTTTCAATCCGTTGGGCTAACCCTATAATGCGCACTCAAAATATTTTAATTTGTGAATAACATATTTACAATCTTGGAATAAACAAACAATTAAAAAAATGTGGCGCATTGGGAAAGCAGATGGTAATTGTCTGAAAAACAACAAATATCCATCTTGTAATACTGAGTGGAACGAAGGATCTCGAACAAAAGACACATATAGATTTTTCACCTTGTTCAGAAGGACAAAAGACACAAATATTTATAATAAGCCGTTTGGCATAAATTCTCTGCAACACACTACGGGTTAAAAAAACTATAATCTTTTCTGTTTTCATAAATATTTAGTTGCTTTGCATCGTTTTTCGGGTTATGATGAAAAAACAACAACTAACAATCGTTGGAAAGTATAATTTAAAACTATGGTTCTATTCCATACCATAAAGGAACTCAAAGAGGCTATCGGACCGCTACGTATGGCGGGAAAAACCATCGGATTTGTGCCAACAATGGGTGCTTTGCACGAAGGACACATTTCGTTGGTGAAGGAGTGTTGCGCAGGCAACGACATTACGGTTGTCAGTATTTTTGTGAACCCTACGCAGTTTAACAACCCTGACGACCTTGCCAAGTATCCACGCACGCTGGGGCAAGACATGGAGCTTCTGGAGGCAGAAACGGGAGCCGATTTTGTATTCGCACCTTCGGTCGAGGAAGTTTATCCCGAGGCCGACACCCGTGTTTTCGACTTCGACCCTCTCGACAAGGTTATGGAAGGTACAGCCCGCCCCGGACACTTCAACGGTGTGGCGCAGGTGGTGAGCCGTCTTTTCGAGATTGTGAAACCCGATACGGCTTATTTTGGCGAAAAAGACTTTCAGCAGTTGGCAATAATCAGACGGATGGTTGCCCAATTGCAAATGCCCATCGCGATACAGGGAATGCCCATCGTCCGCGAAAGCAACGGATTGGCAATGAGTAGCCGCAACACACGCCTGAGCGTCCAAGAACGGCAACAAGCCGCCATCATATACAAGGCATTGAAGCAAAGCGTCCGTGATGCGGAGCAAAAAACGGTAAACGAGGTAATAGCCCAAACCATAGCCACGATAAACGCCGAGCCCGGCTTTGAGGTAGAATATTTCGTTATTGCCGACGGAAACACTTTGCAGCCTATCGCCCAGTGGAGCGAAACAGACTATGCCGTTGGGTGCATCACCGTATATTGCGGCGCGGTGCGTCTTATCGACAATATTACGTATTTCAGAAAATAAGGTATTCAAACACAAAACAACGATTTTCGAAACAGAGCGATGAAAATAGAAGTTTTAAAATCAAAAATACATAGGGTTACCGTTACCGAGGCTAACCTCAACTACATTGGCAGTATCACCATAGATGAAGACTTGCTCGATGCAGCCAACATCATTGCCGGCGAAAAAGTAAATATCGTGGACAATAACAATGGCGAACGCTTCGAAACCTATGTCATTAAAGGCAAGCGGGGGTCGGGCACGGTTTGTCTGAACGGGGCGGCGGCGCGCCGTGTGCAACCGGGCGACATCATCATCGTTATATCGTATGCCCTGCTCGATTTTGAAGAAGCCAAAACCTTCAAACCGTGGGTTATCTTTCCCGATACACAAACCAACCGTTTGCTGAAGAAGTAATAACGTACCCACACTGATAGGCATTCTTTCCTTCCGGCTTTGCATATCCGCCCGAAAACAAGTAACGAAGCCTTGATGCGAAAATACGGATATGCACCAACAGAGTTTCGTGTAAACGTTTTTTAGATTAAAAAAATATATGTACTCGTATAAAGATATATGGCGGGTGAGCCTCCCTATCATGTTAGGGCTGCTTGCCCAAAACATAATGCAGATAGTGAACACCCTCTTTCTGCGTCAGATAGGGAGCGTGGAGTTTACCGCATCGAACATTGCGGGTATTTACTACATAGCTTTCTTTATGTTGGCCTTCGGTTTCAGCGTGGGGGCGCAGATAATGATAAGCCGCCGCAATGGCGAAGGAAACCATTTCAGGATAGGCAGCATAGTGATACAAGGCATGCTGTTTCTGGAAGTGCTTGCCATGGTGTTGTTCGGGCTGTCGAGCTACTTTTCGGCACACATGCTGCCGCTCATCATCAAGTCGCCCGAAGTTTGCGCCGCCGCCGAGCATTATCTCGAATGGCGTATGTATGGGTTCTTCATATCGTTCATCAACGTTATGTTCCGTTCTTTTTATGTGGGTATTGCCCGTACATCGGTGCTGACTATCAATGCCGTGATTATGGCCACGGTAAACATCGTACTCGATTATGTGCTTATACTCGGCAACTTCGGTTTTCCGAGCATGGGTATTGCCGGGGCGGGTATCGCTTCACTGTCGGCCGAGGTAGCATCGGTTATCTTCTTCCTTATCTATACCTACAAGACGGTCGATTTGCGCAAGTATGGCTTCCACCGTATGCGTTTCGATTTCAGGATTGTAAAGAATATTCTTAACATCTCGGTTTTCACGATGGTGCAATACACCCTTTCGCTGTCTACATGGTTTATATTCTTTGTGGCGATAGAGAATCACGGGCTGCGCGATGCCGACATAGCCACCACCATCCGTGTGTTTTATATGGTGTTCTTCATCCCGATGAATGCCCTTGCCACTACTGCCAATACGCTTGTTGGCAACACTATGGGGCTGGGTAAGATTGACGATGTTATCCCCCTCATAAAAAAAGTATGTAAGCTTATGCTGGCGGTTATTGTGGCAATGATGGCCGTAACCATCATCATGCCCGAATACTGGATATCGCTGATAATGACCAGTAGCGACATGCAACTGGTGCGCGATGCCGTACCCGCGCTGCTTGTAGTGGTGTTTGCCCTGCCTTTCTGCGGATTGGGCTCGGTGGTGTTCAACTCGATATCCGGAACGGGAAACACACGCACGGCTCTTGCCTTCGAGATAGTGACACTGTTCCTCTATATGTTTGGCGTATGGCTCATCGTGATAGAGTGGAAAGCACCTGTTGCCGCTTGTTGGGCTGTGGAGTACATTTATTGGGGATTCCTGTTCCTGTTCTCGGTGCTTTATCTGAAATTCGGCAAATGGCAGCTCAAAAAGGTGTAAACACCCCTCCCAACCTTCCTAAAATGGGGAGAGGCCGTGTTGTCACGGTTGAACGATAGTGAAACATCTCTTCCCTCAAAAGAGATTCCTCCTTTGTTTTAATACGTAGGGATTACCAATTACTCAAGTTGTTAAAGATAACGGATTGTTTTCGGAATCTTATTTCCCGGTTCGCAGGGACGTTTCGGGTTACGCGCGCGTTGTGCTTAGCGAGATGATTGACGCTTTGCTTTCTTCTTTATCATAACAACTGCTCCCACCAAGCCAAGGGCACAGCCAAATCCTTTCAGAAAACAAATTAAGTTTGCTTCAATCGGAAACAACTGCTCGGCCAATGAGGTCAATGAAAAAATAAGAATCCCGATATATAACAGATTGTTTTTCAGTTTGTTTCGCATATCGTTTCGTTTTAATGTTGAGGGTAAGAAAGACCGTTTAAGCGGGCGTAGCCTCTGTATCCTTATCGGAAGGGGCATTTGTTTCGTCCTGCGGTTTCTTTCCTTTTTTGTTTTTCTTGATAAGTGTTTTGAGAAGCATCTCCTGCAATTGTTCGGGAGTTACGTTCTGCACTATGCTGTCGCCTATGGCGTAAGATATTTTACCTCTTTCTTCCGACACAACGATGGCTATGGCGTCCGTTTCCTGCGTTACGCCCAGAGCCGCCCTGTGGCGTAGGCCAAAGTGTTTGGGTATATCAGCCCTTTGCGACACTGGCAGAATGCAGCCTGCGGCCATAATTTTACGTTTGGCTATTATCATTGCGCCATCGTGCAGGGGTGTGTTTTTGAAAAATATATTCTCGATGAGGCGTGTGCTTATTTCGGCGTCGAGAATTTCGCCCGTTTGCTCAAAGTTGCCCAAACCTATTTCGCGCTCAATAACAATCAAAGCTCCCGTTTTTGTCTTTGCCATGTTCATACAAGCCAAAACCAACTGGGTTACATTGCTGTCTTGAACCGCCTCGCTCTTTTTTGCGCCAAACACCCTTGCCAAGTACTTAAAGGTGCGATTAGTGCCCAAGCTCACAAGGAAACGCCGTATCTCGTCCTGAAAAAGGATGATGATTACCAACAACCCCACGTTCACAAACTTGTCGAGAATGGCGCCCATCAACCGCATTTGCAATACATGGGTTATCAGTATCCACAGGATGATGAAAGCCACAATGCCGTTAAAGATAGCCGTCATGCCCGAACGCTTCACCAAACGGTAAAGCTGGTACATAACCACTGCCGTGAGTATGATGTCTATTATATCCTTTATTCCGAAATGTTCGAGCATATACCGCGTTTTCTACAAAATTGGCATCAAGATACTAATTGTTTCATTATCGTCACCGTTTCTACAGCTTCTTTAACATCGTGCACCCGCAAAATATTAGCACCGTGTTCCAAGGCAAAAGCATTCAGCACGCTGGTAGCGTTGAGGCTTTGGGCAGGAGTTATATTCAGAAGTTTGTATATCATAGACTTACGCGAAATACCCACCAGCAAAGGCAGTTCAAACACCTGAAATTTGTCCAGTTGGCGAAACAGCTCGTAGTTCTGCGCCAATGTTTTGCTGAAACCGAATCCGGGGTCAACAATCACATCGCAAACACCCAACTGACGGAGTTGGGCTATCTTCTCCGAGAAATAGAAGAAAATGTCCTGAACAAGGTCGTCGTACCCGGTGTACTGTTGCATGGTTTGAGGCATACCCCGCATGTGCATCAGTATGTATGGTACGTGCAGGTTGGCAACAGTTTGGAACATGTTTGCGTCAATCTGGCCGCCCGATATGTCGTTCACGATAGCCACGCCGTATTCTTCAACCGCACAGCGCGCCACATCGGCATAAAACGTGTCGATAGAAAAAATCGCATCGGGAAACTCGCTGTTCAAGACGGGCATAGCCCCCCGTAGGCGTTCTATTTCCTCTTGGGCGGTAAGCAGGGTTGATGTAGGCGTTGTAGACTGCGCACCGATGTCGATAATGCGTCCGCCTTCGCCGATAATCTGGGCGGCACGTTCCACAATTTCCTTCTGGGTTTGCTTGCGGCTACCCGAAAAAAACGAATCGGGCGTGATGTTGAGAATACCCATCACAAGCGGATTGTTTTCCAGATTCCACAATTCGCCTTTTATGTTTATGGTGAGGTGGTTCATTGCGTGTTGTTTCTCTTACAGTTCTATAATATTTTCTTCTATCGGCGTGAGGTTTTCTATGCCTCCGGCTGTAACCAGATATGTGTTTTCTATCCCCACGGGGCCTACACCGGGTATCACATACTTGGGTTCGAGGGCAAAAACGATGTTTTCTTCCAGTAAATCCTTAGAACGGGGCATCAGCACAGGTACTTCGTTTATTTCTATGCCTACGCCGTGGCCAACAAATTTGGCTTGCTGTTTAGTCCCCATAAAATAGGGTTCGAGGCCGTGTTTTTTAGTTACATCAACTGCCATGTTGTACAAATCGGCACAGGGAGTACCCACGCGGGCTGTGTCGCGGGCTATGTTGTGTATCTCGATGGATGCCTGATGGGCTTTAAGTGCCAAATCGGAAGTTTTACCAACGGAATATACACGCGATAGGTCGGTCATCCACGGCGTGTAGTTACCCGCCAAATCGACCATAATGGTCTGTCCTTTGCCAATCACAGCTCCGCAAGCACCTATCGGCAGCGATGGCGATACACCTTTTCCACCCAGCGCGAAATCGAAGGGCGATGGTTCTTCGGCATTCTCGCCCGCCAGTAGGCTGCCTTGGTAAACGTCCATGTTTTCGCCATAAGTACGGAAAAGCCCCGACGAACCGTGCAGCAGCATCTCACGCTCTATCTCGGCTTGTAGCGCAACGTCGGTCATCCCATGCCTGTATAGCGAGGGGATAAGCCCATAGACGGCCATATGACGCTCGGCGCAAATCCTTACCTGACTTATCTCCAAATCGGTTTTCACGCTCCGTTGCTTGCGTAGCAAAGGCGAAGCATCTACCGTTTCCTTTATATTCAATGCGCCTATCAGGCGGTTGCAACTGTTGTACGACAGTGCGTCGGCCTCAAGCAATACCTTTGTGGGCAGAGGTAAACCCCTGTTTTGCAGTTCTTCGGCAATCTGTTCGGGTTTGCGGATAAACACCGTATTGGGTAGCCATACGTCCGAAGGACGCTTCACAAAATGCAAAGCCTCGCCCTCGGCTGGCAGATAGAAGTATCCGGCATAGATAATGCCTGTTGTGTAAAACACATTTACCGAGGTAGACAGGATGCAAGCATCCGCACCTAAGCAACGCACAGTTTCCTGCAACCGTGCCGTGCGCATCTTTATATCTTTATTAAGTTCAGTTTGATAATCCATAATATCTAATCGTTTTTTTTAAATCATGAATGCAAAAGTATGAAAGAATATTGCACAAAAAAACGGACAGGTTAATTAAAATGTTAGCATTTCATAATAATATTACTACATCCGAAAAATGTATTTTTACCGGTATTGATAATACAGCGTTTTGTCGTTCTGAAGGAGGGAGCGCCTCGCCCTCCCCCCCTTCAGCATCTTAAAACTTGTATTTGAGGCTCACGTCCATGCCTTTCCGGTCGAAGTCGGTCACATAGCGGAACTCTACACCCAAACGGTGATAAAACACTCCGCCACCGATGCCCATTCCACCCAGCGATGAATACGACGCCGACACAAACGGCTGCCATACGGGCTGCCGGGCAACGGTCACTTCTTTGTGAATGGGGATGAACTCATAACTAAGCCTTTGCAGCGAATTGTACTGAACCGAAAGGTCTACATCGAGCCGTCCGTTGCGGTCGTCAAAGAGGGTTTGCTTGTAGCTGCGGCAGGCTGTCCAGTCTTCCACAATCTTAGCCGAATCTACCACCTGCACCACAAGCCTATCGACCGTATCGGTACGGTAAACGTAAACAGGCTTCGCCGGAATTTCAACCCTGTATGGCTGCGGTACTTCCACTATCTGCTTCACCGTATCGCCTTTCACATATTTTATTTCTTCTTTTTCGTTGATTAACTGCCTGCCAAGCAGAAAACCCGCCAAAAAGCAAAGCAAACCCACGGCAATGCTTACCCAATGCCTGCTCATACCTCCAAAGTTCTTTTTGCCCGGCTCCAAAGCAAGCAGCGGTCGTCGTAACCGTTGTATCCGCCGTTGATGATTCGGGTTATTTTTTTGAATGAATTGATGGTATTAAGGTCGGCAAGGTCGTTCAACCCCCGATTGTGCCACCACCAGCAAGCCGAGCGCACGGCATATTCGGGCGAAGCAAGTAAGTTGGGATTGGCAAGCAAGTCGATACCGAAAGCCTCCGAAACCTGCTTGTAGTTGCTGCGCCCGGTTATCTGAATCAATCCGCGCCCTTTGAACTTCACGCCATCGCCTTTGTACACATTGCCCAAATCGCGGCGACCCTCGTAAGCCTTGCCCGAAGCTATTTCTTCCATATACCGAAGCTGCCCCGACTCGTGCCCTACCTGAGCCAGAAAAGCAGCCCTGCGCATGGGTGTGTTTATCTCGTAAACCTCCATAAACTGGTTCAGAAAAGGCAGCAAAAGCTCTATACGGCTCTGCTTAGCCTGTGGATATATTGTTTTAACTTGTTCTATTGTTATCATTTTTTGTTTCCTCCTTTTCTTCTTCAAATTCAATCAAATCCGCTTTCTTGCCAAGCAGCTTATAAAATTTCACTTTCACCCGCTTGCCCCGTGCCGCATAATAGTTTACGTAAACACTCTCGGCTTCGATGCAGTATATCACCAAGAGCATAATCAGCGGAAGCAGCTCTATGCCAAACGGTTGCCCAAAAGCCTTACCGAAGGCATAAGCCATAACAATCCACATGACGAAGCCTATTATTTTATCGACCGTACGCCTCACCGCCCGCGAAAACTTAACCAACTCGCCCCGGTAGCGCGAAGCCGCTATGCCAAACCGCAGGTCGGCACAGGTAAGAGCCAAAGCCGCCAGCAAAAGCCATTTTGCCCAAACAAAGAAGTGGAACAAGCCAATCAGAAAATTGTCTGTATATGATATTGTATTCATTTTGTACTGAAAGTTTATGTTTTAACAATTCGTGAAAAAATTAAGAGGCCGACCAAAAATGTTTTACTATTTCTTTTCTGGCCAGCCTCTGTGTTTATAGATTAGATGAACATAAGGAGAGACCTCCCCGTCTCCTCGCTCCAATAGGCTGCGGTGCTAACCGACTGGTTTTCCAGCACATCCGCTTCGGCAGTGTTATAACTGGCAGAAGTAACCGATTGGCTTTCCAGCACATCCGCTTCGGCTGTGTTATAACTGGCAGAAGTAACCGATTGCAGGATATCCTTTTCTTCTACCAAAGCCGACCCGTAGCTGATATTACTTATATGCTCTTCCATAGGCTTACATAGCATTAAGGGTGGTTATGGGGATGCGCACTTGCATGAATGTGCCTGTAATGTCGAAGGCTGGCGATTTGATGCCGTTCACCCCCGTAAATTCGGAGTAGAAATCGGGATGTCCGGAAGCAATGTAATTGCCGTCACTGTCTGTCCGCATTTCATTTGCCGCAGGCGAATTGTTGGCTTTCATACAACGGCAATCGTCCGGGTTCAGATGGAAATAGTAAGGCTTTTGCTTATCTTTCCAGAAATCTTCGTCGATATTCTCAGCGTTAAAATCGAAGTCCTGCGCCCAGCATCTACGCAAATGGCATGCGCCCTTAAGAGTGAATGTGGTTGTGTCGGTAGCAAGAAACGAACTGAGGCATGGGTATGTTTTGCCATTATAAGTAACCGTTCCCGATGTATCGCCTATCGAATTGGGAGCCACAAAATACCAATAACCGGACGACAAGCTTCCCGATGTGATTTTATCGCTCGGAATACTCTCCACAATACGTAATTGTACGGTCTGATAATTGATAACATCGCGTACGGGGAGTATCACGGCATTGCTGCTCGGTGTGAACGATTCCACTCCACTGACGCCCATAAACACATTGTTGCGGGTAACGAGCGACGAGCTGTAAGTAGTGCCTTTGTAAGTCACGGTTGCCTCGTTGTTGTCGTCCGAGCGAACGATATACATCGTATCGGGTTCGATAGAGGTGTTGGCCTCTATCATCTTTGAGCCATCCCAATAATACTTTTGGTCGTTGTGAACGAATAAACGGTCGGTAAGCGGTTTTCCACTTCCATCCGCATAATTATCACGACCTACCCAATTGTTATAATACGTATCGCCCACTTTGGCGGCAAATGTATTTTGCCCTGCAAACATTCCCTTACAGAATACAATGGCTTCGGGCGTTGCCGTAGTACTCATTTGTACAGGCACGGCAACCGTGATGCCATCGAAAGGCTGGTTTAGCGACTCGTTTACACCGTCTATTTTATCGAGCTTATGGCCAAAAGCAAAAGTGCTATCTACGGCTACGCCACTATCCACGGGCAGATTGTGCAGTATGTTGAGCATATTCAGCTTTCGCAAGCCGCCCAGCCAGATTATGTTACTGTCTATGTACCCTTCGGTGCGAACGGTGGTGTCGGCATCGAGGGTAATATTATTATCGGATATCGCAATACTTTCCTTTGGGCTATCCGCATTGAACGAAGCCGCCGCCGTACCATCAGAGGCTATGACTATCGGCTTAACCGTTTGGTTGGAATAACCGAAGTATATACCCCTTGTTTTTGCAAAGCTGTCTATTTCGCCGCCCTCGATAACATCGTAATCGCCCGCTACGGAGTTGTTGGAAAACACCCAGCGACCCGCCGGCACATTCGCACCGCCATATTCCGTATAAGCAGGGATATTTGTTATTCCGGCGGCTGTACATCTGTCAACGAAATTCTGACGCAACTCGTCGGCTGTGTTGCCTGTAAGCAATGTTGCTTCCGTTTCAGTGCCAATCCGGAAAGCCACACGGTCAAATGCCATGTACGTGTTAGATATATTTATCATGTCTGCTTGCGTAATAATCACACTCCCTCGCACAAATAGCGATGATTGAGAGTATGCGTAGTTCAACACAGGAGATAGTGCAAATCCCGCAGGGTCAACAAATGTTGATTGATATATGTAGTACATCCATGTGGCTGCCTTATGATAAATACAATTATATTTTATCTTATTAGTTGCATTGCCCATGGCAACCCAAGAGCTAACGGCAGATTCTTTAAGTTCACACCTTTTGTAATACGACGCAACACTACCTATACCCACAACGCGTTGTATGGTCGCATCGCAAATGGACATATATCTACCCGATGTTTGATTCGAAGTATTCAACACATCTATTACCGTACGATTTATTCCATGCCCTACAATAAACTGAAAGCCGGGGGGATTAGTTGGCATTGTCGCGATTTGCGGGAAATAACCTATACCAAGAATATTATTCCCTATTTGTGTCATATAGGAATTATTCCATGGGTCGTTTGATGTCCCATTGCTATTGTTTCTGCCAAGTACACTAAAAAACCTCGCCGTACTTTTATCAACAATTGCTCCGTACGCATCGTAATACATATCTTTCCATCCGTACTTATCCATTGTTCACCTCGCTTTCTTCTGTTAGGGCTACTAAAACTCTCCCTGTGGAGTATATCATTAGGGTTGCGTTGTCTGTATTTATGATACAGCCGCCGTCAAAAGATTGCTTTTGGGCTTCGGAGGCAAAGACCTGAAATTCTTTCGATTGCCTGTCAAGCATCAGCAAATCGTCTACCTGATAGGTATTTTCGTTATGTTTTATTTCGTATTTCATAGTTATTATTGATTTACACGGGTGAATAAATAAACTGTCGCAACACTGTCGACTGTTGCGCGGGTAACACGCAGCAAAGCATCGGTCGGTAACATTGCGCTCAGGTCGATGCTCGTATCAGCATCCAATGGGATATTTGTCCAATTGGTTGAACTGTCGTTTGGTTTTACTTCCAGCTTCAGCAGGTTCTTGCCGGTTGCCTTGTAGATGGTCATTGCCTCGCCTATCGGTAATATATTTTCCGTGAGTTCCGTAACAAAGGCTATGCGGCGTTCAAATCTCGCACTGTTGAAGGCTTCGGCCAAATCCGTACCGTTCCACAAATACAACCTGTCGTCACACGAATAAACCTTGTTGGGGAAGGGACAGTCCGTGCCGAAAACATCCTTCGTATTGTAGTAAGTGAAGGTAACGTCATCGCCGGGTATCACATTGGTATATACAACATTGCCATCGTTATTGATTCTCGCGCCAAAACAACGGGATGCCGTGCTGTAATAAATACCCTCGAACGTGCCATCCGCACCCACTTTTTGGATAGGAGTATCAATAAAGCCCTCGAAGACAGGGTTTACCAAATCGTGATACACAACCGGGACATTGTCGCCGTTCAGTTTGTCGGCTTTGTTGTTCAATTCCGAAAGTGTGTCGACATTGTAATCGGCCAACGTTTTCCATTTTTCGTAAGTAGCATTACCCCCTACAATAGCCCCCCATCGCCAAATAATTGTACCACGAGCCGCCGTGGCCGTTAGGTCGATGGTTCCATCTTCCTTAACGAGCAAATCGCCAAAAACAACCTGCACAGTCCTGTTGGGTTGCGCTCGCCAAGTCATTACCTGATAGGTAGATACACGGCCTGTTATGTCTACACTCCAATTCTTTTTGCCTTCCGTAGTTGTGTATTCGGCAATAGTATCGAGCGATGCTATAAAATCAGAAAATGAATCGAACGATTTTGTGCTCCAACTACTGTCTTTTATAATATCCTCAAGCACCCCGCCAACACGCTCGGCGGTATTAGCACCGGCTTCGGTTTCTTCTTTTATTTGTGTGGCTCTGCTTAATAAAGTTTCGTCTGCCATAATTTTTAATCTCCTATTATTGAAATTCGTAATCTGTTTTTTTGCTTACCTCCGCCAAAAGCCGCGAAATGATCTTTGCGGGCTTGCAGGTATGCCAAGCACTCGCCCATATAGGTGTCGGCCACTGTGCGGGCATCTTTCTCGGCAGCAAGGCGTTCCTGCAATTCGGCTTGAGTGGAATACTGGTCTTGTTTTTCGACAAAACCGAAACGGGTAACCGAAAAGCTGGTTTGCCGCACCAACCGCGCATACACATAATAGTTGAGCGCCATGCGCAAGCCTGCAAACTCACGAAGGTTGCCTCGGCAGTCTTCGTACTGCCCACCATCCATCAATTGGGCAAAGTCGGGCAAGCCGGCAGGCGGATTATCGCCAGCCCACTCTTTGAGCTGCACGTAAAGGGCATCGCCAAGCTGAGGTTTCACATCGAGCCGTTCGGCCTCGTCGATACAAAGACCGATACGGCCATCGTCAACGTGTTTCGACACGAAGCGCGTGTTCTGTTTTATCTGTTCAATTGTTGTCAGTTGTTTCACTCGATACGTATTTTAAAGGTTCAATCGTAAAGTCGGTAGTGGGCACAGCCATGTGCCAATACCTGAATATCTTATCGAAAGCACGCTCTATCATGCGGCGTTGCGTTCCGGTAACCGTAGAATAATTTTCGTAAGCCTCAACAAGCACCTCGCTCGAAAAGCCCAAGCTCCCCTTGCGGATGCGATGCCATGCCTCCTGCCCAAAAGCAGAATAGATTTTCTCGCAAGCCGTATCGCTGGTCACGCTATAATCCTGATCGTAATTTGTTCCGCCAAAAGACACAAACTGAGGCACTTCCTCATCGTACTCTACTTCCACGTGCAGAATCTTATTGGTGTTTACATCGCCCTGAATCTTAGCCACTTCTTCGGCAATGGAGAGCGAATCGAAAGCCGATTCCTCGTTTTCGGCCGATATGTTCATGCCCCGCTTTGTGACAAGCATGCCCGAAGGATTGAAGTTGTTGCGGGTATTGCGGTAGGCGATGTTCGACAAGCCTTCTTCGGTCGACATCTGAGTAACCACACAGTCGTAAACGGCTTTCGGATACTCTTGCTTACCTGCGCTCGACACCCAGAGAATCTGCCCCTTGTAAGCTTCCAATCCGCCGGCATCGGCAATCTGCTTCTGCACAGTGTCTTTGTCGGGATTGAAGATGTCGATATAATCGACCGTATCGCGTGTGGGGCGAAGCACCTTCGTGCCGCGGCGTTTGGTTCCGCTCCAATCAACAAAGACCGCAATGCGCGACACAAAGCCCTGCTCGTCTTCCTCGCCCAAGCGGCAATTCTCGAACGGAACGTGGTACACCTCAACTATTTCGCCCAAAGCATCGTAATTGACGTGGAGGGCAAATCCATCGAAGGAGGCAAGGTCGTCGGCCACCTGTTGCAGAATGTCGTCGGCCGTGTCGCCCATCGCATTGAGTACCGTCTCGGCAAAAGCCACATCCTTGAACCCGTTGCCCTGAATGAACTGAACGTAACGGTTCAGGCAGCTTGCCCCCGACTCGGAGTTTGCCACAATGGCCTTGATATCCTGCGGATAGAGGTTGTTATGATTGTAAGCCTGAATGCCAAGGTGGGCGATGGAAGGCACATCTATCCGTTTTTCGGCATCTTTTACTGTTTTTACATTCATGGGTTAATGTGTTTTCTCTGTTTTTTTACTCGTTTTGGTTGATTTTCGGTTTGCAGGGCTGCTTCCGTTTCGTTTTCGGGTGTTTCTTCACTGCTTTGCGGTTGGGGTTCGTCTTGTTCTATAAGCTCCTTCCAGTTTTCGGGATAGCGTGAGAAAAGACCGATACGGTGCGGATTGTCTTTGAGCCAAAGCAAGGCTATCTGGTCGGTCATGTTAGCGTTGGTCACAATTTCTTTGAAACGTGCCGATTGGAGAACAACTCCGTTGCATAATCTGAATTTTGACATAGGTCTGAGTCCGTGTTTTTTTAAGGTTGTGTACATTTCTATAAAAGCATCGTTGTAGCATCGGCCACACGAAGTTCGTGCGAAGGGGCGGAAAGTTATCCGCTCGTAGTACTGTTCTATAAACCTGCGGTCGGAAGAAGAAAGCCCGCCCGACAAGGAGCGAGCTTTCATTTCTTGAAGCAGGCTCATGATTTCCTGCTCTGTCATGATGTTGGTTGGCGGGGGATTAAGCCTGTGCTTCGTCGAGCAAAGTTTTAAATGCCGCTGTCGAAGCTTCGGCCGAACCCGCGTAAAGGAATAGAGCCGATTTTGGCACTTTTGTTTCGGTAAGAACAACGTTCCATCCGCCTTCGGTATCGTCCGAATATTTGTCGTTTTCTAAGGTTGAAGCCTTCAAGCCTTGGTAATAACCAACTATCTGGTAAGTAGCTGCTCCCGGACTTGTTGTTTTTTGCAAGCCTTTGTATTTGTTTTCGTAAACGACAACAAATTCGCCGGTTGCCAACGCGTCGATAATCTGAGCCACTTCGGGGCCGTTATCAAGAATCACGAAGCCAAGGTTGTTGGTAAAAGTCTTGCGGTTTGTACCTTCTTCCATCGTTGTGGTGGTTCCGCTGAAAGGAGTTGGCGTAGGCACATAAATTTTGTAACCTTTCGTTCCTTCGTTCAGAGTCAGTTTTTCGATAATATTCTTATTATCATTATTGAATGCGACTTCCGAAAATTTTATATCCTTACGGTTGATTATCACACCGTTTGCTTCGATACCTTTCACTACAAGGTCTTCGCATGTTACTTCGATATCTTTTTCTAAGATTCCATCACAATATCCCATAATAATTTTTGTGTTTTAAGTGTTTGTGTTAAAAATTTAATTGTTTGTTGTTTTGTTTGTTTCATCGTCTTCTCCCATTCGAGGGGGGGGAGGAAGCCAAATGGAGTGTTTTAGTATCCGAAACGAACAAGGTCGTTTTCCCAGACAAGCGTACCTATCTCGTCACGAACGAGCATACGGTTCACTTGGTCGTCTTTCGAGAACCAGATATCGAGTTCGCCAACCAGATTTTCGGAAGCTACACCCGCCCAAAGAGCCGAACGAGAGGCGTAAACCACACGGTGAGGCTTGTTGTAAGTGGTTCCGTTGTCTTCGAAGGCGGCAATCATATCGTCCCAGATAGGCAAAGCGATGATTTCCTGACCGTTGAACTTGGTTGCGCTGATGAATCCGTCGAAAAGCGATTCCCATTGCAGGTCTGAGCCTGTGGTGCGCTTCACGTCGATAGCCAAAGCATCGGCAAACGATTGAGTTGCCAAAACAACCTTGTCTGAAGCCTGACGCAAACGCATGTCGGCGTTGTAAATCAAATCGTCGAAGATGGCTGTTGCCACGCCGGCAGCGCGAAGGTCGTCGCGTTGCGCCTTGTAAGTAGCCGAGCCATTGGCGTCTATTTCAACATGTTGATCGGGATTGGCTGCCGTAAGAGCAAACAAGCGTTTGAAAAGTCCGTCGCACACATCGAAGTATTTTGTGTCGACAGTGTCGGTTACAATACCGCCCGCCGATACGTTCTTAGCGTCTTTGTCGCCAAACCAGAACAAACGCCACAACATGCGTGTCAATGCTTCGCGCAGGCGAGGCTCAACGATAAGGTCTATGTAGTCTGTACCTGTAAGGTCGGCAACGCTCGTTTTTGTACGCATCGCATAGCGAACCAATGTTTCTTTAAGGTCTTTGTAGCAGATTTCTTCGGCTACGGTAAATTCGCCCAAATCCCACTCTTTTTCTTGGGTGGCGATAGCCGTTGCGTTAAACTGCGGACGGCAGGCGTTCTGAATTTCGCCCACAAGCCCCATGTTGCCTATTCCGCCTATCTTTTTGCCATGAATGGCTCCGGGCTGAACGGTGAGTACCTTTTCAATAGCTTCGCTCTGAAGCACCGATAAGAACAGAAGCTCGCGCAAATTGGTTACGGCTCCGTTATCGGGAGTTAGGTTTTTAATAAAATCTTGTCCTGTACTTGCCATGATTTAAAATATTTGTGTTTTTAAGTGTTTGTGTTAAAATGAAGTGTAACGATTACTTATTTGAATCCCCGTTTTTCTTTTTCTTCGGCCAGTTTTTTAGATACGAGGCTTTCTTTGCGATAAGTCATACGGGCATTGTTGCCGGCACGCCCCGATGGTTTGTAAACCGAACGGTATCCTTTCAGCAGTTTGCCTGCGCCGCCTGCAATCTTAACGGCGTTCAGTATGCGGATATCGTCTTGGCTCTTGGCCAAAGCTTTAGCGGTGGCTAACTGTTCCTTCAGAAGCTGAATTTCGTCGAGAGCCTCTTGCAAGGCGGCTTCGATAGCCGAAAACTGGTCGCCTGTGGCTGGAGCGGCTGTTTCTTTCTCATCGCCTTCGGCCGATGCCTCTACGATGTCGGTGATAACTCCGCCTTCTACCACTATGATGCGTCCGTCGGGCATCGCAAATTCGCCATCAGGCTCGGCTGTGTCGCCAATCTGAGGTTCGCCCTCAGTGCGGTCTACAAACAGCGTCAGCCCATCGACTGTTGTAAGGTCTAACATATACGACCTCACTCTGCTACGGCTGCCGCGTCTGCCAAGCAGCCCTGCAATAAATGATTTTGCCATTTTTTTTCGTTTTGTTTTGTTATGTGTTAATAAATCGGGGCTCTGGTTATAGCGTGCAAAAGCTATGTGCTTTGCCTCCGTTGCGAACCCCATTGCAACGGCTTGTGTTTGCGAGATGTAGCTTTCGGTTTCCATCAACGCCGAGAGGGTTTTACGGTCGAGGCGTGTGCGTTCGGCATAGATACCTTCGGCTTGCAGTTCCTTTTGCTCAATCCAGTCGGCAATGGTGCGAAGGTCTGCACTGTCGCCCGACACCCCGTCCACGAAAGGATTGTGAATCATGATTGGGCAACCCGCTATGCGGCGCGTACCTGCAAGGAAGATAATGGAAGCTGCCGAAGCACAATTCTCGACACACTCTGTGGTAACCTCACGGTTGAGGTTCTTGAGGTAGTTGTAGATAGAAAAGCCGACATCCAAATCGCCGCCCACCGAGTTAATTTTGACGTGAATTCCGCCGGCGTTTTCTTTCTCTACCTGTTCGATAACCGAAAGGAGCGAAACCTCTCCTTTCTCGTTTCCGATTATTCCATTAATTTCTATCATTGTAATTTTGTGTTTGTGTGGAAGGCCCTTTTCTTCTTGAACCTGTTCTAATTTACGAAAAAACAATCCGCAAAACGAATAATGCAACCTCTAAGCACTGCAATCCGTTTTCAGTGTATAACAGTATAATAAACAACATATTACACACCAAACACATAAATAAAAGGAAACAAAAAGGAGCTGAATGCTGAAATGCGGTTGCAGTTACCCAGAGCAGAAGAGCAATTAATGAAAAGTTTTATTTTTCTGATTTTTGGGCTTCAAACACCATTCTTTATCAATAATTTTATTACCTTGCACCTTGAATCATTCTGACTTAATTGATGGATACGAAAACGCTGGAAGAAAAGTTAGACTCGCTCGGAATTAAAGAAACGGCATACTCGTTCGACGGAACACTTAAAAACAGTGCCCTGAACATGTTTCAAGATAATAATAAGTGGGAAGTTTTCTTTTGCGACGAAGATGGGGAGCGCACCATCGTTGATATTTTCGATACCGAAGCCGAAGCTTGCGAAGCTATCTATAAGATTTTTTGGATTTGATTCCTCTTCTGTTTTTTTGATTGTTACGGAGTTGATACGTGTTTGCAAGAGGGAATCGCTCTTGCTTGGTTAAAAAAAAGAATTGTAAATAAATAAGGCAAATAAAACAAACTTAAAGAATGTTGATAATACACAATCGTGTTATGAGAACCTGTATTTTATATACCCTGGTTTCAGTGATTCTTATTGCACTGTATTTTATTTCCAACTATTTTGGATTCCCTAAAACCGAGATAGCACTTATCGTTGCTATACTGAGTGCCATATTGGCTATTGCAAACTTCGTGTCCGAACGCAACAACAACCGCCGCACCCGTAGCCGTCAGACATTCCTCTGGGCGGTAGTGGTTACAGCGGTTGTAATGATATTGCTGAGCGGATATTTGCTCTACGATTCTTTGTTAGTTTAAATCGCGTCCAAGACGTTTTATGATATCGTAAAACGTACGTTCGGTAATATCGTATTCGTCCGAAAGAACGGCTGCGATATATACTTTTTTGTGCCCTTCTCCCTCAAGGCGAAGGTATTCGGAATACATCTCCAGATACTGTACATCCTTCGGATTGGCTCCGGCTTGCAGAATGCTTTCAACTAAAGGACGGGCAAAGGTAAGTGCTTCAAATACTTTCATACTGTGTTGTGTGTGTGCTTATTTTTGTGTGTTTGTGTATATGATCTAATATAACGATTTTCGGGCTATTTTGCAAGTTTCGCTGAACTTATTTTGCAGCAAAACTTGCAAAGGTTTTCTGTTTTTTTTACAAAGCCCGGTAGTTGTCTACCACCTGAACACGAGCATCGGTATTGTTAATCTCCTCGACCGACACTACGGGGTTGGGCATCTGTGCCACCGCCCTCGAAAAAGCCCGTGCCAACATCTCCTCGCCCATCACCTGAGCCGACACCTGTCCCGTTGAGAAAGGCACACCGCCACCCAACTGGTTGAAAGCCGACAAAATAGGCGAAAACATAGACGTAGCCCTTGCCGTAAGCACACTTTCGCCATTGCTCAACATAGCCGGAATGTCGTCCGATGTTCCCGAACCGGGGCCCGTTATCAAACCTCCTTCGGCTTTTTTCTGGGTATCTGCCGATTTTGTTGAAGCTTTGGGTGCTTTTTCTGAATTCAGCAATTTCTTTGCCTTGGCAACATTAGTCATAACCGCACCAACGGCAACACCTATTTGAGCTACATAATCGAACGCTGTTCCACCTTTCGCTGCTTTTACCGCATTGGCTATTGCCTCAGCCGAAGCTACTCCAATATTAAACAGTGCCATTGCCTTATTGAACGAAGCCATTGCCGCACTTTCTTCTGCCCAAGCGCCAAACAAATCTTCAAGCCCTGCCCCTACAGCTTTAATGCCGTCGAATGTTTTTTGTAAGTTTTCGTAACGTTTTGCTGTGGCTTCTTTTTCAAGAGCTTCCTTTTCTTGCTCTAATTGCAGCTTTCTATTCATGTATTCGACGTCCGTTTCGTCCTCCAACTGACGCAGACTATTTATCTCAGCTTTTTTTTGCTCTATTCTCATGGTGAGCGTATCCTGTCCATCAAGCTGAGCCTGCATTATCTGGTTTTGCCACTCAATCTGACGCTGATTGTTGAGGGTTGCATTATGAGTTTCACGCGCCTGAACTTCCTGCTTCCTGTATTTTTCATTAATTGCTTCAACATCTGCCCCTGTTTTTTTGGCTGCTTCTACTTCGGCCAAACGTTGGGCTTCCAATTGCTGCAATTTCAGCGTCAGTTCTTCTTCCGAGCCTTTCTTTACAGTAGCAAGCTTATTTTCAACATCAATTCTGACTCGCTCTTTCTCTTTTTGGGTGTGTTGGTCTAATAAATCCGCCAATTCTTTATTAGAGTTTTTCTGAAGTTCTATTTGTTTATCCTTCGATTTTTGTTTTATCAAGCTTATTTCTTCAGCAGTTAGTTCTGTATCGAGTAAGATTGCCGCTTCCTGCTCTCGAGTCAATAATTCTTGTTGTGCATAAAATTCTATCAGTGAAGCAACCCTCTCTTCATAACTCTTATTTTCGTCATCTGCTATTTCTCTTGCGGCCTTAGCTTTTTGGTTTATCTCGTATTCTGTTGTTTCCTGAATAGTTTTCATTCTTCGGGCTTCTTCCTCTTTGGTCAAATCACCTGAAGATGAATAAGGTGTTGTTGGTTTTTCATCTTCTACTGGACCTTCTTTAAATATGACATTGGCATTATCTATTGACTTTTCAAGTTTTTTATTTGCGTCTTTATATAACTGGATATCAATATTTAGACTTTTAATTAACTTATTATACCGTTCTACTGCATCATCTTTAGATTTATTTTCTATTAGCGCAGATGTTGAAGCAGCAGCATTAGCAAGTCCAAACGAAGGTATAGGTACATTGTTTGTTGAATTTCTTCCTTTTGTGACTTTAGCCGCATCTTCTGCTTCCTTTTTTTTCGCCAATAAATTTGTTCGCTTTTCTTCTAACTCAAGTATTTTAATCTCGTTCTGGACAATCTTATCTGCAGCAGCTCTTGCCCTTGCAGTCTTAAGAATAGATTTCGTTAAATTATCGTATGCTGTGGCTCCTTTACCTGCTAAAATTTCTTCGGTAGACATATTTTCAAAATACTTGGGATACCTTCTTTGGAGTTCTTTAGCCGCGGCCAACCTTTCTTCATTCGATTTATTTACATTTTGCGTTGCTTTATAAAGCAATCTCAATTCTACTTGTTCTTTTTTAGCATTTTTAGCTCCATCCAACATTGCTTCATTCACATTTTCTTTTACGAGGCGGGCTTGTTGTGCTATTTTTTCCTGCTCCTCTCTCCATTCCTTGTATTTTTCAATCAAGGACGAGACTATCATTGACAGAATAACTAAACCAATCTGCGCAAGCCCACCAGCAGCCGCTTTGCTTAATCCAAACGACTTAGCTAAATTGTTTTGCGCCTTCCCCAAAAGATTTGTAGCAATTTCCGACGACTGAATTTTCTCTACCAACGTTCCAACCTGTGGATTCACAGCTTTCAACAGTTCCATTAAGCCACTGTCTATATTTTTGTAACTTCCCAGATTAGTTTGTAAATCCTTACTCGCTTTTTCGGCTTTATTTATTTCCAATTGCAAGTTTTTCATTTTAGTTAAGAGAGCCGTTCCTTTTGCGCTTTCGCGCTCTGCTTTACTTAAATTATCAAACTCTTTTGTGGTACTTACTAATTTTGAACGCAAACTATTTAAACTGCTTTCGTGTGCCGTTTCGGATAGAATGCTGCCCATAATCGCTTTTTCATACATCTTCATTTGTTCTTGTGCCGCTTTTACCTCCACATTAAGCATCTTTAGCGATTTTTTATAGCTTTCGGACGACTTATCGTTCTGAAAAGTGTCTTTCAAATCTTTGATCTGATTTTTCAAAGCCTTTATTTTTGCCTGACATTCGGCCATGCCCTCTATTGCAGATTTGTACTGCACCTTGATATCAATAAGCACTTCCTGCTTTGTTTTCTTTGCCATACTATTATTTGTGTTTGTGTTAAGTTTATAAAAAATGTGTATAGTTTGTGGTATGTTCTAATATACAAAAAATAGGCGAACTTTCCAAGAGCCGATGAAAACTCTTTACAGTAAAAAACTCTGGAATATTTCTTTTTTACTTACTTTTGTTCTGAAACAAAAAACAGAACTATTTCAGATATGAAAAAACTAACTTTTTTATTTATCATTTCTTGTTGTTTACTGTCTTGTTCTAATATAAACAGAAAGCCTTATTTCGAATACGGTAATAAAGAACAGAACGAATTTGTCCGAAAACTTTATGTAAATAGCTGCGCTATAAATGAAACATATAACGAAATAAAAAAAGCCGATATACAACAACAATTCGACCAAAACGTACTTTCGTATATGGACTCTGTAAAAGTATTGACCAACTGGATTGGATGGATAACAGATATTGAACTAACAGACCGATATTACGAAGGTTCTAAATTTAAAGAACTTTCATTTAAAATAAATATTAAGATAAGCGAATTTGTTCATTTAACACTATACCATTCAGAGTTTATATATGCCGATAGCCTTAAGAACAACTATATGTACAATAAGGTAAAAGAGCTTGATGGTTATTCGAATGTCTTCTTCGATGGAATAATAAAGAAAAAAGGAAATACAATTGATTATAAGTACGAAGAAGCATCCACATCACCCAATTATAAATTTTATGTAACAGACATAAGTCAAGAAAAACTCAATTCCGAATTACCTCCAAATCTGAAGAAAGCGATAAATCTCAGTTGCGAGTATATAAATAACTTAGACAATGAAGAACTTAAGCAACAATTAGATTCTCAGGTAAATACACTACCAGCTGAGCAGAAAGATTATTACAGCAGGGTTTCCTTTTATTACCTATCAAATTGGCTTGAACAATAATAAATACGCTTATACCTCATTAAAACAGAACTATTTCAGATATGAAAAAACTTATCTTTGCCATTGCCTGTGCCGCATGCGTACTTTCGGCCTGCAACAACAAAAAAACGGCGGAAGAGCCTCAAACCTACGCCCAGTTTCAGAACGAAGAGCAAAACCGCTTCTGCTCGCTGATTGACGCCAGCTTGAACGGAAAGATGAAACCGGCTGAACTCGAAGAAAAAATGCTCGGATTCATCGACTCGATGGTAGTGTTCAACAACTGGAAAGGAACCATCAAAGACGTTAATATTAAAGACGAACTGAAACTCGAATTTAAGGAAAACTACGATAAAATACTCTCTTTCACCATCACCGTAAAAGATTCGGGCAAGGTGGACCAAGATTTCTATTACGCGCGCCGCATCCCTTTCAAAAAGGTGAAAACCGACCATATCTACAATACCGTGAAAGACCTTACCAACGGAACGGAAGTGTATTTCGACGGAATTGTTGAGCAAATAGGATTCAAAATCTCGTACAAAAACGACACGGCAGCCACAAAAACCCTGCCCGCAATGGATTTCACGGTGACCGACATCAGCACCGCCGAACGTCCGCAGGCACTTTCTACAAACGTGAAGCGAGTGGTTGAAATCTATTCAATTTTTGGGCGCAACAAGAAAGAAAAGAAAGATTGGCTCAACAAAGAGTTGCAGCCCGAAGCCGATTCGCTCATCAAACTGCTTACCCCGCAGGAGAAAATATACAGCGACTATGCTTACGACTATTTCATTAACGGAAACGTGAACGCCGACAAATGGGTGGTATACGTCTCTAAATAAAAAAGAATCAATATTATCCTTTTTGTAAAAAAAGTGAGTGCCAGAGAGGGGATGTTCGTCCGAACATCCCCTCTCTCTCTTTTGTTTTATTTATGTTTATATTTTGTTTATTGTTGTCGCACAGTGTGGTATGCACTCAAGAACATGCTTTACCCTGCGATAAGGGTAACGTTAAGGCCAAATATTTTTTGGTAGTGACGGAGGGGTTGAGCGTGTAATTATACACCCACCCCGCCTCCCCAAAGGGGAAGGGGAAGCTTCCACTCCTGTCATGCTGACGAAAGGAAACATATCTTTTTCGCTGGTGTGTTTCAAAGGTAGGAGCGGCATCTGCTTCGCTGATAAACTAACCGCCAAATACTACCGGCGACGGTTGCGATGCACTTCTATGACATTAAAAATCTGCGCTACATCGTTGAGCGACAGCACCCTGTCGTCATATTCCGAATTGAGCGAATGCAGGGTTATTGTGCCCTGTTCGGTATCGTGCTCGGTAATGCGCTTCACCAAAATGCCTTCCGTGCGATGCACTACAATAAAATCCCACTTATTGATGTGCAGCTTGTATTTCCAGAGTTCTCGTTTTATTTCGCGCCCCAACAGGCGGTCGCCCTCCAGTATGCTTTCTTCCGTGCCGTTGTTCATGCTCTCGCCTTTTACTTCAAACATCATGTAGCGTCCCTTCAGCTCGTGGTCTACCAATACGGGAACCAAGGGCAGGGCGTCTATATAATCGGCATCGCTGTATCCGCACAAATAGCCAGCGTAGGCATACTGGCTCACCAAAGGCACATACTGCACATTGGCCACATTGGCGGGTACAGGCACGGGAATATCGGCCGCTGTGGGGTTGAGCATATTGCCGTTGCCGGTAAGAAGCCACTCCTTGTTTATGTTCATCTGAACACAAATCTTATTGATGATACTTTCGCCTATCGTACGGTTTCCGTTAAGCATCTGCGAAAAATTAGGACGGCTGATATTTGCCGCATCGGCAAAGGCTCCATCGGTTTCGTAACCTAACTCTTTTTTTATCAGCAGGATGCGTTCTATTATACTACTTTCGGTCATAGAGCAAATGTTAAAAATATCATTTGAGAACAAAATAATGTTCAAAATATTTGCATGAATTATCAAATGAACATATCTTTGTCTTGTAATCATCACCCGACATGCTTGCCGTACCTACGGGGCTGTCAATGAGTGCAAAGATAGCAAAACCATTAGAAAAACAATAGTTATGAACGTGAATAAAACGCAAGAAAGCAATTTTCGGGGCAATACGCAAGAACATACAAAGGCCTTGCCCGTAAGTGGTAAATGTTCATTTGAAATTCAGAACCGCCTTTCGGCTCCGAATCCTGCCGGCAAAACTAACACAACAACCGGCAGTGACCACTATTGCTCCCGGGCAAGGCTTTTAAACTATAATACCAAGCGTATCTTTACGATACGGGCAGGTTGAATCTTAATCCACCTGAAAGCAAACTGAAAACAAGAGCACTTCAACGACCGTTCCCAATGCTTTGAGAAGACTGTTTACTAAGAAAAAGAGTAAAACTTAAACGAAAGCGTATTGTCTTCTTCGGCATCGTCGTTAGTCTCAAGCAAAACCTTCACTACCAACCTGTTTTTACGCACAAGACGGCTCAACGTAGGCGACGACTCGATTTTGGTAGAGATAATCTCCTTGATTTTGTACCCCTCGGGTATCAGTTTTTTTAGTATGCTCTCAAGGTTCTTATGCCCTTCGGCGGTAATCTCTGTAAACAGAGTTGCAGTTATAAGTTTCATAACATCGGGGTTTTACAAGTGCTTGCGGTGTTTTATTGTTCTTTCATATCACATTATGCCAAATCGTTTGCCGAACAAACAGCAAAAAGATTTTTTCATGACAGCATTGTGTTTTAAACAGAGAAGTCATCAAGGGTATTTATCACCCCCTTGAACGGGAACCAAAGCACACATCAGATAAAAATCAGGTGTACATCACTTTATTTACAATACAACAAATAGACTATGCTATTAATTATTACTTCGATATTACAAATATATGCAAAACAATCTAAAACACAACATATTGTATATTAAAAAATTATAAGTATTCTAAAATGCTTTTCCCCGTAAATCACCGTCTTGCATCGGGCAGATGGTAAGAACACACGGGCGCGGGGCATACCGTACCCAAGAGGGTGTATCAATAGTAAATTTTAATCTCTTTTTGTCCTTCTGCACCGTAGGGAAGAATCTCCTTTTACAGGAAAAGATGTTTCACTATCGTTCAACATGACAGTAGAGTATATCAATTTGATACCATCAATCGGCTTTTGACACACGCTCCATTCTTCTGAATTTTTTAAGAGATAGAAAACAAATTTTCAGGTCAGTAAAATATTGACTCATGGCTATTCTTGCGCAAAAAACGGAACAAAACAAGCAGCTTTTCATAGCTCTCACAGGCACTTATGCCGACGTGGAATCTATTGTTTCAGAGCTGATTGACGAGGTAAAACAGCTCGATGCATGGTTTGCAAAAGTGCAAACGGTTGAACTCTCGAAACCCGAATTCATAATAGAGGCCGAAGTGATTAAGGACGACGACGAAACCCGCCTGCTACACCTCTATGCCATGACTCACCGCTTGGATGCCCTCGACGAACTTGAAGAAGCGCTTCGCCACAGGCTGACAGAAGAAATAGAATGCCTCGACGCACACCGCATCCCCCTGCTGGCACAAGCCCGGCAAATAGCTTGCGAGCAACTGTCGGCATAAGGCTTTTACACAAACACACACCCATACAGCCTCGCCCTTGCGCGGTAGGGCAATAGTTCTTTGACATCTTGAAAACACAAAAACCAACAGCAAAAAACATTAGTAACCTTCTGTGGTGCATTTAAAGAGTTTATATCAAACAACTTATTATAAACACCTTACAGCATTTATCATTGAGTCGCCTACGCTCCTCGAACGTTGTTTCTGAGCAAAGCGAAGAATCTCTGTATTTTTTCATTCAAGATACTTCGTTGCACTCAAGATGACAAAATGGATAAATCCACCACGAATTTAGTAACCAACACTTTAAAACAACATAGAAACATTATGAGCACAGTATATGAATATTTTTCGGAAGCCGAACTGCGCGATATGCGCGAGCAAGGACAAATAACAATCAACACTCTGAAACAAAATCAACCACCCATGAAACGCATACGCATCAACAAAAACACCATCATCGAAATTGCCGAAGGCAAGAGCATAAAACAAGTACTCCGCCGCTTGAACGAAGGGCGAAAACGCTTTTACATGGCCGATTGAAGCCGACTTCTTTTTTTAACACACAAACTACACACGCACAAACTTTTTTTTTCAAAACCATGAGGGGGCTGTCCCTACAAAAAGACAGCCCCCACCCTAACTTTTAAAACGAACAAAACCATCAAACCGACACAGCATGAACTATATTGAACTGATAAACCACTTCTGGCGGCTGAACAAAGAGCATTCGTTCACCCCGACCGAAACCCAACTCTATTTTAAGCTGCTCGACACTTGCAATTCGCTGGGGTGGAAAAATCCGTTCAACCACTCAAACCGTTTCATCTGTGGCGAAATAGGCATTTCGGAACCCGCTTTGGCGAGGGCACGCCGGCGATTGCGCGACTGCGGGCTGCTCACCTATCGCAGCGGTACATCCCGATACCAAAACACGGTTTATACCCTTACGCCTCCACCGGCCAGCTATACGCAAACCGTAGCCTCCGCGCAGGCAACCACAAGCCTCAAAGCCAAAACCGAGAAAACGGGCAAAACCGAGAAAACGGGCAAAACCGCAGTCACAAAAAAAACAGCAGCTACAAAACCCAAAAACAAACAACGGGCATTCACTCCACCAACCAAAGCGGCGGTCGAAAAATACTTCACCAACGAAAAAAATCTGCCGCAAGCCGATTCCAAAAAACTTGCCGAACGCTTCGTAAGCTTCTACAAAAGCAAGAACTGGATGGTGGGGCGCAATGCCATGACCGATTGGAAAGCCGCTGCCGACAGTTGTCCCGCATGGCTCAACGCCACGCCACCCGCCGTACGGGGCAAACCCAAGGAAACGCCTTTCAGCAACGACCACAAGTACCAGAAATTCTAAGCCCTGCCCTGTGGGCGGTTTACAATATTTATTGTATTTTTGAAGCAAAACAAACAGAGAATCAATGAATGTAAAATTAAACTCACATGTATAAACTCACAAACCATAAAACGCTGATATTAGTCGCCTTTGTGTTGACCTTTGCCGTAGTATTATGCACATCGTGCAGCAGTTCGGCTGATGAGGTAGACCTCACCGGGCGGTGGGAAAGTTCATCGGACGAAGGTGGCGGAAAGCACATCATAGAATTCTTCTCGTACAACGACTCGCTCGATGTATATTCCCTGCGAATGTCGCAATACACGGTAGACGCCAACGGGCAGACCTCCGTCCCCGATTCTTCGCGATGGATGGCACGATACAGGATTCTGGACAAGAACGTGGTTCTGTACACCCCCGACCCCCATTTTTACACAGGCACACAAACCCAGAGCCGCCAAGTGCTGTTCCGCACAAAAAACGACGGAAACACCCTTTGGATATACGGACAGGATTACATCTTGCAAAAAGCACTGTAAAAATGTAGAGCGAATCAGGCTTTTTCGGGAAAATCTTTGCGCAAGCCCAACAATTGGCTCCAAACGAGTTCTTTTTGTTTGGTTTCGGTTTGTAGTCTGCGCATCTGGCGCAATGCCGAATCCAACTCACCGTTGAGCCGCTTTAGGGTTTCGCCCTCTTTGGTGCAAGCGCGCCAAAGCCGTCTTGCGTAAACACCCAACAGAACCAAAAACACAAGCAACAAAAACGGAACGATAAACCTCGCCACAAAAGCGTATTCAAGAAACAGACCTATAAACAAGACTGCGGTTATCACAGCCCAGACAGCCAACAGGCAGATTGCGAAAGTTTTGTTTGAGTTCGATTTTTTCATGCGATTTATAAAAAAGGACGTGGAACTCACTCGCTCAAACTAAGAGGCACTGGTATACCCAAAATCACAAGACAAGCAAGCCCACGCCTTTAGAGGCATAAGCAGTACCCATCTCTCGTGATTTAAAAAATTACCAGTTTTCTTAGTTTAAGAGAATAAGCATGATTATGTAAATTTTTTTGGGGCAACGCTTTGCCCTTCTGTACGAACAAAGTTAAAAAAAATCTTTACAGCATCATTTTTATTCTATTCCAAAAGTGAAATTTCGGACAAAAAATCATCTATTATAAAAAAGGATATATCAAAACAGTAATGCAACCCAATTAAAGTGAAGAATCTCTGTACTTTTTATAAAGATCCTTCGTTTTATGTAAGGAAAACAAAAAGGAATAGGCATCTGCTTGACAAGTAAAAAACCGTTAGGCAAGAAGCAATCACAACAAGATTTCGTATCAAAATTAAAACTTAAAGAACCATTTTTTATACTGATTCAAACCGTGGTACATTTAGAGAGTTTATGTCATATCTGTCATTCTGACCATAGGGAAGAATCTCTTTTTGACACACACAGAAGAGATGTTTCACTATCGTTCAACATGACAAAAAAATAACTTATTATAAATATTTTATAGCATCTGTCATTCTGACCGTAGGGAAGAATCTTTGTACTTTTTATTATAGATCCTTCATTGCATTCAGGATGACAGATAGCGAGCTTTTATTTTCTAAAGGCACTACAAGTTGATTCAAAAAAAAACAGTAACCAAACAATAACAATCATATGGAAACGATAACCACCCCATCGCTCGATGGCGTTTGCGCCGAAATGCAACGCCACGGAATGAAACTACCCGCCCCAAAAGTACGGATACACATTGCCGATGCACAAGCAAAAATGGAACAGGCACTCCGTTTTTTTCTGAAAGCCGAAGCCCGCGAGCCTGTTTGGTTGCCCGAATACGACGAGGTATGCCAATGGCTGCAAGATAACCGTGGGCGGGGATTGTTCCTCTATGGCAATTGCGGACGAGGCAAAACCCTGCTGGGGAGGTATGTGCTGCCGGCCCTGCTGTTGCAGCATTATCAGAAAGTGGTGACGGTGTACGAAGCTCAGGAGATGAACATGAAGCTCGACGAGGTGCTTCTGCGGCACATCGTTTCGATAGACGACATCGGAACCGAAGGTCTTTGCAACACGTACGGAAACAAGCGCATGGCCTTTGCCGAGGTGATGGACGCCGCCGAGAAGCAAGGCAAACTCGTAATAGCGACCACTAACTTGGGTGTGCGGGAAATCCGCGCGCAGTATGGCGACCGCGTTTTGGAGCGCATAGTGGCTACCACACGCCGCATTCTTTTTGAGGGCGAAAGCCTCCGCTACTGAAGGCTGCCTTGCCGCCCCGTTATTTCTCTTTTTTATAGACGGACGGCAGTTCCTGCCGGAAGGGTTCGTCCATGTATTGCAGGGTGAGGTGGTCTCCATCGCGATAGTACATCACTCTGAAAGTCCTTATATCAGAGCCGGGAAACATCCACTGAAAGTACAGGTAATCTTCTTCGATGGTATAGGGTACATCACGCAGGTAGTAGGCTATGTCGTTATAGTCCGTTTTTCCGTTGGGGTGTATATATCGGCTGTAGTTCGAAAAACGGTTGTCGTCCGAAAATTCCACATAAAACTCATAATGCCCGCCTTCGCCGGTGGGCTGTGTGTGGGTTGCCTTCCAACGGCCTTTCACCACGTTTTCCTTATTATCGTCGCACGAAACAACAACAAGAGCCAACAAAAACAACAGTAAAAATTTTTTCATAACACAAACCTTAAATTTAGCATACACCTTTTGTTGTCGTCTTTTTTTGTCATGCTGACGGCATGAAGCATCAACCAATCTCGTAAAGATAAAACACAGACACCTTTCGCAGCAAAACTACTTCTTCCTTTTTAACAATTTAAAATTTATTTTGGTTCATTGCGCATAAAAATTACCTTTGTTTAGCTAAATAATTGCCACACACCGCATGTTTTTTAATTCGCTGCAATACGCCCTGTTTTTGCCGTTTGTTTTTATAATCTACTGGTTTTTGCTAAAGAACGATTATAAGAAACAGAACGTAATGCTGCTCGTTGCCAGCTATGTGTTTTACGGCTGTTGGGATTGGCGTTTCCTCTTTCTGCTGGCGTTTTCGACCCTCCTTTGCTACATGGCGGGCACGTACATACACAATGCCAAAAGGCAGGTGTGGCGAAAGACGTGGCTCGTTGTGGGCACGGTCGTGAATCTGGCATTTCTGGGTTTCTTCAAATATTACAATTTTTTCATCGAATCGTTTGCCGGACTTATTTCTGCAATCGGCTTCACGCCCCACCTCACCACGCTTAGTATCGTTTTGCCGGTGGGCATATCGTTCTATACTTTTCATGGGCTGTCGTACGTGTTCGATATTTACTACCGGCGCATCACGCCCACAAAGAGCGTTGTTTCGTACAGTCTTTTCGTGGCTTTCTTCCCGCTTTTGGTGGCAGGCCCCATAGAGCGAGCCACGCACCTGTTGCCACAGATAGAAAAACCACGTAGTTTTGATTACCACAAAGCCATAGACGGGCTGCGGCAGATACTCTGGGGGCTGTTTAAGAAAGTTGTTATTGCCGACCAATGCGCCATGTTTGCCGACGAGATATTCAACAACAGCCACATGTACAGCGGCAGCACGCTTGTTGTGGGGGCGTTGTTTTTCACGATGCAGATATACGGCGATTTTTCGGGGTATTCCGACATTGCTCTGGGTTCGGCTCGTTTGTTGGGTTTCGACCTGCTCAAGAACTTCAACTTTCCTTACTTCTCGCGCGATATAGCCGAATTCTGGCGGCGGTGGCACATATCGCTCTCCTCGTGGTTCAAAGACTATCTTTACATTCCGCTGGGCGGCAGTCGCCGAGGGATGGCAATAACCATACGCAACACATTCATTATCTTTTTGGTAAGCGGATTCTGGCACGGAGCCAACTGGACGTTCATAGTTTGGGGCGGGCTGCACGCCTTGTATATAATGCCTTCCGTTGTCACGAAGCGCAACCGCCGGCACTTGGATGTGGTGGCGCAAGGCAAATTGCTGCCTTCGCTCAGCGAAACAGGTCAGTTGGTGCTGACTTTTGCTTTGGCGGCTTTTGCTTGGATATTTTTTCGCGCCTCCAGCATGGAGCATGCCTTAAACTATATAAAAGGAATATTCACCGCCCGGTTATTTGCCGTGCCTCAACAGTATTCGCTCGCTATCTTTGTTTTAGTTGTGGTTTTTATTGTCATCGAATGGTTGGGCAGGGAAAACAACTATGCCATAGAAGCCATCGGCGGCAAGGTGAAATCGAGATTCTTGCGCTGGATTTTCTACTATGCGGTAGCTCTCCTTGTGTTCTTATACTCCGGTGGGCAGCAATCGTTTATCTACTTTCAGTTTTGAGTTGATTCCAACCGGAAAAGCTTAGGCCAACTATTTGTCGATTGTTTGGGGGTTTCTGTCGATTGTTTTTGTTTTCCGTCCTTCTTATTCATTATTTTGCTGATATTCTTAACAAAACATAAAAAAGCATATGAAGCAAAAATTATTTCTACTAATGGCGTTTCTGGCAATCGCAACAGTGACGCTCCATGCGCAAACACAGCTGATTGTCAAAAACAGCGATGGAAGGGAAAGCACCTTCGGGCTTTCGTCCCTGCGGAAAATAACATTCACAGACACCAATATCGAAATTCACGACATGGACGGAACAAGCAGCCTTACGCCCATACAATCGACCGTGTCGCTAAAGTTTGCCGAGTCTGTTTCGGCAGGCATCGAAACAGATGTTGCGCAGGCAACTCCCGAAGCTTATGTATATCCCAATCCCGCAGCCGGTTATATCCGCCTGAACGGGCTGCCCGATGACGCTGACTACAACGTTAAAATATATACTGCCAACGGAATGGCGATCCTCTCCACCGTTCTGCATTCGGCATCCGATGCGATAGACGTCGGCAGCTTGCCGTCAGGGCTTTATCTGCTGAAAGTGAACAATCAGGTATTTAAATTCCGAAAATTATGAAAAAGACATTATCACTCATCATATGCCTGATTTTTGGCATAACGCTCTTTGCGCAAGACAGCCTCTATGTTTATAAAACAGACCAAACGGTGACGCCCTTCCGCATTGCCGAAGTAGACAGCCTGCGCTTCAGTCAGGATGCGGCCAACCTGTATATCGTCAAGACAGACCAAACAACAGCCAGCCTGTCGCTTGCCGAGGTAGACAGCATCACCTTCTGGCGCCACGATGTTGTTTCCATCACTTACTCCAATGGCACTGCCAGTATTGTGAACCCGTTGGCAGGGCAAGGAGTGGAGGTAGAGGCAGACGGAGCACGCGTAACGGTGACTTCCACCATCGCCGACAAACAAGTCAGATATCTGCTCAACGGAACAACGCCCGAGGGCATGTTCAAAATTTATAGCGACTATAAGTTCGAACTCGCCCTCAACGCAGTGGAAATAACAAACCCCAACGGAGCAGCCATCAACATACAATCGGGCAAGAAAGTGACGGTCACCCTCATAGACGGAACCACAAGTTGCCTCACTGATGGCGCGAAATATACTGCCACGCCCGACGGCGAAGACGAGAAATCGACCTTCTTCAGCGAAGGGCAACTCAATTTTAAAGGCCAAGGAACCCTCAATCTGCAAGCTTATTATAAACATGCCATTTGCAGCGACGACTACATACGCATAAAAAGCGGCAACATCATCGTGACCGGCGCCGCCAAAGACGGGCTGCACTGCAACGATTACTTCCGCATGGATGGTGGTACGCTCACCATTACCTCCGAGGGCGACGCCCTTGAGGTGGAAGAAGGATACATAGAAATAAACGGGGGAACAATCAACGTCAATGCCGTAGGCGACGGGTTGAAAACATCGTACAAGGGCACAGACCTATCGCCTTACATCGAGGTAGCGGGCGGAACGATTGATGTTACCGTTACGGGCGACGCATCGAAGGCCATCAAATCGAAAGGCGATGTAACCATCGGCAGCGGCAACATTACGCTGCAAACAACAGGAAACGCTTATTACGACACCGACGATGCCGACACAAGCTCATCGGCAGGCATCAAGTGCGACGGCAACCTGCTCATTGAGAACGGAAACATCGGCATCAACAGTTCGGGTTCGGGCGGCAAGGGCATCAACGTAGACGGTACGCTGCACGTTAAAGGCGGAAACATCTCGGTTGTCACCACCGGAAACCAATATGTGTACGACCGCGATAACGACACCGCCGCCAAAGCCATAAAAAGCGATGGCAACCTCACCATCGACGGCGGATACATCACCATACAAACATCGCGCACCGAAGCCGAAGGACTGGAAAGCAAAGACACGCTTACCATCAACGACGGAACGATAGTTATAAACGCTTACGACGATGCCATCAACGCCTCCAACCACATACAAATAAACGGCGGGAAGGTATATAGTTACAGCGCCACGAACGATGGCATAGACTCGAACGGAACACTCACCATTACCGGCGGAATAGTGTTCTCGTCGGGCACAACCGCCCCCGAAGAAGGTTTCGACTGCGACCAAAACGCCTTCAAGATAACAGGCGGCATACTGATAGGCACGGGTGGAGCAACCAGCACCCCCACATCGAACCTATGCACACAACAAACCGTTGTTTATAGCACATCGGGCGTAACAGCCGGACAGATGTTCCACCTGCGCGGTTCGGACGCAGCGGAAATCGTATCGGTAAAAGTGCCTCGTGCATACAACTCGATGACTATGCTCATCAGCACACCCCATATTGCCCAAGGAACAGGTTATACAATATACAAAAACGGAACTATGAGCGACGATGCCCAAGACTTCCAAGGACTGTACACAAGCGGTACATACACCCCCGGAACATCGGCAACGACATTCACCACAAGTACCACATCGAGAGTTACCAACGTCGGAGCAAGCGGCGGTGGCCCCGGTGGCGGCCCGGGAGGACACCCGTAAAAACCAGTTTTTTTCATCTTAGTTTTTTTAGAGACCCCTAAAGCCTGAGTATCGCATTGCGGTGCTTGGGCTTTATTTTTGATATTATTGGCTAAAAAGTTAAAAATATTTGATATCACGAAACATATGTATATATTTATCCCCGCAATAAATTTTAATACCTCGTCCCGATAGTGAAGAAGTACACTGTTCTGTTTATCATACTCGTACTATGTGCTTGTTCGCAGCAAAAGCAAGATGTGGAATGGGATAATATCCCCTTGGCCGAAGGCGATTTGGTATTTCGCAAAGGCTTAGGCACAAAAACACGGGCCGTGCTTCATGTCGATACACTGGGGATATACAGCCATGTGGGCATTGTAGTTGTGCAGGATTCTGTTTTCAGAGTTGTTCACATTACTCCCGGAGAGAGAGAAGCAGACGAAAATGTAGACAGAATAAAAATTGAGGATTTAAGCCAATTCTGGGCCACTGACAGAGCCAAGAACGGCGCTGTTTACCGATTACGCAACAATGGTTCGGGAAAAACAGCCGCCCAACAAGCCCTGCGGTTGCTGCAAAAAGGTATCTTGTTCGACCACGATTATCGCCTTGCCGACACCACGCAGATGTATTGCACCCAGTTGGTTTGGTACGCATACCAACAGGCAGGCAGGGATATAACTTCCGGCAAACGAAGCGACCTGAACGTGCCCCTATATTCGGGTTTATACATTCTCCCGTCGGATATTTATACAAACCAAGACTTACAATTAATATACAAATTCTAAATTTATCAAAGTTTAATCCTTTAAAAAAAAGTACATTATGAAAAAAGTATTCAATTTTTTGGCAATAGCGGTTATTGCTTTGTTGTTTGCAAGTTGTAGCGACAACTCTCCGGCAGGAATCGAAAAAGCTATCTACAACCAGATGCAAAAAGGCGATTTTGAAAAAGCCGTAGAAACAATGATTAGCAACATGGACGGATACGACAAAGACAACGACAAGTCGGCCGAAGAAAAAGCTCAGGTCATCGCAGCATTCGCAGCCAAAGCTAAACAAGGCGCGGAAGCCAAAGGCGGAATAAAAAGCTTCGAAATAGTAAACGAAGATATTGCCGAAGACGGGCTTACAGCCACCGTTAGCACCAAAGTTATTTACGGAGACGGTTCGGAAGACACAAAAGATACTTCGTACATAAAGAAAGACGGCAAGTGGAAAATCAAGATGGATAAATAATACAACATCGTATAAAAGAGGGTGTCCTAAAAGTAGATTGATGCTATCAAATTGATATTCTCTGATTGTCATGTTGAACGATAGTGAAACATCTCTTCCCTCAAAAGAGATTCTTCCCTACGGTCAGAATGACAAAAAGAAATCAAAATTTACTTTTGGGACACCCTCTTGTTATTTCTGTATGCCCTGTAACTAAATATGCTCTTCGATAAAATCTTTCAGCACCAGAGCATGGTTGCGTGTGGCATTCTTCGATGCGTAAAGCAAGGTCACCACATCGTAGCCACTTGCCGTAGCTATAAAGTCTTTAACCGCTGCCGACAGATTCAGCTCGGCCCTATATCTCGCCACGAACTCCGTCCAGTTATTATCGGTATTCTGATGAAACCATTTGCGTAAATCGGCCGAGGGTGCAATGTTTTTTGCCCACATATCGTAGTGTAAGGCTTCTTTTTTCACCCCACGAGGCCATAGGCGGTCTACAAAAACCCTGAAACCGTCGCCAGCTTCAGGGTCATCATATACTCGTTTCAGTTTTATTGTTGTCATAGTTGTTTTATTTTTTGAAACAACCGTACACGCTTTTTTGTTTTATCGTACCACAAGCTTCACTGCCTGTCCGTTTACCACAAGCAGATACACGCCTTGAGGTTCTTCGACGCGTAACGTTGCCTGTGTGCCATTCAATTGTACAGTTTGCAACAATTGCCCCGACACATTGTAGAGCCGTGCCGTAGTTGCCAGCGGTTCTGCCGATAGGATGCGAACTTCTTCGCCACTGTTCAATACACTCGGATACACATTGATGCCTGCCGGATGGCTACCGTCTTCTGTTATGGAAGAAGTTCCCTCCGCAATGCCACGAACACCATACGAAGCTGGTTTGCCTGTCTCATAATTGACGAAGGTAAGGACATCGCCCTCTGTTACTCCTTTCAACTGTAAGATATTATTGCCGGCTTGCAAGCCGTTGAAAACACCTATCAGTTCTGCCATACCGTTTTTATAAACTTCCACCCGTTCGGATGCAGTTATCAGGTTAAGGGTTACATCTGCCGATTGCCATCCGCCGATAACCACCGGTACGCTCTGCCACTGGAAATAAGGCAAGGCACGATTATCGCTGCGCACAGCCCACGTACCCGAAAAGTCCCAACCCATAGCCGTATAAGCAGCTTGAGTGTAAAGTTCGCTCATAGGTTTGTCGGCTCCGTCCCCACTTGCAGCATCGGTACTTGTTATTGTTTGCCCATTTACGAGCATCGCTTCGTTGGCATAATTGTTAAACAAAATAAGATTATCATTATCATAAAGCCCTAAGATACGACCTATACTACTTTCTTCAGCTTTTATACTATCCATAGTAGCAATACTGTTTTGAATAGTAAGCATTCCTTCTTGGCTTACTATCGCCCCAGTCACCCCTCCTATATGCGCATGTAAGCTACCTGCTGATATATTACCGGCAGCATAACAGTTTTCTATCATTGTTGTGGAGTTTCTTTTTTTGCTTTCCTCTAATCCATTAACCAGAAAACCAGCTATCCCTCCTATACAACAATCAAAAGCATTGGTCAATATATCACCATAGTTGTAACAATTTTTTATATGGAGTACATTTAATAGTGCCGACGATAACGTATTAACTTCTCCGAGGGCAACAATTCCCCCTATATAAATCCGTTCACTGTTATCCTCTTCCTCAACAATGATCGTTCCCGTATTATAACATTCATCCAAAACAATTCCTCTGTATCCATCTAACTGGTAAGAAGTATTATGAGCAGCACCCAATACACCTCCAATATAGATAGGATAAGAAGATGTTGCATGTCCTACAATTACTCCCCTGTTGCTACATTTACTTATTGTGACAGTAGCCATACTTGGCCTCTTTATAAAAGTATACACAGTACCAACAATTCCTCCTATAAAACACCCTCCTGTAATTTTACTACTATTACTACATGCATGGATAGTTGTTGTTTGGCTGAAATAGGTATTATATATAAATCCAGCTATACTACCAACGTGAGAATATTGTCTATCAACACACTTTATAGAGCCTCCGTCAATATGCAGACTATCAATATATGCACCGCTAAACAAGCCGCTAAACAGTCCGGCAAAAGAGTAATCGCTGGTAGAGGTCGGTAGATCAATATTCATATTTTTGATTTTATGTCCGCCCCCATGCAAACTACCTCGAAAAAATTTATATGAATCAAAAATATTGTCAGACGCTCCTATCGGTGTCCAGTTTTCGCCACTCAGGTCAATATCGTTCATCAAACGGAAGTGTACACCCTTGTTCGAAAGCCCCAGATAGTTGTTCAGGTTTTCGAGTTGTTGGCGATTGGTTATTTGGTAAGGATTAGATTCCGAACCGTCGCCACCCGCAAAATCGTTTGCTATTAGACCGCAAAAGGTGAGCAACAGGCAAAGGGTAATGGTTAATTTTTTCATAGCTTTATTTCTGAATAATTGTGTTTAAAACACAAAGATGTTTTATAAAATTCATAAAAACAAATCAATTTTTCAAAAACAAATGTTTAAATAAAAACCTGCCTGAATACTCAAAAGAAACTCAGGCAGGTTGTCTTATTTTTCTGAAGAAGAAAAAAATCAGATGTATCTATATTTTTTATCGTACCACAAGCTTCACTGCCTGTCCGTTTATCACAAGCAGGTACACGCCCTGAGGTTCTTCGACGCGTAACGTTGCCTGTGTGCCCTTCAATTGTACCGTTTGCAACAATTGCCCCGACACATTGTAGAGCCGTGCCGTGGTTGCCAGCGGTTCTGCCGATAGGATGCGGACTTCTTCGCCACTGTTCAATACATTCGGATACACAGTGATGCCTGCCGGATGGCTACCGTCTTCTGTTATGGAAGAAGTTCCCTCCGCAATGCCACGAACGCCATACGAAGCTGGTTTGCCTGTCTCATAATTGATGAAGGTAAGGACATCGCCCTCTTTCACTCCTTTCAACTGCAAGATATTATCGCCGGCTTGCAAGCCATTGAAAACGCCTATCAGTTCTGCTGTACCTTCTTTATAAACTTCCACCCGTTCGGATGCAGATATCAGGTTAAGGGTTACATCTGCCGATTGCCATCCGTCAATAACCACCGGTGCGCTCTGCCACTGAAAATAAGGCAAGGCACGATTATCGCTGCGCACAGCCCACGTACCCGAAAAGTCCCAACCTATAGCCGTATAAGCAGCTTGAGTGTAAAGTTCGCTCATAGGTTTGTCGGCTCCGTCCCCACTTGCAGCATCGGTACTTGTTATTGTTTGCCCATTTACGAGCATCGCTTCGTTGGCATAGTTGTTCTTTAGGGTAACGCCGGCGGGTATGTCGCAACCCAAAATACGGGAAGTTTCTCTACCTTCTATATATGCCTGTGCCGCCACGCAGTTCTGTATGGTAGCCGCACCTATTGTATTATTGATATAACCAACCAAGCCGCCTACATTTGCTCCGTCAACGAAGATATCACCTCCGGCATAGCTGTTTTCGATTGTTACGGTAGGGGTTGCTCCATCGAATGTGAAATAGCCCGCCAATCCTCCGGCATAGCTATTTTCCTCTTTAACTGTCATTTCGTTATGATTGTAGCAATCGTTGAGGTGAATAACCACCCCTTCCAGATTATCGGCAGCGGCAGCATAACCGTAACCCAAGATACCGCCGGCAAACGACTCTTCGCGGTCTACTCCCGTTCGGATTGAGCCGGAGTTGCAACACCTTTCCATTTCTATCAGTCCCGAAACTCTGGAACCGCCTCTGAAACTATTGCCATAACCCAAAATACCGCCCGTGCAAAGGGTATTTCCTTTTGAACTGATAACCGCGCCTATGTTGTTGCAATCTGTAAAGCTTACCGTGCCCGAAGCTGTTTTAAATCCTGCCGCCTCGCTATAACCCGCGATACCGCCCGTAAACGAAGAATAAGCCTCTCCGCCTGTCACCATGCCGATATTTATACAGCCTTCTATCGCAACGGCTGCCGTACCCGAGTTGATGCCAAAGCCCGAAGCCTCGCCCACTATTCCTCCGGTGTACGATGCGCTGTATGAGTCTATTCCACCCCATACCTGGCCATTGTTGGTGCAGTTGCTTATCGTTAACGAAACTCTTCCGGGACTGTAGTTCGCGCCTTTACCCACTATTCCACCTGTATAAGTGAGGCCTGCCGAACCGCCAAATACCTCCGCGCTGCTGCCGCAAGCGTAAATATTAACATCGCTACCCACTTGAGGTTTGGTAGACACATACCCGGCTATTGCCCCTGTGTACGAATAGTGCTTGCCGCCACCCTGTATGTTGCCTCCTATTATATGCAGGCTGTCAATGTACGCGCCGGCATACAATGCCCCAAAGAGGCCGGCAAAGCAGTAATCGTCCGCGTTGGACGACAGGTTGATGCGTATATTCTTGATTTTGAAACCACCTCCATGCAATTTTCCGCAAAAAGTATTCGTAAAATCTAACGTATCGGGCTGCCCTATCGGTGCCCAGAATTCGCCACTCAGGTCAATATCGTTCATCAAACGGAAGTGCAGGTCTCCATGCTCTTCGCCCAGATAATACTTCAGGCTTTCCAACTGTTGACGGTTGGTTATTTGATAAGGATTAGATTCCGAGCCGTCACCGTCCGTAAAGTCAACTGCCTGTTTTGCCCAAACACTGCAAAAGGCAAGTAATAAACAAAGTGTAAAAGTTAGTTTTTTCATATTTTATAGTTAATAAATTTCAGCCTGAAAATTGTTGCCGTGCTTTGGGGCTTATATCCTTTCGGGGCTTTTTTTGCGTTCGTAATAAAAAATTACGGATGCCACAAAAACCAGCATTATGAGCGAGCATACAACCGAACCTTCGAACCCGAAGCTACCGCCGTTTATAGCATTCTGCGTAGGATATTTGAGTTTAAAGACCGACTCGGTGAGCGTTCCACTCACATTGTATCCGCACACAGGCCCTTGCACAAAGTTCCAGAAGAGGTGCAACCCTATCGGGAACCACAGGTTGCGTGTGTAGATGTAAGTCACGCCCAGCATCAGCCCCGCGATGAAAAGGTTGAGCATGGGCAAAAAGCCCATATTGGGATTGAAGGCGTGCATCGTGGCAAACACAAACGATGATATGGCTAAGGCCGCGAAACGGTTGGTAGAGCCCATCAGCATACCAAGCATATATCCGCGGCATATGATTTCTTCGTTGAACGACACGGCGGCAAACATCAGCAAAGCAAGCAACAAACTGCCCACGTTTACCTGAACCGACACCACCTCTATCTGCCCCATCGCCAACAGGATGCCAAAGCCCAACAGCATCAAGCCCGTAGCAAAAAGCGACCCCCATACAAAATCCCATTTATGACCTTTCAGGGCGAAGCCTAAATCCTTAATTTTCTTTTGCTCTATTACACACCAAAACAAGTATATAACCCCTAAAACCCCTGCCACCGAAAACACGGTCGACAGCGTTTGCATCTCTAAATTGAGACCTCCCGTCGAGGTCACCATAACTTCTTCAATAAAATTTTTCCCGAGTGTACCCAAGCCCAATAAATGACCTAAGCCCAGCCCCATCAGTTGCGCTATGCCCATCGCAAAACTCGCCACAAACACAAAGCCCGCCACAAGCAGGAGGCTGACGTGTAACTTTTTTTTGGGCGATTCGCCCGTAGGTTGTTGTGCAGAAGTAGAAGTGTTCATCATCTTTTGTGTTTTTTATATTCGTATTATAAAAAAGGTTTAATTGTTTTTCTCGTTGTGCTTATTTAATCTTTGTCCTTGCCAAAGTGAAGTTACCGTTCAGCCGCAAATACACACCCATGCTGTAATCTACCCGCCCCGCGTTCATGTCGGTATAAGCCTCTATGTGCGCACCCAACGAAACTTCTTTGCGCACCGGATACGAATACGCCAGCTTGGTTGTGAGCAAACTGCGCTTAGGCAAGGTTTTGCCGGGATAAAGCAGGTTGAACGACGAGAAAAGCGGTTCGCCTTGAAAAGCGTAAAAATGCCGCGCATACCAATAGCCCATCATAAACGAGAAACGCTTGGCATCGAGCCTCATCACAGGATAAATACCGAAGCCGCTGTCGTAAGGGCGCAACGACTTATCGGGCAGCTTATCGTAATAGCCCGCCACATAAAAGCTGAAGGTGGCCTTACGGATAAAGTTGCTGCGGCCGAAGGTTGTTTCGGCAGTGATGCCCGTTGCCAGATTTCCGGCAACAATCATTCGTTCTTTCGATTGGTCTATCTGCCCTCCCTGATGATAAATAAGCAATTGCAAGGGCACACTCACTTTCAGTTCGCTCTGCGGCGAGCTTATCACGGCGCGTGCCGACGCTCCGAAGGTAAGCACTTCGGGAACCGTGTCGCCATGCTCTATAAAGCGTTCCCAGTTTACCCACACATCGGCAAAGTAACGCTTGCCGTCGTCGTACAGGAACTGCAAGCCGCTTTCGGGGCGTTGCGTATAGTGGCGTTCCCATTGGTAAAGGGGTTCTATCAGGCGATGGTTTACACCTCCGTACAGATTGCCCAGAACGACATTCATTTTTGGTGTGATGGCATACTGCACACGGGCAAAGATGCTATTGATGTAGGTTGTCCCTTTTTTTTGCTGGTCGCCCGAATAGTACAAGCCCACCGCACCCAATTCGGCACGCAGCTTGTCGCTAAACTGATATCCGATCTTAGGTATGAACTCTGTTCCGGGCAGGGTAGCCCCTTTGGCTATGGGATTGAAGTATTCGTTGTTCTTGAAGAAACCAACCGCATCGACCGATAGGTACAGCTTGCTGCTGTCGGCCTCCGATATCTGCGGCGATGTGCGTAACCTGTCGGGATACCATTGTGCCCGAAGGGTGGCAGGTATCAACAAAATGAAAAAGAGGGTAAAAACGCTCAGAAATCTTAAATGCGGCATTGTATAGTGCAAACAGTCTATAAAAACACACAAATGTACCTGTTTATTACGTAAACTCTGCCTTTTTATTTCTTTTTAATACAGCAATCGGGGCGGTTTTTTGTTTATTTATCAAACCAATAGCAAGCTGTACTTTTTTTAGTAATTGTTTAAATTTTTCAAGAATATGATTTTAAGAGATAAGACGAGTTATTTCGCAGTCAAAATTTTTGAACTTAGCGGGCTAAACGATAAAATTTCGGACAAGCAAAGAGCCGTTTTGGAATTAAAATACTTCATTGAACCCATAGTGCATTTAGAAAATAAAAGCTCGTTATTTGAAAAATAAAATATATCTGTCATCCTGAGTGTAACGAAGGATCTTTAATGAAAAAAAAACACAGATTCTTCACTTTGTTCAGAACAACAAATACTATAAGATATTTATAATAAGTTATTTTTTTGTCATGTTGAACGATAGTGAAACATCTCTTCTGTGTGTGTCGAAAGAGATTCTTCCCTATGGTCAGAAACAACGTTCGAGGAGCGTAGGCGACTCAATGACAGATATGACATAAGCTCTCTAAATGCATTACGTGTTTCATTGATTAAAATTTAAACAGTTACTTAATAGTTTGTCCGGTTCAGAACGCACAATGAAAGCCCAATCCTGCCCAATTACTGCCAAAGGCGGGATTCACCGTTAGCGACTGCTGCCTATCGCCCAAGCGTATTGTTTTTGACAACCATGGCAAAAGCAAATATCCAACCTCAACGCTGAGCATTCCCCAGCCTGCTCCGGCCACAACATCGCTCAGCCAATGCCTGTTTTCGGTCATCCGCAATATGCCTACGGCTGTGGCGGCAACGTATCCGCCCACACCTATCCAAGGCGAAACGTGGCGGTATTCCTTCATCAGTATATGCGCCCCTATAAAGGCGGCTGTGGTATGGCTCGAAGGAAAAGAGTTTCGTTCGCTCCCATCGGGACGACGGCGGCCAATCAGCGATTTAGCCACATAGTTCGTACCCAAGCCTATCATCGCCGACGATGCCGAAACCAGCATCCTGTCTTTGAAGCTGTGGCGGGCGGGCACTCCGCACCAGTCGAGCACAAAAATGGCGGTGGCTGGCGCAAAAACAAGAGCCTCGTCTACCAAATCGGGGAAACCCGAATGACGGCTCAATTCTTTCTGTACTTCTTTGTCGATATTTTTTCTTAACCAAGGTGTGGAATAGACGGTCACTCCGGCAGCAACAAGGGCGGTGGGCACAATGAGTTTTTTGACCGAAAAAGCGGTTGCCTCATCATCAGCCCCAAAAGCTTCACTACCGAGCGTGTCGGGCACAATCACCGGCACTGTGTATTCTTCCGCATCGCCTTCTGTCGGCATGGCATGCAGATTAAATGCAACAGCAAACAGCACGGCCAAGGTTACAGCCTTCTTTATAAAGCACATATTTCTCAATATTTAGATGTACTCAAGCAAAGATAGAAAGAATCTTGCGAAATAAGCCAAGAGGAAGAATCAGAACAGTTATTCTTTGTAACCCGTAGTGCATTTAGAGAGTTTATGCCATATTTGTCATTCTGACCGTAGAGAAGAATCTTTTTTCTGACAGAAGAGATGTTTCACTATCGTTCAACATGACAAAAAAATAACTTATTATAAACATTTTATAGCATTTGTCCTTCTGAGCAAAGCGAAGAATCTCTGTGTTTTTTCCATTATAGGCGACTCAATGACAAAATGAATATATCTTAGTTTTCAGATAATTAGCTTTTGTTTTCTGAATACACTATGGGTGCGCAATACGATACTTTAAACAAACAGATAAACAGCGTAGGCTGTTTTCAGGCAATCACTCCATCCGTGTGGTGCGTACTTTGGGTTTGCCTATGCGTTTTGCCTGCCCCAGCTTGTTGAGGGCAACGTAGCGAATGGCGTCCAGGGCGTGATTGTTGGCATCGACAGGCTCATTGATGGTGTGCCCCTCGCGGCTTTTTTTCCATTTGTAGGCAAGAACCTCACGGCAGATATTCTCGCTGCGGCGGGTGATGTTGAGGCGGTAACGGCGCAAGATGTCGATGCCGTTTTTCACACTGTCGGGGCCTTTGTGCGCTGCCTCTACACGAAAACCCATGTTGCGAAGTTCGGCAATGCTTTTAGGCTCGGCACTGTCGGCTACGATGTTTACATCGGCGGTTATGTCGTTCTCGCGCAATACGGAGGCAATATCGGGGTTGGTAAGCCCTTGGCGGTAGCATATTTCGTCCAAAAACAGCTCTCCTCCCGAAAGCCGTATATCGACAATGGCCGTGGGGTCGTTCGTGAAGCCGAAGTCCACACCCAACCACCGGTGTTTGGCATCGTGGGGAACGGCATCCACCAGTTGCCATTGGCTGAAGATAAGCCCTTCTACCCTGCCCGTCAGCCCCCGTGCGTAGATGCGGAAAAGCTCATCGTCGGCAATCGACTCTATGCGGCGGTGTTCGTCGTCGCTCAAAAAAGGGTTGTGCCTATGGTCTGAAATAATGAGTTCAACATCGGGGTTGCCTATCAGCTTATCGTGCACCCAAAAGCGATGCGTGGGATTGTAGTCTATAAATACGCGGTGGCGGGTACGGATGGCAAGCTGCCAATAAATGTCGTACCCTATACCGTTGGCCTCGTTCACGAAGAGGATATCACGCTTTCCGCTGCGGGCGTCTTGCTCGTCGGTATAGCTTTTGAACTCGATGATAGACCCGTTGCGGCATGTAAATATGCGGTCGCTCTCGTTGGGGCGGGCAAACCATTGATGGTACAGGCGGCTACCCATCCATATGTTCTTGGCATCGCGATACGCCCCCGACCTCAGGTTCGGGATATCCTGCCCCACAACCGTCGTCACCAGATTAGGCTGCTGCATGCTCAAGGTAAAGAGCAAATCGAGGATGGCGTAAGTCTTGCCCGAACTTGTCCCTCCCTGATTCACCACCACCCGTTTGGGCGATGTGTAGTTCTTTATGAAAAGCGGCGGTTTGCTGAGTTTTTGCCGATTAGCGTCCATCAACATCGTTCTCATTTTGGGCAAAGGTTTGTGCTTTCACTCCTGTCATGGGGGCAATCAGGAAGTGGGCGTTCATCGTATCGCCTGTCATTTCAATTTTTTCCTTAAAAGCAGCCACGTTCACATGCCGCCCAATCAGTTCGAGGGCTTTCAGGGCATTCGTAGCGTCAAATTCGTACACGGCATTGCCTTGACTATCGGTCACTTCCTTGCCTCTCTGCGTTTTTGGTTCCACTTGCTGCATACATCGCTCGTGCAAGGCCACAGCCTGACGCAGTACGTAGTCCGAATCTATTTGCAAACGCCTATTGCGCTCGTCCATCAGATTTTGTACACAAAGCTGCACATTGGCGTTTTTAAGCAAGCGGCTTCCTAAATGCTTTGCCGAACGGGAGCTATATCCGGCACGGACAGCGGCCTGCGTTGCATTAAAGTCGATGAGGTACTCCCTGCAAAAAACTTCCTGCCGGGGAGTAAGTAGATTGTGTTTCTGACTGTCAGTCATACAATAAAATAGTTTTGGGGTTTGTGTTATCTCTAATATAATAAAAAACAATGAGATATGGAAATAAATAGCACACAAAAGTAATGACGGCAACTCATTTCGAACTCACGTTAGTTTAATAAAAGCAGATAAAAAACGGATATTACAAAAATTGTTTATCTTTGGCACAAAGAAAAAATGTACATAAATTTTAACTTGTCAGAAAAACACTATGAAAAAGTTATTTCTTTTAGCCTTACTTGCCTGCTTATTTGCAGCCTGTGGCGATGACGACGACGAAGTGGTAACCACTTATTCTATCAGGCAAAACATTGCCGATGTACTGCCCAATGCAACCACATACTATTATGTGTATGGCTCTAACTTCGAGCACCGCAGCTTGGGCAACCTCGAAGCCAATAAAGCCTCTAAGGCAGAGCAGGTAAACTCTAACATAAGCCAGATATTTGTTGTTTACGGAGCAAATCACGAATACCGTGTCGATACCGTATTCCGCTTGGAGGAAGGCAAAAAACATAACTTCGAGATAAAACCCGGAACGCGTGTAGTTCCTTTCGAGCCTTAACCGGAAAATACACCTTATAAGATAGAAAAACCTCGGCGGTCGCCGAGGTTTTTTGTTTTTTATCCGAGGAAAGAAAAAACTACAACAAAGCCTTCACCACCAATCCCGTTATAATGGCAACAAAGAAACTCGAAAACGTGCCTATAAGCACATATTCGGTCAGTTTAAGGTTGCGTCCGGGCTTCAAATCGCCAAAGCGGAATATCGACTTTGCGGCCAGCAGGAAACCTACGGCAGCCATATTGCCCGTCAGGATGAACGTCAGGGTCATTGTGCGCTCCAGATAGCCGATATATTGCCCTGCTTTTTCGAGCGTTTGGCTTTCTTGGGTGGTTAGCAGCTTATCGTTCGCCATCTTACTTTCTTTCACATCGGGCTTCCACCTGTTTATGAACAGCGAGATGGCAAGCGAGGTTGGTTTCAGCATCAGCAAATAAGCTATGGCCACGCCCCACACACGGCGGATGGAAAAGAAGTCGGCAAACAACCCGCCAAACCCTTCGTACTGCCCGGTAACAACCAGCCAAAGAAGCACTATGACCGAAAGATGCAAAATCTGGTCTGCCACAAAATGCCAGATGCTACGCCGTTGTATCGAGGTTTTCCACCAATCAATAGCAAAGTGCGTAACAAATATCACTACGGGAATGTACCAGCAAACCCATTGCGCCACCACAAGATATGCCATCGCCCCATGCAAAAACGCATGCAGGAGCAAGGCTTTTGTCCGCATCGCGCTGTTGGACGACAGTTTTGCCTCCACCATCTTGACAGGTTGCAACACAAAATCGCAAACGATGTGCGCAAACAGCAGCTTAAGTAAGATTATCCAATCCATAGTTTAAGTTTATTTTTAAGAGTTCAAGTTTTATTGTTTTACTCATGTACCTGTTCACATAACCAAAAATTAGCGAAAAACGGCTTGTAATAAGCAATTTATTAACTGCCTGTGGCGATTTATTTATCTGCTCTGCAATATCCTTTTGCGATAACAATGGATTTAGCCAAAACGGGTAAATAACCGAAGCTTGCGTAGCCGTCCAACCCGACATAATATCATCGGCAAAGGCGGTGCTGACTCTCAGTTCTTTATTAAAATCTTCATCGGGAGTGAGTATTGCTATGCGATGATTCCGCCCAAGATTATCGAAAGCCTGCCCCGACAAGCGAAAGGCTTCACCGTCCGATTCCGTTACTTTTTCCGCAATAAACTCTCCCTTGCCAACACCTATACCCATACGGGCATCCCAGCGGATATCACCCTCTGAATGAGATATCAATGAAGCTCTTATCAATATCGCAATATATAATGATGATTTCGGATATTCAACTATACACTGAAAACTATCGCCCCGGTATATCTCCATAGTTACTTTACCAAGCTTTTCATCGGCGTTTATATCCGCAATAGTGTTTTTGAGCGTGGCGAGCAGTTTTTCGCGTCCGCCTGCCTCCAAAATCCGTGTGGAATCAACAATATCGCCTGTTATTACTCCTATCCAACTCATAATACTTCCCTTTTTTATTATAAATGCTTTATAGTATTTGTCTTTCTGAACAAAGTGAAGAATCTCTGTGTTGTTTTATTAAAGATCCTTTGTTACACTCAGGAGTTCCAAAAATCGATTGATAGTATCAAATTGATATACTCTCTGTTGTCATGTTGAACGATAGTGAAACATCTCTTCCTGTAAAAGGAGATTCTTCCCTACGGTCAGAAGGACAAAAAGAAATCAAAAATTACTGCCAAGTCACTCTCTTTATCATGATTTTTCAGATAAAGAGCTTTTATTTCCTAAACATACTACGAGTCAAAGATAATACTTTATTCCAGAAAATCAACCAAAATAGGTTGATTAAATACAAATCAACTGAAAAAGGTTGATATTTCGCAAATCAACCAAAAATAGTTGATGCAAAAATTTACCTCTATCATTTCTTCTCCACCCCATTTTAACAGAAGAGATGCTTCGCTCCCGCTCAGCATGACAAAACGGTTGATTACACAAACCCACTGAAACAAGGCTTCACCCGAAACAAATTAAATACCGTTTTACTTTTTTTATTGCCTTATTTTTTGTATATTAGAACGAAAGGTTGCCCCCGATGCAGCCACCAACAAACACAAACTTTTTTTTTAACACTTAAAGGTATTTTATGCAAATCACAACAAAAACCTCTTACAAGGATTTTCTGTTAATGGTCGAGATTTTCCACTTGGGCGACAAGGAACTGACCGAGATTTTTGAACGGGTGAAAGACCACCCTCTACCCCAAGAGTTCGACGTTGACTTCGATTCGCTCGTTTTTGGGCAACTATGTCAATTGCAGCAGATGAAAACCGTGGGCGACCTCTTCGTCAACTCCTTCTACATTCTACTCAAGATGCCCGAAGCCGAACTCATGCAGCACACAGCAGCCGATTGCCTCAGGTTTATTTGGCACGTAAAAACACAGTTGGAGCGCATCACCGAGCTTTTCAGCGCTATCCACTACAAACCCTCGCCCGAAGAGGTAAGGGCTGGTATAGAGAAAATGAATCACGGATTTTTCGGTACTGCCGACTGGTACGCCCGCCGCATGGGTATCACCGACCACGAGGAAGTGTTCCAAACCAACTGGATGCGCATATACAAAGCCATGAAGATAGACTTCGAGAACAACCGCTTTGAACAGAACTACCGCAAAGTGATTGAGCAAAAAAATAAACGGTAAACATTCTCTTTACAATCATTTGTCATTCTGAGCGTTAGCGAATAATCTATTTCGCTATTGTCAAAAGTAAATTTTAATTTCTTTTTGTCATTCTGACCGTAGGGAAGAATCTCCTTTTACAGGAAAAGATGTTTCACTATCGTTCAACATGACAGTAGAGTATATCAATTTGATACCATCAATCGACTTTTGACACACCCATGACAAAAAGAACAAATAACATCTTTCAAGATAATATTAAAATTTAAACACAAACTTTATTATGGTAGAAACTAAAATCAGGCAGATTGTCGAAAAAATCGGCGGACTGCACTACGAATTCAACGACTGGACGCGCACCAACGCCACCATCGACTACACCTCCCTGCCCGTGTGCGTAAACGTATTGCCCGTATCGGGGAAACTTTCGAACAAAAACGGAAACCTGCGCGACTATCCCAACTGCCTTATCGCTTTCATGGACAAGGCCGAACTCGACTTCGAAGGAGCCGAAAACGAAATCACCGTCAACCGCATGAAAGGCTATGCAAAACGCTTCATTGCCGAAGCCAACCGTTCGGGGTTGTTCCAGCCCATCACCGCCGATGTGCCTTACTCCGTGGTTTACGACTTTCTGGATGCCAACCTTACGGGCATCGCCATCGAGCTGCAACTCAAAGAATCGGTGGGCGATTGTCTGGATAACACGCTGAACCCATGAGTGGCGAAGCCAACATCGCACCCTTGCTCAACGACCTCTGCCAGAGCATTGCCCGCGGTTATCTGACGGCAGCCCAGCAGGCTTACGGGGCAGACCGTGTAACCCTTGCCCAAGAGGAAGAGGCTTTTACGATAGAGGGCGACGACAACGCCTCCTTTCTGCACTGGTTATCGGAGCAGGAGCAGCAACCCCTCAACCTGTTCCAAGCCGTCAGGTTATGGATCGAAGAAGAAGGCGCCGCATACAAAAACATTCCTTACATACGCAAGGAGTCGGAACGGTGGAAACCCCGCTATACGCCCCAAGAGCGTGGATTGATGAGCCTTTCGGGAAAGATTGCCTACAAAATGCAGCAAGAAGGCGTCAGCCTGAAAAACCCGCAACCTACAGCTCAAGACGCCGAAGTAGACACCCAAGAGATAGAAGCACTCATCGGCGAGGCGCTATCCGATATTATTTCACAACTTTAAAATCACTCACAAGAAAAAAATAAACACAATGGCACAAAAATCAACCGATACACTAAGCGTTTCGTATCCCGACCTTGGGTTCGCGTTCAACCCTATCACCCTGCGTTTCACCTACACGCCCGATATTCAGCCCGAAACCGAGATACGTGTTCTGGCAAACGGAATAGAACTGGTGCGCGAAACCCGCGACCAAGAGGTAACGTTCGACCTCTCGGCTGTGGCACGTTCGCTTTTCGACCGCGACCGCTTCCACCACATCCCTTTCTTCGACAATGTTCTCTGTAAAACGCTATCCGTCAGCATAACATCCACAACCACAACCGACGAGGAAGAAGCCGAAATCAACATCGCTATCCCCGTCATTTGGGGTGCTTTGCAGATTGGCGAAACCTACTCTCAAAGCAAAACACTCACCATGTTTCGCGGATATCCCTTCACCGTGCCTTACTACGAAGGACGGACAACCCGTTTCAGCTACACCTTGCAGTATGGCGGCCAGAGGTATCTCGTAACGGTAAACAACAACTCCAAAGGCTCCACCCCAAAATACAACCTCCCCTTACCCGACGACTTGGACGAGAGCATCCACAAAGTGGAATACATCATGGGCGGACAGAACGTGCAGGTAGGCCCTTTCGATTATACCTTCGACGATTCGTTCCTCGTTTACGAAAAACAGGCGGGCGGCAACGACTTGCTGATGACCGTAAACATCGAAACACCCTGCTACAACGACGGATTTTACCTCCGCTGGATAAACCGCTGGGGCGAATGGAACTACTATCTTTTCCGCAAGAAGGGCGAATCGACACAGGTGGCCGATTCGAGCATCGTTTTCGACCCCTATTTCGACACCATCGACTTCACCGACGGATACCACGTAGGCACAGGGAAAACGGTAGGCAAAACAGCCCAGAAAACCATTCAACTGTACGCTTCGCTGGTCGATGCCGACACCTACGACTTCCTTTCGCAGATAGCACAATCACCTGTCGTAGATCTGTTTATGGGATACGCCGAGCAGGAAGTGGATGGCCAGCCGCAAACCATAGCCCGTTGGGCAAGCGTGCGCACCCAAGCCGCTACCTTTGCAAAGGGCAAAGACCATTTGCAGGACTTCGAGCTGAACATGCTTATCCCTCAAACACAAACCCTTAACCTTTAACAAAAAAACCGACTTACCAGATGAGAGAAGTATTTATAAACAACCAGCGGGTAGATATGGAAGGCGATGGCTATGCCGCCATGATATACCCTTCGCCCATCTTCAAGGATTTGAGCAGCATACAGTCTAACGGAACCACCACCTTCACCCTGCCCAAAACCGAGCGTAACCTTGCCATCATCGGTTGCAGCGACCAAGCCGACGTGCGCGGCGATTTTCCGTACAGCGAATATACCTTCGAGGAATACCGCAACGGTATCCCCGTTATCCATAACGGGCGATGCAAGCTGCTGAAAATAGGTGAAAAAATTGAACTGGCCACCGTATGGGGGCCAAAGGTAAATATGAGCGACTTGCTCAAAAAGAAGCTCACCGAACTTGAGCCTTACTCCGTCACCCGCGACGAAGACGGAAAACCACATTACAGCAAACCAGAAGCCAGCGAATCAGAAAACTTCGTTACATGGAGTTCGGGTACATCTTTTCTTTCGGCCGACAGTAACGACGATTTCGGCTTCCTCTGTGCCGACTTCGGCATGGGGGTTAAAGACACCCGCTACATGCACCCCTCGGCACGCGCCACCTACGTTATAGACCAGATTGGCGCGAATATGGGCATGGATATCCGCTTCAAGAACGACGAGGTGAGGCAAACCCTTGCTCACAAATGGCTGCCACTGCCCACACGCAATGCCAATATACTGACTTGGACAAGAAACAGCGATTATAAGTTTCCGAAAAGGTTCTTGAATTCGTTCGACGATAACCTCGGATACAACATAACCAATGTTGAAGTTATAACCCCCAACCAGAATTCTGAAATTCTGAAAGAATACCCCGAAACTCCCGGAAACTACGCCTTTTCGATGTATGGAGAGATTTGCCTTTCGGTAGAATACTTCCTCAGAGAAAACTACTGGGTGAGGGAATACGGTTATTCCTGGGACGATATCCGCTACAAGGAAGTGGTTGTGCGGAAAGACGAAGACCAACCCGAAGAAATTGTAGACCTGAGGGGCGATACCACCATGTATAACGTCGAAATATCGTATGCCGGAAACACTTACCTTTTCCCTTTAGAAGAAAAAGCACAAACCTACCGCGAGTATTTCAAGGGGGGACACCCCCTTAACGCGCCGGGAACCAACAGCCCCTTCTGGGACATGCGCCTGGTTGTTGTCCCCATCAGCGAGGAGGTGGCTAAGTTTGTGGAGTTCACTGCCGAACCCAGCGACAGCAACGTTGATAGAGCCACCGACATGTATGCCACAATGAGGCTACGCAAAAGGATAGTCACCGACGGAAAGGTTAGCTTCCGCTATTACGAGATTCCCTTCAGTACAGATGTGCGCTACAATCCCGGCGGATTTGAAACAGACCCGCTGCCCGGCTCGTCCGAGGGGTTGAACAAAAATCCGGAGATAGGCAACGGAATGCCCTCCTCCATTATCGAAGGAGGGGGAGGAAACCCTTCCGGCCCCATGTTTTGTTACCTGCCCACCTCGGCAAACTGGGTAACCGTATTCTTTACCCTCTACAAGCGCCCCGACGAGGTGAAGCCCGGAGAGTCGTTCCCCATACTGCATAACCTGCCAGATATTACCTGCCTCGACTTCATGAAGTCTATCATGCAGATGTATGGCCTATATCCGCAGTATTTACCAAAGGAAAACGTCCTCGAGCTGGTTTCTATCGACCATATATACCAACGCGTGCCCGAAGCCGACAACTGGAACGGCCGCCTTGTTGCAAACAAGGGAATCATACCCATAGAGCACACCATAAACGACTATGCGCAAAAAAACTGGATGCGATACACGCAAGACGATGTGAAGCGCACCGATGCCGACGGTTTTGTGGTGGTAAACAATACCGCGCTCAGCGACGAGAAAAACATCTTCGAGATTAAGTTTGCAATTACCGAAAACCACAACGGGCGTGTAAACGACAATTCTCAGCGATCCGTGTTCGCGTACATGCCCTGCTACGAACCCGGCAAAGTAACCGACGACGAGCCAAAGCCCGAACCAACATTCAGAGGGAAAATTAAACCAAGACTATTGAGTGAGGGAGAATATAATATATCTGCTAATTCCCAAAAAAAAATAAAAAAGCTAATCTTTGATAAGCCTCTTCAGTTCGGTTCTTTCACACTCAAGGAAGACGAAGTATGCTTGATACCTGTCTATTACAGTAAATACCAACGGGTGGTGCGCCGCCCTGTGGCCATTGAGTGCTCGGTATATATGAGCGATATGGATATACACCGCTTTGAGGCAACCCGTCCTGTTTATCTGAAAGGACAGTACTGGATGCCTATACAGGTTAGTATAGATGCAAAAAATCTGGCAAAGTGTAAGCTACTACTGATGCCGGAGACGACGAAGTAAAAAACACTCTAAAGACGAAAAAGGTTTACTCGATTGAGTAAACCTTTTTACATTTTATAACACATTCACATTAATCAACTTTACGTGTATATTTATATTCGTATGTATCACCGAATTCATCTATATATATGAGAGTTAATTTATTATTTGCAATTGTATATTTGTATGTAAAATCTTTATAAATTAATTTATTACCATCTACTTTATATTTGCCATGTTCATTTGTTTCTAATTTTTTGGTTCGCTCTTTATTCCACTCTTCTTCATAAGAAGTAAAATCAGAGGTATAGACACGTACCCAATAGTAATTTACTCCTTCTCGTTCCCATACACCTTCCACAGGGTTAAAGTATTCGGGTTCGTCATCGTCACTACCACAGGCGGCTAAAAGGCAAGCAAGCAAAAGCAAAGTCAGTATCTTTTTCATAATCAGTTTATGTGTTTATGTTAATTTTTAAACTTTTCAAAGATAAGGAATTTTTGCAATGCGGCAAATATTTTGCGGCTCTGTCCCCTCCCCTTGGGGGAGGACGGGTGGGGTGATTTTCCTGCGCGGAATCGGAAGATTCCTTGCCTTCCTTTTTTCCGAAGCGACAAAAGGAAGCAAAACCGCTTTTTCGGCACACTTCTCGGCGACCCGTTACAAACTCGGCAGCCATGATGAAACAAAACTCGGACTTACAGTCCTCAAACAACATTTCATCTTGTTATGGCTGTTCCTCGTTTAACGGGTTCCCCGCCTGCAAAGCCGATGCCGTTCCGCCTTGCGGGCACACGCTCGAAAAAGAGATGCTTCATCACCGTTCAACACGGTATGGAATATCCCCTCCCCTTTGGGGAGGACGGGTGGGGTGAACAAACGCAAAGAGGCAGATTATCTTCTCAAATAATCTGCCTCTTGTAAAAGGAAGTCGTACTGATGGAATAAGCCGAAACTCCTTATGACAGGATTTGAGTGCCTCGGTCCCTTTGTAATCCACTGCGCTAAGCAATCCCGAAGGATGTGGCCCGCCATTAGAACCGATGAGCTTGTCTCGGTATAAATCTTTTACTGATGAGTTTCCCAATCGATCAGCACGACTTTTACTTTTATATCTTTAACTAACAATTACTCTTAATTGGTATCTCAAATATACGTTTTCATTTCCAAATATGCAAGTAAATTTACATTTATTTTATCTTTTTTTGTTTGCATTGCAATGGCAACCGCCACAGCCGCACGCATCGCTACGGCCTTTGGGGGTGGAAAAAAAACGGTATATCTTGCCCAGAACGATAGCTGCTATCAATATGCCTACCGCACCCACTATAATTTCTTGCATCATAAAGCTATCAAATATCTCTTTCATATATAAACAACGATAAGCCAAAAACGTTCACAGCATAAGTCAGAAAAATAACGAGCCTATCTGGTAAACCAAAAACGAAACCAACCACGCCACACCCGTAGAATAAGCAACGCTAAACAAAGCCCACTTCCACGTACGCGACTCCTCCTTTATGGCCGCAACGGTGGCTATACAGGGCATATATATAAGCGTAAACAACAGGAAGCTCACAACCACAATCAGCGAAAAACTCTTTGTGCCATCGGGTTGTGTGTCGTTGGCCAAACGGACTTCGAGCGACTTCTGGTCTTCCGAATCGCCCGTATAAAGCACTCCCAGAGTACTCACAACCACTTCCTTGGCCGCCATACCCGAAACAAGGCTCACGCTCATCTTCCAGTCGAAACCCAAGGGACGCATCACCGGCTCCACAAATTGCCCTATACGCCCTATATACGAACCCTGCTGGCGTTCTATATTATGTGTGCGCCGCATTTCTTCAATCCGGCTGTCTTTTTCCTGTTCCGATATTGTTCCGCCATTATAACTGGCTTCCACTTGCGCCACATTGTTGTTGAACTGTGCGTCAATCTCCCTGTCTAACGGGAAATACCCAAGAAACCAAATAATTATGGAGGCAACAAGGATTATCCCACCCATTTTGCGGAGATACTGTTTCGATTTATCCCACATATGAATCCCTACCGAACGGAAGGTTGGCATGCGGTAAGGCGGCAGCTCCATAACGAAAGGCGTATCTTCTTCGGGAAACAAAAAACGCTTGAACAACCGTGCCGAAACAACAGCCAAAAGAATGCCCGTAAAATACAGCCCAAACAAAGCCAAGCTTGCGTGCCGGCCAAAGAAAACGCCCACAAACAACAGATAAACAGGCAGGCGGGCACTACACGACATGAAAGGATTGATAAGCATGGTTATCATGCGGCTGTTGCGACTTTCGATAGTGCGGGTTGCCATAATTGCCGGAACATTGCACCCAAAGCCCATAATCAGCGGAATGAACGACTTGCCATGCAAGCCCATCTTGTGCATCACCCTATCCATGATGAATGCCGCACGCGCCATATAGCCCGAATCTTCCATGAAGGATATAAATGCGTACAGAATAAGTATATTGGGCAGGAACACTATTACGCCCCCTACTCCGCCTATTATACCGTCCACGATGAGGTCTTTCAGCATTCCCGCGGGCATATATCCCCGCACCCAGTTGCCAATGAGGGCTACACCCTGTTCTATCCACTCCATGGGATAGCTCCCAAGGGTAAACGTACACTCAAACATCAGCCAAAGGAAGAAGAAGAACAGCGGAAAACCTACGTATTTGTTTGTAACAATGGCATCCAAGACGCGCGTCATTTCCGACCCACGCGTTTTTTCCCTCAGCGTTTCTTTCAGTGCCCCTGCCACAAAGCCGTAGCGGGCGTTGGTTATTGCCGACTCGGTGTCTTCGTTCAGTATCGTTTCCACGTTTTTCACCTCGCTGTCGCGGAGAGCAAAAACCTCGGCGCACCCCTCCAGATGCGAAACATAATGGTTTATGTCCTTGTCTTTTTCGAGCAGTTTTACCGAGATGTAGCGGTCGGGAAACTTCAACTGCCCGCTGTACTGTTTCTCTATATCTATATTGAGCTTACTTATAGAATTTTCGATAGTGTTGCCGTAGTATATCTTTACGTGCTTCACCACCTTGTCGGTACCCTCATAAACACGGATAGCGGCATCAAAAAGGTCTGAAATCCCGATATTCGATTTGCCGACAGTCGGCACTATGGGTACACCTATCAGTTCGGCAAGTTTTTTATGGTTCAGTTGGCTGCCGCTTGCCGTCAGCTCGTCGTACATGTTGAGTGCCATAACCATCGGCACTTGCATATCTATCAGTTCGGTGGTCAGGTACAGGTTGCGCTCCAGATTGGATGCCGCCACCACGTTAATCACCACATCGGGTTTTTCGTCAACCAGATATTGACGCACGTAAAGTTCTTCCGGAGTATATGCCGATATGGAATACGTACCGGGAAGGTCAACGATACGGAAGGTATAACCGCCGTGTTTGAAACGCCCTTCCTTCGAGTCGACCGTAACACCGCTGTAATTACCCACATGCTCGTGTGCACCCGATGCCACGTTAAACAGCGATGTTTTTCCGGCATTAGGATTGCCCACCAAAGCCACTTTTATAACTTTGGGGCCGTTGGTGTTTTCGGTTTTTCTTACGTTATGTTCTTTGCTGTGCTGCAATTCGTCGAACAAGATATCTTCGGCTTGCACGGCGTGTATTTCGGCCTGTTCGGGATACACAACCTCTATCAGTTCGGCCTCGCTCTTACGGAGCGAAACCTCGTAGTCCATTATCTGGTATTTTTTAGGGTCGCGAAGCGGTGCGTTGAGTATCACCTTTACGGTTTTCCCCTTGATGAACCCCATTTCGAGGATTCGCTTCCTGAAGGCTCCGCTACCATTGACTTTCACGATGATGCCTTTTTCTCCCGTCTGTAAATCTGAAAGAAGCATAGATTCTTATAATACTTAATAACTCGTAGTGCATTTAGAGAGTTTTTGTCAAATAGCTTATTATAAACATTTTATAATGTTTGTCCTTCTGAGCAAAGCGAAGAATCTCTGTATTTTTCATTTAAGATCCTTCGTTACACTCAGGATGACAGATAACGAGCTTTTATTTTCTAAATGCACTACGGGTAATACTTAATACTTTCTTTTTTTACGTATTCTAAACTCAGAACAACAAAGGTCGTTTTTTTTCTTCAAAAAACGACCTTTATTTAAAACAAATATAAATAAGAGAACCTATATATTCAAAAAAAACGATAATTCATCCGCATGCGCATAAACATTTTTACTCGCCTCTGCGTTATAAATCCGAATGCAACAACTAAAAAAGTAAAAATAAAACTATTTAATTATGAAAGCATTATACACAACTACCGTAACGGCAACAGGCGGAAGAGACGGAAAAATACGTTCGGAAGACGGAATAATAGATATGAGCCTGCAAACACCCAAAGAAATGGGCGGACGCGGAGGAGCAACCAACCCTGAGCAACTTTTCGCGGCAGGTTATGCCGCATGCTTCGGTAGCGCACTCAACTTGGTTTTGCGGCAGGCAAAACTTCATGCTCAAAGCAGTGAGGTAACAGCCGAAGTAAGTATCGGGGAGAATGGCAAGGGAGGTTTCTGCTTTGCCGTGAAATTGTTGGTAAACATAAAAGGCATAGACCCTAAGCAAGCCCAAGAAGCTGTTGAAAAAGCGCATCATGTTTGCCCCTATTCTAACGCCACTCGTGGAAATATTGAGGTTGAAACAAAACTGATAACCCTCTCTTAATATATAACAAGAGGCTGGCTCAACAAGGTATTTTCTTTAAATATCTATTTGTCGTTGAGTGGCCCACGTTCCTCGAATGCTATTCCTGAACGAAATGAAGGATCTTTGCACTTTCGGTTCAAGGTTCTTCGTTTCACTCAGGGCGGCAAAAAACACTATACCCTCGGGGCTTCAATATCAGAAATTGAACGTATAACCAATCGAATAGAAGAGGCGGTCGCCGTATGGCGAGTACTTGTCTTGCACCACGTCATACTGTATCATTGCCGTCATAGGACCTAAGCGCACACCCGCACCCACAAGCACGGCAGGGACAAATTTTTCGATTTTTTCTTCATACCCGTAGCCATCGTCCCACTTTTGCCACATACGGTTTATTTCGGGCTGAACCATCAGTACAAGAAAATTGACAGGATATAGGCGGCCATACAGGTTAAGTCCAAAATAGCTGCCCTTATACGTGCCGAAAGTATAATCGTCTTTATAATAAGTATAGGTAAACCCTACTCCGGCGTTAAACATTTTGGAAAAATCGTACCCTACCTGCGGAGCAACATTTATCAGGGTATAATCGCCAAACTGAAGCCCCAGAGTTCCACCGAGAGTAAGCTTGCGGACATCGAATTTGAACCCTTCCGTTTTTTGCTCCTCTTGCTGAATTTTGGTTTGTTGCTTTGGTTTACTTTTGGGTTCTTCTATCGAAAATCCGTATTGGGCACTTGCGTTCAAACACACGGCCAGCAATATAAGGTTAAGTAGTATCCGTTTCATTGTTCTTTTGTTTTGTATGTTTCTGTACTTATAGAGCCAAAGGTAATTCTGTTTTTCGGTATAACAAAAAAGAGAAACCCGAAAGTTTCTCTTTTTCTCTATTTTATGTCGGGGGGGGACAGTAAATTGTTACCCGTTTACTTTTGCCATATGTGCAACAAGGTCAAGAACTTTGTTCGAATAACCCCATTCGTTGTCGTACCAAGAAACAACTTTTACAAAAGTGTCGGTAAGAGCGATACCTGCTTCAGCATCGAAGATAGAAGTACGAGAATCGCCTAAGAAGTCGGACGAAACCACTGCTTCTTCCGTATAACCAAGAATACCTTTCAATTCACCTTCGGAAGCGGCTTTCATTGCGGCACAGATTTCAGAATATTTAGCTGGTTTTTCTAAGTTAACAGTCAAGTCTACAACCGAAACGTCGAGAGTAGGAACACGCATCGACATACCTGTCAGTTTGCCGTTCAACTCAGGAATTACTTTACCTACCGCCTTAGCAGCACCTGTTGAAGAAGGAATGATGTTTCCGGCTGCCGCGCGGCCACCACGCCAGTCTTTTACAGATGGGCCGTCAACAGTTTTTTGTGTCGCAGTTGTTGCGTGTACTGTTGTCATCAAACCGTCTTTAAGACCGAATTTGTCGTTCAACACTTTAGCGATTGGCGCCAAGCAGTTGGTTGTACAAGAAGCGTTCGATACGATTTGCGTTCCTTTTTTGTAAGTATCTGTGTTAACACCGCACACAAACATCGGAGTGTCGTCTTTCGACGGAGCCGACATTACCACATATTTCGCACCGGCATTGATGTGGGCTTGCGCTTTTTCTTTTTCCAAGAAAAGACCGGTAGATTCAACTACATATTCAGCACCAATATCGCCCCATTTCAAATCAGCAGGATTTCTTTCAGCTGTAACACGGATAGCATTGCCATTCACAACCAATTTGCCGTCTTTGACTTCAACAGTTCCGTTAAACCTTCCATGCATCGTGTCATACTTCAACATATAAGCCATGTATTCAACATCAATAAGGTCATTGATACCCACAATCTGGATATCGCTTCTACCTTGTGCAGCACGGAAAACAAGACGACCGATACGTCCGAAACCGTTAATACCTACTTTAATCATTTTGTTTTAAATTTTTATTGGTTAAAAAATACAATTCATCTGTTTATCAGAAACTTACCCATCAAAGCAAAACAATACCTTGTTTCGTTTTGACAGACGCACAAATGTATAAAAAATAATTGAGAGAAACATGTACTTAACTAACAGTTTAATTTTTAAATCAATTACTTAAACCCAATATAAAAAACAGAGGGCTTCTTTTCGTGAAGTCCTCTGTCGTTTGGTATCTTATTTTTTCCTTTTCTGTCAAGGCAACGGCCCGTATTCAAGTTCAAACAGTTCGATTGCTGTATAGTGGGGTGTTGACAAATAAACGATGTCGGCCACTACAAACCCAACCAAAAACAGCATTGCGATAATCAATGCAATATCGAAAACATTTTCCCTGACAAGCTTCCGCTTAAAAAGCCGGACAGTCAACCACAGCACAACAGCATAAAGCGCCATACCGGCATAAACCACAAAGTCGTACTCCCTGTATAAAAGCTTTATTATAGCTTCTGCCTGAAAGAAAATTGAGGTTGCCATGAAAAAATGGCTGAACTTGCGATTGATTTTCTGCCGTTCTTTCTTCAACGGAAAGTCGTAACTGTCTCTCTCGTCTTTTTTTGTTGAAAAATTCCAATATCCTAAAATGTAATTCATAATATCCGGTTTTTATTTTTTAGGCAATGGCCCGTATTCAAGTTCAAATATTTGCTCAAAAGTGGGGTGCGGCGTTGACAAGTAAACGATGTCGCATACGATAAGCCCTATACAAAACAACATAAGTATAATAGGAACAACACCTATAAGCCCTTGCCGGCGATACTTTCTGAAATAACTAAAAAACGTGAACAGAAAAAAACCGTATACAACAAAGCCTATATACACAATATAATTGTGCTCGCCTCCCCCAAAAGGATATTTTATACGGTCTTCTATACAGTAAAAAACAAGCATCAGGAATGCGCATATTCCTAACCTCTCCCTATCGGAGAAACTTTTCCATTTATCGATGAGCCTTGTTTTCTTAAGAATCATATTATTGGCTATTCATAATCTGTTCTATTTTCTGTTCCGCTGTTAGCTGAGGTGTAGCCAAATAAACGATGTCCATAACAACAACACCTATGCAAATCAACATTATTATGGCAGGACGAGTACCCCAAAAACCATTTTTGCGGCTCTCCCGAAAAAGGCGAAAACATCCAAATATACAAAATCCATAGACAATAAAACTCAGATACAGAACAATATCATATTCTTCTCCTTTATAGGGAACTTTTACGAAATTCCCTATAAAGAAAAAGGTAAGTAGTAAATAAGCATAAACCGATAGTTTTTGCTCATTAGTAAGGGTTTGCCATATTTTAGCAAACGGTTTTTTCACAACAACATGTTATTGGCTATTTATAATCTGTTCAAATTTTTGCTCTATTGTCAACTGTGGTGTTATCAAATAAACGATGTCGGCTACAATAAAACCAATCATAAATAAAGCTAATAGAATTAATATAATATCAAAAACTTTATTTTTTCGAAGTGTTTGTATAAAAAAATTGACACACATTCCCAACACAGCAACATAGAGTATAATGCCAATATAAACTACAAAGTCGTATTCCTTATGGAAAAGTTTCACTATAGTTTCTGCTAAGAAAAAGAATAATGCTGCATAAATACACCAACTAAACTTACGATAAAGCCTTTCCCTTTCTTTATCAAATTTAAAAGAAGAATCAAAACTTCCTAAAATATATTTCATCGTTTAATTATACATTATATTTGTTCTTTCAACACACGTTTCATATGTTGATTTTGCACTATCTACACAAAGTTGATAAGATAAAGTCGTTGCCGCTATAGCTGCAACTGATCCAAAACCTGCTGTTCCAATAGAAGTAAGAACTGTAAGACTTATTCCTCCAACCAACACAGCATTACAGCCAGTTACTGCCGAATCATATTCCTTAAAACATAAAGCCAAAAGTTTTTTCTTTTTCTCTTCATCACTAAGAAGAGTAAACATTTCCGTAAGTATAATATTGCTACATAGTAACGATATTTTTTCAGCTTCAATCATTCGTGGATCAGCCATGATTTGAGCGTCAGACATTGCAAGTGGAGCTCCTGTGTCTATCATCTGGAGGGTAAGTTGTTGATACCTTTCGGAACAATTTGCCTGTGTAAATTCAATATAATCGCCCACCGGATTCGCACCTTCGGCGTTCTGTTGTTGTGACCTAAGCAGTATCGCTTCCCCTTTTTCTGAAATAGGAAAACTTAGTTCGTATTTTTTACCGTATAAGTCAAGTTTCGCTGCTGTAGGCTTTAGCCTTTCAGTCAATTCAGCTTCGGTAGCATTTGGGTTATTCACGGCAAATTTCGCAAAGCTTCTGAAGTCGTTAAGAAAAGATTGTAGTTCTGCTTCTTTTTGTGTTTGGGTGTTATCGACTCCCGCTTCGTTTTCACGTTCACTACACGACATTACAGCAAATGCCAATAACACTAAAAATAAAAAATTCTTTTTCATAAGTTCTAAAAATTTATATTAATAAAAAAAACAAATAAAACCTTAGAACAGACAATCATTAAATAAACACTCGGAGTTACAAATATATAAATTTTATCTGTAACAAAACAACAATCTGTGAATTTTTAGAAAAATTACGAAATACAAAATACAAGGAAAATTACCGCAATGAACAATTTGAATTGGTATTCCGTTTACAATATGTAACGATATGTTAACGCGGGAAAGTCAAGAAAAACTATATAAAAATACCTGATAGATATAAACTTAAATCCCTACGTCATTATGAAAGAGAACAAAAAAAGGATGACTACCAACCAAGGCATCCCGGTCGATAACGACCAAGCATCCATCACTACGCAAAAAGAACATCTGACGCTTCTGTCCGACACGCATCTTGTTGAAAAACTGGCGCACTTCGACAGGGAACGCATTCCCGAACGTGTGGTTCATGCCAAAGGTTCGGGCGCTCATGGTTACTTCGAGGTAACCAACGACGTGAGCAAATATACCTGTGCCTCGTTCCTGTCGGAAGTAGGAAAAAAAACCGAGATAGTAGCCCGCTTCTCGACTGTGGGCGGTGGACGCGGGTCGGCCGACAGCGCGCGCGACCCTCGTGGGTTTGCCGTTAAATTCTATACCGAAGACGGCAACTACGACATGGTGGGCAACAACACCCCCGTGTTCTTTATCCGCGATGCCATAAAATTCCCCGACTTTATACATACCCAGAAGAAAAATCCGATGTCGAACCTCGACGATGCCGATGCTTTCTGGGATTTCCTGTCGTTAACACCCGAAAGCGTGCATCAGGTCACAATACTGTTTTCAGACCGTGGCACACCCTACTCGTTCCGCCATATGCACGGGTACACCAGTCATGCCTATATGTGGTATAACGAAAAAGGCGAACACTTCTGGATTAAGCTGCACTTCCGCACCAATCAGGGAATCAAGAACCTGACGCGCCAAGAAGCCACCACCCTTGCCGGAACAGACCCCGACCATGCCACGCGCGACCTGCACGACAGCATAGCTCGCAAAGAATTTCCTTCGTGGGACGTATTTGTACAGATAATGCCTCCGCAGGAAGCCGAAAGATACGGCTTCGATGCTTTTGACGTAACAAAGGTATGGTCGCAAAAAGACTATCCGCTTATTCCTGTCGGCAAAATGGTATTAGACCACAATCCGGATAATTATTTTTCGGAAATAGAACAGGCAGCCTTTTCGCCCGGCAACCTTGTGCCCGGCATCGCTATCTCGCCCGACAAGATGCTGCAAGGACGTGTGTTCAGTTACCCCGACACACACCGCCACCGCTTGGGTACTAACTTCGATATGATACCCGTGAACGCGCCAAAAGCACAGGTAAACACCTATCAGCGCGATGGTGCGATGAACATGCACAGTTACGGCGGACCCAATTATTACCCGAACAGCTTTGACGGACCTGCTCCCGACAAAAAATATGCCACGCCTCCCGTAGATGTGGCCGGGATAGCGGCACGCCACGAGTATCAGCTTACCGACATGGACTATGTACAGGCAGGCGACCTCTACGGCCGTGTATTGTCCAACTACGATAAGACGAATCTGATAGACAACATCGTATCGCACATAAAGAATGCCGCCCCACGCATACAACTGCGCCAATCGGCTATATTCTACAAAGCTCATCCCGAATACGGTACAAGGGTTGCCCAAGGGCTTGGGTTAGACATAAACGAAGTGAAACGGCTTGCGGCAATATCGCAAGACGAACGTGTAAAAGCAACTGCTTTGTAATAGATAGAAGTTCAAGATTTTAGCAAAAAAACAGGCAGAATCGGGATTTTCCCTTTTTTGCCTGTTTTCGTTTTATTCTTAGCACATGCGCAGCTTCTACCTTTTGTGCGCCGTGCCCCATATCTCCTCCACATATTCGGGATTGTCAACAAACGGATTGCGGTTGTGCTGGATTCGCTCCACAGCATCGTTGCGCATTCGTTCTTTATGGCTCACAGGGTCGTTTCGATGCCACTTGAGCAACATCTCCACTGCCCACGGCTGCAAGCCGGGATACGATTCGGCGGTAAGCATCGACTTGAGCGCGTCCTTTCGCCAGTTGGGATAGTAATTTTCGTAGCAGGTAATCATATAAAAATACACACGGGCAAAATCGCCTTTATACTCATCGGCCGGTTCAAAAACCATTCCCCTGTATCCTTTGGGATAAGTGTTTTGCCCAACCTTCGACACTCCGTTGTTAAACTTGGCTATACCTACTTCGCCCAACGGAAGGTTACTTTTGGCGGAATTGGCTTTGGCTGCCGAGGGAAAAAGGTTGTGCAAATCGCTATTGGCATCGAATGCCTGATAATGCTCTTTCTGAGCCCACCAACTGCGAGGCATGCAATGTTCGCGGCTCTGACGGTTGCCACCCAGAAAGGAGTCGTTCTTTTCATCGGAATACATATCCCAATAATATCCATCGGTGTGCCAGTCGGTTTTAAGGTAGTAGTGCTGCCACCAGTAACGAGCGGTGGAGCTCCGGTCGAAGTCCAAAACCTTGTGCTCACAGATTTGTTCATGGAGAGCAGTTTTCAGCTCCTTGCCCCGTAGATTTTCGGCAACAACAACCGCTTCGCTTGTTTTACCAAAAGGAAGATGCTCCCTAAATTCAACATACAAGACCGATAGTATGGCTATTGCAGCAACAACCAAGACACCCCATCGCTGTTGTCGCCGCCTGCTATTCTTGCCTTTTTTCTTTCTTTTTTTGTATGCTTGTTTCTTTGCCATGTATTCAATTCAGCTAAAAAAATACGGCTCCAGTTTCAGCTGAAGCCGTATTTCCGGTACATTATATCATTTTATTATATCCTTACGCATAGTGCATTTAGAGAGTTTTTATCAAATTTGTCCTTCTGAACAAAGTGAAGAATCACTGCGTTTTTTTCATTCAAGATCCTTCGTTGCACTCAGGATGACAAAATAGACACATCTTGTTCTTCAGACAATTAGCTTTTGTTTTCTAAAGCCACTACGAGTACGACCTTCTTAGGCGTCGATATTTGCATAAGTGGCATTCTCTTCTATAAATTCACGGCGTGGGGCAACATCTTCGCCCATCAGCATAGAAAATATATGGTCGGCTTCGGCTGCGTTTTCGATTGTTACCTGTCGCAAGGTTCTATGGTCGGGGTTCATCGTTGTTTCCCACAATTGCGAAGCGTTCATTTCGCCCAGACCTTTGTATCGCTGAGTATGAACGGCGTTTTCGTTACCATCACCATGACGGTCAATAAAGGCCTGACGTTGGCGGTCGTCCCAACAGTATTCTTCAACCTTGCCCTTTTTGCACAAGTACAACGGAGGGGTAGCAATATAAACATAGCCTTTCTCCAAAAGGGGTTTCATATGGCGGAAGAAGAATGTAAGGATAAGCGTTGCAATGTGGCTTCCGTCAACATCGGCATCGGTCATGATAACCACTTTGTGGTAACGCAACTTAGAAAGGTTCAACTCCTTCGAATCGTCTTCAGTACCAATAGTCACGCCCAAGGCGGTATATATATTCTTAATTTCTTCGCTCTCCAAAACCTTATGAGGCATTGCCTTCTCTACGTTCAGGATCTTACCCCTTAGCGGAAGAATAGCCTGAAACATACGGTCGCGGCCTTGTTTTGCCGTACCGCCTGCCGAGTCTCCCTCCACGAGGAATATTTCGCATTTCTGAGCGTCTTTGCTCGAACAGTCGGCCAACTTTCCGGGAAGCCCACCGCCACCCATAGGCGATTTGCGCTGCACCATTTCACGGGCTTTACGAGCCGCATGACGTGCCGTAGCGGCAAGAATCACCTTTTCGACTATCGTTTTGGCCTCTTTGGGATGTTCTTCCAGATAGTACCCCAAAGCCTCGCCAACGGCTTGGTCTACCGCACCGATAACCTCGTTGTTGCCCAACTTTGTTTTTGTCTGCCCTTCGAACTGAGGTTCGGCTACTTTGATAGAAACCACAGCGGTAAGCCCTTCGCGGAAGTCGTCGCCACTGATTTCTATTTTAAGTTTTTCGAGCATCTTCGAGTCGTCGGCATATTTTTTCAGGGTTCTCGACAAACCACGGCGGAAACCCGTGAGGTGAGTACCCCCCTCGATAGTATGGATATTGTTTACGTACGAATATACATTTTCGTTGTAAGACGTATTGTAAGACATGGCAATCTCTACCGGAATGCCCTGCTTTTCGGTCACGATATGGATAACATCGGGTATCAACGTCTCTTTCGATTGGTCTATATAACGAACAAACTCTTCCAATCCTTTTTCCGAATAGAAAGTTTCGCCCTTAAACGTTCCGTCTTCCTTTTGCACACGCTTATCGGTCAGCGACAGGCGCACACCCGCGTTCAGGAAGGCAAGTTCGCGCAAACGCGAAGCAAGCGTGTCGTAACGGTATTCGGTGGTTATATTGAATATGCTTTCGTCGGGTTTGAAGGTAATGGTTGTACCGGTATCGGCAGCATCGCCCAAAATCTGAACATCGTGCAAGGCCACACCACGAGAATATTCCTGCATATGAAGCTTTCCGTTAAGACGGACTTCGGCACGCAGATAAACAGAGAGGGCATTCACACACGAAACCCCTACCCCATGGAGACCACCCGATACTTTGTAGGTACCTTTGTCGAACTTACCACCGGCATGCAGAACGGTAAGCACAACTTCGAGCGCCGATTTCTGTTCCTTTTCGTGAAAATCGACAGGGATACCACGCCCATTGTCTACAACGGTTATCGAATTATCTTCGTTTATATATACCTGAATGTCTGTACAGAATCCGGCAAGAGCCTCGTCGATAGAGTTATCCACAACCTCATACACCAAATGGTGAAGGCCTTTTTCGCCCACATCACCTATATACATGGCCGGGCGTTTACGTACGGCTTCCAGTCCTTCCAGTACTTGAATATTTTCTGCCGAATAAGCTCCGCTGGCAGCTTTTTTTTCTTTATCAGTCATTGATTGTTCTGTTTGGTTTCAGCTTTTGGCAACGGGTAAAAACTATCTTTCATCCGCTTTGCAAAAAGCAAACAAATATACTAAAAATTGCTCTAATAAACAAGTTAAACCCCACTTAAAACAGCAAGCGTACACATCTGAAAATCAGACACTAAACAATTATTAATAAAAAGAAAGGAGAACCCTCGACCGATTCTCCTTTCACTACAAAAACACGCGGTGCGTTTCGTTTATTTATTTTCTTTGATATTTTTCCTTTCGTTTCTTACTCTCGTCTCCAAAAAACAAAAGTGCTCCAATAACCGGATTTATACATGCGATGATTACATATTTCTTTGTTTCCTTTCTTGTCAGCAGATAGCTATTATGTATCCTGTTCACAACATAAACAAGAAAAATAATATGCAGAATCGTAGATACAACAATTTCTGTCAAATCCAGAGTGCCTGCAAGTGTCATAAAACTCCAAAAATCCATAAGCTACTTTATATATTAAGTTTAGTCTAAAAATTATTGCCGTATTTTTGTTATCTCGGCAATAGGAAGAATGCTGTGTTTTATTAAAGATCCTTCGTTGCACTCAGGATGACAAAGCTAATATGTCTTATTTTCAGATAATTAATTATTATTTTCTTGGCATTCTTTCTGCTTTTTATCTTCTGCTCTAAACAGCAAGAATAAACCCACAGCAGGATTTACGCACGAGATAACCGTATATTTCTTCACTTCTTCCTTCGTTATCAAACTACTATCGAACACCTTTTCAATGGCATAAACAAGAAAAGCAGTATAGAAAGCCAAACAAACAACTATGCCCAACACAATGGTAAAATATGTAAACTCTGCAAATTCCATAAATTTTAATATTTTTAAAGTTACCAACGTTGTCCTTCTTCTTTATTCCCAAAATACCGTTCTTTCCTTTTTCGGCTCTCAGCCTGACGATAAAGCACAATTCCAAAAATGGGAAGAGCGCAGATAATGATGACATATCGTCTTATCTCTTCCTTTGTCATCAAGGTACTTTTAAAGACCTTATTCACCTCATAAGCCAAAGAGATAGGACTCAGAAGCAGACCGATAATTATTATATAAAACGTGTATTCCATAATATTTAACAATCAAATATCGTAAATATATAAAAATAAATGCCAATTCGCAAATTTTAATACAAAAACAATAACAAACAGTCACACCCTGATAAAACAAAGCGGGTGTCCCAAAAGTCGATTGATGGCATCAAATTGATACTCTCTACTGTCATGTTGAACGATAGTGAAACATCTCTTCTGTATCAAAAGAGATTCTTCCCTACGGTCAGAAAGACAAAGAAATCAAAAACTACTTTTGGGGCACCCGCCTCCTTAAAAAACAATCTTTTTACCTAATATCCCGAATGTGATATTTATATTATTTCACGAATACTTTTTGTGTATATCCGTTCACCGAAACCAGATAAACGCCTTTCGGCAAGTTTACCGAAACAACGTCCGCACTCGTGCTTACCTGCTTGTATACTTGTCCCGAAAGGGTGTAAACAACGGCCTGTCCGTTATTTTCGGACTGAATATACACCACGCCTTTATCTGTCCATATGACAGGTGTGTGTTCTGCTAGCGCTTCGTCATTGATGCCGCTTGTCTCTATCTTTGTTCCTTTGAAAAACACTGGAATGCTGCCCAACACAGGTATTTCAATAGTGAAGAGGATATCGGCAGTATTACCTTCCACAAAACCTTTTATAGTAATACCGATATTCATATCGACACCCATTATATTCAACACTACTTTCTGTGCGGTTGCTTGCAAAACGTAAATCCCGTTGCTTTGCAAAGTGACAGGAATTTCGTCCAATATTATATCTCCGAGCGACAATTCGACAGGGTCACCTTCCTGTGGCAGCATAAATTTGAAGTCACGGATAGCAAATTTAATAGCGTCGCCTAAAACCGAAGCCTCAAGGCTCACTGTATCGGGCTGTTCTACGATAAGTGTTTCGCCCCCGTTCAGTTCCGCAAGATCCACTTTAAGATCTCCTCCATAATTGCCCAAGATAGGTGTTACATCGGTCAAGGAAGGTCCTTCTTTATCAGGAATTATTTCGCCCGAAAATTCAACAGGAACATTTCCCACAAATGGCACTTTTATCGTGAAAACGATATCAGCCTTTTCGCCTTTCACTTCACCGGATATCGTTATGCTGATGTTCATTCCCAACAGTTTTACTGTCTGTACGGTTTCCTTCAAAGAATAAACACCGTCTTTCAGCACAACGGGAATCTCGTCCAAAACGATATCGCCCAACACAAATTCTGTTGGCTCCTTGCCTTCTTGCGGCATCGTAAACTTAAAGTCTCTTATCACGAACTTAACGGCTCCGGCCAAGTCAGAAGATTCGAGGCTGATAGTGTCGGTCGACTCAACAATACCACCGCTCATACCCGAAAGGTCTGCTTTGAGGCTTCCGCTATAATTGCCCAAGATAGGGTCTACCGTTTCGGCCATCGATGGCAAGAAAAAGCCTAAACACACCAAAATGCTTAGAAATAGTTTTTTTGTAAAAAGTTTTTTCATAAAAATTATTTTAGAGATGAATTAAAGCAAAGATGCTGTTATTGGGTTGCCCCGGATACGCTTTATGCCCCGCACAAGGGAAAAAGGGCATGGGCAAAATTCCCCATAACATTCTTTATTAAAAACAAATTAAACTAAAAACAGGTTTATTTATTTAACAAAATAAAAGAAGTCCGCTTACCAAGCGGACTTTCTTCAAATATATAGAGGAAAACCTCCTGAATTTATTCTGCGTTCAGAGTGAAGCGTTTGAAACCTACTACGGCAAGCTCTTTATCGGTTTGAGCCAAATACTGGCCGATAGTTTGTTTTGGGTTCTTAACGAACTCTTGTTCAAGAAGCGTAAACTCTTTGTAAAATTTCTGCAATGCACCTTCAGCAATACGGTCGAGCAGATTTTCAGGTTTACCTGCTTCGCGTGCTTTTTCGCGCGCAAGGTTCATTTCTCTTTCTCTGATGGCTTCCGAAACTTCTTCCGCGATAAGAGCCACAGGATTCATGGCTGCGATCTGCATAGCTACGTCTTTAGCAACCTGAGCATCAACGTCTTTTTTGTTGAAGCCTACTATTGTCGCAAGCTTGTTTCCGGGGTGGATGTAAGCAACCACATAAGGAGCCGAAATAGTTTCGTAAGCGCCCAACTCCATTTTTTCGCCTGTGATACCCATACGGTCGGTAACCAAATCGGCAATTTTGCGGCCGTCTACTTCAACAGCGTTCAGTTCGTCGAGCGAAGCCGGTTTCTTATCCAAAGCCGCATTAAGGATGCTTTTTGTAAGGTCAACAAAGTCGGCGTTAATAGCCACAAAGTCAGTTTCGCATTTCAAGGCCACGATAGCGCCAAACTCACCGTTAACGGCTGCCAATACACAACCTTCGGATGCGTCGCGGTCGCCACGTTTAGCGGCAAAAGCCTGACCTTTTTTACGTATTATTTCGATTGCTTTTTCAAAATCACCAGCTGCTTCGTTCAAAGCATTTTTACAATCCATCATACCCGCGCCTGTTCTTTTACGCAAGTTTTGGATATCTGCCATTGTTACTGCCATAACTTCAATTTCTTTATTTTATTTTTATACTTAATTTCTAAACAAAAAAGTTAAGAGATAAGTGCTGATAACGAGAACTGTTCCAGCACTTAAATCCTAACATATTACTGATAGTATTTCTTATTCTTCGTCTTCTTTAACGAATTTGCTGGCAACTGCCGCCTTCAAAGCTTCTTCGTCATCTTTCGATGCGCGCTCTTTCTTTGCGCCTGTTCTGGCACGGCGTTCTTTGCGTTCTTCGCCGTCTTCTTCGGCTTGCGCCTCAGCTGCATTGGCGTCAGCTTTTTCTATCTTTCTTTCTTCCAATCCTTCTTTAATGGCTCCGCATACATGACCTACGATAACTTCGATAGATTTCGAAGCGTCATCGTTGGCTGGGATAACGAAGTCGATGCTTGTAGGATCAGAGTTTGTATCTACCATCGCAAATACAGGGATACCCAATCGTTGAGCCTCTTTCACAGCGATGTGCTCTTTCAATACGTCAACCACGAACAAAGCCGATGGCAAACGCGTAAGGTCTTGGATAGAACCTAAGTTTTTCTCCAATTTGGCACGTTGGCGTGTGATTTGAAGTTTTTCTCTTTTCGAAAGTGTATCGAAAGTTCCGTCTTTAATCATTTTGTCGATTGTCGACATTTTTTTGATTGCTTTACGGATTGTTGGGAAGTTTGTTAACATACCACCCGGCCAACGCTCAATCACGTATGGCATATTTACTGATTGGGCAAGGTCTGCGATAGCTTGTTTTGCTTGTTTTTTTGTAGCAACAAACAATACTTTTTTGCCCGATTTTGCAATTTGTCTCAAAGCAGCGGCAGCCTCATCGGCTTTGGCAACTGTTTTGTAAAGGTCAATGATGTGGATACCATTGCGCTCCATAAAAATGTAAGGAGCCATTGCCGGATTCCATTTTCTCTTCAGGTGACCGAAGTGCACACCGGCATCAAGTAATTGGTCAAATTCTAATTTTGCCATTCTTTGTTTAATTTTTTAATCGTTTACTTTCTTTTTCTGTTTCTTTCCGAATTGCCGGGTAGTCCCCTAAGTATGGGGGAGTCCCGCCAATTTAGATGCTAAACGTTATATCTTTCAGGCAGTGCGGGCAAAAACCCATGCACTTAATATTCTATTGTCACACAGCGACGGCCACAAGCGGTATTCCCCAAGACGACCGGCATGAGTGAAAGCCATAAACAAATTAACGTTTCGAGAATTGGAATCTCTTTCTCGCTTTTGGTTGTCCCGGTTTTTTACGTTCTACCACACGTGGGTCGCGAGTCATAAACCCTTCAGCTCTTAGAGCAGGTTTATCTTCCGGATTGATTTTAACAAGAGCACGGGCTATACCTAAACGGGCAGCTTCCGACTGTCCTTTATAACCACCGCCATTCAAGTTAATCTTAATATCGTATTTTTCTGCAACGCCCAATTTGTTGAGGGGTTGAGTAACCACGTATTGAAGAATAGTTGAAGGGAAGTAGTTGGCCAACTCGCGTTTGTTGATAATGATTTTTCCGGTTCCTTCGCTAACGTACACACGCGCTACAGCAGCTTTACGTCTTCCGATTGCATTTATAACTTCCATTGTCATTATTTAAGTACGTTAATATCTATTGTTTTGGGTTGTTGAGCAGCATGGTTGTGCTCAGCTCCGGCATACACATGTAGGTTTCTGAGAAGTGCTGCGCCTAATTTGTTTTTAGGCAACATACCTTTCACCACTTTGAGCATCAAACGGTCTGCGCCTTTTTCCAAAAGAGCGGCAGGAGTTGTTTCTCTTTGTCCACCGGGATAGCCTGTATATCTGAGGTAAACACGGTCGGTCCATTTATTACCTGTCAATACAACTTTTTCTGCATTGATAATAATCACATTATCGCCACAGTCTACGTGTGGAGTATAATTTGGTTTATACTTTCCTCTTAAAATTTTTGCTACTTTCGAAGCCAAACGACCCAAAGTTTGTCCGTCAGCATCAACCACAACCCATTCTTTGTTTGCAGTTGCCTTATTAGCAGAAATGGTCTTATAACTTAAAGTATCCACTTTCTTTAATTGTTTTTAATTTGTTAATGACTCCACGGTTTGGCTCAACTGTTATCTCTGCGTTTTGGGCTAAGGGGTAAAACGCATAACAATATATATACCAAACACTTACGCTTATGCTTTCAATAATCGGTTCGCAAAATTACAGTTTTTGACCGAGATATCAAAAAAAAAGCCGATAAATTTAAAAGGTTCGTATTATGCCACAACGCTTTGGGGGCATCGCTCTGTTTTCCTTTTCTTTTTCATTACAGCCTTTTAAAGTAAGGCAAAGAGCCAAATATTTGCACAAACACTCCCTCCGGGCTTTGCCCGAGCCGGTAAAACGAAAATCCAAAGCATTCCGGGTAACTCTTCCTGTGGGGGATAACAAACTGAATACAGCCAACCGGTAATGCTATTAAACAATAATAATAAAGGCTGTTTTATTGAAAAATTATAATAAAAATGTCTATTGTGTTTTTAAACCGCATTGTTTTTTTTCAAAAAAATAAAAATAACACGTATCTTTGCTTCCGATTCTTTTTCGAAAATGTATATTGTTTATTATTTTTAATCTTTTCTATAAAACCCTATGGAGAAAACAAATCCTGTAAAGTCTTTTAGCAGTTTTTTAAAAGACCAGAAATATCAGCCGGGCATTTTTATAGCGTGTGTAACTTTCGGGTTTCAGGATGGGCTTCTCAAAGTCTTACTGAACAGATACGGGTCGGCGCCTTGGATGCTTCCGGTAGGCTTTATTTATCGGGACGAAGATATAGATACCGCCGCCAAACGCATACTTGAAAGCAGGACATCCTTTACCGATATTTACCTCAAGCAATTCAGTACTTTTGGCAGTATCGACGCAATCCACACCAACGAAAATGTTGAATTCGCAACCCTGTTGGGAATAGGCCAACCCGAAATTCAATGGTTCGAACAACGCTTCATCACCATTGGATACTACTCGTTTGTTAATATCGCTAAAGTTAAAATAGAATCGACACACTGGGAAGAAGAAAACAAATGGTTTGCCATAAACGACCTGCCTCCATTGAGGACAGAGCACGACAAAATGATACAATACGCCTTAGAAAGCATCCGTAACCAGATGGGAAACATCCCGATTGGCTATCAGTTGCTCCCCGAAAAATTCACGATGCCCGAACTACGCCTCATATACGAAGCCATTTTGGGGCGTGAGCTCGACCGCCGTAACTTTCAGCGGAAAATGCTTTCTACGGGATTAATGAAAAAACTGAGCGAAACAAAAAAATGTGGTTCGCACAAATCGCCTTTCCTCTACACATTCAACCACGAAAAATACGCTCACTCTATGGAATTTGACTTACCTTTGATGACTTGGAAAATATAACAAGCCGGTAACTTATGAATTTCTTAGCAGAAACCTCCGTACTCTCTGACCATATCAACGAAAACTTGCAGCTGATACCCGTAATCAGCCGCTTCGGTATAAGATTGGGCTTGGGCGACAAAACCGTGCATACCATCTGCACGGAGTACAACCTGAATACGGATTTCGTTTTAGCCATACTGAACACATACCTGAACGAGGATTATTTCCCCGAAAAAAAACTTCAGGAGTTCGATATCGCACTGGTTTCTAACTATCTGAAACAAACCGACCAGTATTACGCGCATGCCCTTGTGCCCAATATAGAAAAGCACCTCAATGCCTTTATAGCCATGAGCGACCCCGGCAACAAGCAACTGACGCTGATAAGCAAACTATTTGTGCGGTTTAAGGAAGAGTTGATGTCGCGTATCCGCAAAGGGCTTTTGGAGGACGACACGGCACATGCCCTGCTATTCGACCTCAAGAACATCCTCGTTAAGCACATCAGCGGTAACTTTAATGAAAACCTCTGCTATGCCGTTGTATTTTCGATAGACAGTCTGGCGCACGACCTCAACAAGCACAACCGCATAAGGGAGCGCATACTGAAACCCATGATAGACAACCTTGCCGACGCAGGCATTGACGACTGGCAAAGCCTGATAGCCGGAGAAAAATCGGCCGTGACCGACGAATCGCTCGAAATTTCGCCACGCGAACTCGAAGTACTCAAACTGGTTGCTATGGGCTTACTAAACAAAGAAGTAGCCGACCGCCTGAACATCAGCCTGAACACAGTGCTTTCGCATCGCAAAAACATTACGGCAAAGCTTGGGATAAAAACCGTTTCGGGTTTGATTTTCTACTGCATCAGTCACGGATACATCTCGGCCGACGAAATAGAGCTGTAAGCGCACAATTTATCACTCATCTACCTCAACCACAAGATTTTCGATGATGAAGCCTTGCCTTTCGGGTGTATTTTTGCCCATATAGAAACTGAGCATATCTTTCACCAAATCTTCTTTTTTCATGGTGACCCTGTCTAAACGTATATCCTTACCGATAAAGTGGCGGAATTCGTCGGGTGAGATTTCGCCCAACCCTTTGAAGCGGGTTATTTCGGGATTTGTGCCCAATTTCTGAATCGCCGCCAAGCGTTCTTCTTCGCTATAACAGTAAATCGTTTCTTTTTTATTCCGCACACGGAACAATGGCGTTTGCAGGATGTAGACATGGTTCTTCTTTACCAAATCGGGGAAGAATTGCAAAAAGAACGTCAGCAACAGCAGGCGGATGTGCATACCGTCAGTATCGGCATCGGTTGCGATGATAACTTTATTGTAGCGCAGGCCGTCCAACCCATCCTCTATATTCAGGGCGGCCTGCAAGAGGTTAAACTCTTCGTTTTCGTAAACAATCTTCTTTGTCAGCCCATAACTGTTGAGGGGCTTACCACGGAGCGAAAAAACGGCTTGCAGGTTGGGGTCGCGGCTTTTGGTGATAGAGCCACTGGCCGAGTCTCCCTCGGTGATGAAGATACAGGTTTCGTCCAACTTATCGCCCTTCGTGTCGTTATAATGGATGCGGCAATCGCGCAGTTTTTTATTGTGCAGGTTAGCCTTCTTGGCACGCTCGCGAGCCAGTTTAGTGACTCCGGCAATGGCTTTACGCTCTTTTTCGGACTCCAATATCTTTTTCAGCAAGGCATCGGACGTATCGGGGTCTTTGTGCAGATAATTATCCAGTTCTTTCTTTATGAAATCTCCTATAAATTTCTGAACGGTAGGCCCATTGGGACCCATGTCTTTCGATCCCAGCTTCGTTTTTGTTTGCGACTCAAACACCGGCTCCTCTACCTTAACACTCACAGCGGCAACAATACCACTGCGGATATCGGCATAATCGAAGTTTTTGTTGTAATACTCCTTTATCACCCTCGACACCGACTCTCTGAAGGCCGACTGGTGCGTGCCTCCCTGCGTGGTGTGCTGCCCGTTCACAAACGAGTAATACTCCTCGCCATACTGGTTAGTGTGTGTTATCACCACCTCAATATCGGTATCCATCAAGTGAATGATAGGATAAAGGGCGTCGGATGTCATATTCTCGTTCAGCAAATCGACAAGCCCGTTGCGCGAGTGGAAGCGTTTACCGTTGTAGATAATTGAAAGACCTGTATTCAGGAAAACATAATTCTTCAACAGGCTTTCGATATACTCGTCACGATAAAGATAATCTTTAAATATAGTACCATCGGGAACGAACTCGGTGAGCGTTCCGTTATCTTGGGTTGTTGGCTGAGGTTTTGTTTCGTTCGTAACTTCGGCTTTGCTGTATTCAACAAGTACGGTTTGCCCATCACGAAACGATTGTATCTTAAAATAAGCGGAAAGAGCATTCACCGCCTTGATACCCACACCGTTGAGGCCGACCGATTTTTTGAAGGCCTTAGAGTCGTACTTGGCTCCGGTGTTCATTTTAGACGAAACGTCTTTCACCTTGCCCAAAGGCACGCCACGGCCGTGGTCACGAACACGCACCGCACCATCGGTTATATCAACTTCGATGGTTTTGCCGAAACCCATCATATACTCGTCGATAGAGTTATCGAGCACCTCTTTCAGAAGCACGTAAATACCATCGTCGGCCGACGAGCCATCGCCCAGCTTACCGATATACATACCCGGACGGCGGCGGATATGCTCCTGCCAATCGAGGGTTTTTATATCATCGTCCGAATAGTTTTCTTGTGGTAAGTCGGGATATAGTTCTTCTGCCATGTTTGTTTAATTGCTTCAAAAAAAAGGTTCAGGCAAAGATAGTTTTTTTCGCAAAAAAAATCAAGCGGGTTCGCTTGCCGCCAACCCGCCCGTTCCACTTATTTTCACCTTTCGGCCTGTCAGTTATATATTTTTCACATAAGCCCTGCGGGTTTTATGATGCTCGGCATCAAAACCGTCCCAAAGGGCTGCTATCTTGGTATTTACTTCCAATTCAGGGTTCGTTTCCGCAAAGCGGAAGCCGCTATTGTAGGCCGATGGAATAAAGTCGTTAAAGATAATGGCGTTCACTCCTTTTCCCTGATATTCGGGCGCTATGCCCATAAGCATCAAATCGACCACAGGGTTCGACTTACCTTTCAGCCCTTTCAACAGGGATATCCAACCAAAGGGAAAAAGCTTACCCCGCGACTTTATCAACGCTGCCGACAAACTGGGAACGGCAATGCCGAAGCCAACCACCTCGTCGGTCTCTTCTTTTACAACAATCGACACTACATCCCAACGCAACATCGGAACATACATCTTCACATAATAATCTATCTGCCGCTTTGTGAGGGGGGCAAAACCATAGAGCGGAGCATAGGCTCTGTTCAGCAGGTTAAACAGTTTGTCGATATAGGGTGTTACTTGCTTCAGGTTTTGGAACTTCAAAAGTTTAAGCCCGTATTTTTCTGCCACGATTTTAGCTATTCGCTGATGCCTTTCGGGAACCGAACTGGGCACAGGTATGTAAAACTCATGCCAATCCACATCTTTTTCAAAGCCCAACCGTTCTATCTGCTCCTTGTAGTAAGGATAACTATATGTTGTAGCCATCGTGGATACACGGTCGTAACCATGAATAAGCAAACCTTCGTGGTCAAGGTCGGTATAGCCCATCGGGCCTTGAATCTGCTTCATGCCTTTTTTGCGCCCCCAATCTTCGGCAGCGGCAAATAGGGCGTCAACAACCTCGTTGTCGTCAACAAAATCTACAAAGCCAAAACGGAGGGCATCTTTCCCCCACACCTCATTGGCCGTCCGGTTTATTATGGCTGCAATACGCCCCACAATCTTACCGTCCCTGTACGCAAGGAATAACTGCTGCTCGCAAAAATCGAATGCCGGATTTTTCTTTTCATCGAGCGTACCCAATTCGTCCAACACCAAAGGCGGAACATAATAAGGACTGTCTTTGTATAAGTTTATGGGGAATTTTACAAATTTCTTTTTAGACGCCTTGTCGTTTGCTTCTACAATTTTTACTGACATCGGTAATTATTCTTGTTTTTTACTTTTCTTTATCAAAAAAAACTCCTGCATTGGCATTGCTTATAGCAGAGCGCAACAAAGATACATTTTTTTATTTTGTATTACCCGTAGTGCATTTAGAGAGTTTATATCAAAAAATTTATTATAAACATTTTATAGCATTTGTCATTGAGTCGCCTACGCCCCTCGAACGTTGTTTCTCAGCAAAGTGAAGAATCCGCATGTATGTTTTATCCAAACTCCTTCGTTACACTCAAGAGTTCTATTCATTACAATCTTATCATTTCACAATCGCCTTATGGCAGCCAAAGTGTGTGTATATTCCGAGGCGGCTTCGTTGAAAATACCGTTCCCGTCAACACTATCTATCCGCACCTGCCCCGAAGCATGGATTATCCGCCTCTCGCCCAGATAAATGCCAACATGGGTTATCCGTTCCGCTTTGCAAAAAAACATGAGGTCGGCAGGTTGTGCCTGCTCAATGCCACTCACGGCAACCCCTTCGTTTACCTGCATGCTTGCATCGCGGGGAAGCGTATAACCGGCAAGCGACGCGGCCACCTGCACAAGTCCCGAACAGTCTATCCCCAATATATTTTTACCGCCCCACAAGTAAGGAGTGTTCGTGAAAATATTTGCCGAGGGTATGATGTTTTCTACCCTCTTATCTGGTAGGTAAGTAACAAAATCGGAGTGAATCTGATAGGCTTTGCCCCCAACCTCAAAGCGGCTCGTTTCGTGGTTGTAGAACGGAATTCTACTCCCTGCCGAAAGGTGCAAAACGGTTTTATTGCCCATGCGGAAAGCGTTAACAACGGGCGCATTCGTCCTGAAAACAGGAGCCTCGGCCATCGCCTTGTGTTCCTGTTCCGAAATTTCGGTCAGCATCTTGGCATCGACCCACCCCCAGTAGCCATCATCATGGTTTTTAATTTTGGCGAATCCCTCCGAAAAATCAGTTATCTCGCAGAAATCGCCAAACAAAAGCTGGGTTACCATTTCGTTCCTCTCCCGGCTTCCGTTTTGTGTATCGCCCAAATCGGCTCTGACCGGGGCTATCGGATTCAGATTTACCGCATATCGTATCATAGACGCGTCTGTTTTTTTTACGTTCAGTTTTCTCTAATTAAAAAAGGAGACCTAAAATATAAGTCTCCTTCGTATCTATATTATTCAAAAATAGATCTTATTTTACAATAAACTTTTTTGCACTAATAGTTTTAGCACCATCCTCAACCGAGTAGATGTATGCTCCTTTATCCAGATTAACAGACAAATCCACCGAGTTTTGCCCTGGGCTTAGGCGAACCGAATAAACGTTCTTGCCCAAGAGGTTGTATATCTTCAAAACCTTTGATGTTTTGAAATTGTATGTAATCCTGATACTTTCGCCCGTTGCGTTCGATATTGTTACATATTCTTCTTCCGCCACACCGGCTGCAATCCCATCGTTCCCTCTATCGGGGAAAGGGTTTGCGGCAGCGTATCCGCAAAGAATAAATGAAACAAATATATAAAGTAAAAGTCTTTTCATTTTCTAATCCTTATCGTTATTTGTGTGTATAATTATACACCATAACACTACAAAGTTAGTAAATTATTTGAATCACGAAATAATTTCACAAATGTTTTTACAATTATTTCAGATTATTGCCGTTGCGGCTTCAAATCTTTACCCCCAACGCATGAGTAACTCCTCGCGCTTGGTGTCGAAATCGGGGCGACGCTCTATAATGCGGAAGCCTTCCTTCTCATAAAACTTCACGGCATTCGCATTTTCGGCATAGACAGTTACATCAAGGCGCGAGTAAATTTCTTTACAATAATTAATCAGTTCGTTGCCAACGCCCAACCGTTGATATTCTTCGCCAACAAAAAGGGCCCCGATAAAATAATCGTCAACAATGCTCACAAACGCCTTCACCGTGCCTTCCTCTTCATAAACATATGAGGTTGCGCCGGGTAGGTACTCGTTTTTAACCTCCTCAAAATTATTCACCCAATAGCTTTCGGGTATAAAAAAATGAGCCGAAACATTGGTTCGCAGCCAAATATCCATTACGGCTTCAACATCGCTGGGGTTTATCTCTCTTATCATAATTCTATTGCTTGTATTGTTTTTTCCATTCTTATGTGGGGTATCCCGTCTTCCAGATATACATCGCTAATCCTGACAAAACCATGCCGGTGGTAAAAAGGTTCTAAGTGCTTCTGTGCCGATATTTCTATATCGAGGTTGCCCCAAGCCGCATAAAGCCTCTCTATGGCTTCGCGCATAAGCGCGTGCCCATACTTCCTGCCCCTATACCGGGGAGTGACAACAACACGCCCGATGCTTGCCTTACCGAAATAACTACCGGGGCGGAACATCCGGCAGTAAGCCACCAGTTCGTCGCCTATACAGCCCAAAACGTGCAATGCCTCGCCGTCTTTGCCGTCAACGTCCTGATACACGCAGTTCTGCTCAACAACAAACACCAAACTGCGCAGATGCAGCACAGAATAAAGCATCGGCGTTGTCAGTTCCTCGAAGCGAACCACTCTCCATGTTAGCAAATTAGTCATATGGTGTAAATATAGATGAAATACTTTAATTTTATAACAACAAAGATGGGCTATCTGTTTTTCGTTTCAAAAAAGTTTTTACATTTGCAATAAACAGGACTATAAATTTAGATAAGCCTTGTATGGAAAAAAGCTTTCTGGACTATATAAAAAACGGCATCCTGAACAATTGGGAAAAGCCGGCCCTGACCGATATTAACGGACAAACTTTCCGGTATAGCGACCTTGCCCGGGAGATAACAAAAATTCAGTTGCTCTTGTCGGCCTTCGGTATAAAAAAGAGCGACCGCGTTGCCCTGTGCGGACGCAACTCATCGCATTGGGCTATATCGTTTTTCGGCTCCATCTCTTATGGGGCTGTGCCCACAACCATATTGCAGGATTTCAACGCCGAAAGTATTTACAACATAGTGAACCACAGCGAAGCAAAAACGCTGTTTGTTGCCGAAGCCGTTTGGAAAAGGTTGGACCTTGCGCAGATGCCCGCCCTTACTTCCATCGTACTTCTGGAAGACTTTTCGATTATAAAAACCAACAACCAAGCTATCGCTGAAAACGGTTTTGACGCGGAAAAAGCGCTGGCCGAAAAATTCCCCGCAGGCTTAACCAAAGAAGATATTTATTTTCACAAAGAAAGCCCCGAAGAACTTGCCCTGCTCAACTATACATCGGGCACTACCAGCAACCCCAAAGGGGTGATGCTGCCTTACAGAAGCCTGTGGTCTAACACCCGCTTTGCCGTTGATAACATCCCTTTCGTGAAAGCCGGCGACGGGCTGGTAAACATGCTGCCTATGGCGCACATGTATGGCCTGGCCTTCGAGATACTGCTGTCGGTGGCAAAAGGATGCCATGTTTATTTTATATCTAAACCGCCTTCGCCCAACGTTATAATAGATGCCTTTGCCAAGGCTAAACCCCGATTGGTGATAGCTGTTCCGCTGATTATAGAAAAGATTGTGCGGAACGTGGTTTTTCCTCAGCTCGAAAAACAACCTGTCAGAACACTCCTCAAAATACCGGGAGTGCGCAGCATAATGTATCGTAAGATAAAAAATAAGATGATGGATACATTTGGCGGAAACTTGGTGGAAGTGGTTATAGGCGGTGCGGCTCTGAGCAAAGAAGTTGGCGATTTTCTGTCGAAAATAAAATTCCCCTACACCGTAGGGTATGGAATGACCGAATGCGGCCCCCTTGTCACTTACGAATATTGGGCAAGCTACAAGGCGGGGTCGTGCGGCAGGGCTGTTGACCGTTTAGAGATAAAAGTAGATTCGCCCGACCCAGCCCACACGGCAGGCGAAATTTTTGTACGGGGCCACAACGTAATGCTCGGATACCTCAAAAACGAAGAAGCCACACGCGCCGTACTCTCGGCCGACGGATGGCTCAACACGGGCGATTTGGGAGTGATAGACAAAGACGGTTTTGTATTCATCCGGGGGCGTTCAAAAACCATGATACTGGGGGCATCGGGGCAGAACATCTATCCCGAAGAGATTGAAGACGTGCTGAACGGCTCGCCAATCGTTGCCGAATCGTTGGTTATAGAATCGGAAGGCAAGCTCGTTGCACTGGTGTACCCTGACCAAGATTATCTGAAAACCAACCGGATTCAACAATCGCAACTGCCTCAACTTCTGGACGAGGAAATAAAGGTACTCAACAAACGCCTGCCATCGTATAGCCGGATAGCTAAAGTCAGAATACGCACCGAGGAGTTCGAAAAAACGCCAAAAAAGAGCATCAAAAGGTTTTTATATCAAGAAAACATTGAAAAAACAAACTAAAAAAACTATTTTTGACCCGAGTTCGAAAAAATGCTTAACACAACATCATCTTTTTTTTGAACATACTATTATGAATGATTGTTATTATTTTTGAGTCTTTATAATTCAAACAAATTATATGAGTAAAGATATTGATCCGATAGGATACGACGAAGACGAAGCTGTGAAGTTTATTCAAAACAGCTTGCCGCAAGAATTGAAAGGAAAGTTCTCGGACGATGAAATAAACTATATCGTTGACATCGTATACGACTTCTACGAAAACAAAGGTCTGATGGACAGCAAAGTCGCTTCCGACGACGAGTTTATAGAAATAGACGAAGACGAGATGGTGGAGTACGTGCTCAAAAACACGAAGAAAGACAAAATAAAAGACTTCACGGCCGAAGAAATCGCTTTCATCGTGCGGGGCGAACTTGCTTATTGCGACTCTATCGACATGTTTGAGTAAAAAAAATCAATTAAATAGAGATATCAATTAATTTAAATACAGACTAAAACAAAATTTTGTATGAAAACATTATCAATTTTTGGAGCTATTGCTCTTAGTGTTGCAGTTTTATTTTCGAGTTGCGGAGCCAGCAACACAGTTAAAGGAACAGGTATTGGTGCGGGTGCGGGTGCTGCCCTTGGCGCAGGTATCGGAGCCATCATAGGCGGTGGCAAAGGTGCTGCTTGGGGTGCTGGTATCGGTACTGTTGTTGGTGGTGGCGCAGGTGCTATCATTGGTAACAAAATGGATAAACAAAAAGAAGAACTTGAGAAAATCAACAACGCTCAGGTTGAATCTATAAACGACGGACAGGCGCTTAAAGTTACTTTCGAGTCGGGCATCCTTTTTGCCACAAACTCAAGTACTCTTAGCTCTGCTGCTCAGACTTCGTTATCGGCTTTCGCTACTTCGTTGCGGAACAACCCCGATACCGATATTCAGATTTTTGGGCATACCGATAGCACCGGTAATGATAAAATAAACAATCCTCTTTCTGAGAAAAGAGCTGCCGCTGTTTACGCGTTCCTACAAAACAAAGGTATTTCGGGCAACCGTATGGAATCGCAAGGTATGGGTTCTACTCAACCAATTGCCGACAACAGTACAAAAGCCGGTCAGGCTCAGAACCGCCGTGTTGAAGTTTACATCCTTCCTAACGAGAAGATGATTCAAGACGCGCAACAAGGCAGATAATAATCTGTTATCTTAATTATCTTTTAATAAACCGAAGGCTGCGATTTAAGTTTTGCAGCCTTCGGTTATTTTTATCGGTCAATGCCCTGCTTATCCCAAAAGACTTCTGTATATTTGTTTTTGTAACAAAGAAATATAAACGGGCAAAACCATGAAAATAAGAGAAATACTACAAGCCATAGAACAGCTTGCGCCACTACCCTTGCAAGAAAGCTTCGACAATAGCGGCCTGCAAATAGGCGAAACCCATCAGGAAGCTAAAGGCGTGTTGCTGACATTGGACGTAACCGAACAGGTTGTAGACGAGGCCATATCGCTTGGCTGTAACCTTATCGTATCGCACCATCCTCTTGCTTTCAGGGCTTTTAAGTCGCTCACGGGCAAAAACTATGTTGAACGATGCATGCTCAAAGCCTGTAAGCACGACATAGTGATCTATGCCGCCCACACTAATCTGGACAATGCCATGGGAGGCGTAAACTTCAAGCTTGCCCAAATGCTGGGGCTGCAACAGGTACGCATACTTGCACCTGCCGAGCAGAGTTTGGTAAAACTCGTTACCTTTGTTCCCCATTCGCATGCCGAGAATATCCGCACAGCCCTGTTTAATGCCGGAGCCGGCAATATAGGGAACTACGATTCATGCAGCTATAACCTGTCGGGGACGGGAACTTTCCGTGCAAATGACGACTCTACCCCCTACTGCGGAAAAATTGGCGAACTACACCACGAGGAAGAAACAAGGATAGAGGTTATACTTCCGGCTTTCAGACAGAACGAAGTGGTGCGCGCCCTGATAACCGTGCATCCATACGAAGAACCTGCATACGACCTTTACCCTCTCAACAACAAATGGGCACAGGCCGGAAGCGGCGTTGTAGGTTCGCTGCCCGAAGCTATGGAAGAAGAAACATTCCTCTATCTGCTGAAAGATACTTTCAAGCTGACCACCCTCCAGCACTCGGCATATACCGGCAAGATGATAAAAGACGTTGCCATATGCGGCGGTAGCGGTGCATTCCTTATCCCCAAAGCCATTTCGTACGGAGCCGATGTATTCTTGACGGGCGAAGCCAAGTATAACGATTTTTACGACGTTGAAGACAAAATTATGCTCACAACGATAGGCCATTACGAATCGGAGGTATGCACAAAGGAGATTTTCAGAAAATTGCTTTCAGACAGGTTTCCCGATTTGGAGCTAATTCCTTCGAGCTTCGACGTAAATCCCGTAAACTACCTGTAACCCCGTACAAACACGAGAAGGTGATAAATAAAACAAACGGCAAGCCTGGAATATAGCTTGCCGTTTGTTTTATTTAGTCTTATTATTACTGAACAATTATTTTCTGCTTTTCGTCATTTGTTTTTACGATGTACACGCCTTTAGTCAAAGGGATTTCAGTGTACCCACTGATAACAGATTGATAAACTGTGTGTCCCGAAAGATTATATACAGAAACATTTACTTGCTCTTTTGCCTCAATAGTAATGCCTTCTGAAGTAGACTGAATAGTAATATTGTTTTCATTTATAGCGCTTATGGAACTTGCTCCTTCTTCAATGATATTTTTAAACTCCGACCAATAAGGAGCTTTCCGGTAGGTATCGAAAGAACCTTTTGGAACATACAACTTGCATGTTTTTTTATCTACACCCAAAAATGTCCCTGATTCGATTGTTGCCGGGTCAATACTTTTACAATATATCTCAGCCAATTCTGTACAGTTTCTAAAAGCCGCAGTTTCAATAAAATTGACACTATTCCCAATAGTAACACTTGTTAAACTACTACAAGCATCGAAAGCAACACCCCGTATAGAAACAACATTGTCTGGGATAATTATATTTGTCAATCCCGTACAATCAGCAAAAGAAGAAATATTAATAGTAGTGATGCCATTACCAATAGTTACATTCGTTAAACCGAAGCACTCTTCAAAAGCAGAACTTTCAATGTGAGTGACACTATTTGGAATATCAATGTTTGTTAATGACTCACACTTATAAAAAGCAGCGCATCCAATCGAAGTAACATTATCAGGAATTGTAATATTTGTTAAGTTTGTGCATCTAAGAAAAACCCAACCTTTAATTTCTGTAATACCATTACCAATAGTTACATCTGTTAAACTGGAACAACCTTCAAAAGCATAAATTCCTATATAGGTAACACTATTTGGGATATCAATGTTTGTTAATGACTCACACTCATAAAAGGCATAGCCTCCAATACCAGTAACATTATCGGGAATTTCAATATTTGTCAATTTTTCACAACCATAAAAAGCAGAATTTCCAATATAGGTAACAGTTTTGGGGATAACTATCTTTGTTAATTCCGTGCATTTCCCGAACATAAAGTCTGATATAGAATTGTTTGAGGTTGTGTAAGAGTTTGAAAAATTATCACCACCCGAAACAATATTGGCTTCCGAAATATCCAACATCGCTAACTTTCCATCGGTGGAGCCACCCTGAGCATTACGCCCTGTCATCGCTCGGATATAGCGTATATCTGTACCATTTAACTCTCCGGAAAGCGTTAACTCTGTGATTTTGTATTTATCGTCTTCGGCGATAAGAGAGGGCAATGTTCCTGCCGTTTCCACATGCAATATGGTTGGTGTTTGTGCCCATAAGCTTATTTGCAGTAATAAGCCTATTATTACTAACGATGGTTTTAGAAGTAAATTTTTCATCATAATCTTTTTGTTTTATTTGTGTTTTCTATTCCTTTATAAAGAACGAGGCATAATAAAACAGAAAGGGCAGAAGTTCTTAAATTCCCTATCTTTAAATGCTCTCTCTTCTCATTATAAGCCATCTTTCCTTTATCATTAAGGCATAATGTATTACTACAAATATAATGAAATTGATACCATTAACAAATATTTATTATTATAAATATGAATAATGCGAATCAGTAGTTGAAACAATTCGCTGATTTGTTTAGTTAAAATATTTATTATCAATGAAATAAGTGCGTTGAATATTTGCTCAATCTCTTGAAAATCATTAACTTAAAAGAATAATTCCCATTATTTTTTTAATTATGATTCCCAAGAAGAAAGAGCTTA
>NZ_JARXWE010000008.1 GCF_029893235.1 Dysgonomonas sp. PH5-45
AAAAGTAAGGTCCACTGCCGGACTACTCATACATACGATGGGCAAAATTGCCATCGCTTTTATTTATCTAATTTTTTAAATACTGATTCGCATTAATAATGTAAAAACAAAGAAAGATGAAAGAAAGAGATTATGGTTAGCATCTGTAAGGCTACAACTAAAAGGTCTATGACCTACCACTAAAAAAATTCAATAGTAACAACCCGGTGAGCGGGACTATCCACCCCGCTTACCATTTTATCAATTTCTCATTATGACAAAAATTAAGAAAGCCGAGAGCAATCGAGCTTGCTCGAAATTGCCGAGGCGTATCAAATTTTATGTAAAGAAAAAAGTTCTTATGTCGGCAGCCTTTGTCTTGGCTGCTGTTTCAAGTGCATTCGCACAAGGTAATGGTGTTGGTGGTATCACAGAAGCCACTAATATGGTGACAAGTTATTTCGATCCGGGGACAAAATTGATCTACGCCATTGGTGCTGTGGTCGGTTTGATTGGGGGCGTAAAGGTGTACGGAAAATTCAGTTCCGGTGATCCCGATACAAGCAAAACGGCTGCCAGTTGGTTCGGTGCTTGTATTTTTCTTATCGTTGCCGCTACCATTCTGCGCTCATTCTTCCTTTAATCAGCTTCATACAGAAAAGAGTTATGGAGTTTAATATCAATAAAGGGATAGGCAAGAGTGTGGAGTTCAAGGGTTTGAAATCGCAATACCTTTTCATTTTTGCAGGGGGCTTACTTGCCGTCTTCGTGGTTTTTGTCATCATGTATATGATTGGCATTGACCAGTGGATTTGCATAGGCTTCGGAGTAATCGCTGCATCGGTATTGGTATGGATGACCTTTAACCTGAATCAGAAATACGGGGAACATGGTTTAATGAAACTCATGGCTGTAAAACAGCATCCCCGTTATTTGATAAACAGGAAAACTCCGCACCGCCTTTTCAAAAAGAAAAGAAAGGGGGTAGCGTATGCGTAATATAATGAAAGCGGCGACTATCGAAAGTAAGTTCCCGTTACTGGCTGTTGAACACGATTGCATCATTTCCAAAGATGCAGATATAACGGTTGCCTACCATGTGGAGCTACCGGAACTGTTTACCGTTACCAGTACCGAATACGAAGCGATACATTCGTCATGGGCGAAAGCGGTAAAAGTGTTGCCTGAATACAGTGTGGTGCATAAGCAAGATTGGTTTGTGCGTGAAACATATAAACCTGCAACCGATAAGGATGATATGAGTTTCTTATCCCGCAGTTTTGAAAAGCACTTCAATGAAAGACCGTTCCTGAACCACTCGTGTTTCCTGTTCCTGACTAAAACGACTAAAGAGCGAATGAGAATGCAGAGCAATTTCTCATCGCTTTGTCGTGGGAACATTATTCCCAAAGAGGTCAATAAGGATACAAGCGTGAAGTTTTTGGAAGCCGTCGGACAGTTTGAACGGATAATGAACGATAGCGGATTTATCCGTCTTACCCGTATCAGTTCGGACGAGATAACAGGAACAGGCGAAAAACCGGGACTTATTGAAAAATATTTCTCCCTGTCGCTTGATGACACAACCTGTTTGGAAGACTTGGAATTGGGAGCCGACGGGCTTCGGGTTGGAAGCAAACACGTTTGCCTACATACGCTTTCGGATGCAGAAGATCTGCCCGGACGTATCGGTACGGATATGCGGTATGAAAAACTATCGACCGACCGGAGCGATTGCCGTTTGTCTTTCGCTTCTCCTGTTGGGTTGCTTCTTTCATGCGACCATATCTACAATCAATATCTGTTTATCGAAGACAGTGCGGAAAACCTGCGGAAGTTTGAAAAGAGCGCAAGGAATATGCAGTCGCTTTCCCGCTATTCAAGGGGCAATCAAATCAACAAAGAATGGATTGACCAATACCTGAACGAAGCACACAGCTTCGGGCTGACTTCAATCAGGGCGCACTTCAACGTAATGGCATGGAGCGATGACGTGGAGGAACTGAAACATATCCGCAATGATGTGGGCAGCCAGTTGGCTCTTATGGAATGTAAACCACGCCACAACACGGTGGATGCAGCCACTTTGTACTGGGCAGGAATGCCCGGCAACAGTGGGGATTTTCCTGCGGAAGAATCGTTCTATACATTCATTGAACCTGCTCTTTGCTTCTTTACTGAAGAAACGAACTATCGGAGTTCGCCCAGTCCGTTCGGTATCAAAATGGCTGACAGGGTTTCAGGAAAACCTCTTCATGTGGATATTTCCGACCTGCCGATGAAAAAAGGAATTATCACGAACCGTAACAAGTTTATCTTGGGGCCTTCGGGTTCGGGAAAATCCTTTTTTACCAATCATATGTGCCGCCAATATTACGAACAGGGAACACATATCGTATTGGTGGACACAGGTAACTCGTATCAGGGACTTTGCAACTTGATTAACCGCAAAACGAACGGTCAGGATGGAGTGTATTTTACGTACACCGAAGAAAATCCCATTTCATTTAATCCTTTTTTCACGGACGGTGCGCCCATAAGGGTGCGTAATAAATATCTCTTTAGCAAGAGATTAGGTTAGAGTTCAAATTTCAAAACAATGAAAAGAAAACCTACTTCCAACCGACTTATCCTAAGGGGAAACCTAAGGGGGAGTGTAGCATGTCGGCAAAGCAATAAGTCAACTAATTGTCATGATGCGACTGAATTGCGAGGAAGAAAGATAGACATGAGGATGAAACCTGATTGGTTGAACGATAGTCCTGTGGCAGCTGTAGAAGCTATGACGGAAGACAGTTACATACGTCATACTGTGGTACCCTTTCCAAGTCGTCTGGGGGAAAGGGCTGGAACTAACCACAGCACAACCGCAATAAGCGGGATAAAGGATGAACGTCGCATCCGACAGTCTATCAAGCTAATAGTTATTACGCATACTAAATGGGGATTGCCTAAACCGAAACGCCGCAAGGCTATAGAGTTTGCTCTTGAATATTCGGCATGGCAACGGAGCTTCCATAGTAGTCCGAGCAAGGGAAAGCCCTGTACATGGCGAAGGGAAGCAGCTGATAATTTTAGTACAAATCAAAGGAAAACGTGAGAGACGTATGAGAAATCCAGAGAAAGTATTAAACACTCTATGCTTACACAGCAAAGTTTCGGACTATAAGTACGAAAGGCTGTATCGTATTCTATTTAATGAAGAGATGTTTTTCGTTGCCTATCAGCGCATACACGCTAAACAAGGTAACATGACATCCGGCACAGACGGTAAGACAATTGACCAAATGAGCATTCAGAGAATAGAATGTCTTATTGAAAGTCTTAGAAATGAGACTTACCAACCCCACCCGGCAAGGAGGGTATATATTCCTAAAAAGAACGGTAAAAGTCGTCCATTGGGAATACCTTCTTTCGAGGATAAGTTGGTACAAGAGGTAACACGCATGGTCTTGGAAGCCATATATGAGGGGTATTTTGAGAGCACTTCGCATGGCTTTAGACCCTATAAAAGTTGCCACACTGCACTGACACAAATTCAACGACAGTTTACGGGAACAAGGTGGTTTATCGAGGGAGATATTAAAGGCTTCTTCGACAACATAGACCATAACATTCTGATAGCAATTCTTAGTGAACGAATATCAGATGAACGTTTCCTAAGACTTATCCGAAAATTCCTCAATGCAGGGTACATTGAAAATTGGAAGTATAACCGTACTTACTCGGGAACGCCCCAAGGTGGTATCATTAGTCCAATATTGGCAAATATTTACCTTGATAAATTCGACAAGTATATACGTGAGTACACAGAGAAATTCAATGTGGGAATAAAAAGACAACGTAACGCAGCCTACTTCCGAGTGAATACCAGAGCGGTAAACCTAAGGAAGATGCTTAAATCCGAAACCGACCCTTGTGTAAAAGCAGAACTTGCAGAAAAGGTTAAAAGCCTACAGTTGGAACTGCGTACTCTTCCTTGTAGTCACGAAATTGATGAGAACTACAAAAGAATGAAATATGTGAGGTATGCAGATGACTTCCTAATCGGGGTCATCGGTTCTAAAGCAGATTGCGAAAAGATTAAGGCAGAAATTGCACAGTACATGAGCGATACCCTTAAACTTGAATTATCAGCAGAGAAAACGCTGATAACACATGCGCAAAAGACTGCAAAATTCCTCGGATACGAAATCTCTGTAAGAAAATCCTCTGCGATGAAACGTAATCGTAAAGGTGTTCTTCAACGAGACTTCAACGGAAGAGTTATGCTCTTGCTGCCAATGGAAACCGTAAAGAAAAAGCTGAAAGATTACAATGCCATAAGTTTTGAACAAACTAATGGATGCGAAGTCTGGAAGCCTAAATCACGGTCATACCTGACAGCAAAGAAGCCACAGGATATACTTGCCCAGTACAACTGGGAAATACGTGGTTTCTACAACTACTATCGTATTGCTAATAACGTGTCTGCAACATGTTCCAAGTTTGGTTACATCATGGAGTACAGTATGTACATGACTCTTGCTCAAAAGCTACGAAGCTCAATAAGCAAGGTAATGAAACGATTCTGTAAAGACAAGCAATTTATAATTCCATATACGGATGAAAAAGGGCGACGTCAATATCGAATCTTCTATGACGGAGGCTTCAAACGACAAAACGGATTCACAGATAGAAACTGCGATACACAGCCATTTACAGTGTTAGCACCTTTCCCAACATTGGTAGAAAGACTTAAAGCCAAACGTTGTGAAGTCTGTGGAGCAGAAAGTCTGATAGTCATGCATCATGTTCGTACACTCAAAGCTCTGTCAACAGAGTTTGAATGGGATAGAATCATGCTAAAAAGAAGACGTAAGACTATTACCGTTTGTGAAATATGTAACGCTAAAATACAAGAACATGGCAAATAGAGTGAATTTATCAGTGGAGAGCCGTATACGCGGAGACGTGTACGTACGGTTCGGGGGCAGGTTCTCGGAAACCTACCGCAGTAATGCGGTAAGGCGCCGAGTGCCGAGCCTACATAATGTTTTCGACATTGAAAAGCGTGAGAGTATAAAAACGCTTATCCTTACCCTGTGGAAAAGGGATAACGAGCCGCCCTCACGAGCGGAGGAAGTAGCCCTTTCTAATGCAGTCAGCCTGTATATAGACCGTCTGAAGTATGATAAAACGGTAGTTCCGTCATTCAATACATTCTACGAATTTGTACAGACCGATTATGCCGCTATCCTCGATGCAAAGAAAGTAAGGGAAAAGGATTTCGATATTGCCAACTTCCTGAATGTACTTGAACCGTACTATCGTGGGGGCGAATATGATTTCCTATTGAACTCGGATAAGCAACTGGATTTATTGTCTAAACGCTTCATTGTCTTTGAGATTGATGCCATAAAAGACCATAAAATCCTCTTTCCTGTGGTTACAATCATTATCATGGAAGTTTTCATAAATAAGATGCGCTTATTTGCTATTACATTAATTTACAAGCATTTAATAAACCGCAAAAGTAGAATAGGTAATGATTTGGAAACGAGCGAACTTCTTTGCTCTGCTTAGTTTTTCCATTGTTTCAAATAACTCTTCACGACAAAAATACAATTTATTTTCTAAATATACTTACTACTAAGTAAAATTGTTTATATTTGCACCATGAATGATACGAGAAGTGAAATAATGCGATTAGCAGGCGAACTGATTAGGTCTATAGGATATAACTCTTTTAGTTACGCTGATATATCTAAGAAGTTAGATATAAAGAATGCTGCTATACACTACTATTTCCCTTCAAAATCCAATTTGGGAGTAGAAGTAATCAAGGAAAACCTACTTGCCTTTAATGAACTGATAGCGAAGTGGAAAAAAGAGGATTATAAAAAACAGTTTGCTAATTATATTCATATGCACGATAGCTTCATTAGTAAGAATTGGGTATGTGTTGTTGGTGCATTAGCCCCGTCATATGATACTTTACCTGAAGATATGCAGAAAGAGTTGGAGAGATTAGTTAATACGATTTTGGAGTGGCTGACTGATTTGTTAGAAAAAGGAAGAGAGAGTAACGTTTTCTCTTTTACTGAAACATCAAGAACAAAAGCCTTCATGATTCATTCAGCATTACTTTCTTCTTTGCAAATGAATAAGGTCTTGAAAAATGACGTATATAAATCTATTCAAGAAGGATTGTTGAATATCTAAAAAAATTTACCCAACAAACTTACTTATTAGTAAGTAATTAAAATGAAATAATAATGAAACAGATTGATTTTTTAAGAGAACAAATAGTGGAGTCAAGAACCTTTGTAAATCGCTTGATTTCTGAACTTCCCAAAGAGTTGTGGTATGAAATTCCAGAAAACACCGATTCTAATTTTATATGGCAGGTAGGTCATTTACTGATAAGTCAAAACTTTCATGCCATTACGTGCATCACAGGAAGAAATAGTAAAGTGTCTGATTTGATACCAATAGCCGATTATGTTAGAATTTTCAACGGTATGGGGGCATTGCATAGGTCAGTTGAGAAAGACATAATCCTACCGTCTGAACTTATAGAACAGTTTAATGCAGTAAATGAAATATGTATTGAGAATCTTTCCAAATTAGATGATGATATTTTATCCCATGATTTAGAACCTATTCCATTTAAGCATCCGGTAGCCAATACAAAATATGATGCGTTATCATGGTGTTTCAAGCATGAAATGTGGCATAGTGCAGAAATGGAAGCCATTAAATTAGCTCTAAAACATCCTATTGTGTGGATGAAATAGTAGTATAGAAAGTCATTCAGCATAATACAAGACTCCGGTCTGATTATTAATATCACATTTAATTTTTATGCTTATGAATGAATTATTAAGAGAGAGGTTAGTCAGGTTATTATCTGACCCTACACAAGTCACAAACGAAGTAATGCACAGTGCCTATGAATGCTTTATGAAAAAAGTAGAAACTGTCAGCCAATCCGAAAACGGCTACTCTGAAATCTTTCGGAAACTGAATAATACTCGTATCGAGTTAGTATTCATAGAATCGCTTTATCGGTACGGGCAGGAAAAAAAATGCCCTGAAATTTGCCTATCTTCAAAAGGCTTTAGCCCTTGTCAATTCTGAATTAGAACTACTAAACCTCAAAATTCGGCATCCCGAACAGTTCCGACAATCCAATCAACCAACATTTCAATCCGACCTTTATATTCTCCCCAAGTCGAAAGACTTGGGGATTGTTGCTTTGGCTGAGATTGTAATAGCTCTTTTCTTCTCAAAGAAAGTATTCCAACAAAACGGAAAACCCGCACACCTGAACCAAATTGCAGATGCTTTTGAAAAGATATTTAATTGTAGTTTCGGCAGTATCTACGACCAACAGAAAAAGGTATTCGACCGTAAACCGTTCAATCGGACGAAAGCCCTCGACTTCCTGCGAAACCTCATAATCCGAAAGGATAAAGAGGGTAAGAACTGACAAGATGAAAAATAACCGTTTTGCAATAGCTTAAATATAAGCGAGTTGTGAGAAACTTTCGGGGGAGTAGTTAGCTACTCCCCTTTTTCTGCTTCCTCGTTCTTCCGTCCTTTGCTTCGTCAATGCATTGAAGTAAGTAGTATTAATTTGAAAAACGACGTAAATCATGTATATCAATAATGAAGATTTTGAAAAATGGATGCAGGAGCTATCCAAGAAATTGAGTGGAATCGGTCAGGACTTAAAATCACTCATCAACACTAAAGAAGTATTTGACCCTGATGAGAAGCTACTCGATAACCAAGATTTGGCTTTTCTTCTCAAAGTGAGTTATAGAACTCTGCAACGATACAGAAGCAGTAAAAAGCTACCTTTCTTCATGGTAGCTCATAAGACCTACTACCGGACTGCCGATGTTCGGGAGTTTGTCCGTTCTCATATGGATTTTCAAACCTATCAGGATTTTGAAAAGAAACATCCGAAACGTAAAGACGAGGATAATAAAGACAAGAATGATGAATGATTCTGCTTTTTATGTTCTAAGCAGAATAGCGCAAGCGAATGAAGGCTTGTTTTAATTTACGCCTTCAAAGCAGCTCCGCATTTAGCAGAAACAACTTCGCCTCTCGGCTTTGTTCGTTTCGCTAAATTGAGCAAGAGGGAACTGGACTTTGTCCTGTTCTTCCTCTTGCCCTGCGGGGCAAAGCCCTCGGCTTTAGCGGTTTAGTATAAACCACTATAATTAGTCCAATAATTAGCCTTTTGTATTTATTGCTAATTATCAGACATTTAATAACATGAAATTTCATTAAAAAGTAATTATCATGAAAGATGAAGCCCAAAAGATAATATATACTACTGTTTCCATAGACAAGGAAACAGGGCGTTTAGTAGAAAAGATATGTAAACGCTATTCGCTGAAAAAGAGTGAAGTTGTAAAGTTGACATTCGGATATATTGACAAGGCTCATATAAACCCTGCCGATGCTCCCGAGTCGGTAAAATCAGAACTTGCCAAGATTAACAAACGACAGGATGATATTATCCGCTTCATTCGCCACTACGAAGAAGAACAACTCATCCCGATGATACGAACAAGCCATTCAATAGCCGTTAAGTTCGATACGGCTGTCGGAATCCTGACGGAAAAAGTAAATTTGGAAATAAGCACCTCAAAAGATAACCTTGTCAATGTACTGAAAAAGTTGGACGAGCATTTCGGCAAAATAGCGGTGGTAATAAATAACCAGTCCGCAAACCTTGATAAACTATCTGCTACTATCGACAATCATTCCAAGACGATTAATAGCCAAAACCAGGTACAACAAAGGAATAATCAGAAGCTATTGAAACTGATTTCCCTTTATTCGGAGCTTGCAACCTGCGGAGTAATGGACGGCAAGCGGAAAGAGAACCTAAGAGCCGAAATAAACGACCTGATAAACGAGTAACTCATGAATATAGATTTCCCGCCACCGTCCAAAGGCACATATAATAACGCAGGCAGTAGCCGAAAGCTGGCAAACTACCTTGAACATGAAGATATGGAACGTATGGAACAGGGAATCTATACCGAAGGTTTTTTCAACCTGACAGATGATAATATCTACAAATCACAAGTTATAAAAGACATAGATAGCAATATCGGTAAGCTATTAAAAACGGATGCGAAGTTTTACGCTATCCACGTCAGCCCGTCAGAAAAGGAGCTTCGGGCAATGGGGAATACGGAACAGGAGCAAGCCGAAGCCATGAAACGGTATATCCGTGAAGTGGTCATTCCCGAATATGCCAAAAACTTCAACAAAGGGCTATCGGCAGAGGATATTAAGTTTTACGGCAAGATACATTTCAGCAGGGACAGGTCAAACAACAGCTTAAATATGCACTGTCATTTGATTGTGAGCCGAAAAGACCAATCCAACAAAAAGAAAATATCTCCGCTTACCAATCACAAGAACACCACGAAAGGAATGGTTAAGGGCGGTTTTGATAGGAAGAACCTGTTCCAACAGGCAGAGCAGGGATTTGATAAACTATTCGGCTACCAACGCCAACTAACTGAAACCTTTGAATACTGCAACACGATGAAGAACGGCAGTATCTCCGAACAACTTAATATGCAAGAACGCCAGGTAGCCTATGAAAGAAAAAATACAGATATGCAGACTGGCAAGAATACAGATAAGCAGGAAGAACTGAATGAAAACAAGGTTGCATATAAACAAAACGACAACTTTTCAAACGATATTGAAAGTAAGCAAAGTTTCAATCTCCCTGATTTGGGTTTATCTTCTGCATTGGGTTTGCTTACTCCTGATACCAATAAAGAGGAGGAGCAAATTCCTATGAAAAAGAAAATAAAGAAGAAGCCGAAGCGAGGATTCAGACAATCATAAACTGCAGATATATGAACGAGTACGAAGAAATCAGAAAAGAAATAGATAGCTACCTGATGAGGCAGTTTAAGTACCGTCTTTCCCTTGTGTATCTCACTCCTGATAATATTATAGTTACCCGAAGAAACAAGCGGGTAGATTTGTATTTGCGCATTCGCCGAGTAGCAAGTATATTTCCTCCTGACTGCCTGATTATAGCCCGAATTTGCTTCCGAAAAGAACGTATAGGGAATGGAGCATATTTTGTTAGTTTCCTTTCAGGAATAGCCTTAAAATACGGTTTTAGGCATATTGGAATAGAATCCGTCAATGAAAAAAGCCGTTCATTTGCCGAGAAGTTGGGTTTCTACTCAATAGACGGCTTTAACTATGCGGTATCGGTAAAGAGTTTAATATCTTATTTTCAAAATAAAATTTAATGTAATCCTTTATTTATCTGTGCACAAAGGTATATTCCAAGAATGAAACGTCAATGCCAAGCCCTACGGGTTTGGAAGAATTTCTTCCTTTTTGCTTCACAAAAAGAGTAAATTCCCCCAAAGCATTGCCCTATTCATTCTTTCCATAAGATGGGTGTTTAACAGATAAAAAAAGGAAAAATATATGCTGTGGATTGGTCGGATAGAAAGTATTTCTGTTGCAATTTTGGCTGATTTTCAAATATTTGCTAATTTTGCAGAATAAAGGTTATCTCAATTACTTTGAGACTTGTCCTTTTTTACATTGTGTGGTTTGAACAAATTATTGCACAATACTATGAGTTGCGTAATCTTAAAACAATATAGCAAATGGATAGAATCATTGAAAGTTTTATAGAAGATTTTAAAATTGACTTTAACTACAACTTATCAGACAAATCAAAACTGTTTGAGCATTTTGTAAACTATGTCTTAATTTCAAAAATTTACCCAGAGCGTTCCTCATTAGATAAGATAAATGTTGGAGGAAACAGAAATCCAGGAATTGACGGACTAGCTATAATGGTGAACAACCACCTTGCGACATCTAAAGAAGAAGTTGACTACTTTATTCAAGATACTGACGCTTTAGAAGTAGAGTTTAATTTTATACAATCCAAAACATCAGATTCGTTTGAATTAGGAAGTATAAGCACATTCATTGCTTCTGTAAAAGAGTTTTTTGGGAATGGAGAGCTTTTGTTTGAAGACGAATTATTAAACCTACGAGACCTTAAAGACTACATATATAAAAATAGTATAAAAATGGATAAAAGTCCATCTTTGAAATTATACTACGCCACAACAGGCAAATGGCTAAATGACATAAATCTACAGACTATTATTAACTCTGGCATAAAAGATTTGAAACAATTAGATATTTTTTCTGACATTAAATTTCTACCAATTGATGCGGATAAATTAAAATCTCTATATCGTGAAATAAAAAATAAAATCACAAAAGAAATTATTTTTGAAAAACACACTATATTACCCAAAATGGGTAATATTACGGAATCTTATTTGGGGATATTACCAGCCGCAGAATTGGTTAAAATTACAAGTGATGATGATGGGGAATTGATAAAAACAATTTTTTATGATAATGTAAGGGATTTTCAAGGATTTAACAAAGTCAATACCGGAATACGAAATACAATTATCGAAAAGAAAGGGGATGATAAGTTTGTTTTACTAAATAATGGAATTACTATTGTAGCAAAATCTTTAAACAAAGTAGGAAGTGCATTTAAACTTTCTGAATTTCAAATTGTTAATGGCTGTCAGACATCTCATGTTTTGCATCATATTAAAGAACAAATAACTCCAGATGTTTATATACCATTAAAACTAATAGTGACTGACCACGATGATACAATTAATGATATTATCAGAGCAACAAATAGTCAAACTGAAGTAAAAAACGAGGCTTTTGAGATTTTAAAACCTTTCCACAAAAGACTTGAAGAATTTTACTTGACATTTGAGAAAGATGAAAATAAAAAATTATATTATGAAAGGCGTTCACGGCAATACTTTGGAATAAAATCAAAAAATGACAAAGTCATTGGTCTTTCAAACCAAATAGCTTCATATATTGCGATGTTTTTAAATGAGCCTCAAAGTACACAACGATATTTTGGTGAACTATTAAATTCATATAGCAATAGATTATTTTATGAGAATCATTCTCTGTATCCTTACTATACAAGTAGTCTTGCATTGAATGTTTTAGAAGATTTTTTCAGAGAGAACAAATTGAAGCAAACTTCAAAACGCTATAAATATCATTTGATATTAATGTTTAGAATCCGTATTGCCGGTGAAAAAATTCCAATGAACTCAAGTAGCAACAAACAAATTGAAAGCTATTGCAACAAGATAATGGAAGCTTTATGGGATAGAAAAAAGGCATTGGAAACATTTAAAATTTTAGAAACGAAACTAGAGGAAGTCCTAAAACAAACAAAAATTCTTCATAGAAATGCTCACCAAACTAGAGCTTTTACGGAAGAACTAATTCCGACAGTGAAAACGAATAAAAAATTCGGAAAATTGACTTATTATGATTTCCAAAAAGGTTTTGGTTTTATAAGAGTTGACAATACAGAAGAAGATGTTTTTGTTCATTATACGGAATTGACAAAAATTCAACAAAATGAAATAATGCCTGGGCTTAAATTGACATTTGATATATTTCAATCACATAAAGGTCCACAGGCAAAAAATGTGGAAAAATCTCAATAAACATCTACGGAATAAATGTTGGTATAAGTAGTGGTAAAACTTGCAAGTTTTATCCCATGCGAAATACACTGATATGCTTAACGTTACCTTTTGACTAAGGACTATACCGCAGGATAATGAAGTAACATTTACAGACAGAGCCGTCCTTTGCGAGAACGGCTCTGTCTGTAAATTGTAGTATTACCCGATTAACTACGCGCCAGCAGATAATCATCTTTAATCTTTTTGGATAACACTTGCATATCTTCCTCAATCTTAGCCCCTGTAATCTCCGCATAAATCTGTGTCGTTTTGATATTCCGATGCCCCATCATTTGGCTAAGTGTTTCAATCGGAACACCTTGCGACAGGCAGACAGTCGTTCCGAACGAGTGACGGCTCATGTGAAATGTGAGCTTCTTATCTAATTTACAGAACTTTCCGATTTGTTTGGTATAGGAACAAACCACGTTCATACAAAGCATTTTGAACACTTTACCGCCCTCGCCAGTTCCCTCATACTTCCGAATGATTTCTTTCGGTATATCCAACAGCGGAACAATAGATTCCGTATTTGTTTTTTTTCGTTGAATGCTTATCCATTGATTGCCTTTGCTATCCGTCAATATCTGTTCTTTGCGTAAACTCTTTATATCACAGTAAGATAATCCCGTAAATACCCCGAAAATAAACATATCCCGCACAAAATCGACACTCGGTTTATCTATCGGGGTAGTCATTATCTTTTCTATTTCTTCACTCGACAGCCATTTATGTTTGCTTACAGGTTGGTCGGGAACATAGCCGAAGAACGGATTCCGTGTAATGATTCCTTTGTTCATTGCCCGTTTTATCAGTTTCCGCAAGAAAACGATATGTTGCATTACGCTACCCGTTGTCATACGTTGTTCTGTTTTCAGGTATAAGTCATAATCTTCAATAAATGAGTATTCCAACTGGTTAAAAGGGATATCTTCTTTTTTGTACTTCCCTTTGATGAAGCGGGACAGGTTCATGTAAGCATTTACATACGACCTGTATGTAGCAATAGTATGATTGATACCGATACTTTTTTCTATTTCTGCGGTTGCTTCTTCCAATTCCTTTAGTAATGTAGTCGGTTCTTTAGCAATTCCTAAAACAGCGTTTTTAACCCGTTCTGCGGTAATATATCCGTCTTTCTCGACCATTCGGGCATAATGCGTTTCGATTGCCGTAGAAAGCTCCTTTAATTCCCTGTTTACCTTTAATTCGTGCATGCTCTTTCCTGTGGAAAGTCCTGCCTTTGCATCCCATAGTTCGGGAGCGGTTTCCAGTCCCGTACTGAATTGGGAGATACCACCGTCCAACGTGATGCGACCCATTACGGGGCATAATCCGTTTTTCTTTGTTTTATTCCTGTTGATATAGAACAGGTGTTTGAATGTACTGCGCATTATATTCTGATTTTTATTGTTATTACTGATAATTATTGATTTACTGCCGTTTCTTCGGATTGCTTGATAAGACTGAATTTTCCCGCTATCCGTTTGGATAGCTTTTTCATATCGTTTGTGATTTTCTGTGTGGAAACAGTAGCGTATATCTGGGTTGTATGAATATCCCGATGCCCTAACATACGGCTGACGGTTTCAATGGGAACGCCCTGTGAGAGGCAGACCGAAGAAGCAAACGAGTGCCTGCCCTGATGAAATGAAATGCTTCTTTCAATCCCGCATATTTCGGCTATCCGTTTAAGGTTTATATCTGCGGTCGTGTATTTAAGCAGGGGAAACACCTTTTCGTCTGTACGCTCTTTTTCATACTTTCTGATTATCTGTACAGCTATATCCAACAAACGGATTCGGGAAACCGTTCCCGTCTTTTTTCGTGCCGTTACTACCCACAGGTTGCCGTCATCGGTAGTAACAAGTTCTTTTACGGTCAACTTCCTTATATCGGAATATGCCATGCCCGTGAATGCTGAAAAAATGAACAAATCACGGGTAAGATTGCGGAAATAAGCATGAAAATCGGTTGACATGATTTTCTTTAGTTCCTCATTTGTCAGATAACGGTGTACACTTTTACCCCTTACTGGTTTATACTCCACAAACGGGTCTGCGGGAATATAGCCTTTATTGACAGCTATACGGACGATTTTACGAAGCGGTACGATATAATTCAATATGGTATTGGGTTTCATCTTTAATTCTATCCGTAAGTAGAAATCAAAGGCTTCAATAAAGGCGAAGTTCAGTTGCCTGAAAGACATATCCCGAACATGATATTTCTTCAAAAGGAACTCCGATAGGTGACGATAAGCGTCACGGTATTGTCTGTAAGAACTTTCTTTTCGGTCAATGCCGACACGTTTACTGTAAACTTCGTTATGTTCGGCAAACATTTTCATAAGGGTTTCCTGTGCCGATGCGATGCCCTGAAAGGCGTTCTTCACTTCTTCGGCAGATACCCGACCTTTGTTCTGTATTAATTCCTTGTAATGCTTGTTAATACTAAGATTGATTTTATCAATCTTACGGTTTACGTCCAATGCGTGGTGGCTTTTGCCGTCCATTCGCCCCGCTTTAGCGTTCCATTTGGAAGCATCGGCTTCGAGTTTTGCGCTGAACTGTGCCATTGTCCGACCAATGGAGATACGCCCCATGACAGGACACAGCCCGTTTGTTTTTGACTGGTTCTTTTTCAGATAGAACAGCACTTTCAATTCTTCTTCCATTTTACTCACTTTTTACTGGTTACAAAATTATTTCCTTAGTGAGCTATTTGAAGAATGGAAAACACAGACAGTCAGCGACTAACAATGACAGTTGTTACCTATCCGTTACCTTTTTCTTTTCATCGGTGTAAATTAGTCCGATTTTCTTTGATTTACTGTTTGTTACCTAATTCAAAATAGGTAATGATTTAGCAACGGAACTCCGTCCTGAACTGTCTGTTTTTGGCATTTTTGCCTGTCCTGATAGATAGACATCAAACGCCAATCATCGCTGATTTACAAAGAGTTGCTTCGTTTGTCCGTCATTGGCTTTTCTACTGGTGGGTTTTATCAACAAGATGCGCCGTTTACAGGGTATCCGCAAGATGATATTGATTGAAGAAGCATGGAAAGCGATTGCGAAAGAGGGTATGGCAGAGTACATTAAATACCTCTTTAAGACTGTTCGTAAGTTCTTCGGCGAAGCTATTGTCGTTACGCAGGAAGTGGACGATATTATCGCTTCTCCCATTGTGAAAGAGAGCATTATCAACAACTCCGACTGCAAAATCCTGTTAGACCAACGCAAATACATGAACAAGTTCGACAGTATTCAGGCGTTGCTCGGACTGACCGAAAAAGAAAAGTCGCAGGTGCTCTCTATCAATATGTCTAATGTTCCCAGTCGTAAATACAAAGAAGTGTGGTTCGGTCTGGGTGGTGTACAATCGGCTGTCTATGCCACAGAAGTTAGTTTGGAAGAGTATTACACGTACACGACGGAAGAATCCGAAAAACTGGAAGTGATGCAGCTTGCCGAAAAACTGGACGGGAATATGGAACTGGCGATTAAGCAAATTGCCGAGAGCAAACGACAGGAATAGCCATGAAAAGAAAAAGATATATGCCGGCTATGGCACTGCAAATATATACCTCTTTTCCGCTTCGTGATATATGCGGGACATGGGAAAGCCTTTGTGGTTCTCCAACTATTAGGATTTACCATGATGGTAGTCGATTCCGGTTGCAGTTTATTTACAAACACGATACGGCGTTTACCGTCCCACTCATCCAATGTTGGGGATATACCTTTTTCAATTTCTACGGTATGATACGCATTGCCTACGATTGTGAGCGGGATATGCTCCTGCTCACTACCGAAGGCGAATACAAAAGAGTGTACGATTAAGGTACACAAAATCAATAATCAATAATCATTAAAAAATAAAAAGTATGAAACGAATATTTATGTGCCTTGTAGTGGCACTTTCTATGTTTTCTTTTCAGGCAAAAGCACAATGGGTAGTAACCGATCCGACGAATTTAGTGCAAAACATTGTCAGTGCGGTACAGGGTACTACAACGGCAACCAACATGATAAGCAATGTGCAGGAGAGTATCAAAATCTACAAACAAGGTAAGGAATACTACGATGCCCTGAAGTCTGTTCACAATATCATAAAAGATGCCCGCAAAGTAAAAAAGACCATTGAAATGGTCAGTGAAATTACCGAAATATACGTGAACGGATTTAATAAAATGCTGAGTGATCCTAATTTTTCCGCCAATGAGTTGGTGGCTATTTCAGCAGGCTATGCCAAGCTGTTGGAAGAAGGGGGAGCATTGGTAACGGATTTAAAGAACATAGTTGCCGGAAGTAATGGGCTTTCCCTTTCCGACAAAGAACGTATGGATGCGATAGACCAGATTCATAATCGAATGTTGGAATACCGCAACTTGACTAAGTATTTTACCCAAAAGAGTATTTCGGTTTCGTATCTCCGTGCCAAAGAGAAGAATGATACAGACAGGGTGTTGGCTCTTTATGGAACACCTTCTGAAAGGTATTGGTAATCAAAAAAGAAGTCAGACATGAATTTTGATAACCTACACCAGATTTTACAAAATCTGTATCAAGACATGATACCTCTTTGCAGCGACATGATTGGAGTTGCAAAGGGGTTGGCGGGACTGGGAGCTTTGTTCTATGTGGCACACAGGGTATGGCAGGCATTGAGCCGTGCCGAACCTATTGACATATTTCCTTTGCTACGACCTTTTGCTGTTGGCTTGTGTATAATGTTTTTCCCTACAATCGTATTAGGAACTATCAACGCTGTTTTATCGCCTGTCGTAAAAGGGGCGCATACGATTATGGAAAACCAAATAACAGACGTACAGGCATTGCAGGCAGAAAAAGATGCACTGGAATACGATGCCCGTGTGCGTGAGGGCAAAGCATGGATGGTAGATAACGAAGAATGGGATAAGAAAATGGAAGAACTCGGAATGTGGGATACGCCCGAAATTATTATGATGTGGAGTGAACGTGCATGGTACGATATTAAAGAATGGTTTCGACAGTTGATTCGGGATTTCTTTGAGTTGTTGTTCAATGCTGCTGCCCTGACCATTGATACACTCCGAACATTCTTTCTTGTCGTATTAGCCATTTTGGGGCCTATTGCGTTTGCCTTTTCCATATATGACGGATTTCAGGCCACGCTGTCCCAATGGCTCACACGCTATATAAGTATCTACCTCTGGCTACCAATTTCCGATATTTTTTCCGCTGTATTATCTAAGATACAGGAATTAATGCTTCAACAGGACATTGCCCTATTGAGAGATCCAAACTATATCCCTGACGGTTCAAACGGTGTGTATATCGTATTCCTGATTATAGGAATTATCGGATACTTTACTATCCCGACAGTTGCAGGTTGGATTATCCAATCGGGAGGAGCAGGTGCATACGGAAGTGCAGTAAACAAAACAGCAAGTAAAGCGGGTGGTATTGCCGGAGGAGTTGCCGGATCGGTAGCAGGTAATGTCGGCGGTCGCTTACTCGGTAAATAAGCGACGAGCCACCGCAGGCAATTAACAATTAATCTAAAAAATAATGGAGTTCAAAAGTTTAAAAAATATTGAAACAAGTTTCAAGCAAATAAGGATTATCGCCATTGTGTTTGTCGTATTGTGTGCCGGAATTACCGGATATGCAGTCTGGAACTCATTCAGCTTTGCTGAAGCACAACGGCAGAAAATCTATGTATTGGACGAAGGAAAATCGCTTATGTTGGCTCTCTCGCAGGACTTATCACAAAACCGTCCTGTGGAAGCCCGTGAGCATGTGAAACGGTTCCACGAACTGTTTTTCACGTTATCCCCCGATAAAAGCGCCATTGAATCGAATATCAACAGGGCATTGTTCCTTGTCGATAAAAGTGCATTCAAATATTATCAGGACATGCAAGAGAAAGGCTACTACAACCGAATTATATCGGGAAATATCAATCAGATTATTCAGATTGATTCCGTAGCCTGCAACCTCGATGCTTATCCTTATAAGACTACTGTGTATGCAAAGCAAATGATAATCAGGGCAAGCAACGTAACCGAACGTAGTTTGGTTACACGCTGCGACCTTAGAAACTCTGTCCGGAGCGATAATAATCCGCACGGCTTTATCATGGAACGCTTTGAAATAATCGAAAACAGGGATTTACGAACAATAGACCGATAAACCATGATAAAGAAAAAACTTACAGCCGTAAGGGACTGGATGGAAGACGGTCTGCGGTCATTGTTGGGACAGATAACGCCCGACGGACGGATTATTATAATCCTTGTAATGCTTTTTGTATTTGGTGCTGGTTCAATTTACATGACGGTTTCTTCCATATATAATATGGGAAAGAAAAGCGGTCAGGAGATGCAGATAGAACATATCAAACGCTTGGAACTGGAGCATACGCAAAAAGCAGATAGTATAAACCAAATAAACAGATTTGATTATGAGTAATGCAAATGAAGGTAACGAACCGAAACCGGACGTTACAGAAAAAAAGAAAGAGGGAAAGCCCAAAAAGGAACTTACCCCACAAGAGATTCAGAAGCGGAAAAAGATGCTTGTCTATCCCTTGTTCGTTTTGCTGTTCATCGGGTCAATGTGGCTCATTTTTGCTCCTTCAGGCGATAAGGACGAACAGCAACCCGACGGCTTCAACTCCGAACTGCCTATTCCCAGAGATGAAGCAATCGTAGGGGATAAACGGACTGCCTATGAGCAAGAAGCCATGCAAAACAAGCAAAACGAGAAAATGCGGAACTTGCAGGACTTCGCTTTTATGCTCGGAGAGGAAGAAAACCGCAAAGCACAGGAAGTAAACACTTCTATTCCGTCCGACAATCAGGAAGTGCCAAGTAATAATCGTACTCCACAAACGGGAATCCAATCGTCGGCTCACGCCTATCAGGATGTAAACCGACAGTTGAATGACTGGTATGAACAACCTGTAACAAAGGTAGATGACCATGCGCAGACAGAAATGGAATCCCGTATTCAGGAGTTGGAAAAGCAACTGGCTGAAAAATCGGCTGCTGACCAACAACTGGAACTTATCGAAAAATCCTATGCGATTGCAGCCAAGTATATGCCCAATACGCAGGAACAGGCGCAAACAGCACCGGTAACCGATATACGTGAGAAGGTTGTTCCGAAGCCTGTTTCACAGGTACATCAAAGTGTTGTTTCGCTTTTGGCTGCTCCGATGGAGAATGATGAGTTTTTGGAGCAATACGGTAAACCCCGAAATATGGGATTTATCACGGCTGCCGGAAACGAAGCAGTAACGGATAAAAACAGCATCAGGGCTTCGGTATATCAGACTATTACTCTTTCCAATGGAAAAGAATTACAACTACGTTTATTAGAACCCATGCGAGCCGGAAATATGCTGATTCCTGCTAATACAATTCTTACCGGAAGTGCAAAGATTGGTGGGGAACGCCTGCACATTACCATTACCTCAATCCAATATGCAGACAATGTGATACCCGTTGAAATGGAAGTGTACGACATGGACGGTATGCAGGGGATTTCTGTTCCGAACTCGGACGAAATAACCGCAATGAAAGAGATTGCCGCCAATATGGGTACGTCGATGGGTAGTAGTATTACCATTACGGACGATGCGGGTTCACAGCTTGCTGCCGATTTGGGGAGAAGCCTGATTCAAGGAACATCGCAATTCTTCAGTAAGAAAATGCGTGAGGTAAAAGTTACCCTGAAAGCAGGTTACAAAGTTTTGTTACTCCCGAAAGCATAAGTAAAACAATCAGGGCGAAAGCTCACCACTAAAAAAATCCAATAGTAATTAACAATTAAAACAATTTTCGTATGAAACGATTTCTTTTAATGATTGCGGTATCCGTATGTGTATTTACCGCCAACGCACAGGAAGTAGTTGAAGAAAAAGCTACTGTAACACAAACTAACCCCTCTACGGGCGATTATTTTGAAGGTCTAACCAGACCGCTGACCTTTAATCGGATGATACCTCCGTATGCACTGGAAGTTACTTTCAGCAAAACGGTACATATTATTTTCCCATCTGCAATCCGCTATGTAGACTTAGGTTCTGCTGACCTGTTGGCAGCCAAAGCAGACGGGGCGGAAAATGTTCTCCGTGTGAAAGCTGCTCTTCGGGATTTCTCCCGTGAAAGCAATCTGGCGGTTATTACTGAAGACGGTGCATATTATACTTTTAATGTAAAATATGCCGATGAGCCTGTAAAATTGAGTGTCGAAATGACCGACTTTATCCACGATGGGGAAGCGGTAAACCGACCGAATAACGCAATGGAGATTTACATGAGGGAGCTGGGAAGCGAATCGCCGTTACTGGTTAAGCTGATAATGAAGTCTATTTACAAAAACGACAATCGGGAAATAAAGCATATCGGCTCTAAACGCTTCGGTATTCAGTACACACTCAAAGGAATTTACACGCACAATGGCTTGCTTTATTTCCACATGCAACTCAAAAATTCCTCCAATGTACCCTTTGATGTGGATTACATTACTTTCAAAATAGTTGATAAGAAAGTAGCCAAGCGTACCGCTATTCAGGAACAGGCAATCACGCCATTGAGGGCGCACAATAATCTGACATTGATAGGGGGTAAGAGAACGGAACGGGTGGTGTTTACCTTGCCGAAATTCACGATTCCGGATGATAAGCATCTGATTATTGAACTGAACGAAAAAGAGGGCGGGCGGCATCAGTCGTTCGTGGTTGAAAATGCCGACCTCGTGAGAGCCAAAGTTATTAACGAACTGAAAGTTAAATAACCATGAAGCGGCTATCTTTTATTGTAACGTTTGTGTTGTGCCTGGTCTTTGCAGACCAAGCCCATGCACAGCGTTGTTTACCCGGTATGCAAGGCATACAGGTAACTGGCGGAATGGTGGACGGATTTCATTCGTCAGATAATAAAAACGAACTGGGATATTATTTCGGGTTATCTATGGCCACCTATACCAAACATGCCAATAAGTGGGTATTTGGTGCAGAGTTTTTGAATAAATACTACCCCTATAAGGAAGACAGGATACCTGTCAGCCAATTCACGGCAGAGGGCGGTTATTACCTGAAATTTCTTTCTGACCGTAATAAGGTAATTCTTTTCTCTTTGGGCGGATCTGCACTCGCCGGATATGAAACAAGCAACTGGGGAGAAAAAACGCTCTTTGACGGTTCCACGCTTCGGGATAAAGACAGCTTTATTTATGGCGGTGCGATTACGTTAGAAATGGAAACGTATTTATCCGACCGTGTTGTATTTCTTTTGACTGCACGTGAGCGGGTATTGTGGGGGACATCGACGGGGCATTTCCATACGCAGTTCGGAGTGGGGTTAAAGTTTATAATCAATTAATATATGACGACAATGAAAAAGACATTAGCATATTTCTTATACACGCTATTGCTATCGGCAATAGTCTGTGCCTGTAGTGACGATTTGGATGTTCAGCAGGTTTATTCATTTGATCTTGTTACTATGCCCGTCCAGAAAAAAATCGTTCAGGGCGAAAGTGCGGAAATTCGCTGCCAACTGGTAAAAGAAGGCGACTACGACCAAGCAAAGTTCTTCATCAGGTATTTCCAAACAGACGGAAAAGGAGAACTGCGATTGGATGATGGGCGTGTATTATTGCCTAACGACCTTTATCCTTTGAAAAAGGAAACGTTCAGGCTTTATTATACTTCTCATTGTACCGACCAACAGGTGATTGATGTGTATGTCGAAGATAACTTCGGTCAGGTGGCACAAAAGAACTTCAGTTGGCAGAATGACAAAGGAGAGAAAGAAGATACAGAAGACGAAGAATAAGAGAAGTTGAATGAGTAAAGTACCCGGAGCAATTCGGGTACTTACTGTATTTACAGATTGATTATGAAATATATAATAACGTTCTTCATTGCGTTGCTTCATTTAACTGTATGGGGACAGCCAAACAGAAAATCGGAAATAGCAAAATGTACGGAACAGGCTTATTCGGTAAAAGAGTTTCAGCGTATAGCCGATTCCATGCAAATGACAATCGAAGAGCTATCCGACTATCCTGTAATTTTTCCGATTAAGAAGCCGTTACGGATTTCATCAGGCTTCGGAATGCGTTATCATCCTATCTATAAAATACGGAAATTCCATACAGGAATTGACATACCCAAAACGAAAGGCACTCCCGTATATGCCACCGGAAACGGAATAGTAGTTCGTAAGGGGTATTGTTCGGGGTATGGGAACTATATAGAGATTCAGCACGCAGGAGATTTCCGTTCATTTTACGCACACCTGAGCAAGACAGTAGTAAATATCGGGGATTCGGTAAATGTCGCTACACAAATTGCTTGTGTGGGAGATACAGGAGTAGCCACTGGTAGCCATTTACATTATGAAGTCCGAAAAGGGAAACGTTTCCTGAATCCGTCCGGGTGGTGTTACTGCCTGATTGAAATATGGAGCAAACAAATTATAAACGAAAAAACAGCATGAAATTTTTTTGGATGCGATTTTGCGTGTGGTTACTACCGATAGTGTTACTATATACCTCTATTATGTTGCAAATCCGCTTCGGTTTAGAAAAACAATAAATGTGTAGATTACACAAACGCAAAAATCAGACATTTTGTCATGCTTCTCTCTTGCTTGACAGATATAAAAACACTTTATGAGCCAGTAAAAAAAGTGGCACATTCATTGTAAAGAATTAATTAGTATTGACTTAATTTGTATATCATGAAAATTAGAAGAACACATAATTTAGAATTCAAAGGATTCACCCGAGAGGCAATAAAGAACACTTTACCAAGTGAATCAGGTCTTTATTTTGTTTATAGAGGAACACGAAATAAAGGAAATGACGGAAAGTACACTTGTTCTCTTAAGGAATTACTTTATATTGGACAAGCGGAAGATGTTAATGACAGAGTAAATGGGACACATGAACACTATAATGATTGGTGCTCATATCTGAAAACAGGAGAAATGTTGTACTATTCAATGTGCCCGGTTGATAGTTGTTTTTTAGATGAGATCGAAGCGGCATGCATATACCATGCCCAACCAACAGTGAATATTAAAGGTAAGGATAGCTATAACCATGAACCGTTAAGAATAAAGAGTTCTGGAAATGTAGACTTTATTAGTACCGATTTCACTGTAGGCTAAATTTTTGAATAATTATTTACACATAATTTTATATAGATGAAAGTAATAGGCTTCAATTTCACAAAAAACGATTTTAGATTTTGTGTCTTGTGTGGAGAAACCACCCCTCCAACAATTATTGAAAAAAACAAAATTGTTTATCCAAACAATATGGATACTGCAGATTTAATGGAATGGTTTGAAACTCAGATTTCGCTTATTGTAGACAAGCATCAACCAAATCAATTGGCACACAAAATTTCATTGAATCTTACAAAACTCGATCAAATAAAATCCTCTTGTTATCCACAAGCAATACTAAATTTGCTTGCCAAAAAGAAAAATATCCCAATTAAGGACTATTCTTCGCAAGCAATTAATGCTACAAAATTTGGACAACCAAAGAAGACAGATATATACAGTTATATTGACCCTATCATTGGCGCTCATCCTCCCTATTGGGACAAACCAACTAAAGATGCTGTTCTGGTAGCATGGTTCAATTTGTTATAATATGGCAACAGAACATTTAGACAAGTTTCAAATAATCAACCACTTGGGAAATGGCTTTTTTGGCGATGTTTATCTCTGTTTCGATCCATTTCTCCAGAAAGAAATTGCTGTTAAAGTAATTAAAGTACCTAATCCTACAAAATTTGTTCAAGCAGTTAAAGAAGGCCAAGCTCTTGATATTTGCCGCCACAAACATATCGTTGATGTTAAGGATGTAAGAGCAACTTTGTTCCATGCTGAACCAGTCGTTATTATAGTGATGGAATACTTGTCAAAAGGTTCTATTCAAAAGCACATCGAGAAACGTTTCATATCAGCCAAAGAAAGCTGCAAAATAATTCAACAATCACTATTAGGTTTAGAGCATGCCCATAATAACAATATTCTACATAGAGATGTTAAGCCCGGTAATATTATGTTTGGAGACAGTGGGGAAGCCAAATTGTCGGACTTTGGGCTCGCTATAAACTATCATTCGGATCCAAGTGATATAATGGGATATAAACCTCATCAACCTTTAGAAGTTATCGAAGGTCAACCCATGGATAAATTGAGTGATATATATGCGATGGGAGTTACTTTTTATCGACTTTTAAATAATACCAATAATCTCCCATTCACTTTTTCCACAAAAGAAGAGTGGATGAAGGCGGTAAAAAAAGATCTTTTCCCATCAAGAGTCTTTTTGCCACACATACCCGAAAAAGTAATCAAAATTCTAAATAAAGCGATACATAAGAAAAAAAATAGCCGGTTTCAAAATTGCACTGTTTTTAGACAATCCATTGAAAAATTGAACTTTAATATTGATTGGTTTTTGGTAGATACCGACAATTGGACAGGAATAAACGATAAAGACAACTATGCACTAAGTAAATATCGTAAAAGAACAGGTTGGGTAATCGATTTTAAGAAAAATGGAATACGAAAAACTGAAAATTGCTATATAGGCCTACCTGACGATAAAGTAGAAAATGAATTTTTCAAAGTTATAAGAGAAACTTCGCTAAAGTAATATCTCCCTAAAATTATAACAATAAGGCTTTTTGTTACTTTTTCCCCCGCTCATTTTGAGAAGTCATGGAAAAAGTAACGGGCGAAAAATCGCCTGCCAGTTACTCGTTTTTCTTTGAAAGCCATTCGTCCCGCTCTTTTCGGCATTGTTCCAATGATTTGGCAACCGTTGAAAACAGTTCTCCGTCCGTGTGGCGGTAGTCGTACTGGTAATATTCCGTACCTCTGAATGCTCCTGCAATAAATGTTGTGTAATTTTCTTTGCCTTGCTCGCATACTGAGCAACCGTTTTTGTTGATTGAATTTGTTTTCATTGCTACTTAGTTATGTGTTGATAATCTTTAATATAATCCTGTTTTTCAAGCCACTCTATTATGTTCTCCATATTGTATTCGGAGGTAATGATTGCCGTATCTCTCGAAAATTGAGTAAAACGGCTACTTTCGTAGTTGTCTATCCACTCTTTGAGGTTTACCACTCCCCAAATGCTGTAATTCTGTGCGAACATTCGGTCAATCTCGGCTATCTCTTTCTTGAACTCGACCACGATAGTTTGATATTTGTCGTCAATGATTTCAAGGTGATACAATGAGCCGAACTCATCGTGTAGGCGTGCGGAACTCCAATCGCTTTTGTAGGTGTGATTACCCCATCTATGTGGGTTATCGAAACGCACTTTAACTTCTGCTGTGTACTCAGTTATCTTGATTTCTTCGATAACGCCTGTTACCATTAAGCCTGTAAAAATGCTCTTACAACGCTTGCCTATAATACTATCGTTTACTTCTGTTGTTCTCATGTCTATTTGAATTTTGTGGGCGGATTACTCCGCCCGATTATTGTTATGCTGCCAATCGTTGTTCTATGAGTGGTATATTGTTATTTACAAGTGAAAGTATCTGATTATGATGTTCGGTGTTTTTGTTGCATAATCCCCTGCATTGAATAACTTTCAGTTTGGAAATAGATACCTCTATGGTTTCAATGCGTTTGCCATCAATGGTTGCCGAAAGGATAAGGGAGTCTTCTTTGGTCGAATAACTACCTACGCAATGGTGCATCGCCTGTCCCTCTGCTACTATCTCCTGTACGCTTTCAAGTACACGGATACTGATACGCCCATCGGAAAATATAAGTCCGAAAAACTTGGCTTTAATCGCCCTAAATTCGGCTTCTTTTTCAAGTTGCTTTTCCAATTCCGCTTGTGCATCGGCTTTGGCTTTCTTCAACATATATCGGTCATGCTCGGCTTTGAGGTCTGTCGGGCATACATATTTAGCATTATAGAGGTCTTTGCCAAAGAATCGGAGATTATCTATATAATCGCACCAAAGTGTTGCATCGTTGATTTTGTAGCCATTTCGGATGCAGATGCGGACGGATTGCCAATACTTGTCGATATTCTTCCAACCGCTGTCCATGATACGCTTTAATAGCTTGGTGTATCCTGCTTTCATAAGCGTTTCGGCTCGGCTGTCAGTCAATAGGGTACGGAACAGGTCTAACGGCTTTTGTCCATATAATCCCTTTTTGTAGCCTGTTCTTTTCAGTTCGGGGATTAGTTTCATTCGGGGGTAAACCACGCCTGTAAATATTTTGTCATATACATTTATGTAAAACTTGTTATTGCTGTTCTCGCTACGCAATTCCAAATCGGTATGGAATATCCACGCATCATAGTAGCAAGTACCCATTGTCTGACGGAGTTTTGCGAATGTGCAATGCTTTCCGTTGGGGGCAATCCACCGTTGCATAACCTCTGAATAGTCGTATTTAGGCGTTTCCCCGACCTTTACCGAACAGAATAACATTACAGAGCGCAATACTTGATAACCTGCATGAGCGGTTACTACTGTCATGTAGTAACGAGCGTTGAATGTCCGTTTCTTGGTAGTTTCTACCGTTAGTTTGGTGTTACAGTTCGGACAGTTACAGTCCGTTAATGTTGCAACCAAATATCCTGCTCCCTGCCACGAATGACCGCATTTAGTACAGGTTATCACTCCTTTATCAGTTCTGCGCCCGATATGGTCGATACCATTTTCATAGCCCCACTCAATCTGCTCTTTCGTGAGTTTCGGTAGGGTTTTACTCGCTTCTACTACTTGTCTTTGGAATTTATTCTTCGCTTTCATAGGATAATGCTTAAAAATCAAACAAAGATGGTTGGGGATTTAATACTACTTTCTTGCTCTTTTTGACAGGCTGTGTTATCTTCCTGTATGCTTCGTCCTGTGCCTTTTGTATAGCATCTCGGCGAGCCTGTTCCTTTTCTTCTTCAGTCAGTTCTACTACATGATTTACTACTACATGGGCGTTTATTTGCTTACCGATTTCGATATTATCTTCATCGTAATAGTGTACCGCCATTGAATAGATTTCATCGTCTGCAAAACCATTGCAACCGCTTTTCTGTACAGTATTGAGAATATAGGTAACACAATCGTCAATATTCTTTTCGGGTTTGCTATATTGGAATGAGAACAATACATCTGTTTCGGCTCTCTTATCTAAGTATGCCTTAATTGTATTTTTGAAATGATTTGATGCTTTCATACTTTTGGGTGTTGTGGGGCAGAAAGGCTCTGCTCCGTGTTACTACTTAATCCAATCCGAAATAATAGGCTAAACGTTGCTCTTGTGATTTAGGAAAAATCCAACCTGCCAACTTCTTACCATTGAACGTCAATCGACTGTTAAAGCGTCCGCCCATTGCTTTGAGTTCGTCTTTTATGGCTCTCGTTTCTCCGAATACCGCTACCGCTTTGGCTGAATATTCTACCAATGTGCAACCGCTATTAGTTTCTGTTGTGGAATTACTATTCTTTGGTGTTGTGTCAGACTTGCTGATATGTATGTTATCTTCGTTCCCTGCGGTGTAGGCAAAATCCTCTATCGTGCGTTCACGGTTATATACAGGCTCTTTTTCAATTATCCAACCGCTATACTTGCTTTTTCCCAAGTAATAACCATCGCCCATGCTGTACTTTTCCCTGTGTTCATAATCCTCGTTAAACTCGGCTAAATAGACAGTTTCCTCAAAATTGGATGCGTGTTTACGCATTTCGGAAAACAAGTCCCTTTTGTGCTTTGAAAAACCTATGATAACCGTCCGCTGTGTACTATATGAGTAATAGTCGGTATAGCTGTCGCTCTCGTTTTGTCTTAACCGTGCCACGATAACCGCCTGTGCATCTTCGGGAAATATTTCGGCAAAGCGTTTGCGCCCGATTTCCTTAACCTGCTCTACTCTGATTTTTTCCTGCTCGGCTTCGGCTTCCTCTGCTTTTTTCTGTTGTTGTGCTTGCTGAAGAAGCATTGTAACCTCGAAACTGTCCATGAATTCAGGGTTCTCGCTATCATAGTAATAACCAATACCGAATTTTTCTTTCAAAGGTCTGATAATGTCTGCCGTCTGAAATTCTTTTGTACGCAGGTTAATCAACTTGTAAGCAATGCCCCAATCGTTTTTGCGGATTTCATAGACTACATACCTGTCATAACTGTAACCCTCCATTTGGATTATTTGATTAACCTCTACCACTTGTTTGGCTCTGTCAATTTCCTTATTTGCTCCTAATAAAAATACTTTGCTCATAACTCTAAATTTTAAGGGATTATAAAAAGGAGAAAAGAATGAGAATAAACAGGATTATAGCACCTAAACCTACGAAGAAGGAGAGGATACCCCGAATAACAGGAAGAAAGAGATACAAGCCCACTAAAGCCCAAATAAACCCTGTTCCCCACACGGAGCAACCCAAAGCCACGAAAACGATTTTCACAACCAATTTTATGCTAATTGGAAGGTTACTACCTTGTTTCCTATTTTTTGCTATACTTCTCATAATTTCTGACTTTTTTTTTATGCCGTATCGGAGCCGGTGTACTGACCTTATGTTTCGGATACGTGAAAAGGTCGGCTGAATCCGCCGAAGACAAATTTTGGGTGAATAAATACGCTCGCCCGTAGGGAAAGAGGAAGATTTTTCAGGCAACAATTTGGCGACAGGATTAGCCGAAATACCTTTGTATCCTGAACACCGGGTCAAAAAGTACCCGGTTTGATACTCGCTAATGAGGAAGAAATTATACCGGAGAGAAGTGTAGTAAAAAGAAATTTGGTCGAATACATTGCGTTTGTTATTATGAACGCAGCACTTTCCCGGAGATAGGGAAAGCGATCAACATAAAAAAAGCCTGCTTCATGTTTCAGAAACAGGCTTCGTTATATTTGAACAATGTATGTTATTTAGCTTTTTTCTTACCGTAGCATTTACTTCCGTCAGGAGATAAATAGAAATCAAATGTTTCTTCAACGGCTGTTCTGCCTGGAGGAACAAGAGAATATTTACAACGGACAATAACAGCAAGAACGCCATTGGCATTCTGGCTGTCATATCCCCGCAGATTATCGGGCGTAAGATTTTTAAGAGAATCAATGGTGTTGCTAATTCCCAAAATGTCAGCATTATACTTGTCAATATCGCTCTGCTTTTTTGCTTTAGCTAATAGTGTCTCACTCATTTTCTTTGCCAACTCGACACGTTTTATTATAAGCTCTTTATCTTTTCTAAACTCGTCAGTAAGATAAGCAATACTGTCGGCAACTGTAACAGTACCATGTTCATTCATCTCAACAATTTTGAAGTTGAGATTTTCTTTTGTGTCGCTACCTTTTAGCAGATAGCCAGTAATGGTTTCTTCATAATTGTTCTTTGAAGAGTTTGAACCGCAGGAAACCATAAAAATTGCGATTAAAAGATAGATTACATTTTTCATGACTATATTTCTGTTTATAAGAGTTTGAATTAATTTAATGTTATCGCCGGGAGTTTTGACGATAAATTATATACAATCAGAACTTCCGTTTCTCTTTTGGGCTTCGTCCGAATATATTCGGTTAATGCTTTCATAACCCATTCCCTGAACGCTTGCGCTTCAAATGAAGCTATTCGATAACTAACGAAAATCAATGCTTCTAAATTATAGAATGTCATTTCGCACTGGCGACCGTTATGCTCGTATTTGTGTATTCGGATTACGTTTTCTTCTCGCAATAAGCCTGATTTGAATATTGACCGCAGGTTATTACCGACCGAGCTCACAAATACATTGAATAAATCAGCTATCTCATGCTTTGTCATCCACAGGGTGCAATTTACAAGTTTCGCTTCAACAATTAGCTGACTTTCACTATTTTCTTTGATTTTGATATATCCTCGTTCCATAATTGTATTATTCCTCATCTTGTTGAACATTAAAACCAATGCGCTTACGGGGCTTGTTTTCCTGTTCCTTTTGCGAAGCAAGTTCCGTAAGAGCCTGATAAATATCGCTGAACTGCATATTGGTTTCGATCATAAACATTTCAAGTTTCTGATTGAGTTCTGCATAACCCAAAGCATACTGACGAAGTGCGATAAATGCCCTTACTATCTGAATATTCATATCGATCGCTTTTTTACTGTTGAGCAATCCGGCAAGCATCGCTATACCGTGTTCAGTAAAGGCATAGGGCAATTTACGAGTACCACCCCAACTTGATGTTCCATTTTGGAATATCAAGTCAAATTCTTCATTATTCAGTTGAAACATAAAATCGGAAGGAAACCTGTCAAGGTTTCGCTTTACCGCCTTATTCAGATTAGAAGTGGTTACTTCGTAGAGTTCTGCTAAATCTTTGTCGAGGATCACACGTAAGCCTCGAATCTGATAAATTTTACTTTGAATAACTTGTAGTTCCATGATACTCTAATTTATTGATTTACTGTATTTATCTCCTCATACATTTTCTCTGCACCCTTCATTTTTTTAGCCAAGACTTTCATGTCCTCGCTAATTTTAGAGTTTGTTATTCGGGCATAAATCTGAGTGGTTGAAATATTTGTATGACCAAGCATTTTACTAACCGTCTCAATAGGAACGCCTTTGGCCAGAGTCGTTGTCGTGGCGAACGTGTGGCGGGCAAGGTGAAATGTCAAATTCTTTTCAATGCCACATAAATCGGCGATTTCCTTCAGGTAAGAATTTGTCTTTTGGTTGCTCAAAACTGGGAGTAATTGTCCGTTCTTTAGTTTGCCTCTATACTTTTTCAATATCATTGATGGAATTTTCAAGAGAGGTACATTAACTGTTGTACTTGTCTTTTGGCGTTTAGTCATAATCCATAGAGAGCCATCAAACGATTTACGGATATTTTCTTCTTTGAGATTCTTTACATCTATATAAGCAAGTCCGGTGTAGCAGCTAAAAATGAAGATATCCCGTACATGTTCAAGTCTTTCGGAAGTCATATTCTTCTTTATGATTTCGTGAAGTTCATCTTCTGTTAGATATCCGCGATCAACTCTCTTTATCCGAATTTTATAGTTTGCAAACGGATCGCCAACAATCCATCCATTGTTTCGGGCTATAATTACAATTCGTTTAAAGAACTGCATAAATTTCGCCGTCGTGTTTTCGTTGCATCTACAATCAACCCGAAGATACGTTTCAAAGCCTGTAATGAAACTATGATTGATTTCCCTGAGACTAATATCAGAAACCCGATGACGAGTTTCCAGATAATCTTTCAATCGGTTGTATGTTCGTTCGTATTTTTCCAAAGTAGCTTTGGTCTTACCTATACCGACCATCTTTTTTACTTCGACATTGTGTTCGGCAAAAACGGTCAGTAAGGTTTGTTGCTCGGTAGTGTAACCAAGAAAAATATTACGGATCTTCTCTCCGGTAACATGCTCTTTTTTCTCGACATCATAATAAGTGGTTGTGAGGGAAGTTCGGATATCATTCAACAGATGATTTAGCCTTAGGATAGTCGTTGATTTTCCTTTTCCTCTTCCGGCATTTGTGTCCCATAATTCAGGCTCAATTTCCAGTTTAGAACTGAATTGTGTCCTTGTTCCGTTAATGGAAAGGCGTACCATAATGGTGCATTTTCCATTCTTGTTTACTTGATTTTTCTTGATGTAGAAAAGAATCTTAAATGAACTACTCATAATTTTTTAATTTTTGCACCTAAATCTCATCGAGACAAAGGTAGGGTGAATAATAAAATTACAAGCTGTTGAATCGCGGACAATATGCGACAGTTCAAGGACTTATGCGGAAATTGGTTACTATTTTTTCGACCTGATTTTGAGTAACCTTTTAGTAACCCGACGGTGTCTATTTTTGTCCTTTTCGGGTCTTTCAGGTGACTTAGTTATAAAAGAAAAAGTCCTGTAAAACCTTGATTTTACAGGACTTGTCTCCTTTTGTCTGTTAGAAGTCTTTGCTTCTCAGCGGAGAGAGAGGGATTCGAACCCCCGGAAGCTCGCACTTCAACGGTTTTCAAGACCGCCGCAATCGACCACTCTGCCATCTCTCCAATGTTATTGCTAACATTAGTGCTTTTCTTTCAAAAGCGTTGCAAAGATAAAGATATATTTTAAAATCACAATATTGTTTTCCCGAATTTTACGATAAAAATTTCATTATATTTTCGGCTTAAATATTATATGTATGATTTTCAGTAAGTAATAAAAAGCACATTGTTTTAAATAGGTCTTGATAAATAAAAGTTTTTACACCGCAGGTAGGCTCATACCTGTAATTTTACGATATAAATCGAGGGCATAAATATCGGTCATTCCGGAAACATAGTCAAGAACAGCAAAAATCTGAGTATATAAATCGTCTGCCTCAACATTGTATTGTTCGGGTACACGTTCTAACAAAAGCTTAGAATATATATTCTCCGGATTTTGAACCGCGTCTATAAATGTTTCTAAAAGAAATCCAATGATACGGTGACCCGCAAGTTCAATATCTAAAACATCTTTAGTTTTGTAAATCTGCTCGATGCTTATTTTAGTACATGTTTTGTAGGCACTGCTTGGACGGTCAGATATGTGCTTTATCAAAGAGCCCTGAAAATCCCCATTTAAAATACGATTCTCATTTGCTAAGAAAACTTTGGCACATTCGTCAACCAACAATCCAATCACATTCGAACGCAAGTAAGCGAGTTGTTCGTTTGTATCATTAACAATCTCCATTGTTTTCCACATCTTTTGTTGGCGTTCTTCCGGAAAAAAGTCCATAAAAAGACGGATAGTATCATCGGCCGTAAGTATCTGCAACTTATGAGCATCTTCGATATCCATAATTTTATAGCAAATATCATCGGCTGCTTCAACCAAATAAACCAACGGATAACGCACAAACTGCAAAGGGTGGTCTGTTATTTTTTTTATACCTAATTCTTCTCCTATTCTGATAAATTCGGCTTCTTCCGGCTGAAAAAAGCCAAGTTTACCGTCTGCCTGTATCGACGAGAAAGGATATTTTACAATTGAGGCCAATGTTGAGTATGTCATCACAAATCCTCCTTTGCGCCTTCCATTAAATTGATGTATCAGCAAACGGAGAGAATTGGCATTGCCATCAAAGTTCGTAAAATCTTCCCAACGTCCGCCTTCGGCTTCTATTTTGCTTTTTAGTGCTTTCCCTTTCCCCTCTTTAAAATAGTTTGAGATAGCTGTTTCGCCCGAATGTCCAAAAGGAGGATTGCCCAAATCGTGAGCTAAACATGCAGCAGCTACAATCGACCCGATTTCTTCGAAGGCAGCAGGCGATTCGGGATATTTTTTGCGAAGCTCGCGCGCTACGGCAAGACTGATGGAACGCCCCACACAAGAAACTTCCAAGCTGTGTGTAAGCCTATTATGAACAAATACGCTGCCGGGAAGAGGGAATACCTGTGTTTTGTTTTGCAGACGCCTGAAAGGAGCTGAAAAAACCAAGCGGTCAAAATCCCGCTGAAAAGCCGTACGGTCGTGTTTCTTATCATCATAAAATTCTTCCATGCCAAAACGTTTGGACGAAAGTAATTGTTCCCAAGTCATCATATCGTTTTATATAGTAAGTTTATACTCTTATTACAGAGGCAGTAATACGATTCAGGCATTTACCTCTTTTTTAAAGCGTCAAGGATATCAAAAAGCTGATTTATAGCCGGTATTTCGTATCTTATATTTCGGTACATATTGTCGAAATCAAGTTTGCGTACAAGTTTTTCTACCTGCCAATGTTTCTTCGTATAAGTACGTCCAACCAGACGGTATATATTATCGAGGTCTTTAGACGGATGTTTGCGGGAAATGGCATTCTCATGATAAGGGTCGAATCCTAAACGTTGTTTTATAAATGTGGGAGTAAGCCGTTTGTCAACTCTTTTCAGATGTTTATATTCGGCCAAAAACCACGTTTCCACCTCTTGTACGGCAACAATAATATCGAATCCGTTAGCCCATTTTTTATATACATTGGGCAGAAAGTTCAGGCCTTTTTCAAGACGGGGTAAATCGTCTTCAGGTAGGGGATAAAGGTCTCTTACGCCGATAATCATACTATAACCCGACCTGTGCAGGGATTCCATATTATCCAAAATTTCGGTTTTAACCCTATTGTCGGCACCACAATCGCAAATCATTACCAAATACTTAGCTTGGCGGGCAATAGACTTGCTGCGTACTATCTCCCTATGTGGAGCGTTAGTACCTCCTGTTGTTTTTTTGAGTATTATAGTAGTATCAGTTTTTCCTAAAAAATATTTTATCAAGTGGTTTAGAAAAATCTGCTCAGTTTGTCCTTCTACAAAAAATGCTATTTTCTTCATGGTATCAGCCTTCTTCTTGCAGCTCTATCGAATCGTCAGATTCTTCAAAACCATTTATGTAGAAATGGGTTGCCAAAAAGTCGAAATTACTTAGTCCTGTAAATTTAAAATCGTCGAAAAACTCTTGTGAATTATAGTAGTTATAAAAAACCGTTTTTTTTGCTTCACGTTCGGCTATCGACCAATACTTTATGGGTATCGAATTCATAATATAACGGTCGTTGGTTGTTATTATGAGCTGAACGTTAGACCCTTTCGATTTATAAATAAGTAGAGATATCAGTGCTTTAGAACGGTCGAAGTCTAACCCTTCGCCCAAATCGTCGACAAGAATACAAATAGAGCGGTTTTTCAGTAATGCATAGTTTAAGTGCACAATAAAAGACAGAGCCCTAAACATTCCCTGCGACATCTCCAACTGACTGGTTTTGGCGTCTAACTCGTCTTCTTTAACATAAAGGGAGTAACCGTCGGGCGTATCCAATACTTCTATCGACTCCATTGGGTATCCCAACACTTTCATGTCGTGCAGAATATTGTTATTGAATTCATTGCCAAACAGTTCTTGTGCACGGTGTACCACCCGTACTACATCGCGCGAGTTGTTGGCATGCATATTTGATTCTCTGTCTCTTTTCCAATCGTCAAAATCTTTTATCAGTGTGTTTTTTTCAAATTGATTGGTAAATGCACTTTTCCGCAGATTATGCCCCCATGCGAACAGCTTGCTCAGAAAGGAATATTCGGGTGCGCCATGCTTTTTTACGGCTAAAATGGTATTGTCGAGGTTGAAAGGCTCCAACTGTTTAGTAACGGTTGAGTATATCTTGCCTTCTTTACGGTTGAGCATTGGTTGCCCATTTATAAAAATTTGCTCGTCCAGAATCTTTTCGTTATCGATAGATACAGAGTATTCGTATTTTTCGCCTTCGTCGTTAAATTGCAGATAGTAATGACAGTCCCTGAAGGGGAGTTCTGATAATTTCAATTTCAGATTCAGCAGGTCTGCTATTTCGCGAATTATGGCTAACGTACGACTCTTGCCGGAGGCGTTTTTGCCTACAATAAGGTTTATGTTGCCGAACTGAATAGGGCTGCCATAACGGTCTTCGACAGCCCATTCACGGTTGCCTCCTTTTTGACGTATATATTTTATTGCTTCAAGTAACATAGACACTTATTTTATTATAAAATCCAAGTACGGTTTCGTAATAAACTTAGTCTTGGAGTGTAAAACTTCGGGAGCCGATTCTGTTTCCATCCGCAAAAATATCAGCACGATATGTTCCGGCCATCAGAAACTCCTGTACATTCCAGTATAGGGTAACGTTCATTTCTTCGCCCGTGTATTCTATCTGGCGTTTCATGGAATAGGCAATCTGCCCGTTTTCGTAAGGGAAAGTATTGCCACTGCTTTTTGTAAGAACGTCGTTGTCGGGCTTCATGATACGGACATAGACTGTTTTTTCGCCCGGCTGTGCTGTAATATTTTTCGTTATGGTAAACGATACTGCGATTTGCTCTATCTTCTTTATTTTTTTCTGGGCTTTACCTTTGGCATTGGTTGTAGCTACCGAAATATTCGTTGCATCGAGCTTAGATGCCAAAGTAACCTTTTCCGATAGATTTGCCCGTTCTTGGGCTACTTGGTTCAGGTTACGGTTCGTTTCTTGGAATTTATCGGTAATATCCTTGTTTTCTTGTATCAACCGTTGATTTTCGCGGTTCAAGGAGTCAATCTGGACGATATACGAACGTAAAATTTTTCGTAAACTGCTTAGTTCGTCATTCAGACGGCTTATTTCTTTTTTATCCTGGCTGTTAGAAGCTTTTAGGGTACGCAGTTCTTCGAGCAAACGTTGCACTTTGGCCTGTTCATTGGTGAGTTGCTCCAACAGCGAATCGTTTTTTACTGTAATCAATAGCCCGTCATATTGTATGGCTATGCTTTCATACTCATCTTCCAATTCCAACTGTCTTTGAGTTAGCTGATTCACATCTTCACCCTCGTCGGTAGACAGTTGTTTATTAAATATAAAGTATCCGGCAACCAACAGACCTATTATCAGAACTACAATTATTGAAATCAGTATTTTTGTTTTGTTACCATTGTTTTGAGGTTGTGGGTTTATTCCTGTTCCTTCCGTTTCCATACGTTGTTAAAAGCTATATGTTATGAGGTATTGCTAATCGTTTATTGTATAACAAATATAAAATCTTTTTTCGAGCTTACTGTATAAACCGGATAGAGCTTTCAATATTTTTAATAAATTCCTTGAATTTATACTGCCAAATACTTCTTTATTTGAGAATAAGCACTTACTTTTGTTCAAAATAAACAGGGCTGAAAAGCTGAAATTGGATAATAAACCAACAAAAATATATTAAAACCTATTAAAACGAATAAATTATGTCAAAAGTAACTGTTGTCGGAGCCGGTAATGTTGGTGCAACATGTGCCAATGTGCTTGCATTTAAAGAAATAGCAGACGAGGTAATAATGCTCGATGTTAAAGAAGGTGTTTCGGAAGGAAAAGCAATGGATATGAACCAAACAGTTCAGTTGCTTGGATTCGATTCTCGCATCAAAGGTGTAACTAACGATTATGCAGCAACTGCAAACTCGGATGTTGTGGTTATTACTTCGGGTATTCCCCGTAAACCGGGTATGACTCGCGAGGAGTTGATCGGTGTAAACGCAGGTATCGTTAAGTCGGTTTCTGAAAACATACTGAAACATTCTCCTAACGCTATCCTTGTTATTATTTCTAATCCAATGGATACGATGACATATTTGGCATCGAAGGTAACAGGTTTACCTAAAAACCGTGTGATTGGTATGGGTGGTGCTTTGGATAGTTCGCGCTTCAAATATTACCTGAGCCAAGCATTAGGCGTTAACCCTAATGAGGTTGAAGGTATGGTTATTGGCGGTCATGGCGATACTACAATGATTCCTGTGGCTCGTTTGGCTACATACAAAGGTATTCCTGTAACAGAATTGCTTTCGGCTGAGGTATTGGATAAAGTTGTTGCCGACACTATGGTAGGTGGAGCAACTCTAACCGGCTTGTTGGGAACATCGGCATGGTACGCACCGGGTGCGGCAGGAGCATATGTTGTTGAGTCTATTCTTCACGACCAGAAAAAAGTTATTCCTTGCTGTGTTGCCCTTGAAGGCGAATACGGCCAAAACGACATTTGCATAGGTGTACCTGTTGTTCTTGGACGTAAAGGCTGGGAAAAAATAGTAGACCTGAAGTTGACAGCCGACGAAAAAGCTAAATTCCAAGCTTCGGCTGATGCTGTACACAAAACAAATGCTGTTTTGCGTGAAATCAACGCTATTTGATAAAAATTAGCTTTCTAAGCTAAAACCTAAATATGGCAAGAGGCTGAAATCATTTGGATTTCAGCCTCTTGCTTTTTATTTCTTCTGTTATCTTAAAGACAAACTTAATCTTAATCAGAATTTTTTGAAGCCCATTATATTGCGAACTTCGGCAAGGGTTTTCTGTGCATTTTCGCGAGCCTGTTCTGCTCCATCGGTTACAACTTTATGCAGGTAATCGTTATCGTCTTTTATCGCTAAGATGCGCTCACGGATAGGGTTTGTAACGGAAATGATATCTTCGGCCAACTGTTTTTTGAGGTCGCCGTAGCGGATTTCGCATTTGTTCCATTTGTCCTCAAAATGTTTCACAACTTCTTCTGTCGATACTACACGTAAGATAGTAAACAGGTTTTCGATATAGTCGGGCTTCTCGGAGTTAAACTCTTTAGGGCCTTCATCGGTCAGGGCTCGTTTTACCTTTTTTTCTATGACTTTTGGTTCGTCATAAAGGTAAAGGCAGTTCCCTTCCGATTTGCCCATCTTGCCACTACCATCCAGTCCGGGTATTTTAATGAGGTCTTGCCCAAAGTTGTAAGCAACAGGCTCCTTAAAGAACTCAACACCGTATAAATTATTGAAACGACGGGCAAACTTACGTGTCATTTCCAAGTGTTGTTCCTGATCTTTGCCTACGGGTACTTTATCGGCATTGTGCATCAGTATGTCGGCAGCCATAAGGGTTGGATAGGTTAACAGACCGGCATTCACGTTTTCGGGGTTCTTACGGGCTTTGTCTTTGAACGATGTTGTTTTCGACAGCTCACCCATATAGGCGTGCATGTTCAGCAGTAGATATAGTTCGCAAACCTCAGGCACATCGCTTTGGATGTATATTGACGATACCTTGGGGTCGATTCCTGCTGCCAGATACTCCACTAAAACATTTTTTACGTTTTCGTGCAGCATTTTAGGGTCGGGATGCGTTGTTAGCGAATGATAGTCGGCAATGAAAAAGTAACACTTGTTTTCGTATTGCATTCTGGTAAAGTTACGCAATGCTCCGAAATAGTTTCCCAAATGCAGATTCCCCGTAGAGCGTATACCGCTTAATACTATATCCATGATGTGATTTTATATTTTATCGTTTCCGTTTTGTTTATTGACGTACAAAGTTACAAAACGTTTACTAAACTTTTGTAGTGCATAGCTAAATTGCTTACCGGCTAAGCAAATATACGGTGTGGGGTAGGAAATGGTCGGCAAAGACCAACGACACGTAAATCTTTCATATATATAAAGGCAATACTTATGTTTTTCACATTTTATAAAGATAAAACCTTTTATTCCATTATTTTAATGTGTCTGTCCTTATTAATTATTAGCAAACGCGTGAAGATTATTATAAAACGTAATTCATTAATTACTATCGTTTTAACCCCCTTGTTAAATTTTAGAGTAATTCTAAATAGCGAGATAGATTATTTGTAATAGACTTAGAGTCTGTTTAAATTTTCTTATTTCATTCTGTTCAACATAATTTTAATCATCGACAATTGTATCATTGCTTCTTGTGTATATGTTTGATATCCAAATTCTTTAGACTATCTTCTGTAGGACTCAAACCAAGAAAAAGTTCTTTCCATAATCCATCTTTGTGGTAGTGTCTCAAATTTGTGAGTTTCTTTTCTCTTCACAATTTGCAATAAATTGTCCTCTATATCCCGCATCAGCAATAATTTTGACTAATATTGGGAAACGATATTTTAATATCTCTATCACTTTGAATCTTCGACAAGAGATTTTATCCGCTCTATGACATTCTCGGATAATGTCTTTTGGTTTATCATACGCTTCAGCAGAAAAGGATGACGTATGCCTTTTTCGCGTAAATAGTTTTCTACTATCAGTGCTTTTTGATTTTTGCCGGGCATTAGCTGATAAAGAACATACCAATCTTCTAAGGTGGTAAACGGAATATCTGTTCCGTCGATGTTGAATATTGTGGGTGTGGAGTGTTCGTCAAAGATATACGAATATACTCCCAATGGCAGATTCAATCTGAATCCGGACATTACGTCCACATCCATCGAGGGCAGTTTATATTCGTAAAAATATTTGGTTGCGTAAATACCCGATTCCTCCCGTTCTTGCTTCTGTCCCATTGCGGATAAGATAGAATCTGCTTTTTTAACATCATTCTCGGCAACAATGATATCTATATCGTTAGGGCAATCGGCCAATCCATATTGGTAGAGCATGGCTGATGCACCCACCCCCCAAAGCAAACCGGCACTATTCAGTTGTGAGCCGAATTGTGCCAGTATTGAATTTGAATATTTTTGCGGATTAGTATGCACGGGCAAAGAGAACACGCTGAGCAGATGGTTTGCCTGTTACCATACATTTACCCGGGGTTTTGTCTCCCTCGAAAGGAATGCAGCGGATGGTAGCTTTAGTTTCGGCTTTTATTTTTTCTTCCGTTTCGCTTGTTCCATCCCAATGTGCAAGGATGAATCCGCCTTCCTCAATTTTTTCTTTAAACTCATCGTACGAGTCTACTGCAATGGTATGAGCTGTCCGGTAATCGGCTGCTTTTTTGAAGATATTTTCTTGTATTTCGTCAAGCAATTGTTTTATATGCAGATCAATACCGTCGCACGATATGGTTTCTTTTGTCAAAGTATCGCGGCGGGCTATTTCTATGGTGTTGTTTTCTAAGTCACGACCACCCATCGCCAAACGTACAGGTACGCCTTTCAGTTCGTATTCCGAGAATTTCCAACCCGGTTTCTTATTGTCGGCATTGTCGTATTTCACGCTGATACCAAGTGCTTTGAGCGAAGCTACGATTCCCGCAACTTTTTCGTCTATCTGTGCTAACTGTTCGCTGCTGCGGTAGATAGGGACAATCACAACCTGATATGGAGCCAATTTTGGAGGCAATACAAGACCGTTATCGTCCGAATGCGACATGATGAGTGCTCCCATCAAACGGGTAGAAACTCCCCACGATGTAGCCCATACGTAATCAAGTTTTCCGTCCTTATCGGTAAACTTCACGTCGAATGCTTTGGCAAAGTTTTGTCCAAGGAAGTGCGATGTACCCGACTGCAAAGCTTTTCCATCCTGCATTAAGGCTTCTATTGTATAAGTATCCACAGCTCCGGCAAAACGCTCGTTGGCCGATTTTACACCCTTAACGACAGGCATAGCCATCCATTTTTCGGCAAATACGGCGTACACTTCAAGCATTTTCTGAGCTTCGGCTTCGGCTTCTTCGCTTGTGGCATGGGCTGTATGTCCTTCCTGCCACAAAAATTCGGCAGTACGCAGAAAAAGACGGGTACGCATTTCCCAACGAACCACGTTTGCCCATTGGTTGCACAAAATAGGCAGGTCACGATACGACTGTATCCAATTGCGGTATGTGTTCCAGATAATAGTTTCGGAAGTAGGACGAACAATCAACTCTTCCTCGAGCTTGGCTTCAGGGTCAACCACAACGCCCTTACCATCGGGATCATTTTTAAGACGATAGTGTGTAACTACGGCACATTCTTTGGCAAAGCCCTCAACATGGTCGGCCTCTTTGCTTAAAAAAGATTTGGGGATGAAAAGCGGGAAGTAAGCATTAACGTGACCTGTTTCTTTAAACATATCGTCAAGTTGACGCTGCATTTTTTCCCATATCGCGTATCCGTACGGTTTTATGACCATACATCCACGAACAGCCGAATTTTCGGCTAAATCGGCTTTTTGTACCAAATCGATATACCACTGACTGTAGTCCTGACTACGTGGTGTCAGCTCTTTAAGCTCTTTTGCCATGGTTACTTTCTATTTTTGAATTAGGTTTAGTTTTAAAGAGTGCAAATTTATGAAAAAAGATGAAAGGAGAGGCGCAAAATGCTTCTCCTTTTCCGAAAAAAGAGTGTTGGTTAAAATACTTTCTTTGTAATTTTTTGAACAGAGTGAAACCAACTATTGAAAGGCCGGAGGCTTAATACCTGTCTTTCCACAGTTTTTTCAGATGCTCAAGGGTTTTATTCTCGGCGGGATTATCTTGTGGCTCCCAGAACCGTGCTTTTTTAACTTCAGGAGGCATGTATTCTTGGTTCACAAAATTGTTATCGAAATCGTGCGCGTATTTGTAATCTTTGCCATAATCCAACTCTTTCATCAGTTTAGTGGGAGCATTGCGCAAATGCAAAGGAACAGGCAGATTTCCGGTCTGCTCAACAAGAGCCAAGGCTTTGTCTATGGACAGATATGCCGAGTTGCTCTTTGGCGATGTTGCCAGATATACGGTTGTTTCGGCAAGAATGATACGTCCTTCGGGCCATCCTATTTTCTGCAAAGCGTCGAAACAGGCATTTGCCAATAACAAGGCATTAGGGTTTGCCAAGCCAATATCTTCGGCTGCCGATATCACCAGCCGGCGGGCTATGAATTTAGGGTCTTCGCCGCCTGCAACCATCCGTGCGAGCCAATAGACGGCTGCATCAGGGTCGCTGCCACGTATTGATTTGATAAAAGCCGAGATAATATCGTAGTGCATTTCGCCGCCTTTGTCGTAAGCAGCGGGATTTTCTTGCAGGCGTTCGGTAACGATTTTATCGGTGATAATGATTTTCTCTTCCGTCTCGGCCGAAACTACCAACTCTAATATATTCAGTAGTTTACGGGCATCGCCTCCCGAAAAACGGAACAGAGCATCGGTTTCCTTTATCTCTATATCCTTTTCTTTAAGTATAATATCGGTTGTTAAAGCCCTGTTCAGAAGGGATTGTAGGTTTTTCTTTTCCAACGACTTCAATACATATACCTGACAGCGAGAGAGTAGGGGACGGATAACCTCGAACGAGGGATTCTCGGTTGTGGCTCCTATAAGTGTAATTGTACCTGTCTCTACCGCGCCGAGTAGTGAATCTTGTTGTGATTTACTGAAACGGTGAATCTCGTCGATGAATAGAATAGGATTCTTTGTGTTGAAAAAGCTATTTTTTTTTGCGGTATCAATCACTTCCCGTACATCTTTCACTCCCGAATTGATTGCACTAAGCGTATAAAAAGGCGTATCTATTGTATTGGCTATAATTTGCGCCAGAGTGGTTTTGCCTACTCCCGGAGGTCCCCATAAAAGAAAGGATGGAACACGGCCGGAATCTATCATTTTGCGCAACACGGCTCCTTGACCAACCAGATGTTCCTGACCGATATACTCATCGAGCGACTTGGGGCGTAAACGCTCGGCTAAAGGCTGGCTCATATTGTTTATTTGTATGTATTTTAATAATTCGAGATAAAGATAATAATTTTATGCCTTATGCAAATCGGTAAAAACCGGATAAAGTAAATGCAGATTTAAGAATATTATTATATTTTTTATCTTTGGATAGGATATCAATATTATACCTTAAGAGCTGCATAGAAATGAAAATTAAGATTTTTGCAATATCGTTTTTAATAAGTTTATTTTTTCCTTCTTCTTATGCTTTTAACAATGATGCTTTTTATTATAGAACATTGGAGCATAAAGGAATAAAAAAGATAACAGAAAACACACACGATAAATGGGAGGTTGTTTCTTTTTTTGATGAGAAGGGATATTTATTGCGTGAAACCAATTTGTATAAAAAAGAAATCAGATCTGATTACAAATACAGTTATGTTATTGTAGATACTTTGTTGGAAATAAGAAGAATAGACATGAACTGTAAAGATACAGATAAACAGAAGAGAGTTGATAGATATTACTATACATCTTTAGGTCAATGTTATAAGCACGAAATATGTTTTTCAGAGTCTGACACATCTTCTTATTATGAGCATGATTTTGTGTTTGATGATGAGTTGCTTATCGGTTATACCCAAGGTAATGGTTCTCAAGGTGAACATAGTACAATAAAGTATAAATACAATGAGAAAAAACAAAAAATACAGGAACAAAAAATGTTTATGCAAACAGATACTACGTTTTGTTCCTACATCTATAATTCGTTTGGACAATTAACCGATTGCATACAAGAAAGTAATGATAGTGAGGTAATATATAGTGATGTTGTTGTTTGGAATAACAAAAAAATGAACAAAGTACATATCCGATATTCTGATTTTGACAAACAAGGTAATTGGACAAAAAGTTATTTTATAACTGAAAAGGGTAAAGTGTTTCGTTCAAAAAGAGAGATTGAGTATTATGAGTAATTTCCCGATGATGACTTTATAGACTGTGCCAAGATAATTAAATATTCGATTTTCATTCGGTTGGTTTGGCATTATTGCTATATCTTTGACCCCAAAATATTAATAGAAATATGGAATACAGGCTTAATAAATATATCAGTGCTTCGGGCTACTGCTCACGGCGGGAAGCCGACCATCTTATTGAAAGCGGACATGTAACGGTTAATGGTAAACGTGCCACTATCGGGATGCGTGTGTTGCCGGGACAAAAAGTTAAGGTGCGGGGCGAACTCATCAAAAATGAAATAGAACCTGTATACATAGCATTTAATAAACCTGTGGGTGTGGTCAGTACAACAGATACCCAAGAAAAAGATAATATTGTTGATTACATAAGCCACGAGCAGCGAATATTTCCTATTGGGCGTTTGGACAAAGACTCGCAAGGGTTAATCTTGCTAACGAACGATGGAGATATTGTAAATAAGATACTTCGCGTAGGCAATAACCATAAAAAAGAATATCTGGTAAAGGTAAATAAACCTATCACAAAAGAATTTCTTACCCGGATGACTCAAGGCGTACCTATACTGGACCGCGTAACCCGCCGTTGCGAAATTGTGGAGATTAACCCTTATACTTTTCAGATTTCTTTAATTCAGGGGCTTAACCGTCAAATTCGCCGCATGTGCGAATACTTCGATTATGAGGTTACCAAACTGGAGCGTATCCAGATAATGAACATCAAACTGGGTAGTCTGGGGCAAGGCAATTGGCGAAACCTTACTCCTACCGAATTAGAAGGATTGTTCGACTTGTTGGAAGATTCGAAAGACGTAACCCAAGCCCGGAAGCCAGCCAACAGTAATAAGGCAATGAATAAAGCTTTGCAGAAACACGATATAAAGACCGATTACCGGAAAGCAAGCAGCGTTTCTAAACAGGCAAAAAAAACGAAAACGGATAAGCCATTCGATTCATCCGCTGAAACGGTAAAGGCAGATAAAACAAAAGAAAAGCCGGCAAAGAAAAAAGGAGGAAGTGGGCTTCGGGTAGGAAAATCGAAAGTATCGAATAAGAAAGCGCAAACAAAACAGCGTCCGCAGTCAAGAAAAGAAAGGGGAGCATAAACCCCTGTTAACCTCAGAAAGGATAGCCCACAGCTATGTGCCAAGCCGTATTTTTGCTTATTCTGAAAGGTTTCGTTACAGGCCATTGCGATTTATATCCGTCAAATATTTGATTGCCCAACTCGTCAATCCTGTATTTGGGAACTTTGGCAGGGTCGTACAGCTTCCAGCCACAGTCTAAGCGAATCAGAACGAAGTCGAAGTCAAAGCGGATACCCAACCCCCAAGCTCCTGCTATTTGTTTGTAGAATGTGTCGAACTTAAAGGCGCCACGTTCTTGTTTTTCGTATTCTTTTATTGTCCATATATTCCCGGCATCAAGGAAGGCAGCCAGTTCAATTATCCAGAATACTTTACTGCGGTATTCTATGCCTGCATCGAAGCGGATATCGCCCGATTGAAAATAGAAATTGGCATCGGGGCTATAATATGCTCCGGGGCCTAATTCGCGGATAGCCCACCCCCGAACACTATTGGCTCCTCCCGAAAAGAATCGTTTCTGAATGGGTATCAGTTTGTTGTTCCCGTAGGGATATGCCAGTCCGCCTCCTATACGCCATGCAAGAGAGTTTTTCTCATCTATTTTTATTGTATGGCTGTAATCGGCAGTTCCTCTGACGTATTGAGAAAAAGCGGTATTGAATACTTCTTTCGAACCTTCTTCGTTTTCTTTCTGTTTGCTAACATTGGCAATGAGCGACAGAAGGTTTCCGGCTGTTTCGATAGATGCACGAAATGTTTTTATTACCGGTAAACGCTTATTGCCGGGAATGAAGTTGCTGTTATAATAAGTGTAACCAGTCCCCAGAATAAATTGGTCTTTGAAGCTGTAATATTTAGCTTCGTCGGGCAGACCTTCGAGGAAGGAATCTTCGACCGATGGCAGATGCACATAGCTGACGTTAAGCAAATCGACAGCATGTTTTATCGATGTGTTATTTTTGCTATTCCATATATATTTGATACCACCGGAAAGTATAGTCCGGATAAAATAATTGGGACGGCGTTGGTAACTGTAATCAGTAAAAAGCTGGGTCGAAGAGTGCATTCTGCGTTTTAAATCTCTCGAAAGGAATGGATTAACAAAACGAGGAAGCGTTAAAGACATTTCTCCCCCTACTTCGAAGTAATTATCATCAAATTTTGAAAAATCAGGGGTGATGGCTTCGTAAGCCCCGTGTAGTTTAATATTGAAAAACTCAGAACCTCTAAAAATATTACGGTGCAGGTATCCGATACCGGCACCTATACCAAACATCCAGTCGGAGTTTGTTCCTTCAATTTCGGCCGAAAAACCTTGTTTTTTATCGGGAACACAGGTTATAACACAACTTAGTTCGTTGGGATTGTCTGGGCAAGGGTAATAAGTTATATTTACGTTTTTAAGTATTTTTAGTTGTGCAAAACTGCTGTAAGTAAGGTTGGTCATGCGTTCGCTATAAAACGCGCCTGCCAGAATAAAGCAATTGCTAAATATAACGCTGGGACGGATATAGCGCCCCCGACGTCCGTAATGAATAGTATAGTCTCCTCCTATTCGTTCCACGGCCGAAGCCTGATAATTGTCTATATGCCCGTCCGAAAGCGGTGAGTAATCGACATAAAATTCAACTTCCCTTATTTTGTATTGTTTGTGTGGTTTTTCGATTGGTGCTTGTCCGTCCTTTTTTTCCGTGAAAGGATATATAGCCAGTTCGAGGTCTATCCTATTACCTCCGGCTGTAGTATCGGCAACAAAGCCTACGTATTCTTTATTGAAGTGGAAATATCCGGAGTTGCGGAATACCGAAGAAATACGTGTCCGTTCCTCGTCGAGCATATCAAGGTCGAATATTTGATTTTTATTAACGAGCGACCGTTGTTTAAGCAGGGAATTAATATTGGTGTTGGCAATTCTCTTTTCTTCTTTCTTATCGAAGGTAACAAATCCGGGATTTGAGTATATATCTCCCGCAAAAACAGAGTCGGGCACCTCTATCTTATATTCATCAATAATATAAGGATCGCCACAAGCTATATTGTACTTGACGCGTACTTTTTTCTTTCGTTTTTCTATTTGAGGGTTTATCTGGGCATGTACATACCCTTTGTTCCACAAAATTCTTTTCAGGTCAACTATGGTTTGGTCTACGGCTGTGCTGTCGTATATAACAGGAGGCTCGCCTCCTTTACGCAAAGTTCTGTTTATCCATTTGGTGGTATCCTGCCCCGACAGATTGTATATGAACAGAGGGAGTTTAAACACCTCGAAGGTTTTGAAATTAGGTTTTTGTTTTATATATGGTTCGAGCTCCAACGGACGGATGTTTTTGTTGTCCGTTTTTATTTTTACAGACTCGAGCATATATTGGTTTTCGGGTACGAACTTTGATGAGCTACAAGAATACATAAACAGCAGCGTACACAAAATGATAGCCGAAAAACAATATATATTGATTTTTAATTTCACTTAATATGCTAATGTCAGATTTAACAGGCAATTGAACGGCAAAATTAAGATTTAATTGTTTCTTTCTTGTAGTTTTGTCGTTAAAAATAATTGATATACAAAGTAAAGACTGTAAATTTCAAGTTTTATATTTTTGATAATAGACATACTCCTGTGAATGTTTCCTTGACATGTAATAATATACACCCATATCCCTTTTTTACTTAGCGCAAACCTCAGTATGTGTATGTGAGTACATAGTTGGGCGTTACTGTGTACTTTATTTCAAAAAACTGTGGTGTGTGTTTCCTGTATTCACCAATAAACGACCCTTTTTCTTGGGGTGAGAAGGGATGAATCAGCAGATGCTTCTTTAAATCGATACCACCTTCGCCTACGGATTTATACATCGTTTCCTTGGCCGACCAATGCAACAGGAGGTGTGTCAGTTTATTTTCGGGGATAATGGACTCTTCTTCAGAAATGAATTTACTTTCAATCCGTATTACTTTATTGGTTATCTGTTCAATATCTATTCCGCCTTTTGTGCCGCTTAATAACACTGCAACATAACCTTTGGTGTGCGAGATACTTATATTGGGCATCTTTTCATTATCCGGAAGATAAGGTTTTCCCGAAGGCGTATATTGTATTTCAACGTTTTTGCCTAAAAGCTGTTTCAGCAGAGAACGAACAGCAAGCCGCTCAAGTACACGTTGTGCTGATAAACCGGGCCATAGGGTGCTTTTTTCAGTGAAATCATCACCTAAAATAGAAAGCAACTCCCCGGCCGATTCTTCGACCTTCCATACACCCAGAATATATTTACCAACTTCTTGTTTTGTATAATGGAGCATTGTTTAGAATGATATGGTGTTGTATGCTAAAATCCAGATAAATGCAGAGCAAACAAAATTTGAACCAAAATTATAGGCTATACCATAATTTGTACGGATATAACTGTAAAGCATCGATTGCCAAAGCAATAATACCCCATACAAAATCAACATCGGGAGAGGAAAGTTAAACAATACCAAAGGAACGGTTATGCCAATCGCCACATAGAGCGCGGCATAAGTGTAGCATATTAAACCGAAATTGTTTTCCCAAAATCCCTTTATCGGGTTACGGTAAAAACGGACTATCAAATTAATCACTCCCCCACAAATCAAAGCAGTAAGAATAATCACCCGGAAATCTATATTAAACTTAAAATACAGGTTGTAAAGGCTTATCACGAAATAAATTATTATTGCTCCCGAAAGGCTCAAGTTAAAGGATGCGAATTTGAGCGGAAGCCTAAAGGCAGACTCTACCAACAAAGAAAAAATCATAATGTAAAGCAGGGCACGTAATATCTCATTGAAAGGTAAATCAAAAAAATTATGCCCTACCAATGAAGCATCGTTGATAAAATTGACTGTAAGAATCAGTAAGGCCGATACTATTATGTTAATGATAAGCAAAACAATATTATCGCACGACCGTTCCCGTTCGTTCCTTTCACGGTCCCATTCTATTGTTGGGGTTGCTGCAAACATCAGTACTTTATTGAACATTCGCAGATAATATCTGGGATTGATAATTTTAGTAGCCATAGTTTTCCAGTTGTTTAAGGTAAGTATGTTTTAGTAAAGATAACGAAAACTGTTTTTCTTTGGATACTTATTTCACTAAAAAACATCGCTCTATCTGAAATATTACATAAAAAATACCCGGATGGGACTCAAAACTCTTGAATCCATCCGGGTAAGTAAATGATATATCTATCGGTTATTTTAAATAAGGTCTATGCTCCGGTTTATAAAATTGCTTAGCGCTTCGCCTTTGAGCATATTGTTTGCCAAGAGAGCCAAATCTACCAATTGACGTATAGCGGTATTTGATTGGGCATATTCTTTAATGGCTTCGTTATCCTTGCCGTCAACATCGGTTAATACTTTCTTGACAAGCGGGCTGTCTACATTAAGAACAAGATTCATATTGTCGGGCATATCGCCATAAAAAGACATTCCAGTTTGCATGGCCGACATTTCCTTCATCCTCCGCATAAACTCGTTTTGTGTTATTTGTACCGGTTTGGTTTTTTCGCCCAAAGCTTTGTAATCGACCGTAAACTCTACTTTATCGACTACCGGCATTTGCGATAGGAAAGCTTCTTTCAGTTCTTCTTTTTGCTTATCTGTAAGCTTGATTTCGGTATCGTCTTCTTTTTTGATAAGATTGTCAACAACATCGCTGTCAACACGTACAAAACGGCTTTTTTCGAGTTTCTGTTCCAGAAGGCTGGTTATGTGTACATCAAGCTGCCCGTCGAGCAATAACACATCATAACCTTTTTCTTTGGCGTTGTTGATATAGGTGTATTGTTCGTCTCTGTTGTTAGAATAGAGATAAACAAGATTTCCGTCTTTGTCTGTCTGGTTAGACGAGATAAGATTCTTATATTCTTCGAAAGTAAAAAACTTATTGTCCGTATTTTTTAGTAAACAGAACTTTTGAGCTCTTTCGTAGAATTTTTCGTCGGTCAGCATTCCATATTCAACAAACAGTTTCAGGCTATCCCATTTTTCTTCGAACTGTGGACGGTCGTTCTTAAATATCTCCTCTAAGCGGTCGGCTACTTTCTTTGTGATATAATTCGATATTTTCTTCACATTCTGGTCGCTTTGTAAATAAGAGCGGGAAACGTTGAGAGGAATATCGGGCGAATCTATAACACCATGCATCAAGGTAAGGAATTCGGGTACTATACCTTCAACCGAATCGGTAACATATACCTGATTGCAATACAGCTGTATTTTGTTTTTATGAAGGTCTACATTTGCTTTCACCTTAGGGAAATAAAGGATACCTGTCAATTTGAACGGATAATCTACATTCAGGTGTATCCAGAACATTGGCTCGTCGGTGAAAGGATAAAGTTCCTGATAGAACTCCTTATAATCTTCGTCTTTCAGTTCGTTTGGTTTCCGTGTCCATAACGGATTGGTATCATTAATAATGTTGTCTTCGTCGGTTTCGACCGATTTGCCGTCCTTCCATTCTGTTTTCTTGCCAAAAACGATGGGGATGGGCAAAAAGCGGCAATATTTCTTCAACAGACGGTCTACTTCGTCTGTTTCTAAGAAGTTTTTGTTTTCATCGTCTATATAAAGAATGATGTCTGTTCCACGCTCAGTTCTTTGGGCTGCCTCAATAGTATATGTAGGTGTTCCGTCGCAAATCCACTTTACAGCCTCCGAAGCATCTTTGTGCGACTTGGTTACAATTTCTACTTTTTTAGAAACCATAAATGCGGAATAGAACCCTAATCCGAAGTGCCCGATTATTGAATTGGCATCGTTCTTATATTTATCCAGAAATTCGTTAGCCGACGACAGCGCTATCTGGTTTATGTATTTATCTATTTCTTCGGCAGTCATACCAATTCCGTTGTCGGAAATGGTCAGTGTGCCATTTTGGGTATCGATACTGACTTTCACTGCCAAGTCGCCAAGCTCGCCTTTAAACTCACCAAGCGAAGACAATGTCTTTAGTTTTTGAATAGCATCTACCGCGTTCGATACTATTTCGCGCAGAAAAATCTCATGGTCGCTATAAAGAAATTTTTTGATGATGGGGAAGATGTTTTCTGTAGTTACCCCAATTTGTCCTTTTTGTTGCATACCTTACTAATTGTATTTTTTTGTTTTTAAACTATTATTGTTTTGATAAACCGTTATGCAAATAAAATGCCAGACAAAAGTTTTTTGCCATTTTGACAGAGCATAAATATACTTTTCGGATATTCTTTGTGCTATATTATATGTTTTTGAATTGGGATTTTCCGCAACCCAAATCTCTTTGTATTTAATCAAACAATTGTTAATCAAACAACTAAAATGGCAGCGCCATATATGTCTGATAATTAGAGTTTGCAATTTCCACTTAAATTGCAAATTATAACATATTATGTTTTTAAAAATAAATATTTATTTTTTATTGCTCATTTTTAATGATAAATATTATTTATGACTCATTTTTTATAATTAGCATTTAAATGCATATGTTTAAATTGTTGGTATATAGTATATTACGTAATAAAAAAGCTTATTTTAACTATTTGATTGAAAATATTTCATTAAAATGATGCGCGATAATAAAAAGATGATATCTTTGTACTATTGTTGCATGAGAGATAATAGCAATCAAAAAGTTTTAATTATAAAAAAAATGTGTTATGGGAACAATTAAAAGCACAGAAAATTTTGAAGGTAAACTATTGGACCTACAAAATAACATGATGAACTTTGCACTTACTCTAACTGCTAATAGAGATGAGGCAAAAGATTTATTGCAGGAAACAACACTTAGGGCTTTAGACAATAAAGACAAGTATTACGAGAATGTAAACTTCAAGGGTTGGGTTTTTACCATTATGCATAATATATTTGTTAATAATTATCGCAGGGTGGTACGTACGCAGACTATTGTGGATCAGACTGAAAATCTATACCACTTGAACTTACCCCAAGACTCAGGATTTGATACTCCCGAAGGTGCATATACTATCGGTGAGATCACTAAAGCCATAAACAGTTTTACGGACGAATATAAAGTACCGTTTTCGATGCATGTTTCGGGTTATAAATACGAAGAAATTGCTCAGACACTTCAGTTGCCTATCGGTACAGTGAAGAGTCGTATATTTTTTGCGAGAAAAAGATTACAGGAAAAACTAAGAGATTATCAATATGAAAGGTAGTGAATGGTGTTTTTCTCAGGTGAACGGTATAAAAATGTAAAAGGAGGAAATACGATAATAAATATTTCCTCCTTTATTATTTTATTGTCCCGTCCTAACATAGGTTGACACAAAAACTTATTTATGAATAAAGACCCGTAGTGTATTTAGAGAGTTTATATCAAATGATTTATTATAAACATTTTATAGTATTTGTCATTGAGTTGCCTACACTCCTCGAACGTTGTTTCTGAACAGAGTAAAGAATCTCTGTGTTTTTATTCAAGATCCTTCGTTGCTCTCAAGATGACAAAATGAATATATCTTATTTTTCAGCACATTACCTAAATAAAAGAACCGATGAATATAAATCCATCGGTTCTTCGAATATTTTAATATAAATACTGTCAACCTATTGTTAAGGATGCCGCAGCATTATTTCTTTAACTGCTCGTTAAACCAGCGGGCAAATTCACGTTGGAATAGAACACCGTTTTGAGGCTGGGCAATCCAGTGGTTTTCGTCAGGATAAATCAGCATGCGAGACGGAATATCTCTTAGCTGGGCAGCATTGAAGGCCATCATGCCTTGAGACGCTAAGATGCGGAAATCCAACTCGCCGTGGCTTATCATTATAGGAGTATCCCATTTGTCAACAAAACGATGAGGCGAATTGGCATACGTGCGTTGCGCTATGGCATTGCTGCGATCCCAATACGAGCCGCCAAGATCCCAGTTAGCGAACCACATTTCTTCTGTTTCGAGGTATTGGGCTTCTAAATTAAATATTCCGGCATGTGCCCAGAAAGCTTTGAATCGTTTATTATGATTTCCGGCTAACCAATATACAGAAAACCCACCATAACTTGCTCCTGTTGCACCCAAGCGTGTTTCGTCAACAAAAGGTTCTTTGGCAACTTCGTCGATAGCCGACAGATAGTCTTTCATGTTCTGACCACCATAGTCTTTACTTATTTGTTCTAACCATTCCTGTCCGAATCCGGGAAGCCCGCGACGGTTAGGCGCAACAATTATATAGCCATTGGCTGCCATGATTTGCAGATTCCATCTGTAAGACCAGAACTGACTTACAGAACTTTGAGGTCCTCCTTGACAATAAAGAATGGTAGGATATTTTTTGTTAGGATCGAATTTTGGAGGATAAACAACCCATGCAAGCATTTTTTTGCCATCGGTTGTTGGTATCCAACGTTCTTCTACTTTTCCCATCTCAAGTTGAGAAAGTATTTCTTTGTTTTCGAAAGTCAGCTGCGTATCTTTTCCGGTAGCAATATCGACCGAATATATTTCGTTGGGTTGCGACAGAGAATGACGTGTGGCAATCAGTTTATCGCCGGCAATGCCGAATGCTTCGTAATCGTGAGCACCTGCGGTAATGGCTTTCACATCTTTTGCCGCATAGTCGACCTTGAAAAGTTGTGTTTTTGCTTCAACACACGAAACAATATACATCGTTTTGTTATCGGCAGCCCATGCCGCGAAATCTGTGTTGTAATCAAAGTTTTCGGTCACATAAGTCTTTTCGCCCGAAGCAAGATCCATTACAAACAAACGGTTCTTGTCAGACTCGTACCCATCGCGCTCCATGCTTTGCCAAGCAATTTTCTTTCCATCGGGCGAGAAGATAGGGTTGGTATCGTACCCCATCATGCCTTCTGTTATATTCTTGGTTTCTTTTGTTTCTATATTATATAGGTAGATATCAGAATTGGTAGACAACGAATATTCCTTTCCTGTTTTTTTGCGGCATGTATATGCAACCGTTTTGCTGTCAGGACTCCAAGCCAACTGCTCTATTCCGCCCATCGGCAACATAGGGCATTCGTAGGGTTCGCCTTCAAGTATATCGACAGAGTTTGTCAGCTTATTTCCGTCAAAATCGGCAATGAAGGAGTGAGGGATTTCTTCCACCCACTGATCCCAATGTTTATACATCAGGTTATCAATGATTTTTCCCGATGCTTTAGGTAGGTCGGGGTATCTGTCGGCAGTTCGTTCTCCAAACTTGATGTTTTTGATGTAAAGTACTTTTTTTCCATCGGGCGAGTAAGCAAAGCCGTTTATTCCGCCTTCTATGTCACTTATCTGAACCCTATCTGTTCCGTCGGGATTCATTTCCCAAATCTGCGACGAACCGCTTTCGCTACTCAAGAAAGCTATCCGTGAACCATCTTTAACCCAGCAAGCTTCGTTTTCACTTTTCTTTGTTTCTGTTATCTGTTTGTTGTCCGACCCATCAATGTTCATCACAAACAGTTCGCGGTTGGTTTTGTTTTGCTCTATGCTCACGTATGTAACACCATAGAGTACCTTTTTCTGGTCGGGCGATACCTGAACGCCACTTACACGCCCAAAGCTATGCAGAACCTCAGGGGTCATCAGACCATCGGTAACTTTTACGGTTGCTTTCCCTATTAAAGGGGCATCAGCCGTATCATCTTTTGTTTCTTTACCCGAACTACAGGCCAACATTCCGGCACTTAGTGCAATTGCCATAATTGATTTGTATTTCATCCTTTTTTTTAGTTATTTTGTTTAAATTTGGATACAATAAAAGAACTTCAAAGTTATTATTTTTCCGTAGAATTGTAAAACAAAAATTTATATAACATATTTTGGGTATAACTAAACGAACAAATTTATGAATAAGTGTTTGATACTGATATTGTTTACTTTCATTTCAACATTGGTAAACGCGCAGACTGACGAAAAGTATATGAAAGGTGCTGTTCCGGAAGAGGACGGACGGGTTGTATTTTCTAAAACAGTGGAAACGTCGTTGCCGGCAGCCGATGTTTATCAGAAAATGAATGACTGGGCAAGCCAGAATTATACACAAACCGAGGCAAATCCAAAACAGCGGATATTGTTTAACTCACCCGAACAACGGTCGATAGCCTGCCAAGGAGAAAAAGAGTTGGTTTTCAATAAAAGTGTGTTCAATATGGATAAAACAACGATGAACTATCAGCTCATAATTACCGCAACAGACCGGCAGTGCAAAATAGCGATACGGAATATATCGTACGATTATTTTGACACAAAAACTAATCCCATAGTTCTGAAAGCCGAAGAAACGATAACCGATAAGGTTGCATTACGGGGGAATAAAAGTATTTATAAAGCCTATAAAGGATTCCGAACGCATACAATAGATTTTGTAAATGACCTATACGCCGAGATATCAGGTTATTTGAATAGTTCGGAAAAAGAAAATAGCACATCTGACATACTTCCTAAAGCAAGCACGGAGATTAGTGTGGTTCCCGCAGAAGGGGTAGTCTCGACCGAAATGCCGGGATTCAGAAAAATAGATGCGGATAAAATACCCGGTAATTACGTGAAATTACTGAACGAATGGACATTAATCACTTCCGGAACCAAAGACGAAACTAATGTAATGACAGCCTCGTGGGGTGGGTTAGGAGTGTTCTGGGGCAAACCGGTAGCGTTTTGTTTTCTGAATCCTACCCGTTATTCAATTAAAACGATGGATGCCGGCGATGTTTACACAATATCGTTCTATACGGAGACATATAAAACAAATATGGAATATTGTGGACAGGTGAGTGGACGTAATGTAGACAAAATAAAAGGTTCGGGGCTGACGCCTATAAAAACACCATCGGGCGCTTCTGCTTTTGCCGAAGCATGGCTAATTTTAGAATGTAAAAAACTGATAGCCCAGCCTATCCAACCGGATGCCGTGGTAGATAAAGAAGCTTCGGGCAAATGGGCAAAAGACGGATATCACAAAATGTATGTAGGTGAAATACTGAACGTCTGGGTAAAATAATTTGATATCGCTTATATAAAAACTGTAATATACGAGGCTATTCCTAAACTGTGGGAGTAGCCTTGTTTATTTCAGTTAAAGTATAACATGCGTTTTCGATATCGGGAATGTTTTTTATTGTTATCGAGCGTTTTCCGTTTTTTTCTTTCAACTCGCATCGGCGAGGATATTTTTGTATGTATGCAAGCAGTTTATCGAATGCTTTAGATTGATAATATGGCGATTCGGGATTAGCAACAAGAAAGAGGTTCATCTGCACGTTTTTAAGGACAACTTTTTCCATCCCTAACGATTTGGCCAATTGCCGGAGCTGTACAACACGGATAAGCTCGATGCCTTCTCTTGGAATCTTTCCGAAACGGTCTTGCAGGCGTAAAACGAAGTCTTGTAGTTTGTGGTCGTCTTCAATATCGTCCAGTTCCCGGTATAGGGTGATGCGCTCCGAATCGTTCGGTATATATGTGGCAGGGAAAAGCAGTTCCAAATCGCTTTCTATGGTAACGTCCTGCACAAAGTCCGACCCCTCCAGTTTTTGATTATCGTGAGTTTCCCGATACAGGCCGGCAAACTCTTCGTTTTTCAGTTCATTAACAGCCTCGCCCAAGATTTTCTGGTAGGTTTCGTAGCCCAGATTGGCTATGAAACCGCTCTGCTCTGCACCCAACATATTGCCTGCCCCACGAATATCCAAGTCTTGCATGGCTATATGGATACCACTGCCCAACTCCGAAAAATTTTCTATTGCCTGCAACTTACGGCGTGCTTCGAGTGTAAGGGTGTGCAACGGAGGAGCAAGTAAATAACAGAAAGCTTTTTTGTTGCTTCGCCCCACGCGTCCCCGCAATTGATGGAGGTCGCTCAGTCCGAAGTTCTGGGCATTGTTTATTATTATTGTATTGGCATTAGGAATATCTATCCCCGATTCAATTATAGATGTAGCAATCAATACATCGTATTCGTAATTTACAAAGTCGGTGATAATTGTTTCCAGTTTTTGAGGTTCTATCTGCCCATGGCCAACAGCTATGCGCGCATCGGGAACCTCACGGCGAACTATGTTTTCCAGTTCGTGAATATTACTGATACGGTTATTAATGATGAACACCTGCCCGTTACGGCTCATTTCGAAGTTAATGGCCTCGCCGATGATATTTACGTCGAATGTATGTAGCTCGGTCTGGATAGGATACCTGTTGGGCGGAGGGGTTGTTATAGACGAAAGATCGCGTGCCCCCATCAACGAAAACTGCAAGGTGCGGGGGATAGGAGTTGCCGTCATGGTAAGGGTATCGACATTGGTTTTCAGTTGTTTTAGTCGTTCCTTTACGGCAACGCCAAATTTCTGCTCCTCGTCAACAATAAGCAGCCCTAAATCGGCAAACTGTATGTCTTTGCTCACAATGCGGTGTGTACCAATCAGAATATCTATCTTCTTATCCTTAATATCGTGCAATATGGATTTAATATCGCTTGTTTTTCGTGCCCTGCTGATGTAGTCTATACGGCACGGAAAGTTTTTGAGACGTTCTTTAAACGTATGGTAATGTTGTGCCGCAAGCACAGTAGTAGGCACAAGCACAGCAACCTGCTTATTGTCGGTAACGGCCTTAAAAGCCGCACGTATGGCAACTTCTGTTTTCCCAAAACCCACATCACCGCAGATAAGCCTATCCATGGGTTTGGAGTTTTCCATGTCGGTTTTTATATCGTTGGTGGCTTTTATCTGGTCGGGGGTATCTTCGTAGATAAACGAAGCTTCGAGTTCGTTTTGCAGAAAGGAGTCGGGCGAAAAGCTAAACCCTTTTTCTTCTCTCCGTTTGGAGTAAAGAAGAATCAAATCGCGGGCAATATCCTTTACTCTCGATTTCGTTTTTTCCTTCATCTTATTCCAAGCCCCTGTTCCCAGTTTGTTTATACGGGGAGGCTCGCCTTCTTTGCCTCTGTATTTTGATATTTTATGTAGCGAATGGATAGAAACAAAGATGGTGTCGTTGTTCAAATAAGTCAGTTTGATGAGTTCCTGCATTTTACCGTTCACATCCGAACGAACCAAGCCGCCAAAACGGCCTATCCCGTGGTCTATATGCACAACAAAATCTCCAACCTGGAGTTGCTTTATTTCTTTTAGCGATAAGGCTATTTTTCCGGAACGGGCTTTCTCCGATTTCAGGTTATATTTATGAAAACGGTCAAATATCTGATGGTCGGTAAAACAGGCTATTTTAAGCGTATTTTCGATAAATCCTTCGTGTACGGTTTTGCTGATAGGTACAAAGTGTATATCGTCTCCCCGGTCGTCGAAAATAGATTTTATCCTGTCGTTTTGCTTCTGGCTATCGCTCAGTATATATATCGTATAACCTTTGCCATTTAACTTATGGAAGGCTTCCGCGACAAAGTCGAAATTTTTATGAAAAAGCGGTTGCAATTCGGTTTTAAATTCTAAAACGGTATCCGGTGTTCCACTGGCCTTATTACCCATTTGTACCCATTTGAAATCTAACATCCGGCTTCTGAGGGTTGCGTCGGATATCAGTTTTGCCTGTGTATCCTCTTCATATTCGGCGTTTTCTAATATAGCCTTATCGTTGTAAATGGCCGCTACCCGGCCTTCAATCCACGAATAATCTTTAAGCCCTATTATAGACGATTGAGGCAAGCAAGAAAGGATAGATTCCTCGTGTAGCCCCAATTTCCGCATTTCGGGTATAATCTGGATGGAGTTCAGCTTGTCTTTCGATAATTGGCTCTCAACTTCAAAAGTGCGGATGGTTTCTACTTCATCTCCAAAAAAATCTATACGGAAAGGATATTCGTTCGAAAACGAAAACACATCAATAATGCTTCCACGAATGGCGTATTGCCCTGGCTCGTACACATAGTCGGTATATTCGAAACCGTAAGAGTCTAAGACATCGGAAATGAACTGTGTATCCACTTTTTCGTTCACAGCAATTTTGAGTGTATTGTCTTTCAGAACTTCTTTCGATACCACCTTCTCGGCTATGGCCTCCGGGTAAGAAACTATAATCAGTTCGGGGCTGTCTGTTTGTAGTTTGCTAAGTGTTTCTGTGCGAAGTATTTCGTTGGCAGAGTCAATTTGCCCGTATTTTATAGCCCGTTTGTAGGCCGAGGGGAAGAACGAAACACAATCTCCACCTAATATTTGCACAAGATCGTGATAAAAATATCCGGCGCTTTCTTCATTCTCCAGAATGTAAAGAAAACAGCCTTTCATTTTTTTGAGCAAAGCTATGGCATACATTGCATTTGCCGAACCCAACAAGCCTTTTACCTGTATATTCCTGTGTTTTTTTATAGAATCTATACTGGCCGCTATGTTAGGATGCGACTCAAATTTTATTTGAAGTTCCTTAATATCCATTCTGCCTTGCTTTTTTTGAGGAATACAAAAGTAGTAAAATAAAGGAGATTGTTTTCCGTAAACAATCTCCTTATGTATTTAATCAATAATAGCTCTATTCAAGATAGGTGTACCCATAAAGCCCTGAACGGTAGTTCGATAAAAATTCTTTACCTTCTTCTACTGTAATAGAGCCTTGTTTCACACAGCTTGTAACCCATGTCTCTACCGTGCGCACAAGTTTCTTGGCGTTATACTGGGCATAATCGAGAACTTCGGCAACGGTTTCCCCATCAATCATCTGGTCTATCTTGTATCCATCTTCATTGACCGATACGTGAACCGCATTTGTGTCGCCAAACAAGTTGTGGAGATCTCCTAATATTTCCTGATAAGCACCAACAAGAAAAACACCAAGATAATATGGCTCATTTTTCTTGAGAGAATGAACCGGTAGATAACTGGTCTGATGGTTGGATGGTATAAAATTATCAATCTTACCATCCGAATCGCAGGTTATGTCCTGCAAGGTAGCTGTCCGGTCTGGTCTTTCACCCAACCGGTGCAGAGGAATAATCGGGAATATTTGGTCTATAGCCCAAGAGTCGGGTAGTGACTGGAACAGTGAGAAATTACAGAAATACTTATCCGGCAAAAGCTTACTCAATTGTTTCAATTCTTCGGGCGAATGTTTCATCCGTCCTGCCATCTGATAAACTTCGCGGGCAATAGAAAAGTATAAACGTTCTACCTGCGCCCGTGTTTTCAGATCGAGCAACCCCAGACTAAACAAATCGAGAGCCTCCTCACGTATTTGTTGCGAGTCGTGCCAAGCTTCGAGCATACTTCGCTGGGTGAGGTCGTCCCAGATTTGATATAGTTCTTTCACCAGTTCGTGGTCGTCGTCCGAAATATCCAGATTTTCGTTCCATTCGGGCAAAGTGGCTGTTTCGAGTACCTCAAAAACCAAAATAGAATGATGCGCCGTTAACGAACGCCCCGACTCGGTAATTATATTAGGGTGGGGCAGGTTGTTCTTATTGGCGGCATCCACCATGGTGGCAATAGAGTCGTTTACATACTCCTGAATACTATAATTGACGCTGCTTTCGCTCATCGACGAGCGTGTGCCGTCGTAGTCGATACCTAAACCTCCGCCAATGTCAACAAACTCAACATTAAAGCCCATGGCATGCAACTGCACATAAAATTGAGAGGCTTCGCGCAAAGCTGTTTTGATGCGGCGTATTTTCGTTACCTGACTGCCTATATGGAAGTGAATGAGGCGCAAAGAGCTTTGCATATTGTTTTTTTCGAGGAAAGCCAATGCCTCGAGCAACTCGCTCGAGTTAAGCCCGAATTTGCTGCCATCACCTCCCGATTCTTCCCATTTTCCGCTGCCACTGCTGGCTAATTTGATGCGGATACCTATATTGGGTACAATCTTCAGTTGTTTTGCTATTTTTGTAATGAGGGGTAGTTCATTCAGTTTTTCAACTACAATGAATATGCGTTTCCCCATTTTTTGAGCCAACAAAGCCAGTTCTATATAACTTTCGTCTTTGTATCCGTTGCAGATAATGAGTGAATTGGGATCTGTGTTGATGGCTATAACAGCATGAAGCTCGGGTTTTGAACCGGCTTCGAGCCCGATATTGAATTTCTTGCCATGGCTCACCAATTCTTCAACCACAGGCCGCATCTGGTTCACTTTTATGGGGTAAATAAGGTGATTCTGGGCTTGGTATCCATATTCTTTTGCAGCAATCTTGAAGCAGGTCGATATTTTTTCAATCCTGTTGTCCAGAATATCGGGAAAACGAATCAGCACCGGAACGGATACGTCCCTTAGCTGAAGTTCGTCTATCAGTTCCTTCATATCTACAGCAGCTCCGCCTTTTTTAGGGGTTACCGTAATGTTCCCTTTTTCGTTTATCGAAAAATAATTCACACCCCATCCCGAGATGTTATACAATTCTTCTGAATCTTCAATGCGCCATTTTCTCATTATTGCAAATACGCCTAAAAATTATATGATTTTTATACTTAATCCTTCTTTAATACCGTTTCTATTTCAGCAACATACATTGTATGGAAATCTTTTTCAGGATACCATTGGTCTATAAGCTTAGCATCCACAAAAAAGTCGCCATCCCATGGTTGCGAATATAGTTTTTTAGCAATAATAACAACCTCGGCTTCATCAAAGAAGGGAACATTGTTTTTGTGCACAACGGTTAGCCCTGCTTTTGCTATCTTATCCTCATCACGCCCCGAAACAGTGCCTAAATATCCCAATTCTTTTTTGAAGTTCTTATCGAATAAGGTGATAGAAAAAGAATCGGCATTGTCTATAAATTCCTTCGTGTAACGCTGTGGGCGTATTACAACCGATACCACCTCTTTGTTCCACATTATGCCAAACATACCCCAACTGGCTGTCATGGTGTTTACCTTCCCGTCTTTTTGGGCGGTAACGAGCATCCACTTATCTTTTATATCAAAAGGGCTGAATGGAAGCTCCGTTAATTTTATTTCTTTAAAATTATTCACTTTAATCCAATTTTAATACTGCTAAAAACGCTTTCTGGGGAACTTCAACGTTTCCTACTTGTTTCATACGTTTTTTACCTTCTTTTTGTTTTTCAAGAAGCTTACGTTTACGCGATATATCACCTCCGTAACATTTGGCTGTTACATCTTTACGCACAGCTTTAATAGTTTCGCGGGCTATGATTTTAGCACCGATAGCGGCTTGTATGGCAATGTCGAACTGTTGACGGGGTATAAGCTCTTTTAGTTTTTCGCACATACGGCGTCCAAAACCAACAGCGTTGTCTACATGCGTCAGGGTAGACAGAGCATCTACCGGTTCGCCATTAAGGAGGATATCCAGTTTAACCAACTTTGCCTCACGGTAATCGTGCATGTGATAGTCGAACGAGGCATACCCTTTCGATATACTTTTCAGTTTATCGTAAAAGTCGATAACGATTTCGCCCAGAGGTATATCGTAGGTTATTTCTACACGGTCGCCCGAAATATATTCCTGTTTCAATAGTATTCCACGCTTTCCTAAACAAAGCGTCATAATAGGGCCTATGTAAGTGGTATTTGTTATGACCGATGCCCTGATATATGGCTCCTCTATATAATCTATAAGGGTTGGTTCGGGCAATCCTGATGGGTTGTGAACTTCTTTTACACCTCCTTTTTTATCATGAACGAGATACGAAACGTTAGGTACGGTTGTTATCACATCCATGTTAAATTCCCTATCCAAACGCTCTTGTATGATTTCCATGTGCAGTAAGCCTAAAAATCCGCAACGGAAACCAAAACCAAGGGCAACAGACGATTCGGGCTGAAAAGTAAGCGAGGCATCGTTAAGTTGCAATTTTTCGAGCGAAGCCCTAAGGTCTTCAAAATCTTCACTTTCGATAGGGTAAACCCCGGCAAAGACCATCGGTTTCACTTCTTCAAAGCCTTCTATGGCTTTTTCGCAAGGATTCTTAACATGGGTAATCGTATCGCCAACTTTAACCTCTTTCGATGTTTTGATACCCGAAATAATATAACCTACATCACCACACGTCACTTCGTCTTGGGGCGACATGGTTAACTTCAAAACTCCAACCTCGTCGGCCTCATATTCCTTGCCGGTGGCAAAGAATTTAACCAAGTCTTTTTTATGAATAGAGCCATTCACTATCTTGAAGTAAGCAATGATTCCTCTGAAAGAGTTAAAAACAGAATCGAAAATAAGAGCCTGCAAGGGTGCCTCAGGGTTGCCTTTAGGAGCGGGAACCCGTTCTACGATAGCTTCGAGGATATCCATCACACCTTCGCCGGTTTTACCACTGGCACGGATTATTTCTTCGCGCTTACAGCCAAGTAATTCAACAATTTGGTCTTCAACCTCTTCGGGCATCGCGCTTGGCAGGTCTATTTTATTGAGAATGGGAATAATCTCCAAATCATTGTCGATTGCCATATAAAGGTTCGATATGGTTTGAGCTTGTATTCCCTGCGCGGCATCAACTATAAGCAAAGCTCCTTCGCAAGCGGCAATGGAGCGCGAAACCTCGTACGAGAAGTCAACGTGCCCCGGAGTATCAATAAGATTCAGCTTATACGTTTCGCCTTTATATTGGTATTGCATCTGTATAGCATGGCTTTTGATGGTAATGCCACGCTCGCGTTCCAAGTCCATATCGTCAAGCACCTGTGCTTGCAGGTCTTTTCCTTCAACAGTTTTGGTGTATTCTAACAAACGGTCGGCTAATGTACTCTTTCCGTGGTCAATATGCGCAATGATGCAAAAATTACGAATTTTATTCATCTATGTAAATCCAAACAATAAATTGATTAAGAATAAATCGGGATACTTCAAGCCCAATTTAAGGATTGCAAATATACATGATAAAAACGATTTTATAAGCACGTCTATAAAATTTTATCGGGGTTTTACATTAAAGTAAATAAACTAAAAAAGGCTGTTATACACCCTTAACCGTAATAAAATACCCTTGCTAATATCAAAAAGCAAGGGCATTTCTATTTTATTATGTAACGTGCGTTGTTTTTATCCCAGATAGCCTTTCAACAGTTTACTGCGTGAGTTTTGACGTAAACGTTTGATCGCTTTTTCTTTAATTTGGCGTACACGCTCACGGGTCAGTTGGAACTTATCGCCTATTTCTTCAAGAGTCATTTCCTGATATCCTATTCCAAAGAACATCTTAATGATGTCTCTTTCCCTGTCTGTCAGTGTAGAAAGGGCTCTTTCTATTTCCTGTTGCAACGATTCGTTTATAAGGGTACGGTCGGCAATAGGCGCATCGTCGTTAACCAATACATCGAGCAAGCTATTATCCTCACCTTCAATAAAAGGTGCATCCATCGATATATGACGTCCCGATACTTTTAGCGAATCGGCAATTTTATCGACCGGAATGTCTAATTCCTTGGCAAGCTCTTCGGGCGATGGTTTACGCTCGTTTTCTTGTTCAAATTTAGAAAACGCTTTGCTTATTTTGTTTAATGAACCTACTTGGTTGAGTGGTAAACGTACAATACGCGACTGTTCGGCCAAGGCCTGAAGTATAGACTGGCGAATCCACCATACAGCATAACTGATGAACTTAAAACCACGGGTTTCGTCGAACTTTTCGGCAGCTTTTATCAAACCCAGATTACCTTCGTTAATCAAGTCGGGTAGGCTAAGACCCTGATTCTGGTATTGCTTTGCCACAGAAACAACAAAACGCAAGTTCGCACGAGTCAGTTTCTCGAGGGCAGCACGGTCGCCACGCTTAATGGCTTGTGCCAATTCAACCTCTTCTTCTACGGTGATGAGATCCTCGCGTCCAATTTCCTGCAAATACTTGTCAAGAGACGCACTCTCGCGGTTTGTTATAGATTTCGTTATTTTTAACTGTCTCATCCTATATGTTTTTATTACCTCTTTTTTCTCGAAAATGAGTGCAAATATACAAAAAAATCCCGAAATAGAACCCTATTGATTGTTAATCTAAAATTGTCTTTCAATGAGAATTTCAAAGATTTTTTTGAGCCTTATTTTGCTCTACACTATAATAAACGTATAACTCACCGTTTTAGACGATGAGTTATACGTTATTGTTGGTTAATAAATTTTAAAGCGAAAAATGGGCTTCTGTTATTCTCCTAATTCTACGGCATAATAGCGTCTGGCTCCACTGGGGTAGAAGCCCGATATAAAGAGAACTTTATCTTCACTTCGTCCCACCGATTCGATGATGTTTTCTACATCTTCGGCAGTCGATACCGACTGGTTATTTATTTTCTGAATAATAAATCCTTTACTGATACCTTTGGCCTTAAACTTGCCATCGCTATCAACACCGGCCACCTCAACACCATTGCGGATACCCAGTTCTTTAAGCTTTTCGCCCGATAGGGTTTTGAAAGCGGCTCCGGCTATGGCCAGCCCGTCGGTTTTCTTAATAATCTTTGTATCGCCCGAACTTGTTTTGAGAGTTACATTAGCTGTTTTTTCGGCATTGTTTCTCAAATAAGTAATCTTAACTTTATTGCCGGGGCGGAACCGGCTTATTTGTTCTTGCAGCTCGCCGGTATTACGAACCTTAACATCGTTTACCGCTATAATAACATCGCCTTTGTCCATGCCTGCTTCCCTTGCCGGGCTACGGTCTGCAAAGTCGTTTACGTAGACACCTTCGTTCGTTTTTATCTTTTTCACATCATCGTTGGCTTTTTCGTCCGATTTCATTACAGATAAATCTATAATAGTTATACCCAGCACAGCTCTTTGCACAGCTCCGTATTCTTTCAGATCGGCAACTACTTTTCCGGCAATAGAGATAGGAACGGCAAAACCATATCCTGCAAAATCGCCTGTTTGCGAATAAATGGCTGTATTTATCCCTACCAACTGCCCGGCAGTATTAACTAAGGCACCGCCACTGTTACCCCTGTTTATAGCGGCATCGGTCTGTATATACGATTGTATGCTGTTTTGTGCTGTGCCATCAGCGTTTCTGCGATTGCCGGTTATCCCTCCACGGCTTTTTGCACTGACGATACCCGCCGTAACGGTCGATGTGAGGTTGAACGGGTTTCCAACTGCCAGCACCCATTCTCCTATCTTCAGTTTATCCGAATCGCCAAAAGGTATTGTAGGGAAATCATTCCCTTCTATCTTCAATAGGGCGATATCGGTTGTAGGGTCTGTACCGATAAGTTTAGCTGTATATTTACTGTTGTCGTTGAGCGTAACTTCAATATCGTTTGCTTTGTCTATAACATGGTTGTTTGTGATAATGTATCCGTCTTTAGAGATGATAACCCCCGAACCAAAACCTACGCTTGGTTGTGGTTCATATTGATATCTATCTCCACGTCCGCCAAATCCGAAAAAGTATTCGAATGGGTCTACCATACGTTGCTGACGCGAACTGGGGGCCGATTTCACTACCGATTTGATATGTACAACAGCGTGTACCGCGTTTTCGGCCGCTTTTGTGAAATCGGGGTATCCTTCGGCTGTTAGTGCAGCCAGATGAACATTGTCCTGTTCAAAATCTCCCTTATAGTCGTAATAGTCGGCTATTCCGTACGACGAACCGCTAAGAATACTATAAGTAGCAAAAGTAACTCCTACGCTAAATAATGCCACGAAGGCATAAGTCGAAATTTTTTTCCACACTCTTTTCATATTTAAATAAATTTTAGTTGTATTCTAAGTTTTGCCAAATATATATTCAAAAAACGAGCAAAAAAAGAGGGTGAAACCTATTTTTTAACACTTTTAACCACACATATACCTACTTAACAGGCTTTAACCCACTATACGTTGTCTGATGTAATGACAATTTAGCAATCGGGACACTGTACATGTTCGGCAGATAAGACAATTTGACAGTTTTTGTTTGTTTACATCTATTATAAGAAGAACCCATAGTGCAATTGAAAAATAAAAACTAATAATTTGAGAAATAAGGTATATTCATTTTGTCATCCTGAGTGCAACGAAGGATCTCGAATAAGAAATACAGGGATTCTTCACTTTGTTCAGAATGACAAATGTTATAAAGTACTTATAATTAGTCTTTTAACGCAAGCTTTCTAAAAGTACTACGAGTTAAGAAGAATAAACAATCAAAATTGAGGTATAGGTTCAGGGTGTGAATTTTTGGTAAACCGGAGCTGCTTAAATGTTAATATTTACAGTTTGCTTCTTTTTTTTAGCTAAAGCTGTTACTAATATTTATAAATGGTTTATTTTTGAGCAAAGTTTTTAGTCATGTCAGATTCCGTAGTTCTTATTCCAACATACAACGAAAAGGAAAACATAGAAAACATTATCCGTGTTGTATTTTCCTTGCCTAAGCAGTTTCATATTCTGGTTATCGACGATGGGTCGCCCGATGGTACTGCGGCTATTGTAAAAAAACTGCAAAAAGAATTCCCTGCCCAACTGCATATACTTGAACGGTCGGGCAAGCAAGGTTTAGGTACGGCCTATATAGCCGGCTTCAAATGGGCGTTGCAAAAAGGCTATGACTACATATTTGAGATGGATGCCGATTTTTCGCACAATCCCCAAGACTTGCTTCGCTTGTACGAAACCTGCCACAACGAAGGTGCGGATATGGCCATAGGCTCGCGTTACAGCATGGGTGTTAATGTGGTTAATTGGCCTATGGGGCGTGTACTGATGTCGTACTACGCATCGAAGTATGTAAAGCTTATAACAGGCATGAAGGTACACGACGCTACCGCGGGTTTTGTGTGTTATACCAAACGTGTATTGGATACTATTGATTTAGATAGTGTCCGCTTTAAAGGATATGCCTTTCAGATAGAAATGAAATATACCGCCTATTGCCTTGGGTTTAAACTACAAGAGGTGTCGATAATTTTTGTCAACAGAGTTTTGGGTACATCAAAAATGAACACGGGAATATTTAGCGAGGCATTTTTTGGTGTGATAGGATTGCGTTGGCGTAGGATAAGAAAACAATTTAAACCGAGAAGCAAATAAATTATTTTTTAAACCATTCTCTCATTTCTGTTATCTGACTATGTTGCCGCGCTCATATATCGTACGCCTTTCATTACTCATATTACTTTTTGTTTCGTTCACAGCTCCGGTTTGTGCCCAGTTTACGATGCGGAAACTTGTTGTTCCGCATGTTGAGCCCGATTCTGCCGACTGGCGCCATTACCGTCACCGGAAACACCATTGGCGGGCAGCAGGTCTGGTTGTAGGGCTAAATCTCGGTGTATGGGGTTTTGACCGTTATATACTGAACGAAGACTTTGCACGGATAAGTGGAAAAACAATTAGACGGAATTTTAAGCACGGCTTTGTTTGGGATAACGACCAGATGGGAACAAACCTGTTTCTTCATCCTTATCATGGAAACCTGTATTATAACGCGGCCCGTTCCAATGGTGTAAGCTTTTGGGGATCGGGCGGGTATGCCTTTATGGGGAGTTTTATGTGGGAGATGTTTATGGAAAACGAATATCCGTCTATAAACGATATTATTGTAACTCCCATTGGCGGAACAGTATTGGGCGAGGTGGCCTTCCGGTCGACCGACATGATACTGGACGACCGTGCATCAGGCCGTGAACGTTGGGGTAGGGAGATAGCTGCTTTTATTGTAGCTCCCACTAGAGGCTTGACTCGCCTTATAACGGGCGATGCGTGGAAAAAGAGAAGGACATCGGGACGTCAGTTTGGTATTCCTAAGCTGAGTGTAGAGCTTTCGGGCGGTGTTCGTTTATTGGAGCTACGGGACGATATTTTTGACGAAGGAGCCGGTTTTTCGACTTTGTTTTCAGTAGAATATGGCGACCGTTACGAAGCCGATGGCCAAAAACCATTCGATTATTTTGTTTTCAGAGGAAATCTCAATGTTCAGTCTTCGCAGCCGTTGCTGGGGCAAATAAATGTTATGGCACGTTTGTGGGGAAAGGATTTGGTCGATGACAAGAACGATTATTTCGGGATGGGCATTTACCAGCATTTCGATTACTACGATTCAGATACAATTTCGGACGAGTCAGGTAAAATTCCTTATAAGTTTGCAACCCCCGCATCGTTCGGTTTTGGGTTGATGCACAAAAGCAAACGGTTTTCGGATTGGGATTTTAATTCGTATGCACACTTTAATGGTATTATAATAGGTGCATCGCTCAGCGACCACTATCAGGTGGATAACAGAAACTATAATCTGTGTAGCGGTTTTGGCTGGAAAACGGGTGTTAGCATATCATACAAGGATAAGATAGGGGTATCGTGGTGGCACGAGAACTTCAGAATGTTTACATGGAAAGGATACCCTGAAGGATATGATTTATCGAGAATAGAAGATCCTAAAGAAGTTAATTTTCAGGGAGATAAATCGGTAGCTACTCTCAATGCTTCTAATCTGAGAGTAGATATGAGGCTCAAAGACCGGCTCTATCTCACGGGAATGTACACTTTGTACAGGCGTTCAACACGTTATGCTTATATGCCGGATGTAAAGTCGTGGTCGTCCGATGGAAAAATTCTGCTTACATACAAATTCTGATATTGCATATACAATACTGAATGGCGAAAGAGGTAAAAACAGGGAAGACAAACGCAGCACGGTTGCTCGATAAGGCTAAAGTCGGGTACGAGCTTATACCTTATTTGGTTGACGAATCGGATTTGAGTGCCGTTCATGTGGCTGCACAGCTGAACGAACCCATCAGGCAGGTATTTAAAACACTGGTTTTGAAAGGTGATAAGACAGGCTTTTTTGTATGTATTATTCCCGGAGCCGAAGAATTAGATTTGAAATTGGCAGCCAAAGCATCGGGCAACAAAAGTTGCGATATGATTCCCATGAAAGACCTTTTGGCGGTAACGGGTTATATAAGAGGAGCATGTTCGCCTATTGGAATGAAAAAACATTTCCCAACTTATATTCACGAATCCTGCTCCGATTACTCCTTCGTATACGTCAGTGCGGGACAGAGAGGATTACAGATAAAAATAAATACCACAGATTTATTATCCGTAGCAAAAGCCGAGGAAACGTATCTGATAAAAAGCTAAGTTCCGTTAGTCTACAATAGGTTCTTTATCCGGATTATTTCTGAAATCGAACATCAAATCTATTTGCTCTTTCAGAATTCTATCGGTAGACAGAGACGGGAGATTGTCTTGACCGAAAAAATCTTTGTCTAAAATATCGAAAGCTGTATTAAATTCGCCTCCAACTGTTCTACACAAAATAAATACTTTATAAGCATAATGCGCTGCGGGAGGGTGATTGTGTCGCTGCTTATCAAGTACAGCCAATAGTTTTACGGGAACTACATCCAGCCCGGTTTCTTCTTTCACTTCTTTTACTGCAACTTCGGAAGACGAAAAACCTATGTCAGACCATCCACCTGGCAACGACCAAAGCCCGTCTGCACGTTCCCTGACGAGCAAAATCCGTCCTTTATCGTCAAAAACAACAGCTCTGATGTCTACTTTAGGTGTTACATAGTCGTCTTCCACCCTAAAGCAAGCTGCTATTGTCGAAACATCGTTTCCGGAAACGATTGCTGTAATCCGGTTGCTTAGTTCAAGAAGCTCTTGGTAACGCTCGGTATCGTACTCGTTGGTTGAATACACCAACCCGTTTTGCGATAAAGCCCTTATGCGTTGTGCAGCCAGATGTAACTCTTTTTCGACATTCATTGCGGGTTTGTTCTTTCTATCTTCAAAAAATCGTCGATTGTAAATCCATCGAAATCGGGTATTGTGAATAGGCATTTATCTTTTATAACTTCCGCAGGGTGAGTTGTGGCAAGGCCAACAACGGTCATTCCTGCAACGGTGGCAGCCTCTATACCTGCAAAAGCGTCTTCAAAAACAATACAGTTTTCGGGGGCAAAACCTAAGTCTTGAGCGGCAAGCAGATAGCATTCGGGATTAGGTTTCCCGTTCTTTACCCGTGTTGCCGAAACAACGGTGTCGAACAATGTATCGAAATGTTTTTCGCGATTCACCCCTATGAGCTTCATGTCGGTCGAACTGGTTACCAAACCCACTTTTATTCCTTTTTCTTTCAGCGATTTTACAAAACGGACAGCCCCCTGTATCTCGGGAAATATCATGGTTTCTTCAAATCGGTATAAGTCTGCTATCAATTGGTTTACCTCTTCTTGGGTGAGGTCTGAAAAGTATTTATCCAAAATACCATGCAGGGTAGTGCTCTTGATTACTTTCTCGAAATTTTCTATGCCTACATTATATCTGTCTCCGGTACGTTTCCAAAATTTGTCGTACTGAGGTTCGGTGTCTATTATCACCCCGTCCATGTCGAACAGGGCGCAAATCTGATTTTCCATTTGGGGTATAAAGAATAAAAGGTGCATTTTTTTACACTCTCAGAAAGGCGTGAAAGTGTTATCTACAAAGGATTTGAAGTGGTTTTTGAGCAAAAATATATTTTAAAATGAATTGTACATAAATCTATATTCTACTACGATTTTGAGTGGATTGGAAGCCCCAAAAGGGGTAAAAACAGCCCTCAAAATGTGGATTGAGTTTGAAAAAGGGGTGAAAATCGCAATCCTGTATGAATAAAGGGTTTAAATATTGTTTCAATAGGATTTAAAGACCGTTTAAAACGTATTTTTGTTGATAGATATTGTTTATAAGGCGGTTGTTAAAAAATAGTGTTAAAATTGAACAGATGTACACTTAGACGAACAAAGTCGGTACAAATTTAACATTATGCAAACTATCAAAATGTCAAAAATGTTATCTTTGTTTTTTCAAACCTGAATATCATGGAAAAAGCAGAAGAAATAAAGATACTGGTATTTGAATATTTGGATGTACTGGCAGATCGGAAGTTTGCAGACCTAAAAGATGTGTATGTGAAGTTGATACCACTGGCAGAAACGGAAAACTACAAAAATATAGTGCGTGATGCTGTATTTGAATATCGAAAAACGTACTCTTATAAACAGTTTGCATGGTGGGGTGCATCTATTCTGCAAGTGCCTGATGTGGATAGTTTGGCAGAATTTTTAGATAATTCCGTGATAGTGAACACAAAGAAAAAGAAGTGATTTTTTTTTGCTAAAATATTTGGTAGTGTCAATTTTATTTCTGTATTTTGCCTTTGCCAAATTAAATATAATCATGTAGTGAAATAGTGATATTTGCCTGCATTGTAAAGTATAGGCTTTTTTTATGCCTATAAATGACATAATATAGAACGGTTGTTCTTTTTCCGTTACATTTATTTTCGAGTTTCACTCGTTATGATTGTATTTAGTTTGGCGACACGGGAAGAGGCAGCCGTTTTTCTTGCTTCAAATGCCAAACTAAATACAATTATGAAAACAAAAAATGTAACCGATAACAATTTAGTTATCAATGCAAATGAAATTATCACTGAACAAACAGTAAATCTGTTGAAAAAGACACTTGGAACACCTGAAGGTTATTTATTGCACATGAAAGTGCTGAAATTGGCACGTAGTATGGTTTTTGCTCAAATAGAAAAAAATGGTTGGGATGATAACCCCGATAATGAATTAGCACCATTATTTAAGACATTAAATCTGCTATATGGTGCATTCCATGACATAAGAATAGAACGCAGATGTGAAGATATAATGATGAGAAAACAAAATGAAGTAATAACAATTAAAATATAGCATTTTCAAGGCTTTAAGCCACTATTTAAGTTTGCAGGTGCATTGGTTTATACTGATGCACCTTTTTTTTATGTTGTTTTGGCAGTGATTTTTTGTTTATAATCACTTTTTTGATTGCTTTGATTTTGCAAATATCAAAATCGTAAAATCATGAAATCTAATGAGATAAAAAACAAGGCTTATGAACTTGTAATGGTTCAGGAAATGCAACAAAAAGAAGTAGCCGTGATTTTGGGTGTGGCTGAAAACACCATCGGGAGATGGGCAAAAGTATGGAGAAAAGCACCAATGATAAAGAAACCAACGGTTGAAAGCATTTCAGATATTATGTCTGATATATGTAAAATAGAAGACAATATTTTGCGTAATTCAATCACAAACAAGCTGTTAAAGATGATTTCAAATACATCAAATGAAATATAACCGTTTGTTTGTATGTCTTTAAATCTACTTGCCTAAAAAATAGATAAAACACATAAATACAAGTATTTACGTTTTTAGTTTCAAAAATCACTGCCATTTTGACAGTGCTAATTTGGCAACGTTTTTTTTCTGCGTTCCTTTGCTTATGTAAAACAGTATAAATCAATCTGAAACATGAGTGAAGAAACAAAACGCTTTGTTTTATCGGATGGTAACACGTTAAACTCCAAAGGGTATAAAATAGATGTAAACGGCATTGACTTAGAACGGTTTAACCGTAATCCAGTAATGTTGTTAGAACACAACCCTGAAAAGGTAATAGGACGGTGGCACGACATCCAAAAAACAGAAAGCAAATTGACCGCCCTGCCTGAATTTGACACGGAAGATACAGAAGCGTTGAGCATTAGCGGAAAAGTTGAACGTGGCTTCCTGAATGGTGCATCCGTTGGTATTATCGTGAAAGATGCACAAGAAATTGAAGGTGTGTTTGTTGTAACAAAATCTGAATTATTTGAAGCCAGTATTGTATCAGTTCCTGCGGATGCAAATGCAGTACAACTGTATAGTGATAAACTGGAACGTTTGAGCATCGCACAACTTCGTGCAAATCTGAAACAACAAAACCCACCGCAAAAAGGTGATTTTCAACGCTATTTCTTAGACATCCGTGATACACTTGGACTTGAACCGCAATCAGGTATTGAAGATGTTTTGACCGCAATTTGCAAACTGATGCAACCGCAAATGGAAAGCCAAATAGATGAATGTGAACGGCTTGGAATAATCACAGGCACTGAAAAGCGTTACTATTCACAATTAGCACAAAACGGACAAACTGACATTCTTTTTCTTTTGGCTGACAAAAAGTCCGATTTCGAAAAACAACAAACTTTGAAACTTACTGAACTATACGAAAATAATAGTGATAAAATAATCACATATTTAGGTTTAGAGGGTTGGCAAACTGTTGAAAAACTTGGTTTTAAAATAGCTGAAAATGTGGTAACTGCTTTGCCTGAACGTATGTTCCTTTCGAAAATGGTAGTTGATAGAAACAAAGAAGTTCATGACTTGGATTGGTACAGGAAGCACAACCCAAAGGCATTGCGTGACAATCCTGAATTGTATCAAAGCCTTTTGAAAATGGATAAATGCAAAATAGAAAACAAACTAAATAATTAAAAATCATGGCATTAAAATTAGAAAAAGAAATTTGGGTAAGCCAAATAAAAGAAAATTTCTATCCTGACAGTTCATTTTTGATGTATGGACAGGATTTCAGCGCATTAGTGGAAAATGATGCAATCAATATGGCAGAAGCTGGTGTTGATCCGAATGTGTTGATAAACAACGACACTTATCCTATTACGGTTATTCAGCGTGCTGATACTCCAATCCGTATTGCATTGGATAAGTTTGAAACAGAAAACACATTGGTACGCCGTCCGGATGTGATCCAATATTCATACGATCAGTTAGAAAGTGTGATCATGGGACACCGCAACCAATTGAGAGCCAAAACAGCCGAAAAAGCGGCACACGCTTATGCACCTGCACAGGATAGTGCCTATACACCAGTAATAAGCACCACAGGTGCAAACAGTGGTACACGCAAAACAATCACGTTTGATGACATCCTGAACCTGAAAGAACGTTTTGACAACATGGAAATCCCATTGGAACAACGTTTTTTGGTGTTGCACCCTTCACACGTTACCGACTTGATAAGGCTTGACACAAAAGGCTTTAAGGACATCACAGATGTAGTGAACGGACAGCCAAAACGTTTTGCGGGCTTTGGAATACTTCAATTTAGCCGTATGCCTGTTTATGACCTCAACACAATGGAAAAACTTGGATGGGGCATTGCTGGCGGTGCTGACAGTGGTTTTTGCTCGTTTGCATTTCAGGCAAATGAAGTGATGAAAGCGGATGGTGAAGTGTATATGTACGAACGTGTTGATGATCCTGAACACCGTGCAACTGTTGTAGGCTTTGATAAGCGATTTATTGCCGTTCCTATCCGCAATAAGGGTATAGGTGCAATAGTCAGTGCCAAAGCATAACGAATAAGCTATTTTAAAGCCACGTATTGCAATTTCTTTCCTGTTTGCGTGGCTTCCTTTGTTTTCACAAATAAACCTATTAAAATGAACGCAAATACAATAAATAAAGTCAGAATTGTTGCAGACATAGTCAAACAACATTATGAGCCTTGCAGACAGGACAGAAGTTTGAAATGGTGCTATACACATGTAGTCAACAAACTATATCCGATGGGTATAAGGACGTTTTGGCGTTATATGGATATAGCTGTCAATAAATTAGGATATGAGTTCAGAGAAAAAGAAGATAGGTTTTATTTGGATGACATTTTCAGTAGAATGAAGCCTGAAACAATTGAAAAAGTGCAAGATTTGGCAAATGATGTGTTGAAAATGCAACCGAAAGGAAAGAAACAGATTGAAGTGTACAATGAATTGTGTGAAAGAACTGGTTTACAGTTATGTAGAAGCAATTTTTCAATGTATATAAATATCGCGGAAACGTATTTAGGTTATAACTTTAATTTTAAGTAAATGAATAAGATAGTATTTAAAGATGAAGATGTAAAATTATTCAAAGATGAAGAGAATAATGACAGGAAACGGCTTGTTTTTAGCCGTGAAATAAATGCAATGACTAAAAACAAAGGTAATGGACAAAGTAAATTGGCTCGCAAAAGATAGTTTTCCTGCATCAACTTACACATTCGATCTAATGCAAAAAACAACTGCTTTGGTAGCTGTTTTGGCTTTGATTGGTGGACGAAATTATATTCTTTCAGGATGCAAAGAAGATCAGACAGGCAACGTTTCGGATGGTGTTATTGTGATTGATGGTGAAGTAATGCCGTTTGTCGGTGGTTTAAAAAAAGATAAAATAACGATCAAAGAAACAACAGAAGATGATCATGCTTTAGGCATTGATTATCCCGAAGCATACACACACCGCATTGCACAATTTGCAACGAATGGTGAATACAATTGGAATGATTTTGCCGTGATAACATCAAATTTAGAACTCAAAAAGGTTTTAGATAGTTATAACGGTGATCCTGTTGGAGTTATCAAAGAATGGGGTGGATTGGAAACAAAGATACCTTCTGATTATATGCTTTGCGATGGCAGAAGTTTATCTACAACTGAATACCCTGAATTATTTGAAGCTATTGGTTTCTTATATGGTGGCTTAGGTGCTGAATTTAAGCTACCTGACTTTAGAGGACGTTTTGCCGTTGGCTATGATAGTTCAAAGGATGACTATAAGACATTAGGGGCAAAAGGTGGTGAAGAAAAACACACATTGACTATTGCTGAAACGCCTGAACATAAACACATATATCCGTGGGGTGAAAATCCATCTACTGCATGGAATCCACCGTGGGGATATGCAAATGACTATATTCAAAATATGCGTGGTAGCAATAGCAATGATACAGATAATGCGTGGGCGTATTCTTCACCAGTAGGTGAAAACAAACCGCATGAAAATAGACCGCCTTATTTGGTTGTATCAAAGATTATCAAAGTAAAATAGTATATTTAACCAGTGTTTAAATCATTTTTAAATACTGGTTAATTCTTGCAATATGAATGATTTGAGAAACAAAACGGCTTTTGATTTTACGGATGATCCTGAAATATTAAAAGCAATTGATTTGGATATTGATGATAAGGAAAATTTTATTAACTTTGCCTTACCAGTTGCAAAAGCCTTTTCTATACTTGATTATGCTGAATATATTGGAGATAAGCAATTGATTTCAGCCGTTGCAAAAGAATTTGAAAAGGAGTTTTCAGAATTTTTTAATGAATAGCGATATTCTAACAAAATGATATATTTTATATCAAATAGATAAGCAAATCTACAAAAATGCTTACTTTAACGTTTTTAAACCATCGTGTTAAACGTGTACAATTCATTTTAAATTTCCGCACATTTCAATTTTTAGATTATACATTTCTGCTTAAAAAAAAGGGTTTAAAATATTTATGTGTAGCAAAGTTAATGAAAATAGAAAGAATATGCTTCTTCAATTTCATGGCTTTACTCTGTTTTTTCGGGCTTTATTCTGTATATTTGTAGTTATTCAACTTTTTTAATCAATGAATACATTTGGTAATATATTCAGGCTGACGTCTTTCGGTGAGTCGCACGGGGTGGCCGTAGGTGGTATTATTGACGGTTGCCCATCGGGAGTTGAACTGGATGTTGACTTCATTCGTCGAGAATTGGACCGCCGCCGCCCGGGGCAATCGGCTCTTACCACATCGCGCAGAGAAACCGATGAGGTTGTTTTCCTGTCGGGCGTATACGAAGGAAAAACAACAGGAACGCCCATAGGCTTTGCCATCCATAACAACAATCAGTGCCCGTCCGACTATGATAATATGAAAGATATTTACCGCCCATCGCATGCCGATTATACTTATCAGCAGAAATATGGGATACGCGACCATCGTGGGGGAGGCCGTTCGTCTGCGCGGGAAACCATATCACGCTGTGTGGCCGGAGCTATTGCTAAATTAGCTTTGCGCCAATCGAATATAAATATTACGGCTTTTACATCGCAGGTTGGAGATATAAAACTTGAAGGCTCGTACAAAGACTACGATTTTGGTCTTATCGAAGCCACCCCCGTCCGATGCCCCGATCCTGTAAAAGCAGCCCAAATGATAGAGTTGATAAGTGATGTAAAAAAACAAGGCGATACCATCGGAGGGGTAATAACTTGCGTCATAACCGGTGTACCTGTTGGTTTGGGCGAACCTGTTTTTGGAAAGTTGCATGCGGCTCTTGGTGCGGCCATGTTGAGCATAAATGCTGTTAAAGGCTTTGAGTATGGCGATGGTTTTGATGTAAACCATCGTGGTTCGGAAGTGAATGACGTTTTCCATAACGAAAACGGAAAAATTGTAACAACAACCAATCATTCGGGTGGAATTCAAGGCGGAATATCGAACGGACAGGATATTTATTTCAGAACGGCCTTTAAGCCTGTGGCTACTGTTTTGATGGAACAGGATACCGTGAACAAAAAAGGCGAAGATACTCACCTCAGGGCAAGCGGCCGTCACGACCCTTGCGTACTGCCACGAGCCGTACCCATAGTAGAGGCAATGGCAGCCATGACTATTTTAGACTATTACTTATTAAACCAAAAATAAATAGCTATGAAAAAGATATTTTATTTAATAGTGTTGCTCTCTTTTTCTTTGCAGGTGAGTGCGCAAGAAGATTTGAAGTATCAGAAGCCACCTAAGGAAATTCTTGAATTGGTCGATTTTGAGCGTGCCCCGTCCTTAAATATGGATAGCAAAAAACAGTTGATGATTTTTATGTACAGAAATACATATAAATCGTTGAGCGAACTGTCGGAAGAAGAGATGAAGTTGGCAGGTTTACGGGTAAACCCTAAAACCAATATATCGAGTACGACACCGTATGTGAATAATTTAAAATACAAAACAGTGGACGAACCGGAAGCTAAACAGGTGACAGGACTACCCGCCAACCCGAAGTTGGCAAATTTCGGATGGTCGCCCGACGAAAACCGGATGGCGTTCACCAACACAACCGAAACAGGGGTTGAACTGTGGTGTGTAGACTTTACAACAGGCAAAGCCACACGCCTTACGGATGCTACCTTGAATGCGAATATGGGTTCTCCATATATCTGGTATAGAGATGGCAGTGGTTTTTTAACCCGTTTTTTACCTAAAGACAAGCCTGCGCTTATTAATACTGAAGAAGCTATACCCGCAGGGCCAACAGTATCGGTAAGCGAAAAAGGAGCAAAGGCTCAGAATAGAACATACCAGGATTTGCTGAAGAACGCCATTGACGAAACCAACTTCGAAACGCTGGTTACATCCGAACTCTATAAGGTTGACATGACCGGAAATAAAACGCTTTGGAAAGGAAAAGATATTTATACCGAAACAAGCTTTTCGCCCGACGGAAAATATGTACTTGTTGAAACCATCCACCGCCCATATTCTTATATTGTTCCTTTCGACAGATTCCCAACGGCAACTACTGTTTATACAACCGACGGAACACTTGTAACCCAAATAAACGACCAGCCTTTACTGGAAGTCATGCCAAAAGGATTTATGGCTACCTATCAAGGGAAACGTAATATAGCATGGCGTAACGATAAACCTGCTTCCCTGTATTGGGTTGAATCCCTTGATGGCGGTGATCCTGAAAAACAAGTGGAGTACAGGGACGAAGTGTTTACCTTAGATGCTCCCTTCTCGGGGAAAGTCAAAAGCTTGGTTAAAACCATAAACCGTTACAGGGGTATAACATGGGGCAATGAAAATACTGCAATTTTGTATGATTTGTGGTGGAATACCCGCAATATGAAGACCTATGTGTTCAATCCTTCTAAAGCGGAACAAAAACCAACAGTGCTTTTCGACCGTAACTATCAGGATATATATAGCGACCCCGGAAGTTTTGATACAAAAAGAAATGAACTCGGACGTTATACCTTGAATATGGATGGCGATAAAGCATATTTGATAGGTGAGGGATATAGCCAGAAAGGACAATTCCCTTTTGTTGACGAAATAAATCTGAAAACAAAGAAGACAAATCGCTTATACCAATCGCCTTATACAGATAAGGTGCTTGAAATAATGTCTATCATTAACGCCAAGCAAGGCGAATACCTTGTACGTTTGCAATCGGCTACCGAGTATCCTAATTATTATATCTTGAATACTCTGAAAAGGATTGCACCCCAGCCTTTAACCCATTTTGAAAACCCGTTCAAGAGCCTCGAAGGTGTATCGAAGGAAGTGATAAAGTATAAACGTGCCGATGGCGTTGAACTTTCGGGTACACTATATTTACCTGCCGGATACGATAAGGCCAAAGGAGAAAAACTGCCGATGGTTATGTGGGCTTATCCAACCGAGTATAAAGACAGGAGCAGTGCCGGACAAAGTACAGCTAACCCTAATGAGTTTACGTATCCTTATTATGGTTCGATGCTTTATTGGGTTACACGGGGCTATGCTGTTTTGGACGATGCCGCATTTCCGATTATTGGAGAAGGCGATAAAGAACCTAACGACACTTTTATAGAACAACTTGTAGCCAATGCAAAAGCAGCAATAGATGCTCTTGACGGAATGGGATACATAGACCGTAATCGTGTTGCCGTGGGTGGACACTCTTATGGCGCATTTATGACAGCAAACCTACTTTCGCACTCTGATCTGTTTGCGGCAGGGATAGCACGCAGCGGAGCTTACAACCGTACGCTAACTCCTTTTGGTTTCCAAGCGGAAGAGCGTAGCTATTGGGATGTTCCCGAAGTGTATAATACCATGTCGCCTTTCATGAGCGCCGATAAAATGAAAACTCCCCTATTGTTGATTCACGGGGCAAACGACAATAATATGGGTACACATACCATGCAAAGCGAACGCTATTTTAATGCTTTGAAAGGCTTGGGTGCCCCAACGCGGTTGGTGCTTCTCCCTAAAGAAAGCCACTCGTATATGGCCAAGGAGTCCATTCTGCATTTGTTGTGGGAGCAAGACCAATGGTTGGAAAAATATGTGAAGAACAAAAAGTAAACAGAAACTTACTGTAACAGCAAATCTTTCCCCCAAATAGCTGATATCTGTTTGGGGGAATTTTTGTTGTGTATTTGGCATTCTTCAAAAATAGCTGTGCGATGCTTTTTCAGGTCTGAGTTTTTTCGTATTTTTGGCAATCTTTCGCAATAAAAAGTTGAAATAATATAAACAGCTGCATATTATGCGGTTAAGAAAATATATAAGATGAATATTTCGTACAATTGGTTAAAAGATTATGTAGATTTCGATTTAACGCCCACTCAGCTTGCCGATGCTTTAACGTCTATCGGTCTTGAAACAGGTGGAGTAGAAGAAATTCAAACAATACGAGGTGGGCTGGAAGGCCTTGTTGTAGGCGAAGTTCTTACCTGTGTAGACCATCCCAACTCAGACCATCTGCATATAACAACCGTAAACGTAGGGCAGGAGAGTGCCTTACAGATTGTGTGCGGTGCTCCGAACGTTGCCGCCGGGCAGAAGGTAATTGTAGCTTTGGTTGGCACAACCCTATATTCGGGCGAAGAATCGTTTACAATCAAGAAATCGAAAATAAGAGGTGAAGAATCTTTCGGTATGATTTGCGCCGAAGACGAAATAGGCATAGGCACAAGTCACAATGGTATTATAGTATTACCTGCCGAAGCTGTTCCGGGCACTTTAGCCAAGGATTATTATAATATTAAGAGCGATTATGTGCTGGAAGTAGATATCACTCCCAACCGTGTTGATGCAACATCTCACTTTGGTGTTGCGCGCGATTTGGCGGCATATCTTAAACAGAACGGCGTACACACGGAATTGCATCGTCCGCCCGTCGATACGTTTAAAACCGATAGTAAAGCCGAGGGTGTTCGTATTAAAGTGGAAAACACGGAAGCTTGCCCCCGTTATGCGGGTTTAACGATAGAAGGCCTGAAAGTGACGGAAAGCCCCGAATGGCTAAAAAACAGACTGTTGGCGATAGGTCTACGCCCTATCAATAATGTGGTTGATGCTACTAACTATGTGTTGCACGAACTGGGACATCCGTTGCATGCTTTCGATAAAAAATATATAACAGGCGGAACAGTGTATGTGAAAACATTGCCCGAAGGCACTAAGTTTACAACTCTCGATGAAGTGGAACGTACTCTTAGCGACCGCGACCTAATGATTTGCAACGACACCGAAGGTATGTGTATAGGCGGTGTGTTTGGCGGCTTGAAGTCGGGAGTAACAGAGTCTACTACCGATGTGTTTCTTGAATCGGCCTACTTCAACCCTACATGGGTAAGGAAAACTGCCCGCCGGCATGGGTTGAATACCGACTCGTCTTTCCGTTTTGAACGCGGTTGCGATCCTAACGACACAATCTACGTGCTGAAACGTGCTGCCCTTCTGATACAGGAAGTGGCGGGAGGCCGTTTTGTGGGCGATATACAGGATGTGTACCCACAGGTGATAGAAAAAACCAAAGTAGAGCTTTCTTGCAGCAAAACAAATGCTTTGATAGGCAAAGAGTTGGACGAAAATGTGATTAAATCTATTTTGGCAAGCCTTGAAGTGGAGACAGAGAATGAAACAGACGATTCTTTGTTGTTGAATATCCCTACATACCGGGTAGACGTAACCCGCGATGTGGACGTAATTGAAGATATTCTGCGTATTTATGGATACAACAACATTGAGATTGACAGTTCGTTAAACTCCAGCCTTTCTTACCAAACGCCAACTGACAAAAGTAACGATAGGCAAAATCTGATTTCAGAGCAATTAACAGCCAATGGGTTTTACGAGATAATGAATAATTCTCTGACAAAGGAAGCTTATTACAGAGAATTACCTACTTATCCACTCGAAAGGTGTGTTCGTTTACTCAATCCTTTGAGTACGGATTTGAACGTGATGCGCCAGACACTGTTGTTTGGTGGTTTGGAGAGCATTGCATACAACCGCAACCGCAAGAACAACGATTTGAGGTTTTACGAGTTCGGGAACTGTTATTATTACGATGCCGACAAGAAAGTGGAAGGCGAAACCCTGAAAGAATATTCCGAAGAGTTCCATTTCGCCCTGTGGTTGTGCGGTGATATGACTAATAACAGTTGGGCTGTTACTGCCGAAAAATCGACTATTTATCACCTGAAAGGATACGTTGAAGATGTATTGCTTCGCTTAGGTCTACCCCAAAGCGGCTATCAGTACGAACAATTATCGGGCGACATATATTCCACGGGATTGACAATAAAAAGCCGTGCCAATCGTGTTTTAGGTACATTAGGCATTGTTTCGAAAAAACTACTGAAACAGGCTGATATAAATACCGAAGTTTATTTTGCCGAACTGAATTGGGATGCTCTGATGAAAGAAACCCGGAAGCATTCGGTTCTATTTGCCGAGATATCCAAATACCCGGCTGTGAGTCGTGATTTGGCTTTGTTGCTAAACAAAGATGTGCTGTTTGAACAAATTGAACGGATTGCTCAAAAATGCGAAAAGAAACTGCTGAAATCGGTAAGTCTTTTTGATGTGTACGAAGGCAAAAATCTGCCGGAAGGGAAAAAATCGTATGCTGTAAATTTTGTATTGCAGGATAACGAAAAAACGCTTACCGATAAGCAGATTGATGCGATAATGAAAAAAATACAAACCTCGCTCGAACAAGAGCTTGGGGCACAACTACGATAAGAAATTTTTTATACTTTTGTGTCCGGAAATTATATTAAAAAAAGATTTAAATAAAATATTATGGGAAGAGCGTTCGAATACCGTAAAGCAACGAAAATGAAACGTTGGGGCAATATGGCTCGTGTGTTTACAAAACTGGGAAGACAAATTACAATAGCAGCCAAAGAAGGTGGCCCCGACCCTGATACAAATCCCCGTTTACGTGTACTTCTTCAGCAAGTGAAGAAAGAGAACATGCCCAAAGAAAATGTAGAAAGAGCCATCAAAAAGGCGACATCGAAAGATGAGTCTGACTTCAAAGAAATTGTTTACGAAGGTTATGGCCCTTTCGGGATAGCTATTGTTGTTGAAACGGCAACCGATAATCCAACACGTACGGTAGCAAATGTTCGTAGCTATTTCAATAAATTTGGCGGTTCGTTAGGGACATCGGGCAGTCTGGAGTTTTTGTTCGACCACAAATGTGTATTCAAGATAGCAACAAAAGAAGGTTTAAACCTCGAAGAGTTGGAACTCGAATTAATTGATTTCGGTGTAGACGAAATAGAGCAGGACGAAGACGATATACTTCTTTATGGCGAATTCAAATCGTATTCCGATATTCAGAAATACCTTGAAGATAACGGCTACGAGATTCACAGCGCAGAGTTTGAACGTATACCTACCGACATGAAGGACGTTACCGAAGAACAGCGTGTACAGTTAAATAAACTTCTCGATAAGTTTGAGGAAGACGAAGATGTACAGAATGTATTTCATAATATGAAACCTGAAGAAGAAGCTCTGTAACCGACCTGAGTTGAAATTATAAAAAGATTGCCCCGTTCTGAAGAAAGTTTACAGAGCGGGGCAATTTTTCTGTGGTATTTATGGTATTACCAGATCGAAACGCGGTTTTCTTTATTTATAAATAAAGGTTCTTTTTCGGTGATATTAAAGGCTTTATACCATGAGTCGATGTGGGGTAGGGCAGCATTTACACGCCATTTCCCTAATGAGTGAACATCTACCTTTGTGAGGCGTACAATCTCAGTGTCGCGAACATTGCCTGCCCATAGGTTGGCATAAGCTAAGAAGAAACGTTGTTGTGCAGTGAATCCGTCTATTTCTTTGTTGGCTTTACCTTCCTTGGTTTTCATCAAGGCATTAAAGGCTACCTGCAATCCACCATGATCGGCAATGTTTTCGCCCAATGTATATTTGCCGTTAGCGTGTAGGTCGTCGATAACGATGATATTGTCGAAGAAATCGACCATAACCTGCGCTCTTTTATCGAATTTAGCTGCATCTTCGGCAGTCCACCAATCCGTCATGTTTCCGTTTTTGTCGAATTTGCGTCCTTGGTCGTCAAACCCGTGGGTCATTTCATGGCCTATAACTACACCGATGGCTCCGTAATTGATAGCGTCATCGCCTTCCATATAGAAAAATGGAGGTTGTAGGATTCCTGCCGGAAAACATATCTCGTTGGAGGTTGGGTTGTAATAAGCGTTTACGGTTTGAGGCGACATGTGCCACTCCGACTTATCGACAGGTTTTCCTAATTTGCTGAAGTTATAGTTGTATTCGAATTCCGAAGCACGCACTATGTTTGCCCAATAGCTGTCGTTTTCTATTTTAAGGCCTGAAGTATCTCTCCATTTGTCAGGGTAGCCAATCTTAACAATAAAGTTGTTTAATTTGTCTTGCGCTTTTGCCTTTGTTGTTTTGCTCATCCACTCAAGCCCGTTTATTCGTTCACCCAAGGATACCTGAAGGTTTTTTACTAAACCAACCATGCGTTCTTTGGCTTTGGCCGGGAAATATTTTTTTACATACATCTGGCCAACTTCTTCGCCAAGCGCACCGTCAATAGTGCTTACTGCACGTTTCCACCTTGGTTGGATAACTTTGCTTCCGCTCATTTGCTTTCCGTAAAAATCAAAACGAGTGTTTACAAAATCATCGCTAAGATATGAAGAAGCCGAATTTATAACTTTCCATGCCAAGTAAGCTTTAATGTCTTCGATGGGGCTTGTTTGCATTAGCTTCACGGCTGCGGCAATAGGCTCCGGTTGCGAAACATTCAGTTCTTTGATGCCGGAAACGCCGTTTGCGGCAAAGAATTTTGTCCAATTGAAGTTAGATGTAAGGCTGTTTAATTGCTCGAAAGTATATTTATGATAGTTTTCTTCGGGGATACGTGCTTTTTCTTTTGTGTAATGAGATTCGGCTAAGGCAGTCTCTATTTTCATTACGGCAGTAGCTGCAACGCGCGCATCCATTTCCCGATAGCCTGCATGGATAAATTGTTTGGTCATTAGGGTCATATATCCATCACGCAGTTCTCTTGAGTGTGCATCTTGCTCAACATAGTAGTCGCGTGTGCCCATACCCAAACCGTCTTGATACAAGTGTAGGATATTCATTGAGCTGTTTTTGTCGTCAGCGCTCACATATAGGGCAAAGAACGGACTGGATGCGTAGCGGTTTATTTCGCCCGAAACACGGATAACGTCGTCTATTGTTTTTATGGCTGCTATTTTTGATAGCTGGCTTTTAATTGGGGCTGCTCCATCTTTGTTTAGTTTTACACTATCCATCCCCAATGTATAGAGAGTACCTATTTTCTGGCCATTACTACCTTGAATGTGTTGTGTTTTGCCAAGTTCGGTTATGAGTTCTTTTATTTGAATTTGGTTGTTCTCCCGCAATTTATCGAACGATCCATAGCGTGAATACTCATCGGGAATAGGGTTGGCATCTGCCCAACCACCTGTTGCAAAACGGAAAAAATCTTTACCGGGATTGGCTTTCTTATCTAAATTTGCCATGTCTAACCCCTTTCCGTTTGTTTGGGCACTGGCATCAGTTATATTTGCCGTAGCCAAAAACAAAGCAAGGGGTAAAAAATAATAAATCTTTTTCATTGTAATTTTTTATTATAAGAATTAATTTTTATTCTGACAAAAGTAAAAGAAATAGACAACACACCCAATAAAAAAGTGGTAATTATCATAGTTTTCCATTCGGAAAACTATATCACACATCTTGATGTTATTATATATATATAATCCGGGGTGCGTTTAGAAAATAAAAGCTAATTGTCTGAGAAGTAAGATATATCCGTTTTGTCATCCTGAGCGAAACGAAGGATCTTTAATAGAAAATACAGAGATTCTTCACTTTGTTCAGAAAGACAAATATTACAAAATATTTATAATGAGCTATTTGACATAAACTCTCTAAATACGCTACAGGTATGTATAGTTAAAATTTAAGAGTATTGTAATTGTTTAGTAAACCTAATAGCAAAAAAGTTAAAATGTAAATTTGATTGGATAATGTCTGAAAATTAATGAAATATAATAAATGTAGATGCTACTAATTAGATTTATAATTGTTTTTTGTGACTTATCGCCAATAGATACGACTTATGAAATATAAAAAAGAACAATAACAACCTGTTTTTAGCAAAAAATATCTACTTTTGAAGTAATTTTACACCTCAAAGATTGTTTTTATCTGAAAATCAAACCGCAGCATTTAATATGAAAAATATAGCAATATTAACGTTAATCATTCTTTTCATTACTACTGCCTGTAATGAAAACAAAGATTATATAATTACCGGCGATTTGGGTAGTAATCTGTTTAATGGAAAAACAGCCTATTTAAGGATACCTAACACCACAGGTAAAGGTGATACAACCCTCGATTCGGTTTGCATCGAGAACGGAGGATATAAATTTAAAGGTGTTTGTTCGGATACGCTTTTTGCGGGAATCGTTGAGATAGAATCGGTTGGTACAGCTAAAATTATTCTGGAGAAAGGAGAGATTGCCGTAAAATATGACTCTGCTTCGATAAAAGTATCGGGTACACCCGAAAATGACCGCCTGCAAAACTTTATGGCAAGCCTGTACGGATATTTTTCGGAGGCAAGGGATAATTTTAAGAATTTCGAAATATATTTGGAAAAAAATAAACTTACTCCTGAGGCAAGGAACGAGTTTGTTGGCGGACAAGATGCAAGCATGATTAAGATGTCGAACTTGGTTTCGGACTATATTAAACCAATTGCGATGACTCCTGCCGGACAGTATTTTTTGCTCGACAATTACCCTTATCTTGAGCCTGGACGGTTTAGGGAACTTTTTAAGGAAACTTCGCCTTTGTTTCAGAATTCGGAAAAAGGGAAGAGCTTTTTCGATGCTGCCGAAAAATCGTTGGCTACAAGTGCCGGTAAGCCTTATATTGATGTGCAAGGCGTAAACATTAATGGAGATAAAGTTTCACTGTCGGATTTGATAGGAAATGCTAAGGTTGTATATATTGATTTCTGGGCTTCGTGGTGCGGACCTTGTATAGCAACGCTTCCGAATGTAAAAGATTTATATGCAAAGTATAAAAGTAAAGGATTGGTTATTATAAGCATATCGCTCGATGAAGATAAGGGGGCATGGCTCAAAGCTACTAAAAAATATGGTGTGGTTTGGGAACAACTGTCCGACCTTGAAGGTTGGGAGGGTTCTGTGGCTAAAGCATATGGCATAAAATATATTCCACAAACAATATTAATAGACGGAAACGGTATTATCGTGGAAAGAGGATCAAGCAGCGTATATCCCGCCGGTAAAATTGAAGAACTGTTAAAGCAATAATTCTTTTCTCCCTTTCCCCAAAAGAGAGTGAAAGCGGTCTTTCTTTCATTTAGCAAAACAAAAGCTTATCCATGTTTGTTTCTCAATATAGAATGGATAAACAAAATTAATAAATGAAAGTTATGGCCAGAAATTTTAAAGAGGCGGTGCTGAACCGCCGCAGTTATTATTCTATCAGTAATGAATCGCCGATAAGCGATGCGCAGATACAAGAAATAGTAGAATTTGCGGTAAAGCATGTTCCTTCGGCATTCAATTCACAATCAACAAGGGTAGTTATATTATTGGGCGAGAATCACAAAAAAGTTTGGAATATAACTAAAGAAACTCTCCGTAAGATAGTTCCGGCCGAAGCTTTCGGGTCAACAGAGACGAAGATAGACAACTGCTTTGCTTCGGGTTACGGAACATTGCTCTTTTACGAAGATCAAGAAGTTGTAGAAGAGCTGCAAAAAGCATTTCCCGGATATAGCGAAAACTTCCCTGTATGGTCGCAGCAAACAGCCGGTATGCATCAATTTGCTATCTGGACGATGCTCGAAGATACCGGTTTTGGAGCAACATTGCAGCATTATAATCCGTTGATTGATGCAGAGGTGGCGCAAACTTGGGGCATTAATCCCAATTGGAAGCTTATTGCTCAAATGCCTTTCGGGAAGCCAACACAAGCACCGGGCGAAAAAGAATTTAAACCTATAAACGAAAGGGTTTTAACTTTTAAATAAACAAACGCTTCTCCCTTGGAGTGGGTTTACTAAACAATAAAAGAGATTGATTTGAGTTCAAACCAATCTCTTTTGTTTTATTTTAAAACTACTATATATTTAATAATGCGAATCAGTATTTAAAAAATTAGATAAATAAAAGCGATGGCAATTTTGCCCATCGTATGTATGAGTAGTCCGGCAGTGGACC
>NZ_JARXWE010000009.1 GCF_029893235.1 Dysgonomonas sp. PH5-45
TTTTCTACTGCTGTTTCTAAAGTTAGACAACCCATAGAATCATTCTTCAATTGGTTGAATGAAAATACAAAAATTCAAAGAGCGCAAAAAGTAAGATCCACTGCCGGACTACTCATACATACGATGGGCAAAATTGCCATCGCTTTTATTTATCTAATTTTTTAAATACTGATTCGCATTATTAATAGAATCATATTCTTTTTTGAGTTCTTCATTTGCTAAAATTGTAGAAGCTCCCTTAAAGTCTGCTTCTTGCATTCTATTAATAACAAATACTTCGTCTTTTAATATATCTCTATTATCGACAAGAGCTGATCTATGATTTACTCTGTCTGAAAAAATCCTATCTTCAGAAGCTTTTTCAAATGATATATCTTCAAATGTTTTTGCAAAAGAAGATTTCATAGCACCATTCGGTGCATAAATTATTTGGACTTTAGATTTTGTGAAATCAAAAGTATGTTGAAGTCTTTTAATTCCGTAACAATTTTCAAAATGTATTTTTAATTCGTTCATATTTTCTTCTTTTGTTTCTACAAATCTGCCGACATTAACATAAGGACTGGAGGCTTGGCGTTTGTGACCGACCACAGCCCACTCGAACGGGTTATAAACTTTTAAATTTACTCAACTATTTCTGCGAACCTACATCGCCACTTATACCAAACTACTTACTGGGTGCTATTTCTCAATCTCAATTATTCGTTTTTAAGTTCGCTATCTTTGTAAAGCTGGAAGCGTTTCTATTTTGTTGACTCTAAACAAAGTAATGAAGTGTAATTTTGCAGATTTATTGTGATTTTCATTTATTGTATGACTTGACTACGCTATTCTTTTGGTAAATATCATCTATTTTTTTGAACAATTGTAATCCATGATTTATCAAATCCAAGCGCGGATAACACCTCTTCTTTGTCAAGAGGTTGTGGCTGTTTTATCCTGATTACCAAACTTTTTTGAGGAACATCTTCAATGATTGTAAATTGAGAGCCATGTGGTTGCCATGTGAAACGATGCTCAGTTGTTTTTTTGTCAGTTCCAATCAAATTATTATTTTTATTCCACTCCCATTTATAAAGTTCATGATCATAGCGAATTGTCTCAAACTCAAAGACACAAACTTCTGACAAGTCATTTGATTTCATCAGAACGACGGTGCGTAAATGTTTAAATTTTTCCCTAATTGCGGAAACTCGTTCATTCCAAATATCTAATACAAGTTTTCCTATAAGTTCTGGGTTGGCACTTGTATCAATGCGTTCTCCAAACGAATAAACTGGGGAATTCCTTCCTGAAATTAGCCTTACTCTTTTCTGAGTCGAAGGTTTAGCCGCTTTTACAGTTTTTGCGCCCCAAGCGGTATTACCCATTACAACATCATCAAGTCCAACATTTGAAGGTTTCCATTCTGCACCAATACAATTCGCAAAAATATTTTCCCAATCAGAGCCTTCTAATTCCGGCTTTCCTTTGGAGGCTAGAAGATAAATCAATTCTTTCCCAAGAAGAAATGGAAAATCTTTTGGAAATTCATTTGGCGGAAATGCTGAAACAGACTTGTTTACTGTTCTAAGTTTAGGCGATTTATCTTGTTCCATATTCTACCTCATAATCTCTTAATACCGAAGTTATATCCATTGACGAAGCAACATACGGTAATAGTTTTAAAATAACTGCTTTAACAATATTGACAGGGACTGCATTTCCTGCTTGTTTTCGTGCTTGACTATCACTTACTGCGATTTTGTAAGTATCGGGAAATCCTTGCAAACGAAACATTTCTCTTGGCGTCAACCGTCTTTCTCCATTTACAAGTAAATAATTATAAGACGCTCCTGCTCGCAAAGCGCAAGAATATGGATAAGAACAAATATTTCCTGCCTTATTTTCATGCCATATAGAAAGTTTATAAGCTGATTTATGTTTTGCTTTTCTTTTTTCTAAGATATAATCCGAAGCATAATGTTTTTTATCAACTTGTTTTTCAAGAATTTCAGAAAGTGGCTTGAAAGGTCTTATCGGCGAAGGGAATGAGAAAAATATCGGTTCTCTGTGTCCGACGATAATAACTCGTTCTCTTTTTTGAGGCAAACCGTAATCAAGCGCATTTAATACGGCATATTGAACATGATAATCCAAATCTTGTAAGGTTTTGATAATAATTTTCAGAGTTTTTCCGTTATCGTGTCCGACAAGTTGTTTTACATTTTCTAATACAAATGCCGTAGGTCGTTTGTGTTTTAAAATTCTTGCAATATCAAAAAACAAAGTACCTCTAATGTCATTGAATCCTTGTCTTTGTCCAATTATGCTGAACGGCTGACACGGAAAACCTGCAAATAAAATATCATGGTCAGGAATATCTTTTTCATCCACTTTGGTAATATCACCAAAAGGTCGCTCGCCAAAATTTTCTTCATAACTGAACTGGCAAGCAGGGTCAATATCAGATGAAAATACGCAATCAGGAATAAGATTATTCTCATTGCACGCTTCGTCCATTGCTTGTCTAAAACCGCCTATTCCGCAAAAGAGGTCAATAAATTTTACTGTTTCCATAAACATTCAGGCTATTACACCAGCAAAGATACTAAACATTTGAAAAACAGAGAACTTCTTCATACTTATTTCTGCACTTCTTTAAATAAAGATGCTGGATTTCTATCTAAAATTTAAGTTTTCGCTAAAAAAACGTATCTTTGTAATCAGAAAACAAACGGATTCGTCCGTTAAACATATTGGTTTAGTATTCACGTTATTATCCTGTTTCGAAATCTGGTAAATTTCAATAGTCCTAGGGTAATAAGCGAGGATGCTCCATGTCGTATAGGCGTGGAGCTACTGCTTATTTGGACTATGGGCTTACCAGAGCCTCGAAACGGATAAGTTAGTAGTTTCCACGTCTTCTTTTTTGTCGTGGAACTCTATAAAGACAAAGAGTTATGACAAAAACAAATTCTATCTATCAAGAAACTTACGATTATGTAAGGCAAAATCCCGATGCTGTATTAGAATCTATCCCCAATCACTTTCTGGATCTTTGGCTAGTCAAAGCTGATGAACAAATAGATATACCCTATCATCACTTTATTAGCATATACTACGCTTATAAGGCTAATAAAGAAGAAACTACTGCTACTTCTTCTTTAGGAATAGTGGAAATGGATAAACAGTGGAGCTTATTTCACGATTTTCAAGTCCTCCTTCAAATGGAAGATTTGCTCAGGACAATACCTCTTCCGGGTATTGAAAAGGAAGAAATCACAATCTTTCATTTTGACAACTACAACAAAGAGCAAATATCCATTGCAGAGGATATTATACAGCTATCAAATCAGCTACAAACAACATAAAACAAAAATCACATGAGAAAGATCTTGCTATTTGTCATTCCCATTTTAGCGCTAAATGGATGTCATTCACAAAACTCGGTTTTAGAAAACACCATTATTGATTATCTGGAAACGGATTCAAAATCAGGAATTCGAACTGACTTGAAAATTAAGTTTGTCGAATCGGAAGTTTCCGACATTCTGGTTTCTGACAGTATTTCCATCCTTGAAAAACACTATCAGGAAGAATATGAGAAAAAATTAGAATCTGCTCAAAAGAATGTTGACCATTGGCAACAATCTGTTGCCAAACACGAAAAGAAGAAAAGTGATATTGTTCATAAAATGCTTCTGGCTGAATCAACAGAAAAGCTTAATAACGCCAAATCAACTTTGGAGGAAGTCAAATCATGGCGACCGGACTATCTAGGTCGTTACGCAGGAAGAGATAAAAATGAACTAATTGCCAAAAGCGTAAAATGTAAATTGTCCTTCCAGAACCCGAAACTCTCCTCCCGGCAAGAACTGGATGCGACTTTTATTTTTTCACCGGATGGACAAAAAATCCATGAATTCATAAGAGGAAAATAAGACAAATACTCATTGCTCGGGGATCGCCAAACGGCAAGGGGCGGGATCACCCGTCCCAACGAGTGATCCTATTTGATCTTTTTCTCTCTTTCTTCAATACTGTTTTTTAGTTTTTTGAGCAAATCAGTATTTTTACTATCATTGAAAAGATCTTCAAGTTCAAGAAGTTCTTTTTCTGAAATACCATTTTGAAGTTTAATATACCTGTACTTCAAATCGCTATCTTGCAAAAGACATTTTTCCTTGTATTGAGATATGTTCGTATGAATGGAACATAATAATAGTACAATTGTCGAAAGCAGAATTGTCAGAGTTTTGATTGATTTGAAACTAATTGCAAATGTATCCTTTACCAAAGAGAGTTTTCGAAGAGCTTCCTCTGTTTCCTTTTGAGAGCCGACAAGTTTTGTCGTTTGCTCCTTAATTCGTTTTTCCACTTCTCCTTGGCATTCCTTTACCTCATGTCTAATAAAATGGAACAGATCATCAACTTTATTACCGGTCTCTTTGCTCCTTTCGATAAGACGCATATATTCCGGATCCGGCTGATTCGCTTCATCCTCATTATGCATTGCATCCACTTTAGAAGAGATCTCATTTAATGTTTGTTTGAATTCCTCAAACATTTCACTAATAATTGCTATATCATTTTTTGCCATACTGTTATGATTTTTTAATAACTACGATTTCTTTTTCGTTTCCAATCTTCATTGTCAGAGCTTCCGGCAGAAGCTCCCATTGCTCCCAGAATACCCAAAGGAGCTTCTATAATAGTTTGCAGAGGAGAGGTCTTGCCTGTTGATCGCTCCACGAAGTTGGAGTCTCTTTCTGCTGAATATGAGATTTTTTCTTCTCCTGTAAAAACTTGATTGATTTTTGAGTAACTAAAACTCCGATCAACCTTAGATCCGCTAAAAGAAAAACCGTTCTTACTAAAAACAACTCCCTGTATCTCATTCGTTTTCCCTTTGTACTTAAAGGAAAGTTCAATATCTTTTCGGGTGAGTTCCGATTGGAGATCGGACCAGTTACTCGATTTTGGCATGGCTTGTTTAAGCGCATCATATATTTGATATTTTGTCCTATCAGGCTCTTTTAGCCGATGCGTTTTGACTCGTTCCTTTCCTTTGGCATAATAGAGGTCATTCTTTAGAGTAAGCTCCTTGCAGGTCTTCTCACTTCTGTATCGGTCATTCTTGTCAGAGATCAGTTTGCCCTCATTATTGATCCGGTTTATACATAAATGGATATGAGGGTGTTCTTTGTCATAATGCCGTATAATAACATATTGAGTATTTGTTATATTCATCTTCTTCATGTACTCTCTGGCAATCTCAGCCATTCGTTCATTGGATAACTTGTCTTTATCCTGCGATGAAAAATCAAGTGAGATATGATAAACCGGACATTTTATTTTAGGGTTCATTTCTTGTTGAGTCAAGAAGCTATCAATAATACTATCTTTATCTCTTGTCCGAACACCATTGCTATCTACAATCTCAGCACTCTTTTCTTTGTCTAGCATATAATCGACAACACGGCTAAAGCTGCTCCCTAATACTATTTTTGCTATCATCCTCTCATTGTCTTAATAATGCTATCTATACTTTCTGCCAGATAGAGGTATTCTTGCCGGATCTCAATATACCCCGCTTGATTAGCTTTTTTGGCGACCTGATTCAGATTATTCGCCATTCCACAAAGCTTTCGGATCAGCTCATTGATTTCTGGCGTCATGCGTTGAATGACATTGCTATCCAAAATACAAGCACGTACATAATCGGTCTGGGAAAGAGCTGCTTCTTTTGCTTTCCCCTTTAGGGTATAATACTCCGTTGTCATTAGTTTTATATTAACTTGATATTTCCGTTTTTCGTGAGCCTTTTTTGCAGGCCGTCCGATATTTTTTTCTTTCATTTTTACTGTAATTATTTGTGAGACCATCGGGATTGTAGAGTTTCGGGTACCCGAAACATAAACTTGCTTATTGAAAGAATTAGATTAAACGTCAATCAAATTACCTTTAGTTCAAAAGTCTCAATAAGCAAGTTGAGCATTGGATTTTTCTCTATCATTTGTTGACAGATGTTTTTTTGAGGACTGCTTTTTATAAGGAAATCTGCGATATCATAACCTTCTTTGATTTGTTCCTTAGAAGCATATCTCTCCAAATAATCGGAAACGATTACTTCAATACCAAGATCCGACATCTGCTCGCGTTTGATATCCCAATAATCCTTTGCGCCCAAATCCGGGAATAAAACAACTTTGCGGTTTTTCAGAACAAGCATATTGTCTTGGTTCAGGCAACCGTTTTTACCTCCGGTAGCAATCCATATATACTGTGGGATGTAAATTGAAGCGACCATTGCTGTTTTTTCACTTTCAACTATGGCTATAGGAGAGGTTTTATTCTCACGCAATAAATGTTCTCCGAAAAAGCATTGTTTCAGTTGATAGTTCTCCTGTTTTAGCAACGAATGTACCCAAGTGATATGACTGTGAGGTTTCTTAACTCTTTTTCCAGTCTGTGGATCATATAGCATGATTTTCCCTGTACGAATTCTATCTTGTTGATCGATTTGCCAGAATACGGTTGATCCATTCCAATGATTGGCTGTCCCAACTTGATACTTCTTGAATAGTAGTTCTGATACACTATAACCGAACTTAGATTGAAAGAATAGAAATAGATTATTTGTATCATAATGTTTTAAGCTTTTGTTTAGCAAAGCCTGATCTAAATAATCCGGTTCTACGGTCTCTCGATCATGTTTTTGAAAAATAGGGAAAGTCTGCTGTTCTTCTTTTTCTGTCGGGTTATCTATGAAGTATTGTTTGGGTGTATAATGATAACCGCATTTCTGCTCTCTATTACATCTGCCAACATAATTAGGGAACTTGATAGACTCTTTCGAATCAACATAGCGGACGAAAATTCGCTTCTGACCACATGCCGGACAAGTATGTCTTGAACTCGGAGTTTTGTATTTTTCTAAGTGAAATCGATAATTCATTTTTCCCTCCTTTGGCACACTGTCAACTTTGTACACACTGGTAAAACTGCTACTGGTTATCAGTTAGTTAACCCCTGAAAAGTGTGCCTGAAAATCCGATTTTCGGATGCACACTTCAACGAAAAAAGCCGAAAGTGTGTACTCGGAATTTCAAAATTACGCACAGTTTATTTGTTGATTATCAATGCGATAACTGTCGGGGTTGACAGAGTTGACAGTGTGCCACTAGTACAGTTTTCGATAGTAGCCGTATTTAAAATTCTCTAGTAGATTGCCATTCCATTTTCCCACTATTTTCTTGAATGTGTTTTCGGGAATAGAAAGGTTGGCAGCAACTCTAATTCCATCTTTAGTGGCAAATTCATACGGTAAGGCATTGTAGAGTTTTTGTTTCTCCATATCCATTTTCTCCAGAAGATCGGAGGAACTGATAATATACTGGACCTTTTTTGCCGTTCTCTTGAAGTATTCGATCACTTCAATAGCTCCTTCTACGCTTTTTAAGTCAATGTAATCCTTATCGGCTTCTCCACATAGCCAACGAGCCATTTGTAATATCAGACAGAAACGGATAGCATATATTTCCATTTTGGAGTATATACCCATCATAATCTCGTCTTTTTCTTGGTTGCACTGATCGGTGTTTGTTCGTTGCCACTCGTAGATTTTCTTCTTTGCATCCGGCTTGAAACTTAGTTCTCGTGGGATTGGATCGCCTGTTTCATCAGTCACAAAATCAATATCAATCAATTTTTGAACAAGACCGTTCCAGTATGGAATTACATGAGTTGACAACTCATCTTCGCTCCAATAGCGTTTTTCAAGATTGCTTGGAATGACAAAGAGGATTCGATCTAAGAAGCCGTTTTGACTACGCTCTCCTTTTGCCAGTTCCTTTAACACTCCATGCTGGATGGTACCAATTACATTGATAAAAGAGTGTTTTACTGAAACTGAGTTTTTGGCTCCACGTCTATCTAATATGATCGGTTTACAGGAAAATACGGAGAGCCAGAACTGTTCCTCTGAACCTTTGGAGTAACGATTGAAATTCTTAAACCACGAAGCTAATTCATCAGAATATAAACATATACCTCGTTTGTTATTCTCGTGTAAAAAGGCAAGTGATTCCGGGGTAATGTCAGATACAACAAACTTATTTAACGTGGGCTCTTCTGGCAAATCAAGTCCTCGTTCTTCACGTTCTTTTCGGGAATAAGAAAGGATTTCTTCGTATTCCTTATACTCTTTCTTGAATTTTAGCGCATTATTGGCATCAGAGTCTAGTAATGGGCGCAACGCAAAGTATAAAGGGTGTGATTTATTCGTTCCCGGGCGACCGAGAAAAGCCAGATAGAGGATACATCGCTCACTCCATCCTTCTTTCAACTTGGCAACATGGGTATTTCCTGTCAAAGTTGAAATGACATAACAAAGAGCCATTGCAATATAATCCGGTGGGTAATTGAGTCGTTCGCTTGTAACATGGATAATTTCTCGTAACTGTTTGGGTAGTGCGTGTATAGGAAAGTCTGATGCGTATAGCTTCTCCCGGCATTGAAGCGCATCATCAATTATGCCTTCTGCTGTGATTTTGTTTGATTCCATATCAAGAGATTTTCCTTTTTCCTTTATTCTTTAATTCAGTTTCTAACCTCTCGATATGTTCCTTAACGGTCTCCTGCTTATTGGATAGCAACCATTCTTCAAGTTCAGATTTTCTGAACAAAACTCGACCTCCTCGAGTTCCTTGCCGGAAGAATGGTATTGTATGGTCGCTCGTTTTGCGGTAAAGTGTACTTTTCTTATAACCTGTAAAGCGTGCTGCCATGTCAATGGACATGATTTCTGGGAATTGAACAGTATTATTCTGACTTTCTTTCCCGAATGTTTCCTGTAAAGATATAAACTCTTCTACAGTAAGATAAATCAAAGGTTTTTCTTTGATTTCTTCAAATGATCTTTGTTTCATTGCATTCTATTTGATTTGTTCGATGCAAAGATGTAATAAGACAGTTGAAGTTCAATCGGTTAGAAGTGGTAGGGTAATTTCAATTTTCAGGAGGATATTTTACCACTCTAATTTTCTTGATTGTATCACTAAGACCATTTGTAATTTTCATGATCTCTTTATAGAGCATAGGGGCGGCGTCTTTAGGTGGCTGTCGATATAAATTTCGGATTGTTAAATATGGCTTCGAACTTTGAAGAAAATCTTGACTGTCATATAGGTTGAAAAGTATTAGATAATCTGCAATGAAACGACACATAGTGTTTGATAGCTTAATCTCATCGATCGAATCAAGGATGTTCCTGTTTGCATAATATTCATCAATACGTAAAAGTAAAGCCAATGCATGTATCCCCATGTGAATAAATTTCTTAACAGGCTTCTTTCTTTTGTTTTCACCATCTTTTACTCTCCAATATCTCAACTGATTGATTTTCTTATCAAGTAGATCTCTCTGTTCCAATTTGAAACATGATTCATATGCCTCTGACAACTCATCCACAAGCATTTCTCGGTCATTCACGATAAATTCTTCTTCGTTTTTCTTGATTATCATAAACGTATTTAGCTTCAACTCTTCTATTTCATTCCAAACTTCTTCGAGTAACGCCTTGATACATTTTGGATTATCCAATTCGATACTTTGAGCTATGCTACCCTTATTGGTAACTCTAATTTTTGCGTTTTGATTGTCTATAAGGAACTTTGCTTTTTCTAACAGGTCAATTGCATACTGAAAGGATGGGAATAGAGGTGTTTCAAAATCAATTTTGTCTAAATACAGGCAATGACCAAATTTCCACAGATGAGATTCATATTCTTTGATCTGAGGTAATTCTCTCGAATAATTGTCTATCAGGTTAGCAAAGGCATCATGGTCGATGGTAGTAGCACTGTCATCGAAATACTCAAGGTTAATGCCACAAAGGGCTACTTTGAAGTCTGTTTTATTCATGGGAGTGAGTTAAACTTTGTTATTTTTTTAAGTCAAAGATAAGGCAATTTATATGCAAAAACAAACCGAGAAACCGTCACGAATCCGTCACGCACAAATAAAAAAGAGGTTTACTTTTTATCGTAAACCTCTCTGTTTCAACCGTCGGGATGACACGATTCGAACGTGCGACCACACGCCCCCCAGACGTTTCTTAAAAATCCACAATCATCTTATTTATAAAGGAATATACGTGTTTCTAATTTTTGTTTGACGTTATTTTGATGCCTTACATATAAATATCTTCATTTCTTAGATAGCATCGAGATTAACGTATCTTGAGTTTCAATTATTTTTTCTAAGTCGTTAATACGGATTTTCAAGGCTTCTATCTCCTGTATATATTTTTCTATTGCTTGTTCTGACCTGTTATTATCTTTGGTTTTGAGCATTTGCCCCTCTCCTGTAAGAAGCCAATTTACGTTAAGTTCAGGGTAAGCAACACCTATTTTCGATATAACTTCTGTTCCTATTGACGCTTTTTTCTTTAAGGCATTCGTAATATATCCTTCAGATATACCTACAGTTCGTTCAAAATTAGTTCTGCCTCCTCGCCTATCGGATTTTAGATAGTCAATAAAATCAATTAGTCTTTCTATTGCTGTTTTACCCATATCACATTACCACCTTCTCATACTTCGCGATAACTAGCCACATAGAATATATCATATCCACATTTATTTCATTATCATCATAATCCTTGTTAAAGGATGATAGAACAAATCTATCTTTTCCGCTACCTTTCTTCACTTGCTTGATAAGCCTACGGTTATCTACCAAATCAACTACGTACACTTGTCCATATTCAATATATTCTTTCCACATCTTTATTTTTCGAATTTGAACAATAGTTCCCGGAGGATATATTGGCGACATACTGTTATTTGTGACAGGACAAGCTATATCCCCACTTTGCGCATCCACAAATGGTATGTATTTTTCCACATATTGGGCCGTATCTATTTCTTGATTAGTTGTACCACCTGCAATATCTAAATTGATTAATGGGACTAATTTAAAGTTTGAAGTGGGTAAGTATTCAGCTAGAGGTTCTCTTACAGTAGACGCTTCTTCCACAACAGGAGCGTGTTGGAGAGGATTAGAATTGCTCGCATTAAGCATACTCCCATCCCCTTTAAGAAGCCATCTTAAAGAAATATCTGGGTACTCATTTGCTATCTTTATAAGCATATCAGCACTGGGATTTGTGCCTCTGTTGAACATTGATTTTAATGTGCCTTCAGAAATATCTATGGATTCTCCAAAAGCTTTTATGGTTATATTTTTACTCTTTATGAATATCCTAATCCTCTGTAATACTTTATTTTCCATAATTATTAATTTAGAATAATTATAAATTGTAAGCATATGATAACTTTTAACTATTTTAGTCTGAAAAGTTATCATATGCTTACTATATTTGCATTGTGATTATAACCAATCCATCTAACCATAGGTGCAAAAATTTATATTAAGGCTAAAGTAAGAAAAAAAACATGAATACAGAAGCAACAAATGTAAAAATAGTAAGCAAACCAGCATTGACTGCCACGTTAAAAGCGCTCCCATTAGGAAAGCCAAAGCTTATCAAAAATAAGCAATTCAAGGCTAATGTAGTCCGAAATACTATTAGTCGGTTAAACAAGAAGGGGTATTCATTTGAAGCTACTGAAGATGGTTTAGTCGATGCAGTCCAAGTAACACGTATAAAGTAAAATACTTATGATTGGAAGAAGCGAACATTCGGACTCTATGAATGGATACTCTCTACGAGAGGAAAAAGCTAAAGAAAAATACTACGAGGGAAAGAAGATAGAGATAAAAACCTCTGTTTGTGATATCTCCCTAAAAAGATGGCTTAGTGAAACTGAGGCTTGTCTATACACATCGTTTGGTGTTGACACATTGCGTGATGCACGCGATATGAATAAGCTTCCATTCAGAAAAATGGGTAAACGAATCATTTACGAAAAAAAAGATCTTGACACCTTTATGGAACAACTGGAATTCCATAAGAACGGAACAATAAGAAACGAAAAAAGAGTACGGAAATGAACAAATTCAAGACAACAGAAGATATCCTCCTTGAAATCTTACTTGGCATAACACTCTTCATTACAATAGGAATTTTTATGTATGCTATAAAATCTTGCAGAGATAAAGAAAGTTGTAAAGACTCCCAAGAACTAACAGAAATGATGGAGTACCATTCTAATAGAGGGTATTTGGTGTCTGAACATGATGGGTTTTTAATACTTAAAAAAATAAACAGGGGGAGTAGCTCAGTCAGGTAGAGCGAGAAGGAACGCTAGGTCGGTGGTTCGAATCCATCCTCCTCCACTAATAATCCGAAATAGATTTTTCTGAATCCAGCTAATTCACCAATGAGTTAGCCTTAGAAAACTCGTCCTTTTTCGAAAGGTTTTTGGGACAAGTTCTTTGACATATTTAAACCTCCACTCTGCCAAGTTAAACTGGCAGCTTACACATTGAGTTGTGTAGTAAAATGTGAGGCTGTGTGAGCGTAAGGCAGCACGTAAAACAAACTATTTTACTCCTTTCGTTAGTCGGAAGCTAACTATCCTCGCATTGGTGGAAAACAAAAATGTGGGAGGAGACAACATATTTTTGAGAGATAACTCTAAATCTGACAACTCGGAAAGACGAGTATATGGAGAGTTGGCGGAATTGGTAGACGCGCATAGAAAGGCATAAAAACCCATTGCCGAATAGTTAGGGGAAGGACAATAAGCCCTGTCGTTGAATCGAGAATTTCTGTGTTGACCCGAACAGAATGCAAAAGGTTGAAACATTCGGGTCCCCCGTACTTACAGGTTCGAACCCTGTACTCTCTACAATGCAATATCGCAGAAAACAAAATTCATAAATAAAATGGAATTAAAAGTAGAAAAATCAAACGCATTAAAAGCGTGGCGAGAAACAGACAATCGAGGTAAGGCCTTATTAGAAAAACTTTATCCGAATGTAAATTTCAACAACCAAAGTATCATGGATCGTGTCAAAACTTACGAGGATGCTTGTGCTGAACTCGGGGAAACTCAAATAGATGAAGTTGCTTGCAGAGAATTAGGGTTAAATAAAAATGATATAGCCTACCTCAAACTTGCCCAGATCGTGAGAGCCTTGAATGAAGGATGGGTGGCCAAAGTGTACGATGAAGAAAAACGCTATTACCCTTGGTTCAGACACAATGGTTCTTCGGCTGTTTTCCGTTTCGACGGTTCGTACTACGATTGCTCGGGTGCCCGCGCTGGTAGCGGCTCCCCCCTTTGCTTTAAATCGAAAGAACTATCCGATTATGCCGGAGTGCAATTTTTGGATTTCTGGAAGGAATTTATTGTGTAATTAATCTAACATAGATATTATGAATACGACAGAATTAAAAGTTAGTAAAGTTAATGCTCTTAAAGCATGGAGAGATACCGATAAGAATGGTAAGCTACTTTTGGAAAATTTGTATGGAGCAAAAGTATTTCAAAATCAGGACGTGAGAGATCGGATCAAAACATTTGAGGATGCTTTAGCAGAAACAGGCAGACCAAATGTGCCGGACTTTTCAAATGTACCGGAGAATATGAAAGATTATTTTGTAGCTCAATACAAAATGTCAGTTATAGCAGAAGCTCTTAACGAAGGATGGACCCCTGATTGGGATAATGCCAATGAAAAAAAATGGTGGCCTTGGTTTATTATGGAAAAGGCTGTTTTCCGTTTCTTCAATTCGCGCTACTGTTGCTCGTATGCCGACGCTGGTAGCGGCTCCCGCCTTTGCTTCCGAACAGAAGAATTATCAACCTATTGTGCTGAACAATTCCTTCCTATCTGGAGAGATATTCAACTGAGATAATTCATAAACAGGTTGTCGTTCTTCTGGTGCTGCTTTCCGCCTACTGTTCTTCGGCTGATTTCCGTTTCAACAATTCGAACTACAATTACTCGAATGCCAACACTGGTAGCAGCTCCCACCTATGCAAATTTTATATATTATAAAAAAGAATGAGACCTTACCTCTAGGTAAAAGATAAAATATAATTGAACAGGGTTAGTAGGAATTCCGAAAACCCTAATTAGATAAGCAAAGGATGAAAAGATTAAACAATTTATATGATAGTATTTGTTCTATAAGTAATTTGTATGAAGCGTACTCCAAAGCACGAAAGGGAAAGTCTAAATCCTATGGAGTTCAAAAGTTTGAAGAAAACTTAGATGCCAATATCAACCAAATATATTGTGAACTTATCTCAGGAACCTATAAGACTTCGGAATATAAAGTTTTCAGCATATTTGAGCCAAAAGAAAGAATTGTTTACAGACTTCCGTTTCGTGATAGAGTGGTACATCATGCTATTATGAATGTTCTCGAAAGTATTTGGGTGCCTATCTTTATAACTCATACCTATTCCTGTATAAAAGGTAGAGGTATACATAAAGCATTAAAACACATAAGACGCGATCTTAAAGATTACGAAAATACCCATTACTGTTTAAAATTAGACATCCGAAAATTCTACCCATCCATAAACCACAATATTCTTAAAGACATTGTCCGCAAAAAGATAAAAGATTTAAGGTTACTCAGCCTATTGGATGGGATAATAGATTCCGCTCCGGGGCTTCCCATAGGTAACTATCTTTCTCAATATTTAGCGAATCTCTATTTGACTTATTTTGACCATTGGCTGAAAGAAAATCTTGGGGTTAAATACTACTACCGATATGCCGATGATATGGTAATATTGTCTTCAGACAAAGATTATCTCCATCAAACTAGATTAAGAATAAGAGATTTTCTACAACAAGAGTTAGAGTTAGATCTAAAAAGTAATTACCAAATATTTCCTGTGGATACTAATGGTATAGACTTTATAGGTTATGTATTCTTTCATTCACACATTCTATTACGGAAAAGAATAAAGAAAAACCTCTGTAAGAAAGTAGCAAAACTTGAAAAACAGAATACCTCTTTAAGAATATACAAACGGTCTATTTGCTCGCATCTTGGGTGGGCTAAACACTGTAATTCAAGAAATCTTATGAAATCAATAATCAAAAACGAGGAAATGCTAATTTCCCTACATTTAAAATAAACCGAATCCATTGTTTATATATGCCCAGATCTTCGACCAATTTAAGTTCTGGGCTTTATTTATTAAAATTAAATCATTATGTTCCAAACAGAATTTAAACTAACTATCGGGATTACTCCTGAATTGAACAGTATTTTATCGGGTTTTCTTGGATATCTATCAAGTAACAAAGCTATTCCTGAAAAACAGCTGGAGAACACTGAATCTCCCGAAAAAGAGAAAGAATCAACCGGAAGACAAACACGAAAATCTAAAGCGGATAAAAGTTCGGTCGTAACAGAAAGTGTTACTTCACCAGAAACCGAAGAAAAAGATACTTCTACGGAGTCCTCTGGTAAAGGAAGTACGTCTGAACCTCCTGCTGATTCGAATTCCTCTGCTATCACTGTGGAAATGCTTCGCGCTAAGGTCAAAGAAGTAATTACAGCAGACAGAAGTAAACGAGATGCTATTGAAGCCAAGTTTGCTGAGTTCAACGCTTCAAATCCGACAACTCTTGATGTAAAACACTATCAAGAATATTGGGATTTCCTAAACAATCTTTAAAATGGGACACGCTGTATTATCCCCGAGTGGTGCAAGTCGTTGGATGGCTTGCACTCCATCGGCTCGTCTGGAAGAAAGTTTTCCTAACACCACAAGCGAAGCAGCCGAAGAAGGAACAGTTGCCCATGCCCTCGGAGAATTGCTTATCAAGCAGAAACTAAAGCTGCTCACAAAAGCGCAATTCAACAAATTGTTCAAGGAAATCGAGGCAGACAAATACTATTCCGGTTCGATGTATGAATACGCCGATGAATATGCAACTTTTGTAGTAGAAAAATTTAATGCTGCAAAAAAACATACATCTGATGCAGAAATATTCGTTGAGCAAAAGATTGATCTGACCCAATTTATTCCTGAAGGATTCGGAACAGGAGACTGCTTTATTGTAGCTGACCGGATTTTAGATTTTACGGATTACAAACATGGAAAAGGCGTTCGGGTAGATGCTGTAAATAATAAGCAAATGATGATATATGCACTTGGCGCGTATATAGAATTTAGTATTCTATTCGAAATAGAAACGATTAGGATGACCATTTACCAGCCTCGTATAGATAACATTTCCACATTCGAAATATCGGTAAAAGAACTTCTCAAATGGGCGGAAGAAGAACTGAAACCCAGAGCTCAACTTGCTTTTGATGGTAAAGGAAATTATGTACCAGGTGATCATTGTCGGTTTTGTAGGGCTAAAGCCCTGTGTAAAGCGAATGCTAATAAACAGATGAAACCCATAACGGATAGCCATTACAAAAATCCAGATCTTATGAATAAGCTGGATGTAGCTTATATCATAAAAGAAGGAGACACTATTGTAAAATGGATCAACTCTGTAAAAGAATTTGCGTTGGCAGAAGCCTTGAATGGTGAGAACTTCGAAGGGCTTAAACTTGTCGAGGGACGAAGTAACCGAATATACTCAAATCCGGATGAAGTAGCTAAAGCTCTTATCGCAGCCGGATATAAAGAAGCAATCATCTATGAAAAAAACCTACTTGGCTTAACCAAAATGGAAAAAGCGTTAGGTAAAAAGGAAATGGAAACTATTATCGGTAGCCTGATAATTAAGCCTAGCGGTAAACCATCATTAGTAGATATTGCGGACAAAAGACCTGAATGGAATTCGGCAGTATCCGATTTCGAAGGATTATTCGAATAAATTTATTATAAACATTTAATTCATTTTTTTATGGCAACAGAATCATTTAATGTAATTACTGGTAAAGTAAGAGCCAGTTACGCTAACGTGTTTGAACCGAAAGCTATTAAAGCGGGAGACAAACCTAAGTATTCAATTTCACTGATCATCTCAAAAGATGATGTAGCTACTGTCAAAGCAATAAAAGAAGCTATTGCAAAAGCTACCGAAAGTGGAAAAGTTAACTTATGGGGAGGTAAAGTACCGAACAATATGAAAGAGGTACTAAAAGACGGAGATGCCTATTATCCTGATGATGCGGCATACGCAAATTCTTATTTTATTGGTGCTTCCAGCGACACTAAACCCGGAATTGTAGATAAAAAGAAAAGAAATATAACTGATGAAGATGAGTTTTATAGTGGCTGCTATTGTCTTGCCAGTGTTAATTTTTATCCATACAATTTTGAAAATGTTAGCAAAGGAGTTGGATGTGGACTCAATAACCTTCTAAAAGTAGAAGATGGTGAAAAATTAGCAGGAAGATCGAATGCAACTTCTGATTTCGCCGACTATTTCGATGACGATGCTGATCCTCTATTGGGATAATTGTCGCCAATCAATAAGTTAAATAACCAGAAAGGTGTGAAGTATAAAGCTTTGCACCTTTTTCATATTTCTCAAAATGCCAAATAGTGATAAACCAAAAACCGGAAAACTCACATATATAAATGGTAATCATCGTGAAATATTAGCTGCTGATAAACCTTTTGCCCTTTTACAATCTTTAAAAAAGCAGAAAATAGCACAAGGAATTACGGCAAGTAAATTAAAAATATCCTACTGATATGAATGATTTCAAAATACTCTCAGGAAGCAATATACTCCTGTATTCTTGCGATTTCGGAGACGGTATTGCAATCGGATTTAACGATGGTCGTCATTTTATTGTAATGGGAGCTGGCGATTATGCTGTTTACCCATTTCATTCATCAATGCTTAGAATTACCTGTGAGTTAATCCCATGTAAAAGAGAAGACCTGAAATTAAACGATACAGCGTTTTGTACTATATCTGAACTTCCTCAAATTGATGACCTAAATTGCTATTGTAAAATAATGGAAGAAGACAAATTCGTATATGTTGATCATGGAGATTTTGTTCGAGAATCAAATGCGGATCCTTCTCAATTTAATTGGTGGAAAGTACAACCTCTAAACAAATGATCTATGGAAATAAAACAATTTTGGCTAATAATAGCCCCCAACGATTTTAGAATAGAAGTTCCTTATGGTAGAGTTGTTATCCAAGACAATGGAAACTCAATAATATACATGGAGGGCACTGACAAAATATCGGCTGTTGTTCCTCCTACACATCTTATTGTACTAAATCCCATTATACTACCATGAGAACATTATCAATAGATATAGAGACATATAGTTCGGAGGATTTAACGAAATCGGGAGTTTACAGATATGCTGAAGCTCCCGATTTTGCTATTCTCTTATTCGGATTTGCTTATGATGATGACCCTGTAGCAGTTATTGACCTTGCACAAGAAGAAGAGTTGCCGGATGGAATATTAGAAGCCTTAATGGACTCAACTATTCTCAAGACAGCATGGAATGCAGCATTCGAAATAACTTGTATATCCTCTTACTTCAACTTGGATCTTGATGTTACTCAGTGGGAATGCTCTATGGTCAAATCGGCTATGCTCGGTTTACCTCTTTCCTTAGATATGGCATCCAAAGTATTACAGTTGCCCGAAGAGAAAATGAAAGCTGGTAAAGCTTTGATCCGTTATTTTTCAGTTCCCTGTAAGCCTACAAAAGTAAATCAGGGAAGAACTCGTAATCTACCCCACCATGACGTAGACAAATGGAATCTATATAAGGAGTACAATGGTATGGACGTAGAGGTAGAACGTGCCATAAGACGGAAAATAGCATTTTTCGACATACCGGAAAAAGAAAGACAATTATGGTATTTAGACCAGAAAATCAATAAAAGAGGAGTCGCATTAGACCTATCATTTGTCGAATCAGCTCTATACATCAATGATATTTGTACCGATGAATTATTAGCTGAAGCAAAAGATATAACGGGTCTGGATAACCCCAATAGTGCTGCCCAACTTAAATCATGGTTATCAGAAGAGATGTCAGAGGAGATAACATCTTTGAAGAAAAATGATATACCTGATATGATTGATCGAGCTGATGATAAAAAAGTCAAACGCTTGTTAGAACTTCGGCAACAACTATCCAAAACCTCTATCAAGAAATACATAGCCATGCTAAATTCAGTGTGCAAAGACGGCAGGATAAGAGGTCTTACGCAATTCTATGGAGCCAATAGAACTGGACGGTTTGCAGGGCGTATAGTACAGCTCCAGAATCTAGTTCGAAATCTACTAAAGGATTTAGAGTTAGCCCGTGAATTGGTGTATAATAAAGAATATGATATACTTAAACTAACGTTTGGTAATATTTCCGATGTGCTATCTCAGCTAATACGTACTGCTTTCATAGCTTCTAATGGTCATAGACTATATGTAGCTGACTTTAGTGCCATCGAAGCACGTGTGTTAGCTTGGTGGGCGAAAGAAAGATGGAGATTGGACGTATTCAAAACTCATGGAATGATATACGAAGCATCTGCATCTGCTATGTTTGGTGTACCACTGGAAAAAGTAACAAAAGATCTCAGGGGTAGAGGAAAGGTTGCAGAACTAGCACTTGGCTATCAAGGTGCTGTGGGAGCCTTAAAAGCTATGGATATCAAAAAGGAACTGATAGAAGAAGAGATGCCGGGAATAGTAAAAGCTTGGCGAAAATCCAATAAGAATATAGTTCAACTTTGGTATACCGTAGAAAAGGCCGTAATATTAACAATAAAAGAAGGTAAACCTAACACAGTTAACGGAGTAACCTTTTATATGCGCAAAGGGATACTATTCGCTAAACTACCATCAGGCCGTTCTCTAGCATATCCACAACCCAGAGTTATTCAAAAACAGACAGCTTTCGGAACAAAAGAATCAATACAGTACAAAGGTCTCGATGATAAAAACAAGTGGGGTGATATTGATTCTTACGGAGGAAAATTTGTCGAAAACATTACTCAGGCTATTGCGAGAGACTGCTTATGCGAATCTATGCTCAGGCTGGAAGAAGCCAACTATCCGCTTGTTTTTCATGTACATGACGAAGGTATCGGAGACATAATTGAAGGCTTTGGAAGCATAGGAGAAATGTGTGAAATAATGAGTCGTCCAATGCCGTGGGCTCCAGATCTGCCCCTAAACGCAGAAGGCTACGTTACCGACTTCTACAAAAAAGATTAATAATGGATAAAGATATTATTGCATGGTGGTCTGGTGGTGCTAGCTCTGCTGTCGCTTGTAAACTAGCGATTGATCTTTTCGGAGCTAATAGAGTCAGAGTAATCTTTCAAGATACAAGGAACGAGGATGACGATACATACCGCTTTTTGAAAGATTGTGAAAAATGGTATGGCATTAAAATCGAAATTATATCGAGCAAAGAATTTAACTCAATTGAGGAAGTCTGGTATAAATATCTTTCACTCAGTGTTGCTGGAGGCGCAATTTGCTCAACCAAGTTAAAGAGGGAAGTTAGAGAACAATGGGAAAAAGAAAATACTTGGGCACATCAAGTGTTCGGGTACGATATGAAAGAAGCAATAAAAAGAGCCGTTCCCATGACTTTAAATAATCCTAAACTTAACGCTATTTATCCATTGTTGTTGTATGGATACTTCAAAAAAGATTGTATTAAAATATTAGATAACGCTGGAATTAAAGTACCGGAGCCCTATATAAAAGGCTATGAAAATAATAACTGTGATAAAACAGGTTGTACTCGTGGTGGAATTGGTTATTGGCAAAAAAGAAAAAGAGAAGAATACAATAAGTTCTATAAGATGGCAATGAGAGAACATGAACTTACGAATCTCAAAGGCGAACCGGTTACCATTTGTAAAGACCAGAGCAATGAAGCTAAGAAGAAAGGTGGATATGTTCCTGTGTTCTTATTACCACACCCGGACTATCCGGAAGTAAAAGATATATCAATGTTCAAAGGTCGAGAGCCTGAACCATTAGTAGAATGCAATGGGTTTTGTGGACTTGACGACATGGATGTGTATTTAGAGAAAAAAAAGAGATTAAACAATAATAATGAATTCAACTTTTGAAAGAAACGGAGAGAAAAGCACTGTCGAATGGTACACTCCTCCCTACATAATAGAAGCTTTAGGTGGGTGGTGGTCCTTTGATCTTGATCCTGCATCCCCAGAGAATATAATCACAGAAACAGCTTGTAAATACTATACTAAAAGAGACAATGGTCTTACCCAATCATGGCATGGTCGTATATTCCTTAATCCTCCTTACGAGAATCCTTTGATTGGGCAATTTATGCAAAAATTATCTGAGCATGGGAATGGAATTGCTTTAGTATATAATCGTACAGATTCCAAATGGTGCCAAGAGTATGTCTTAAAAAGAGCTGATGCAATATTATTTCTGAGTAAACGAATAAAATTCATAAAACCGGACGGTTCTATGGGAAACAGCCCTGGTGCTGGATCTATTTTAATAGCGTATGGTCAAGAAAACGTAAAATACTTAGAGAATTGTGGGCTTGAAGGCTGTATTTTATACCCTAAAAACTAAACATTAATCAAGCAACATTAAAAGAATTATGAAAAATCAATCACCTAAAATAGATCAATTTAAAGGCATAACATCTGAAATGTCGGATTTGTACGAACGCAAGAATGCCGATTATGGAGACAGCTTTGGAAAATCTTTCAAAGAGTATGGTGAAGCGATGCCTTGTATTCGCTTAGAAGACAAGTTAAATCGTCTGAAATCCCTAACTATCCGAAAACAATCGGCACAGGTAAATACCGAAAGTGTTGAAGATACTCTTATGGATATCGCCAATTATGCTGTAATGTCTATCATCGAGTTACGAAACCGATGATATCTAATTTCAAAGCTGAGACATTCGGATGCGTAACACTTATAGAAGGCGATTGTTATGAAATTATGGATACTTTTTATCCTTTTCAATTTGATCTGGCAATACCGGATGTAGATTATGGGTTGGATGTTACCAAAATGCCGTTTACAAAGAGAACGGTGATGCCTGTAAAGCAGAAAAATGGCAAATCACTCAATGTAAGAAAATCAGAATACAAGCAGAAAGACTGGGACCTAAAAACTCCTGGTCTTTCTTATTTTGAGAAACTATTCGATGTGTCAGTACATCAGATTATATGGGGCATTGATTATCTGAATATTCCCAACATTGGAAATGGAAGAATTAAATGGGATAAATGCGTTCCCGAGAAATTAAGTTTTAAAGGTTTTGAAAGAGCCTATTGTAGCTTACTGGATTCTGAGATTGATATAAAACTACTATGGAGCGGATTCAGGCAAGCAAAAAGCTTAGAAGAACCAACAATACAACAAGGGAATAAGAAGTTGAATGAAAAACGGATTCACCCTACACAAAAACCAGTGCTTCTATATAAACGCTTATTGCTAGACTACGCCAAACCCGGATGGAAAATATTAGACACTCACGGAGGAAGCATGAGTCTGGCAATTGCCTGTTTCGACTTAGGATATGAGGTCGTAATTATAGAAAAAGACTCCGATTATTTTACCGATGGTCGGGATAGATTAATAAAACATATAACGGATAAGAAAATATGAATCATGCATCTCTTTTTAGCGGTATAGGTGGTTTTGATCTTGCAGCTGAATGGATGGGATGGCATAATGTGTTCCACTCCGAAGTAGATCCTTTCTGCAATAAAATATTAAAATATCATTTTCCAAACTCTATATCTTATGGTAACATTAAAGAAACAGACTTCACCCCACACAAGGGGGGGGTGGACATACTTACCGGTGGATTCCCCTGTCAACCATTCTCATCAGCAGGATTACGCAATGGAACAGACGATTCCCGATACCTTTGGCCTGAAATGTTCAGAGCAATTAGAGAAATTCGCCCCCGATGGGTCATTGCGGAAAATGTTCGTGGATTACTTAGTTGGAATGGAGGGTTGGTTCTCGACACGGTGTGCACTGATTTGGAAAATGAGGATTACGAAGTCTGGCCGTTCTTACTGCCAGCTTGCGGTGTCAACGCTCCGCACCAAAGATACCGTATCTGGATTATTGCCTACTGTTCGAACAACGATGACTGGGGGAATACATCCGAACAGGCTAAAAGACAAAAACAACAATTCAGAAACCGCTTTGAGCAAGGTATTGCTTCCAACACCTACAGCGCAGGATTTCAAACGCAGAGGGCCGAACAGCAAGCAACAAGGACTCCCGGAGATATTATACAATATGAAATTACTCCCAACACCGCTTGCGAACAATCATCGAAACGGGAGAACATCGATTACCCCGAGTATACTACAAAAGTTGAACCAAGGTTGGACTGTAGAGCTTCACGATCTTGCAACGTTGAGCCTACTTCCGACCCCGACCAACTCAATGGCAACATATCCAGATTTCATCCAAGCGAAGTATCACAGTTCCAAACGCCCGGAATATGGAAAAATAATTGGAAAAACTTTCCAACTCAACCCCCTGTTTGTAGCAGAGATGATGGGCTTTCCGGTAGGATGGACACTAACGCCCTTCTTGATGGACGAAAACCCCGAAACCCTTGGCAACCGTGGAATAAATGGAGGCAAGAATCTGTAAAGTCGTTTGGTAATGCCGTTGTTCCTCAAATACCCTATATGATTTTTAAGACCATAGCTGATTTTGAAAGAACTTTAAAATTGTTTGAATAATGAAACATCAAAATTCGGGATATCTGGTATTAACCAAATCTGGTTTATCGGGACGAACCTACCATAAAGACGAATTGATCAACGGTAAACAACCTATTTACGTAAAGTATGAGAATAATAAAGATCTGAAATTACTCTGTGACCCTGAATCTCTCACCGTAAAAGGATTTATAGATTAATAAATATGAGTGATAAACTACAAATAAAATATGATGGTGAATTAGATATCGCCATAGGAAGAAGCCGTAAAGAAGTCAATTGGAAAAATAAGACAGTTGATTGGTCTGCTTTCTTGAACCGGATTAAAGATACCCATCGAACACATGAAACGTTTTCTCAATATCTGGGGATGAATAAAACCATGCAATCCGATATAAAAGATATTGGAGGTTTTGTTGGCGGATTCATTGCCGGAGGTAGACGTAAGATAGAAAACGTCTCTCACCGACAACTCGTTACGTTGGATATTGATTTCGGAACAATGGATATTTGGGCTGATTTCAAATTAATGGGATTCGCCGGAGCTATCTATTCAACTCATAAACATTCTCCGGATAAACCGCGTCTGCGTCTGATTGTACCTTTAGATAGAGAGGTTTCGCGTGAAGAATACGAACCAATCGCTCGTTATATTGCTAATGAGTACGATATCAACGCTTTCGATGATACAACCTTCGATGTTTGCCGGTTAATGTATTGGCCGAGTTCGCCAAAAGATGGAGATTACATCTTCGAATATTCGGATGGAGAATGGATGTCGGCAGACGATATTCTAAATTCATATACCGATTGGACGGATGCTAGTAGCTGGCCTATCAGCGAAAGAGTAGATAAAGCCGTGCATTCCGAAATCAAAAAACAGGAAATACCAACCGAGAAAAAAGGGATCGTGGGAGCTTTCTGTCGCACTTACTCTATTAGTGAAGCCATTGATAAATTCTTAGCTGAAGAATACGAAGCTTGCGATGTAGAGAACAGATTTACCTATAAGCATGGAAGTACGGCTGCGGGGTTAGTGGTTTACGATGATCTCTTTGCCTTTTCCCATCATGGGACCGATCCTGCGAGTGGTAAGCTGTGTAATGCCTTCGATTTGGTTCGTGTACATAAATTTGGAATAAAAGACACTGATAGTAAAGAAAATACTCCGGCTAATAAACTTCCATCTTATATCGCTATGCAGGAATTTGCAACAAAAGATGGAGAAGTTCGGAAAACCATTGCCGAAGAAAGACTGGAATCCGCAAAAGAAGATTTTGAAGATTTTACGGAAGAAGATGTTGTTGAAGTAGAAGACGATACTTGGCTAGAAAAACTGGATGTGGACTCCAAAGGTGTTACTAAAGCATCAATAACCAACTGCCGGTTGATATTCGAAAACCACAAAGCATTTAAAGGAAAATTTGCATATAACGAATTTAGGAATACCAATGATGTTATGGGCAATCTTCCTTGGCGTAGAGTCGATAAGAGTATGAATATCTGGAACAACTTCGATAATGGGCACTTAAGCGAATGGTTCGAACGTAATTTCGATATCTCCCACGAATCAAAGCTCAAAATAGCTAAACTCAACACATTCGATATGCACAGATACCATCCGGTACGTGATTATCTGAATAGTCTGAAATGGGATGGAGTCAAAAGAGTAGAAACCGTATTTATTGATAATCTGGGTGCGGCAGATACACCATATACCAGAGCGGTCACGCTTAAAAGTCTGGTTGCTGCGGTAGCTAGAATTTTCGAACCGGGTGTAAAATTCGATTATGTGTCAGTCCTTGTCGGAGAGCAGGGTGTCGGGAAAAGCGTCACACTTCAGAAACTAGGTAAATCCGACAAAGGGTGGTTCTCCGACAACTTTGACCTGAAAGGAACAAACCAAGATGTTGAACAGGTTCTCGGTGTATGGATCAAAGAGATTCAGGAGCTTGCCGGATTCAGAGGTAAAGATGCGGAAAAGGTAAAATCCTTCATCAGCTCCCGACAGGACGAATGTCGGTTAGCCTTTAAAGAAGAAAAGGGCTATTTCCCTCGTCAGTGTGTATTCTTCGGAACATCTAATGATTATAACTTCCTGAATGATCCGAGTGGCAACAGACGTTTCTGGCCTATAAGGACGTATGTTCAGGAGCCAACAAAAGATTTTAGACGATTGGAAGACGAAGTAGACCAGATTTGGGCAGAAGCCGTACAAATCTATAAAAATGGAGAATCCTTATTCCTCGACAAAAATACGGAAGCTATGGCTCGTAGAATGCAGGACGATTACCGAAGTATTGATGAATGGGAAGAACTTATAAGAGAATACCTCGACATAGAGTGGCCCGAAAACTGGAAGGAGATGGATCTCGGCTCTCGTAAGCTATTCCTGAACGGAGATGAACTTGCACCGAAAGGGGAAGTAAAAAGAGACAAGTTCTCCGTTCTTGATATTTGGTGTGAGCGTTTCAATGGCGACATAAAAATAGCTTCGTCTGATGCAAAACGTATACGAAATGCGATGCGTAAAATTGAAGGTTGGGAGGAAAAAGTAATTAAGGTCGAAGGCAAATCTGTCAGGGGCTTTTACCGAATAAAATAAGGTACACATCAGCTACATTTTTAAAGAAATTGTAACCTTTTTAATTACAGAGTTACTATAAATTATATAAATGTAACCTGTTTTGTAACTCTCCAAAGTGTTTATTACAAACAATTTGGAGTATAAAAGTTACAAAGTTACATATTTATATTAATAGTAATATTTATTAGGTATTATATATTGGTATATCGCTGCCTAATTGCATACACCCTACGCGCGTACGCGCGAGTAACCCTCAAAATAACAGAAGTGAATGCGCATCGTCCGGCTGTCGAAAGGTAGCTTTTGGTTGCTGTTATATCATGCTGAAATAATAAATAGGTCTGCGACCTTAATCAACTTTTATGAACGAAAAATTACTAGAACGAAAACTCGTTGCCGCCTGTAAGAAACTTGGTTGTAAAGCAATCAAGTTTTCTTCTTTTTATGACACAGGTTATCCGGACAGGGAGATTCTAATACCCGGAGGATTCACTTGGTGGCGTGAGATTAAAACGACAGGAGAAGAACCCTCACTTATGCAGAAAGTTAAAATCAAATTGCTACAAGACATGGGATTCAACGTTGGTGTTATCGACAGTCAGGAATCGTTAGACCAAACTATAAGAGATCTTGAAACCTTTTTAAAACAGATTGGGTATGTTAAGAAAGAGTGATATGCATGGATATCAGGATCATTCTCGTCAACACATAATAGACAATCCAGCATCAGGGCTCTTTCTCGAAATGGGTCTTGGTAAGACAGTATCTACCCTTACTGCCATTGACGAACTGATATTTGAACTATTGTCTGTAAAGAAAGTGTTGATAATAGCTCCGCTTAAAGTAGCGCAGAATACCTGGTCTAAAGAAATAACCAAATGGGAACATTTGAGGCATTTGACTATATCCAAAGTATTAGGTCCCGAGAAAAAACGAAAAGAAGCTTTAAAGCAAGATGCCGACATATACATCATAAATCGGGAAAATGTTGTCTGGTTAGTCAATTATTACGGAGGATCCTATTTTCCTTTCGAGATGTTGGTTATCGATGAATTATCAAGTTTCAAAAGTCCAAAATCTCAACGCTTTAAGGCTTTGCGAATGGTTAGACCCAAGATTGACAGAGTAGTAGGCTTGACAGGAACACCAGCCCCTAATGGACTTATCGATTTATGGAGTCAGGTATATTTATTGGACCAAGGAGAGAGATTGGAGAAGAATGTTACTCAATATAGGACAAAATATTTTACTCCCGGAAGATCTAATGGCCATGTAGTATTCAACTACAAGCTCAATAAAGGAAGCGAGGAAATTATACATGAGAAAATAAGTGACATCTGTATCTCTATGAAAACGGAGGATTACTTGGAATTACCTCCGGTTCTCTCACGTATGGAGGAAATAGCACTTGACGACAAGACAATGGAATCCTATTTGGAATTCGAAAAAGAACAGGTGTTATCTTTTGTCGATGGAGATGTTATAACCGCCGATAATAAGGCAGCTCTATCCAATAAACTTTTGCAATACGCTAATGGGGCTCTTTATTCAGAAAACGGACCCGAAGGTTGTAATAAATATAGTAATAAGAATTACCATGTGGTCCATGAAGCCAAATTGGATAGGTTAGAAGAAATCATAGATACAGCCAATGGCCAATCGGTTCTTATCTTTTACCAATTCCAGAGTGACTTAGACCGGATTATGAAACGGCTCAAACCATATAAACCTGTAATACTCAAAACAGCCAAGGATGAAGACGACTGGAACGATGGTAAAATACCTGTTCTTCTGACGCATTCCAAAAGCGCAGGGCATGGGTTGAACCTTCAGGATGGCGGAAGCATAGTAGCATGGTTCGGCATCCCTTGGTCACTCGAAGAGTACCAACAAGCCAATAAGAGGCTTCATCGTCAAGGGCAAAATAATACAGTGATAATCCATCACTTGATAGTACCCGGAACTTATGATGAAGATGTTCTAAAATCCTTACAATCCAAAGATCAAACACAGGATTACTTAATGGTAGCTCTCAATGCTAGAGCAAAAAAATATATAACAGAACAAAATAAAACAGAATTTAAAAATGGAAAAATTATTTAAAACTTGGGGATCATGGGCATCCACGCAATTCCCTAATCAAACTACAGTAGGAAAAGTAAACCACTTAAGTAAAGAGGTTGCTGAATTGAAGGAATCCATAGAAAAAGGGAAGATAGATATAGTCGAAATAGCCGATTGTTTCGGACTACTGTTCAGTATATGTGACATAGAAAAAATAGACTACTTAAGTCTTAAAAAAGCTATTGAGGACAAACTTATCATAAATAAAAATCGGGATTGGCCAAAGACTCCAGAGAGTGATGGTTCCTACTTACATATAAAAAGCAAATGATTTCATTTAGACTCGGTCTTCTCACGATCAACATTACTTAATATAAAACTCAAATAAAAGGGTCTGTGCCCCCCCCCCCAAAAAAAACTTCAAAAACATACGATAAGATGAACAACGAATGGAAGATCGATCATCTGGTGCGTAATGGTTATATAATTACCCACCTTGGTAAAAACATAAGAGCTGAAAAAGGAACAGAATCTGTTCAAGGGAATGTACACACAGTTCACAAGAAAGTATTTGGCTATTAATAATTCAAGAAAAAAAATGATTAAATCTATATTCAACTCAGACGGAGAGGCTATAAAAGCAGCTTTGGATATACATTCTACTAAAGGATTTGTAGATGTTGATCCTACCTACAGTATTGGAAATTTTTATAGAAAAACCGGAATAGAAGAGCCCAAGTTGAAATTCGACATTGCACCTCAGGTAGAAGGAGTTATACAATCAGATGCACGAAACTTACCTTTAGATAATGAATGCGTAGATACTATTGTTTTTGATCCTCCATTTTTGGCTACTATGGGTAAATCCTTACAAAAAGATGATGCATCCAACATAATAGCTAAACGATTCTCGGTATTTCCTAATGAACAAGAGTTACATCAGTTTTATATAGATAGCCTAAAAGAATTTTACAGGATACTCAGAAATAAAGGTATTGTGATATTCAAATGTCAAGATAAAGTAAGTAGCGGGAAACAATATTTAAGCCATGTTTTTATAATCAATGAGGCTGAAAGATTAGGGTTTTACACCAAAGACATTGGAATTTTATTGGCGAAAAGCAGAATAATGGCACAATGGCAGAAGAATCAGAAACATTTTAGAAAATTCCACTCTTATTATTTAATTCTGCAAAAGCAGAATAAAAATATCAAATACGTTTAATTCCGAATCAACTTCAGTCGATCCCCACGATAAAACATCAGAGGATTAATGAAGAAATACTTGGGTTTATCTGACGAGGCTATAACTTTTCTATCCTTAAGTTCAGATATAGCTTTATAGATATGGCTTTTATCCGTATAACCGGTGTATGATTTGCACTTGTTCAGTACAAAATAAACCGTATCCTCATATTTCAGCTCAGAGAGAAAATAAAGCAATACTTTCTGAGCTCGGGAAGACAAATCACCGAACACGATCAGTCCGGCAGGATACAGTTTAATGAAACCTTCTGCATCAAACAATTTCATACGGCTAACCGTATTGAACCCTGTTTGAACTTCACCTGTCTTAGTATCCACAACATCTACGACTCCGCCATTAGCTATAACAGATTGCCTGTTTTTAGTCTTAACGGAATACAATCCTTCTAAAAAAGGATTTCTCGACTCTATTTCAGTGGATTTAGACATATTGTGAGCAAAGATATAAATAAAACAACAAAAGAGGTACGAAATGCACATCTTTTAGTGTTCAAATCGTACCTCTTTTTATTTTAATTACTCTTGATAATCAAAAATATACAAGAATATCTATTCTTCTTATAATAGAAAGGTAAAAAGCAGGAGGCATTTTATCCTTTTAAGATAAAAGCAGGATAACTAATAGTCAAAACATAGTCAATTTAGTGATTATATCAACTGAGTTTTAAACTTTACACCATTAGATGACCATCACTTCATCTGATATAAAAATAATGGCTTATTCGGCTTTAAAATGCGTTTCTACATTTATAAGATTATAGGATAAGAAGAATAAAAAGCTAAAAATACACATATACAACTGGTACTCAATATATTAAATATAAATATCAGAAATCCAGAAAAAAATAAAAAAAATAAAAGCGATATCGGGTTGGGCGTATTCCGAATCTACAAAGCGGGGGCGGGGTATGCAATAGCCACCAATGAATATAAAATTCTGATAGTCAATATTTTACAAGGTTAACATTATTAATATTTCAACTCTTAAACGGTCGTTTAAGAGTTGATTTTAACCATTCGGTTTAATCTGTTTATTATCAGTGTATTACATCTTGAAATCGGATGCGTTTTAATGTGATTATCTTTCTCTGTTATATTGTAGTTAGCTTTTATAGGCGTTAACACGCTGATACAGTTACCAGCCTCTGCGATCCATCTCGTCTAAATGTTCTTTTTGTTCTTTGCTTCCTTGGTATTGTCTTTGTCTGGCTTTGCCGTCTATTGTGTGGTATTTACCGTCCGGCGTGACAGTTGGTTTGTAGTTAGGATCTGTAGAATATCCGCGCGATGTTTCAACGTTATTATTTTGATAGGTAGAATCCACTCCAATAGGAGTGTTATTTTCTGTACTTACTTCCGTGCGATTAGATATTATTCCTAGTATAATTGCTAAAATTATAATTATTAGTAACAATATACCAGGGATAATAATGTTTCTATTACTTACTTTAGTTTCTTTCATTATCTAAATATCTTTTTAAGGAATCCCAAAACACAACAATACCTACTATCATAAGTCCCACAACTATGATACTGATATATGTATTTCTTTTCCGCAATGTGGGCAAAGGTTATTAACATGGGGCCTTTGTGACTCGTCTACTATTTCAGATATAGGTACACCCAGAGCCTTAGATATTTTCCGAAGCGTGTCTAATGTAGGATTATTCTTTGCGAGCGTAGTCCCTAAACTATCGCCAGAAGTCCCGATACTCTCAGCTAAAGCCCTTAAAGTAGTTCCTTTTCGCTTACAAATATCTTTGATTATATCTTTTATATTCCTTTCCATACTTTTTTGTACAAAAGAAAACCTTTATATCTGAAAACACAACTAAAGTTCTATTAATAAAAGTTAAACAAGAAAGAAAGTTCTATTATTATTTGCATAAACGAAACTAAAGTTCTATATTTGTATTAGAAAGTTAAGGGAAACACAACGGTGTTATGATAAAACCCAAAACCGTTTTGCAGATACATATAACGTTTAAAAATCTGCCAGGCTGTGTTACCTGCCAAACACGTTAAAATTAATATATCAACTCTTAACTATTGGATGTTACAAGGTTTAGCGGTCTCCCTAAAATAAGAACCGAGAAAACGGATCGAACCGTTTACCCTAATGCAGGTTAGCGACCTTTGACGTATTGAAAAATGGATAACCGAGTTTAACGGGATCGGGTGAAACTGGACGACAGGAAAGAGTAACCATAATATTAAACAACTTCGGAGTTATAGCATAACGCACACGTGTTGCAAGGGTCGCAATCCTTATCCGAATAGAAATAAACACACGTAATAATCAACTTGAATTATTAACAACAAAGCGAGGTTTGAGCCTGAACAACTTAACAACCCCGCTTTATTAATACTCTTAAAAAGTATGAAAGCAAAAATAGTCAAGTTTTTGGATAAAGCAACATTTTATATTGCTTTTTCTGCTCTCGTCTATTTTGGTGTAATTCTAATTATAACCATTATAGATAGATTATAATAATCTCCCAGCCTTTTAACTCTGGTTTGTAAGTCTTCTTTAGTTAGGTGTTGACGAATGAACGATGCGAACAATAGAAAGAAGCGAAGCTAAGACTTAAAAAGGCTGTGTTTTCCTTCTGGTTATTTGGTTAACCTTAAGGACCTAAAAATAAACCGGTGTGTAATCCGACCAAAGACGCACACCGGTTAAAAACCGAATCAATTTAAAAATTAAATCAATTCATATAGGGGAAATTAAATCCTGCCCTATACAGGTGTAAAGATATGACAACAAATACAAAGAAACAATCTAATGATCTCAGATTCTCAACTGTTAAAATAGTAGGAAGTAAAAAGATAGTTGTAAAAATAAGACTTAATGATGAATGTAAAAACGGACACCAAGATTTTGCAATAACCGCTGATATTTATGAGAAAAAAGGAAACGGACAATATTATCATAGCTGCGGGGGTTGCTGCCATGATGAGATATTGAAGTATTTCCCTAAATTTAAAATATTTGTTGACTTGCATCTTTCAGATTATTCGGGTGCACCAATGTATGCAACAGAAAATGGGTATTATTGGTTTACGCAAGACAGAAAAACTGCACTTGAATATCTTAGAATAACAGACGAGGAATATGATAATATACAAGGCTATATTGCACAAAAAAACAATGGATTGATAGAAACCCAATTCAACAAGGTATATTTTGGTGAAGCTTTACAACATTTTGGTATTGTTGACAGATGGAGAAAGGAAGCGAAGGAAGCTATTAGTCAACTAGAATTATTGACAGAAACTAAATTTATTAATGATTCAAGACGTTCCAGCCTTTAACATTATGAAAGCAAATAATGATTATATGAGTGGCATTATTAATGGATGTCGCATAATAATAGCTGTTAAATTTATGTGGGCTAGTTATAATGAATCTCTATTCATTTGCACAGTTGACCAGCTTGCGACTGTATTGAAAAAGCATAGTAACGAAAAGGGAATAGAATTTATAAAAGAATTCGACCCTCAAAAACTTACCTTCAAACGAATTGCAAAAGCACAGCTATTGAAATGGTCTGAGATGGATACAGAAGCGCACTTATATTTAAAAAATCACTACTATTTTAATTAAAATACCATGACAACAAAATTATATATTGTACCTCGTTATTGTCCTAAATATAACGAGGTACTTCTGTTTTATTACGATGACAGAAAGCAGTTAGTTTGTTTTTGTCAGTCTGAAGGGCATAGTGTAGCCGATTACGGATATTATAAAAACAGCACAAAGCCAGTACCCACAGAAAAACAAGACGAAGCCGAAAAGCTTATAAAATCATATACCGAAGGTGAAGACTTCTTTATCGAATCAAGCAAATTAAAGTTTGCTAGTTAATAACCTATCAAAGATTAGAACAATGAAAACAGCTATTATAAATTGGGAAAATGCATACGAAAACGATTTAGTTCGTGAAACAATGGAGATATGCGAAATCGATGACGTGTTAGCATGGTTTGAAGGGGATCCGGATGAATTAAGGATCAACAGCGAAACGGTTTTGTTTATAGATATACAAAATCCAGAACACACCCGCCAAACTGTTATTTATTTAGATGGTAGTTATCAAGTTGATGAAACCGAAATAATTAAACGCCTTACAGAATTTTATTCTGTAGATGAAAATGGATCCGACTCTTTCGACCTGTATTATAACAAAACCGAATCCACTAACGAAAATATGAAAAACCTTAAAAACGGAATAGCCTACAGAGGCGGCAAAGGTTATATTTATTCTCTGTACACATCTAAAAATTGAATAGTTATGAAAAGATAAAATTGGAATTAACTCCTGCTCAATACTCTATACTAACTACCATCTTGAACAAAGTTGAAGAGTGCATGAGTTGGGATGATGATCTACAGGAATATGCTGATGGCGCGCGCTTCCTTATGTCGCTGGATAAAACAGAATACGCAGTATTTAAGAGACTTATAAACAACGTTTAAAAGATTAATAATATGGACAGATTAAACAAACAATTTGAGATACACACTATATCACGTCAAACTCTTATTGACTATGGGTATGACGAAGATATAGTCATGCAACTAAGTGATAGTGATATGCAAAGTATTGCTTCCGATCTGAATAGCTCCTATACTGAGTGGAACAACCTGTTCGGTTCTGATATGAGCATAATCCCCGAAAAATATATAAACCAAATAACTAAAGAAAATATGAAAAAGATTGATTTAAGCACATTCGAAAATTGCTGTAAATACTTAGAAATTGCGCCGAATTTACCAGATGTATCAATGTTGCCGGCTACACACGCAAAAGCATTAGTAAGCAACTATAGATTATGGGTTATCGCCGAAGCATGGAACAAAGAAGATAATTTTATCCCAGACTACGATAACGACAGCCAAAGAAAATATTATGCATGGTTTTGGAAATACAAAGAAGGTTTCCGTTTCAACGATTCGACGTACTATTACTCGAATGCCTGCACTGGTGGCGGCTCCCACCTTTGCTTTAAAACCCCCGAACGGGCAAAACAATTTGCGGAGATGTTTATTGACTTACATAACGATGTATTGCTTTTCTAATAACCACAGAATTAGGCAGTATGCTATTTTGTTTACTGCCTAATCTATAAATTTTGAATAACTATGAAACGGATTTTTGTGATGTACTTAATTTTGATACAGAAAAAGACACTCGCAATGCGTATTTGCTATTAAGCAAACGTAATCTTCACAGATACAGTTATCAACTTGTAAAATAAAATAATCATGTTTATACTAATAATTATAGTCATTGGAATGATCCTTTCATTCTTTAAAGAGATTTTCAAACCTTTCAATCCTAAATAAGCTATGACAATAACAATTTCAAAAATAGTAAATGAAGCTATTCTAATTTTTAAAAGGAATAATGCCTCTGAAAAATTCAGTATTTCTTTTGATGAGAAAATAAGAAGTTACCCAAACGGCGTATATTGTCATGCTGTAATTATACAATGGGATATGTTTTTCGACTATATATGTGGCAATGGGTGGATGTACGGGCAAGGCAACCACATTTTTTTGACGATAACGGAAATATTATAAGTAAAGAGATTTTTAAAAACAACACGTATATGTTAAAAGACTTCATGGCGTTTGAATATAGTGGACAAAATATAATTGAATATTTATCTACCCTAAGAATATAATATACTTACTGAACAAAAAGAAACGTGAACTTTTTTAAAATATCACCCAATTTTTAAATAAATCAATATGGAAAAGAAGTATGTAGCATATTATCGTGTATCAACACAAAGACAAGGTATATCGGGGCTTGGTCTTAATGCACAACGAAAAGATGTCGGTACATTCTTGTCCATACACGGAGGGGAATTAGTCACTGAGTACCAAGATATTGAAAGCGGGAAAAAGAATGACCGTCCAAACCTCATCCGGGCTATTGATGACTGTGAAAAACAAAATGCAATACTTTTGATTGCTAAATTAGACCGACTAAGTCGTAATGCTCCTTTCATTCTCACACTACAAGATTCAAAAGTAAATTTTGTTTGCTGTGATATGCCTGACGCCAATTCTATGACTATTGGAATAATGGCTATTCTCGCACAAGATGAAAGGAAACGCACCAGTCAACGCACCAGATCTGCGTTAGATATAAAAAAATCGAATGGAGTAAAATTAGGGAATCCTAGATGGGAGGAGGCTTTAACCCATGACGTTCAAAAGAAAGGAGCTATGGCTAACCGCTTAAAATCTATTAATCACCCCGCAAATAAAAAAGCTGCTGCATTTGCGTTAGTATTACGAAAAAATGGACTCACACTACAAGAAATTGCAGACGAACTAAATAAAAATGAATTCAGAACACCCAAAGGTTGCCCTTGGATTCCCAGTTCTGTCGGCAGACTATTAAATAGAGCATAGATATGAAAAAATATGTTTTTTACTCGCCTAATAAGCAAAAGAAAAAAGTAGAATATGATTTCTGTTTTGTTTCAAAATGTATCCAAGGAAAAATAATTGAAAAGTATATCGGCAAAACCAATCTAAAACAAGCTGCGGAATATGCTCTCGAAAATAAAATAATATTAGTGGTAGCTCTATTGCAGCATTTGGGCGACACACCCAAAGGAATAATAGGAGTGTGCAGAGAGATCGGTTTTGAAAATATTGTTTGTTGTGATGTATCTCTTCTAAGCGAGAGAGTTATAGTGGATCTATGTTATTACAGACAGCAGCACAAAATATATTCCTCAATATGTAGTTCCATAGGCAAGAAAGGTAAAGGTACGTCCAGTAATTTCACGCTTGCAGGACGTAAAAAAGGAGCTGAGGCTAACAAACAAAAATCGCAGAAGGATCCGGCAAATAAAAAAGCTATTCCGGAAATAATCAGATTACGAAAATTAGGTATGACAGGACAAGAAATCGCCGATAGTTTGAACGATCAGGGATTGCGAACGCCAACAGGTAAACTTTGGATAGCCAGTAGTGTATTGCGATTAGTAGAGCGAAATCAGTAATGATTTTTCTACAAAATTATCTATAAGAAAGAAATATTTAAAATTTACGATATATGAAAACTTTAAGTCAAGCTCAAATAGCAGAATTGAATAATTGGATATCAAACCAATATGACGGCTTAGATAAATTCTATCAAAGTTTATCAGAGATAAGTATGGCGTATGCCAGAATGTATGTAACTCTATCAGATATGAACGCTTCTGATGAGGCTATATCCATTGGTAAGAAACAAGATTTATATGTACTTTCAGAATTAATGAATATATTTAAGCCTGAATAGTTAATCACAAGAATTGGAGGTTGTATTATGAATTACCCAGAAACGTTAAGAGATACGATTGAAGTATTAGAAATTATTAGTAAATATACAAACGAACCTTTGGAATTTGAGGATGGTTATGCATCTGCCGATTTGGATACGACCCAACTATCCAGCGAAGAAATAGAGTTTTTACAACAGAAAGGGTGTTCAATCTCAGAGGGACTTATATCTTTCAGATGAAAATTGGAGGCAGTACCATGAAGATAAACGATTGGCTAACTAACAGTAAAATAATAGAAGAATCTGAGGACAAGACCCAGCAACTTCAAGATGTTCAACGACTCCACAAGACCTTTTTAGATATACCTAACAAGCATATAGAAGAATATCAAAAGCTAATTGTAGACAGGCTTAGTAAGTCTATCAATGCTGGCGGAAGTGTGAATTTCTACAATCCACATCTTAGTTGTTTGATAGGTATCGCACGAACGATTGACGATTTTAAAAGATTATATTTCGAAAATGGAGTCGAAGTGATGATGGTATTTGTTCGTCCCGATGGGACAGCTATAAGTGAAGACGAAGAAATTACTACAGATTTTTAACCCAACACAATTCCGGCTTTCCTCACTTCTTCCATAAACCGTTGTTTTTTATCAGGAGATATGTGTAGCTCATAGCCCAATAGATTGATATTATTTTTTTCAGGGAGAACGACTACGCAAGATTGTGCGCCATTTGACTCATCGGATTTTTTCATATTGGTGGCATCAATATACATTTTGTAATAGTCGCGCTTAAGAAAGGGGTCACTTGTAGTCGTTATCAGGTCGTTTAGTTCGAGGAGTACATCTTCTTTTGTACGTACACCATCCTCCAGATTTTTACGTATTGCTTCCATTCGGGCATTAGCGTCACCGACAGCTTCTTCGGAGGGGAAGAACAATCCTTTCTTTTTGGCATATTCTGCCAGGTGTTTATCCAACAACTCCTCAAATTCTATTTGAGCCTGAGCCAGTTTACGTTGGGCATTTTCGGAAGCAAAGAAAGGTTGTGCCGCACTGGAGTTTTCTGCTTCGGATATATACCCGGCAGTTTCGCGCCAAGCCCTTTGTTTATTTCCATATAACAGAAATAGCATACACGCACCATAGATAAGATCGTCTTTGGTTCGAGCGGCATTTGCTTTTAGGTTTTTAGCCGTTGTTTGCTTCTTGCCCATCAGGATTTAGGTGTTTATTTATCAGGTTTTGCACTTCGTTACGAAATTCGGCATTGGAAGCGAACAAGCTATTCATGGCGAACGATATTGCTCCGAAGTTTTCCAACGCAGTCCCGTCCTTCTGGTCCATGAGATGACGAAGAAGCCCATACCCGAATTGTTCCGAACTGTACCCAAGCGTAAAAACAGGCACAGGTAAGAATCCATCCTGAACGGTCTCATCCCCTTTTTTGATATACTTGGGTCGTTTTACATCTACTACGACTTTTTCATTATAGGCTCTGAATTCGTAGTTACCGGTTTTCAGTGATTTGTTATTATTTTTTCCCATACTTAAAGGATTGATTGTTAAAGACAAATTTAGTTGCTTTATACACTAAAACCAAATTAATTTGTATATTTGTATAAAATAGGATGCGCCTCAGATATTTCAAGCAAGCTTGATATCGTTAGGCTGCCACTATTTTTGTAATTCCATGAGTTTGAAAATTTTGTTTTCATAGTATTTTTTTTAGAACACGATCGACCGCTTCTTTATTTGTGATAGATAGGAGCGGTTTTTGCTTAAACCAATCTGAACCAATTATAAAGTTTTCTGTGTTTTAAATATACAGGATCCATATCATGTAAATAGGCTTCCTTTTCGAAGGAAATATTACGATAAGCATCCCTTTTATTTTTGTATTGTAGCAGCCGAACAACCCATTCAATGCCATACCAGATATAGAAAAACAAGTAAAGCATTTCCCTCATCTGCGCTGTATGAATGGACTCATGGTTGATTGTTCTATCCGATATCGGTTTATACTCTTTTCGGGCAAATATTACGCCGAATAAATTTAAGGCGACAAAGCCTTTGGTTGGTAATAATTTGTTATAGATTATTTTCATATATTTGTAATGTTCTAAAAAATTATATACTGATGAGAAAGATATTTTACATACTGTTTTCGATTTGTCTACTAACAGCTTGTTCTAGTGACGACCCTATTACTGATGATGGAGGGAACAATGGAACTATAAATCCAAACGCAGAACTTATTTTTAATGAACCATTATTACTTTTTGGTAAAAGTAAACAAGAAGTAAAAGCCAGCGAAACAAGAGATCTTGTCGAAGGAGCAGAAGCATCTTTCAAAGAAGTAAAAGGTAATTTGCAATATGTCATAAATTATATGTTTACAAACGATAAACTAACCGAAATTACTGTTGTTATAGAAAACCAACCTACAGATAGGTATAGTGAAACTGTTACATCTTTATCTAAAAAATACACAAAAGATAAAAATAAAGATATGTTCTATGCTGATTCCTATTATATATACCCAGTAGCTTCAGTTGACAAAACATCGTGGATTTATATGCCTAAATAATAGATAGTTTAATCCGTATATCGGAATACTTTTAGTGTTTCACCATCCATGTATACTTCTCTAGGATAAGCATTATCCCTGCCTTGTGGAAGAGATTCCGCATCTATCCATATTTTAGATTGGTAAGCATCTGCGATAAAAAATACTTTATTATCAGATTTTTGTATTTTTATTGCTCCCCCATCAATATATACAGATGTGTGAATTTTTCCTGTTTGCATATTGTACAAATAGAATTTCATACGTGGTCCTGCAAAACTGTCATTAACAAAGAAATCAAGTTCAAAAATAACTAAATCTCCATGCAACATTCGTAAAGACCTAGTAACAGGATCAATAACTATACAGTTACCATCCTTATTACTCTCAAATTTACCCATTAGCCGCAACCCATTTAATAAATCGTACAGGATATTACCCCCTGCAAGATCCATAGACTTATCAGCATTAAATTTATGTACACCGCCGCTTAACGATACATCTCCGTTCTCGCTAAAGGTATTAGCCCCTTTCCCAAACATGGCAGCTCCTGTGTCACCATCAATTTTTGAGACAAGTTCATCATTAGCGTTTTTAAACTCTAACGTTACTCCGAATAATAAAAATACCTTATTTACGATATCAATAAGTAATCCTTTGAATTTATTTCCCAACCGAACTTTACCATTGTTCAAGTCGTACATACTACCTTCATTAGAATCATCATCCACATAGTTGATCGATTTGATGACATCTCCATAAATAGCTCCACCTGATATATAAGCCATGCCATTTACAAGAGATATATCTCTCCGGTCTTCCTGAACAGGATAGATAACACCTAACAGCAAGTAATAATAATCCTTGTCAAAATCATATTGCAGTTTGTCGGTTGAGACGAACCATTCAGCGAGCCCCGTACTCCGTTCTGCTTTTACATAGATATAATAATCTTTATCGTTTTCAGATAATTCCTGACTGGCAGCATCATTTATACCCCAAGTAAATTTATCGACATCTGCGGGAGCTTCGTCACCACCTCCCCACCAAAGGGCACGATGATTGATATAACCTGTAGAAAGTGACACCTTAAATACATCATCTTCTTTATAAGCCTTCATGCTTATTTTGTTGGTCGTAAAATCCCGACTTTTGGCTCCGACTGCCAAGTACCCGGTTTCAATACTATTCGGACGAATATTCTCCGGATCGAAGTAGCCGTCCGTGTCGAATATCTTATCCCGAAGAGCACGGAGATTACGACTATTGCGAATACCATTCCGGCGATTAACTGTATTCTGCGAACCATTATTCTGAACATTCTCGGCTATATTTCCTATTTCATTTTCAATACGGTTTATCGGATTCGATATTATTTTTTCCGCCAGCGTTATCTGATAGGATGGGATCTGTTGTTCCGCTTTGTAGGTAATTACAAGGTTCTGAACAGATTTGACTGTATAAAAACTACCATCGTCCGCTTCCATATCACCTAACTCATTATCTACGATTCGCATACTTATAGCCTCTTTCAAGGCTCGGGCAACAATCGGACGATTTGCTAAATATATTTCATCCAGATTAACTGTATAGGATATTTTACTGCGGGAGTTCTCGTCCAGATATTTCTGAGCCGCTTCTTCCAGTCTTTCTTCGGCCCCAGTTACATAGCTCTCAGGCATAAGAATGTAGAGTAAAACAAACTTATCTCCTTTCTTGGGTTTCACATTGCCTGAAGGCAGTATATAATTAGCGGATGAAGTGACATCTTTTTCTAATCTGAATTTCCATCGGCAACCATCAGCATAATGCGGATCCGCAGAACTCAAAGGAGAAGCTTCTACTATCTTAAAATTGGTAACACAATATCCGGTTTTCATTGATAGGGTCGCATCCTCTGATGTGAGATATTCGTTTATGTCAAATCCCAGATCATACAAGTACACATAGAAGTAGGATTGTACCAAATCCCCATTCTCCTTAATCGTATCGTCTATATCTTCTACACCCCCGATAGTATCGATCGGATTGTTATTAGCGTCTACCATACCTTCGATAGATGGGTAAATGTCATCAAATGTTTTACTGCCCGGACGTACACCGAAATAGTCTATCAGATTTTGATTAGCTAACAAGTAGTCTGTTGGTCTGGCTTGATGTCGGGTGTCTCTAAATACAGGTAGCTGCAAATTTTGCGTGAATCGAGGAAATGACTCGTTTCTCAGATAATTCCGGTCGATATTTCGGTCACTACCTTTTACGCGTAATTTCGTAATAACGGTATTTGCCTCTACATCTCTTTGTATTTCGTATAACCCATTACCTTTTCCGTATTCGAATGTGATCAGCTCGTTCTCTACTCTGAATTCGGGGTATTCTACGCCTACATAGATAAGTTTCTTAGCAGTATCCAAATAAAAAAAGAAACCGAAGTCGCTGTTGGATCTAGTCAAAGCATTCCAGCAATTCTCATTGGATGGTGATATCTGTAAAGTCTCACTTTCCAATATTCTGTCGCCCCAGCCTATATTAGTCACAGGTTGAGGGTCGTCATATCCTTTACATGGCATAAGTATTACCCATCTTTCGGCTCCGGAATACTGACCATCCAGATTTGCCTGTATACGTCGGCACAAATCATACACATCTCCATAGAATGAAAACGAATCCATACCTGTGTAATACATATCATCATTCAACACATAGTCCATGAAGTCGCAGTCGACAAGTTCATATTGCTTGGACGTGAAAACGATAGATGTCTGAAACGCATCACCTCTTATACCCGTTGCCGATGTTCGTTTTATGGACGGTTCGTTCCGAACTAGATACTTCTCTCCTCTGAACTCTGCATAACTATTCGGCGGAAGATTTAATTTCTGTGCCGAAAGTAAAGTCGAAGATATGGTCTTCTCGCCCATTGCAGCTCCTGAATAAGAGAAGTCCTGAGTTGCGGTAACGAGTTTCCCTGATGGATTATATATTTTAAGCAACATGATGGTTTGTTTTTAATTCTCAAACGACTAATAAAAAGGTCTTTGACCTTAGTTTCTGTAGATACCGATTATCGGTAAATAAGTATAATCCTCTACATGGATATGCTCTACGATAATTCTGAATCCTTTTTGGATAAATTGGAATCCTGTAACTTCACCCTTTTTGTTTTTACACCAGAATGCAGATCGGGGAGTTTTTGTGTTTAGAGCCAAGTATTCTACAAAACCATACAAAGTATTTTTGTTATAAAACTCATTCCACATATCTGCCTGTTCTAAAATATCTTGTAGAGCTAAAAGGTCTTTTGACTCCAACATCCCGAACCCCGCAGGAAGTTCTATTTCAGGCAATAGTTCTTTGGCATAGTACATAACAGGTACATCCGCCGGAAATCTAAGTATAGCTTCTTTGCGGTTGATAAACTCCTGAAGTAAAGGCTTAAGCATAATCCAACTTTTTCCCATATCATAGCTAGAGATAGGATATGTTTGACCGTTATGGGAAATCTCACATCGTAATATGTATAACCCTTCCTGAACTTCTACTGTTTGTGAGTTTTCGACATAATTGTTACCTCCGAATACAGGAGTTCCGGTTTCGTAAGGTCTTCCATCAGATTGAACAACCAAAGCCCATTCATTCGTATTAGGGATATATCTATTTTGGATATCTTTTAGAAATGTACCATCTGAGAAATAGATATCACTGGCCGAGTTACCAATGAATAACCCATCAGATACATCTAAGGTAGACTGTGGTAATTCATTCAGGAATAATAATTCCAGTAGTTTCCATTTACCGTCTTTTTTACCGGTATCCCTAATGGATATGTAGCTCAGACGATATCCTTTAGCCTTATCTACATCTATTAATTGAAAAACTCCATCCTTTGATTCACCTCTTGCCGATTTGTCATACTGCCCTTTGGTGCGGTTACTTATGTATGAAGTAAGATTCGACAATAAGTTCATCTGATTGGGGTGTACAGCTACTTCCACTATAGTATTGAACAAAGCTGTACTGTTACCTAGCTCTACCTCCTCCTGATTTTTCAGTGATATTATATCCTTGACATCTACTTTGTATTTGTCATATATGTTTATGGACTCATCATCCCCACGTTGTATATAAAAAGTTTCCATGATTGTGTGAATTAAGTTAAATAAATGGGTCTGTGACCCTTATAGCGTTAATACTACTCGGATTAATTATGCAGAATCGGATATTATCTTTCGTAAAAGTTTCGGTTTTATCCAGATCCCGAGTTCCATCAGAATAAAAAACATCGATATTCTCACCCTCTGTTATTTCAAATGTCAATGAATTAGATGCTCTTCCATAAGTAGATGCTCCAAAAGATAACCCATTCGGGCATCTGAATTTCAATGTCGCCTGAACCAGATCCTTGCTTACACAGTATCCCCGATATTTTTCTTTCGAGAACGACATACTTTTGTAAGTAAGCCTTGCCCCTGTATTCCGGTAAGGAGAGAAAAGTTGAAAAACGCCATCTCTGTTCTCTTGTGTATATTGGTTTTTACCGGGTTGAATAAGGTATGTTATAAACTTGTTGAACTGGTCTCTACCATGAGCCCCATAATAGGTTACATCCAGTTCCACCTCTTTATCTGCGAATATGGCCTTATCAGGAATATATAATTCTACGCCTTGACTTTCAGCCCAATCACGGCTAAAAGGTTCTTTAGGATTGGGTATCTCTAACAGTCCTCGTGTAGCGTTTATAACAACTCCCCATTCGGCAAATATATCTTTCGCTTCGTCACTGGCTTTTTGTATGAAAAAATTACGTTGCATTGCGTTCACGATTATATATTTTTACGTTATCACCTTCGACTATGGAATTATCGTATCTGTAAACAGATACATTTGTTGTCCTCCTCACTTTTACTACAGAATCATTGTATGTTTCAACGCTTATTTTAGAATGGGGGCCACAAAATATCAATACTTCTGAATTGTGGAGAAGATATAGGCTCACCACTCCATAATCGGCAATCCATATTTTCATTTTACTGTCCCCGAGAACGACTACAGTATCGGCATACACAGTTGCTTCCGAATCCGAATCGACATAGATATTATAATCTTCAGTTTTCCCTTTCAGATACCTTCGTATTATATCGAGCGAAGGATAATCATGTTCGATACAAAAATCTATACCCCTCTTGTACATAGACATAAGAGAGTCCATGTCACCTTTCCAGTTTTCCTGCCAAGGTCTGCAAAGTCCCTTATTTATAGCTTCATTTAATAATAAATCTGATAATTCCATTCTTTGGTTTTATAGTTAAATGGGTAACAAAAGGGTCTGTGACCCTCATTTTATATAAACTCTTATTCCGGCACCATTATCTCCATTAGACTGCGCTATGACCGACCTCAATGCGTTGTTCATAGAGACAGTGGCAGAACTCATTGTTGCAACTTCCGTTAGTATTTGCGACTGTATTAGTTGCGAGGCTTGCAATACTGACAATTGATTTTCACTATTAATCATTATCGATATGGTAACATCTCTTATGGTATTCAAGTAAGCCTCGATAATCTGAGCCGTATCTTCCGTTAGTCCCTGTATTCCTTTCGACAAGCCTGATAATTCTCCCGAGTTGGTAAGAGCATCGAATATCTCTTTCCATCCTCCTGAGTTGAAGATATCCATCACATCCTCGGATATATCTCCGGCCATACCGATGAGTTCCTTAACCTGTTCGGGAGTAAATCTTTTGTAAGTAGCATTCCCCTGGTCATCGATGCCCAACATCTCATTCATTCTCTTGAACAGAGGGGCAAGTGCACTCTCGACAACAGTTTTCTGGAACTGTTTGGATATGGTTTGTTTGAGATTGTTTTTTATGGATTTGAACATAGCTTCTTGAGCATCATCTCCGGCTTCAAAGGCTTCGACTAACGCATTAGTCATTTCATTAGCCATATCCTTGATACTACCAGTGAGGCTTTCGGTAATCTCTGTTATAATATCCTCTATCTCATAACCTAATTGGCGATACTCTTCTTCCCAATTCTTGATTTTATTTTTGTCGGTTTTCTTTTTATCCTTCTCCGATTTTATCTGACCTTGAATAAGTTGTTGTTGCCTTTTTAGCTCAGCTATTTGTAGTTTTTTCGTGTCATACTCGGCATTGCCGAGAGCTTTTGCGGCTGCTCTGCCTAGTTGTTCGTATGCTATTTTAGAAGCATCAATGGCTTCTTGTAAGCGGCGTATTTGTTTCTCATGCTTACGGTCACTCAAAGATGTAATGGAAGAGATAACACCAGCAATACCCTTTACGCCTTGTGATAATCCTCCAATAATATCTCCTGACGCTATTCGAGCTACACCTGATGCAGTATCACCTAAACCACCAACAATACCAACAATGTCATTAAGAGTATCAGTTGTGTCTTCATCTGCTCCGAGAGCTTCAAAAAGGGAGATAAAAGAATTAGCAAGATCAGTAACTTGTTTAGTCACATTATCTATTCCTGCGGCCATTTTAGACCACGTTGTAGCATTCTGCGCATCTAAGTTTTTCAGCTTATCTTCTGTCTCCTCAATTTTTGAATTTAGTTTATCTATATCTTCCGGGTTATCTGTTTTATCTCTTTCAGCTTTCAATAGCGATAACTCGTCATTCAGTTTACCTTTGAGGAGAGAGTTTTCTTGAAGTTCTTTTATGCTGTCTATGAGTATCTTAAACGGATTCTTTGAGCGCAATTCTTTTTCACTAGCCAACACTTTCTTGGTGAAGGATGCTATTTGTTGTTCTGTGGTCTTAAACTCTTTTCCGTCAATGCGTATAGAAAATGTCCCATCCATATTTCGCTTAGCCTCCGCTAAGGCTGTTTTCCATTTTTGAATGAGATAGTTTAACTCTTTTTCCGACATTTCAGATATGTTGCCAAACATCCTTTGGTATGCATCAGTCATTTGAATGGCGGTAGCAGTAACAGCCGCTAATTCTTCGGCTTTTGCTGTTTCCGCATTGGCTACCATACCCGCATACACTTCCGCAGATACTTTACTTTTCTGGGTTTCCAGATCCTTAAATATCTGAGTGTATTTATAGTTTATACCATCTATTTTTTGTTGAGTAGTTTGGAATTTATCCAACATCTCTAAGAATGAGTTTTTAGCTTCCTGACCAAATCTCTTTTTAAAAGTTTTTCCAGCATCAGAACCCCAATTGCTGCTAGCATCGGATAATTTAGCAGAAACATCATCTTGAAAATTATCAAATTCAATAGGAATGTCACCATATATTTGTTTTACAAACGATTCGGAAACTTCTTTACTTACACCTTTCTGCATATACATATCGCGAAGTGCATAAGCTTCTTTCTTGAGATCGAAAAGATCATTTAGGTCTTGCCATTGTTTTTTGAGCGCCTCTATTTCTTCTTCCGATTGAGTACCTCCAATTTCTTTATTGACACTGTTCCATAAAGCAACATCTTTCTTAGAAGTTCCTTTTGAAAGTTTGTCCGATATAGATTGGTAATAGGCTAATTCATTTGATGCATATTTTATATCGATACCCAAACCTTTGAATTGAGCGGCAAAGTTTTCTTCGACTTTAGCCTTAGCATTAGACTCATCCAACACATCCAGATATTTCTTGTAAGCACCGTTAGCTTCTTTTACCAACGCTATTTCAGCTTTGTATTTGGCTAATCGGGCATCCTCTGCCGCTTTTCCTGCTTTTCCTGCTTTTTGGGAAGATTTAGGATCCAAGTTCACGCCTAGCTCCCCCGCTACTTTTTTGAGAGCCTCAACTCTGTCTTTAGCATCCTTAACAATTTCATCACTTTTGGTCGGGTCCGCTAAAATTTCCTTGAGCGACTTGTAAGCATCCTGCATACTCTTAGCATCCGTGAAAGCACTAAAAGGAGAGAAATACTTGCTGTCATAACCCAATGTTTTCTTTACCGCATCTCTTATTTTAGACGAAGTAACCTCTACCCGTTTTAATTCAGCATCATATTCGGATAGTTTATAATTATTATAATTCTTAGATAGTGCTTTTAATTTTTTATACGAATCTGCCCGAGCTTGGTTTATTTTTTCAGCAGCTATATTTTCATTTTTCTCACTATTTCTTATCTGGTTCTCTCGGTCTTCGAGATTTTTTTTAATCTTTTTCTCAGCTTCGTTGAAATCGTCTAACAGTTGTTTAGGAGATCGCGCATCACCTGGTATAGACTTCATCATCGTGGAAGAACCAAACACAGCATCATTAACTTTAGATGCACGTTCCATCTCAGTATTGTATTGTTTTACGGCAACAACATAATCTGTTAACTCCTTTGCATTCCATGATAGATAAACCTGCTGTTCTTTTGACAATCCGTATTCTCGTGATACTTCGTTTGTTACTTTAAGGACCTCTTTTTTAAAATCACTATACCCATGTTTCAAAAAATTAAAGTCAGCCGAAGATTGAACTCTACTAGCTATTTGATCTGCCAAATTCTTAATATGCTCTTCTTCGATACCGCCTTTCTGATTTACTCCTCTGTTAAGAGTTTTTGGATTTGGTAGTTTAGATAGTAGCACAGCATAAGCTTCATTACGATCTTTTCCTTTTGAATCTTCAATGGCTGTCATAGCTTTTTCCATAGCCGACATTTTCATCTTTTTTTGGATGGATGCCGCAGCATACTGGGCTTGTTCTGCTATGTATGTATACCCTTCAGCTTCAACACGCATTTTATCGTAGTACTCCCCGAATTGAGATAAAAGTTTATCTTTCGTTTCTTTATATTCGATAGTCCCTTTTGTTGTTTTATCCAACTTTTCAATCAGCTCATCATGTGCTTTGATAAGAGATTCCATCTCCTTAACTCCACCTTCAGCAATCGTTGTTAATTCTTTTTTCAGCCGTTGCGATTCTCTGTAAGTGTTGTATATAGCAATTCCAATACCGACTATTGCTGCTGTTAATAACATAGGACCGTTGGTAGCCCATAAGTTTTTGAGTTGTGCGCCAAAACCTCTAGCCGCAATTCCCATCCTCGTAAAAGCACCAGTAATACCTGTTTGGGAAGCAATGAATTTCTTCATCGCAGCATCGCTACCTCTGTGCCAAAGCATTGTTTTAGCGATCAAGGCATCCATACTTCCTCCAGTAGCCATGATACCGAGACGGTAAACCCCAAAAGCTGTTATTAGGCTTTCTAATATACCAAGGATGGCTCTCCAGTTTTCGGTCATAGTAGTTAGACCTTCAGCCATACCTTTTAGGAAGCCTTCATTATCCTGTCCGATGCTATTGTACATTACATCAATAGCATCCTGTAAGTTCTTCCATTTTGCACCTAAAGTCTCGGCTTGCTTCTCCTGCATATTGAAGAAAACACCTCCGGCATCGGTCATCTCGAACAATACATCGCGTACCATTTCGAAAGGAACTAGCCTATTGGAAATCTTATCGAATACCTCATTCGTAGATACAACACGCCCTTCCAAATTAGTAAATTGATCTGCTAAAGCTTCTATCAAGGGAATCCCTGCTTCCGTAAATTGACGGACCTCCTGACCACGAAGTACAGAAGCCGCTCTCACCTGTCCGTAAGCTAATATAAGTCTACCCATATCTACTCCTAGTCCCGAAGATATGTCTGCTAACCTTTTTGTTGTATTAAATAGCTGATCTGTCTCAATCCTATAGGCTGCCAACCCCTTCACGTAAGAGTTCAACTGCATGATTGAGAAAGGTGATTTCAACCCTAAATCAACGACTTGAGAGAACAATTTATCAGCTTGATCTTTACTTTGAAGTATAACCTGTAAGGCTACTTGCTGTTTTTCAAACTCTCCGCGTATTTCAATCAGTTTGTTCGCGAACTGTTGCATTTTTTCAAGACTGAAATATGCCAGAGCTTTAGAAGTCAGATTGTCTACAAGACTAGCTTGAGATGCGTAAGTCTCATTTATCTGTTTATTGACACCTAATCTTTGTTGCTGAAGCCTTAACAGATCGGCTTCGGCTTTATTAAGCGAATTGAGTTGCGAAATTCCGTTTGGATTATTGACATTTATTTCACCTCTTAATCTGCGTATTTCATTCAATTTTTCCGTTATTTGGTTAAGGGTATTTGTACCCATACCCATAACTTCAGCGAATGAACGGTTGACTTTAGGTGGATTATTTATGTCGGAAAGCAGCTTCTTAAGACGCTCAATTTCTTTCGTTGCGTCACTGAAATCGGAAGAACTAATAGGAGCTTTTATTTTCAAAGCCTCAATCTCTCTCAGCTTTCTTTTGATTTCCTCAATAGATTGCTCGGGTAAAGAGAAGGCTTGTTGTAGATTAAGCTGACCGATAGAAGCAAGCTTATCTCGCAATCCGGTTATTGCTTTTTCAGCATCTATAAACGATTGCGAGTTGATTGGGGCAAAATCCTTTACTTCTCTAAGGGCTTTTATTTTAGCCTCTATTTCTTTAATTGAATTCTCGGGTAGTTGAAAAGGATTTACTTGTTGAGTTTGAAATAGAGAGGATATGTCACCTTTCAATTTATTTATAAGGTCACTCACCCTCGTTATTTCTGCCGGATTGCTTAAGGGAATATTTAGTTTATATTGCTCTAGTGATTTTATTTTGGATTTGAGATCGCCAATAGTGCTTTCGGCCATCTTGTTTATATCAGCCCAAGATTTATTAAATACGGAAGACAAATTTTTACCAGCCTTATTTAGTTCAGACTGTACCGATGAAAACTCCTGAACTAATCTGGAAGTATCAGCTCCTTTAGGTAAATTCTTATATTGTGTTTCAAGTTCTTTTAGTTTTTGGATAAGGGTATCTATGTATCCTAATTGGGCAGTAGTGTTAGTCCCCCCACTTCCATTTGTAGCATTACTAAGTAAGGATGCAGCGTTACTGATGGTATTTTTGAAACTATCGTCCAAAGTCACCTTCAGTTTGAAATCCTCTGCCATCAAAGCCTGTTTTATTGCTCCAATCAGTTGGTTGGAATCTACACGAGTAGATATATCAGCTACAGTGCTTATACCAGATAGCTGTTTCTCAACGTTCCTAATTGTATCCGGAAGTTGAGATATGTCTATATTTAGTGAGTAGGATAAAGATCCTAAATCGTTATTTGTGGCCATCCTTATTTAATATTTGTGCCATTGACATAGCTGTAGGCTGATTATCCCTGTTTTGAATTGCGACTTCTTCTATTTCTTCTTTTGTGTGGTCGGTCAATTTCTTACCATATAATACTTTTGGAGCATCCAACATCATTAAAGAAATCAGAGCACAAGGCATATTCATATAATCTTTTCTTGAAACATGGTACTTTTCCATGAAGGAAGCCATTAATCCGGCTTCGGTTCTGCTGGGGAAGTTGAAACTTCCTCCGGAGTCTGCTTTCTCATCAATGAGTTTATCCTCTCTGCTGTCTCGATATTGAGCAAAAAAAAACCTGCATCCATTCGATCAATAACTGCTGACAATAGTTGTGAGTATTCTTCTTCCGACAAGCGATGAAATAATATTCGCCAATGTATCCAGTGAAAAAAGAGTATCAGCCAATAATTATTTAATAGCCCAAGGGATAATACTTTGGCTTGTTCTTTCTGATAGAATCTCATAGCTCCAACAGTAGCAGCTAAATTAGGATTAGCTCTTTTTTGAGACACCAGATGAAAGGAAATACGCCAATTGGTATACTTTTTCATTGGTTTGAATCGGTAGGTATATTTGCCTATTTTCAAACCTATGGCTTTGTTCAACAGAAGAGCTCCCTGCTCATGTTGACTATCTATTGTAGATTCTTGCATATATTTTATTAAAAAAGGAAACAGGGAGCGGGAGTATGTCCCACCCCCTGTTTAGGTTTATTACTTGAAAGTCTATTACTTGCCGATCATCAGAACAGCTTTTTCTTCGAAGCCAGTACCCCCACCTGCATTTGCCGATACTTGGATATGGATGTTAAGAGTTTCAGTTTTAGTCGTATTACCTGTTATGTTAGCAACAAGTGATGCGTTCGTAAATACAATACCGTTACCACCAACTTTAGGCTTCAACCAAAACATTCCTTCTTTGACGAAAGCTTGTCCGGATAGACCTACTACATTGTCAAAAGTTGTACTCTGTTCTGCTCCTAACAGAAGTTTAGCCGAAGCAAGAGAAAGGTCAGGAATATCACCTTCGTACATAATTCCTCCGTTTTTCTCCCAGATTGTATATATAGGAATGTCCAACTCCTCTACATTTATATCTGTTTTGCTTGCTGCCTCATCAGTAATAGAACCGGTACCTACCAATACGACACCTAAATGCGTCCATACGGTAGTATCCGTTACCATCCCTCTATCAGCCCAGTAAATACCGGCTTGTCCGATGGATAAACCTAAGTTGGCCACTAATGACCCTGCGGGCTTGGTTAGATTCAAATCTGCCATTACTTATAAAATTTATTCGTTAATACTTTTTTGTGCGCAAGCCCATAAAAGAGTCTGCGACTCCTGTGCGATATGTTGAGGGTTTTTCCCTTTATTTTCTTGTTAGGGTTACCACATAAGCATTTATTGCTTTTATGTTATATCCGCTCTTATCCGGAAAACCGCTCTCACTAGAGAAGTCAAACAGATAATCATCGGTTTGATAAGGTAAGTGCTCCATTATGGCATCACCCATTTTCTTTAATGCAGGACTATTCTTAGTTCCGCCCTGTAAATCTTTTGCATACATGGCTATACGAACTACGCCTTTTCCATAAGCCTCCCAATCTTTCATTGCTGTGAGCATTGTCACAACAACAAATGTTTCCATTGGGTATTCTGCCGAGTCCGGGCGTTTACCAACAAACACCTTGTCCGACACACGTGCTACGTTCTGGCACAAGTCCCAAAGAGTGTCTTCAATTCGCTCAGTGCTGTAGTTTTTGTTTACCATTATGCCACTTCTTTAAAATATGTTCTCCAATTATCTTCTGTAAATGCCATAGCTTGTGTGAGTACCTCATGCAAATGGATGTTTTCAACATTTAAAGCATACCCCATTCCAGCTACAATCAGAAGCTTATAGCCATTGGAGAATAAGTCGATATTATTGTTCATCACTTGTAATGCAGCCTGTGCTCCATAAGGGAATTCGGAAACATTAGTAACCCGATGTCCGTAATGCCATTCATATTGCTTGCTATCCAAAGTTTCCCAGAATACCAAAGAACCATTTTTGAAAATACCGTATCCCATAGAATCTTGAAGGTTTCCGGTATAATCCTCCCATTTTCTGTTGCGGACAGCGTAACCGAGACTCGCCTGACCAATTTGCTTGTAAGCATTCAGTATTAAGCTTTCGGTCATCTGATTCACTTTCGTGATACTGGCCTCAACGACCGCCTTATTTTTAGGAGAAGAACTAAAACTAATCTTCATCAGTTATCAATTTCTTTAACCCATATTCTGTTCCCGAGCATCATACTAGGTTCGTATTGCCTAACTATACCTGTTCTTTTGTCTATGTCGCTGTACTGTAATTCGATTTTAGACCCTTTTTGTATTTTAGGCATCCGTATAATCGGTATATAGACAATATAGTCTGCATCAATAGCATAGTTTGAATCCGTAGGCTTTCCCGCAGCTTGTATGTCACATATCGTTTCTACAATAACCTTCTCATCGGGAACTCTTTGGCTCGGTGGTAGGGTTTCATCAACTATTGAATCGAATACTTTACAACTATGTGGAAATTCTACAAAGTCCATATCATCTTCTTTTCCATCTACTCGATGCGTTGGTTATTTTCACTAAAGATCCCGGATCATATTTAGGGTCTCCATATTTCTTATAAATAGCCATTGCCGCTTTAAACCAATCATCTCGGTAGGTGAAAGTTTCGCTTTTGGTTGTATGGGAAAATCCTCCGTGTGCTTTCTTTTCACCTCCGGATGACGATGGCTTTGTTATACCATACATAAGAAGATCAGCATATATAAGATCCCTTTGCTTTTGAGTTAAGTCGGAGGCTATCATCTCCCCATCTATTCCGCGAGCAAATAGGATGGCATCCGAAGCTTTTTGAGGAACTTCGAATGCAACTAATCCTTCTATGTAATCAATTACGGTCATTTTTTACCTTTGGCTTCTTCTTTTGCAACAAGAGCTGCTTCCCTAGATTCAAGATCGGATTGCTGTGACTCTAATGCACTTTTAAGATTTTCCAACTCCTCAGCTTGGGAATCCATTTCGGCTTTTTTAGAGCTAAAAGCTGACTCCTTAGACTCCAATTCTGTTTCTCTTTGAGATAACTTGGTTTCTGTATTGACTGCTTCTTTTTCGCGCTCAATTAGCTTTGCTTCTTGATCTTTAAGTTGGTTCGCCCAACCTTCGAGACCTTTTCTGGCCTCAATCAGTTCTGCTTCTCTTGAAGAGATATCTTCGTCTCCCTTCTTTGCAGATTTACCCTCAGCTTGAACCAAACCAGACTTGATCAATTCTTTAGCCCTTTTATCAGGAAATTCATAACTTTCTCCCTCGACATACGATTTAGTGAAATTGTCAATGTCCCTAAAGTTTGTCAACGCTACTACCTTCATGCTTGAATTGTTTTAGTGTCGAGCGTATAAATACGGTCAACATTGGTTATTACTGGACAAACACGAGCTTGCGAAGCGGTCCATTCCGCAAAAGATGGTTTTATTGTGTGGTATTTCGATACCAAAATATACTCATCCGCAGTTTGATATGTAGCTGTTTTGATTTGTCCTTTTCGGTTAGCTTCAGCAAGCGATGCCCAAACCAAAGCCCCAACCTTCAAATCGGAAGTGAAGACAATTCGCCCTTCTGCCCAAGGTGTAATAGTAGAACGTACACCATTCTTCTCCAGCTTGATAGTCCTGTTCACCTCGGTAAAAGTGAAGCCCCACAAACTTTTGAATACAGTATTCGCCTGTTCAATAGTCGGTGTAGGTATATTGTTACCTACGAATCCTTTGTTGAATGCAAACTGTTCTTTGAATTGCTTCGATTTGATAAGATTTTGGAAAGCGTACCAATCACCGTAAGCGTATTCCAAAGTATTTCCGTCTTCGCGGCTTGCTTTAGTTTTGACACGGTTGATATCGTCCACCACTTTTGAATTGTCAGCATCTGACCATAACACGGCTACCCCAAATTGATTTTCAGGAAGATATCCGTAGTCAAGACGGATTCCTGTTCCCACATTCTTGTTGTCGTCTTGTACTGTTATCCCTGTCGATAATCCTTCGAGGAACATCAACTCCAAACGCTCCAAAATACCATCGATTACACGAGGTACATCGGCTAATATTTTGGCAATGATTTCGTTTATAGGTGTCTTCAGAGCGATAAGTGTGTCGATCTCGGTCATTTGCTCTTCGTTCAACCACAATTCCATACCCATTTTAGGTATTTTCCCTGTAGCTCTTTCGAGAGAATCCCTTTTCTTCAAAGGAAGACTGGAATCCATTGCTACTACATCAGCCGCAACGCGGTTGTAATTACCTATAACAGATGCCCATCTGCCATCTACAGAGAACTTCTTATCAAGAAGAATTCTGTGTAGATAAGTAAGGGCAGTTTGATTCTTGCCATTGAGTTTTTCAATATGTCGAAGAACCAACGCCGGAAAATGGGAAATAATGTATTCTAAAAATAAAGATTGTTCCATAATGTTAGTCCTCCACAAATTTTATAAGATTCAACACTTCCTTCACATCGTCAAGGATGCTGGTCATGTCATAAGGTGCAGCCTTATAATTGACAGTTCCTCTTAGAAGAATTCCTACTCTCGGGTCCTTCGTTTCTTTGCTTTGGATCACAACTCCTGCATACTCGTGTCCTGCCGGAAGAGCAGCATAGTCGGTACCTGAAGCAGCTAAAGGCATGGGCTTGTATTCTTTAGTCGCTGTTTCCATTATAACCAAATGCCCTGCATTGATTACTGGTTTTGTAAAACCGGAAACATCGAGTGTACGCCCACCGCGCACTTCCTGAAAGACATCAACGATAACGACATTGTCATTACCTGTTATGATGGTCTGTTTAGAAGTTCCTGTTAATTCTGATATTGCCATTTTTATTATTTTTTTTTATGTCATTTTATCGAGAATTGCATCAATATCTTTCACATCCGGAGGAGGAGGTGTTCTGTCAGAACCCGGTATTTCGGTTGTTGCCTCCTGAAGACCAAAATTTGATGCTAATTCGTTATATTCCTGCAAAGCGTTTTTCGCAATATCTTCGACTGTACTTTCAGGAGTAATTTCGATGCGCCCGATTATTTTATCGCACAGTTCACTCTTAATCTTATACTGCGACATCAATTGCTTTTTTACATCCTGAGCGATAGCCGATCTCTTAGAAGAAGTTTCAAATCCGTTTATCTTCTCCATCAATGGTTTATTCGCTTCTGCAACGATTGCCGCGATATCCTTTGATGTTAAAGGCTTGTCTGGATCATTCTTTTCCTCCTTTTTGGGTTCTTCTGTTTTCCCATCTTCTTTTTTAGAAGGTTTTACCTTTTTCACAGCTTCGGAAATCTGATTATTAACATCCCCCTGAAACGTATTGAACATGGGGAGCATATCATTTACGAATGCTTCTAGCTTATCGTCTGTTATTCCTGCTGTAGTTGCAGCTTTAGCCATAGCATCAGCTACTTCTGAAAAGGTTCTCTCTGAAAATGTGCTGTTTTTTACAGCTTTTTCAAGTATGGGTAAGATTTTTTCTTTCATAAAAATTAGTTACTTCTGAAACAATTGTTTGTGCAAATATATAAGATTATTTTAATTCAGTGAATAAAAACACTAAAATAGTTGCAAAAGAAACTAATTTCTTTTTTCTTTGCTGTACAATATTTTAAGGTAACTTGAAGAAACATGAGTTCATAAATCGTTTTGAGGCTAATGTAGATATACCTGAAGCGAAGGATTACATAGCACCACAAGCAGGATTTCAGCAGAAAGTTTTAGCTTGTAATGCCGATGTCATCTTTAATGGAGGAGGTGCCGGTGCTGGTAAAACTTTTGGTAATCTGATGAAATTCATGTATGGTTTTGATGAACCAAACTACAGAGGAGTGGCTCTTCGAAATACACTAAAAGATACCAAATCGCAAGGAGGACTTGTAGATTCAGCCAAAGCTCTGTTTCCTGAAGCTTCGGGAACATGGAGAGAAACCGATCCTGCCGAATTCAGATGTGGAAGCGGAGCTACTATCCAATTCAACCACTTACAGAATCAAAATATGGAAGTGATTGAGCAGATATGGAAAGGGCGGCAGATTACAACTATATACATAGATGAAATTACAGGAATAGAGTTTCCTGTTTTTGCTTATCTGTTTTCACGTAACCGGACAGGGGGAAAATGTTCTGTACGACCACAATTTTTAGCTTCTTGCAACCCATCTTCTACTCATTGGATTCGTATTTGGCTCGATTGGTATATCGGAGACGATGGATTCATCAGACCAGACCGAGATGGTAAAATACGATACTTCTACATTACAGGGAAAACAGTAGAAAGTGTTGTTTGGGGTGATACAAAAGAAGAAGTATACGAACAATGCAAAGATGTCATCAAACCTATTGTTGACAGGATGAGAAAGAAAACAGGGCTAATAATTGACCCGATGAATTTCATCAAGTCCTTTACGTTCATCGAAGGTGTGTTAGCAGAGAATAAAGCTTTGATAGGTGGGGAAGACCAGTCCTATTTCGGTTCATTGACAACTACCGGAGACACTATTACATCTCAACTATTATTAGGTAACTGGAATGTAGCTTCCAGTGAGGATGATGAGCTGGTGTCAGTTGCCGACATGGACGCTGTATTGGATAATATGGAGCGGCAAGTGAATGACCGCAAGTGCATGACCATAGATGCTGCACTCAAAGGTGACGATGCTATGGTGATATATGTATGGCAAGGATTTCATTTGATAGATATAGAGGTAATACCCCAATGCGAATCTAATGTAGCTATTGCAATCATCAATCGGTTAAAGCGTAAACACAGTATACCCGACAAGATGATTGTGTATGACGATAATGGCTCCGGATCATATTTATCAGGATTCTTCAGAGGAGCTTACGAGTTCCTGAATAATGGGAAAGTAGAAAATTCCGAAAACTATAAGAACCTGAAAAGCCAATGTGCAGACAAATGGGCTAATCGCATAAAAGAAAAGGGATACTCTTTTAATCAAGCCCTACTCAATAAAAATTATAAAGTAAAAAAAGTAAAAGAGATAAAGACGCTAAAATCTCATTTGAAACAGGAGCGTAGAGCGTTTCGTTGGGAAGAAGATGGTACAGATGGGAAAAAAGCTTTGATAAAGAAATCAGAGATGAAAACCCTGATAAATAAATCTCCAGACTTTACTGAGGCTTGGATAATGAGGGAGGCTTTAGAACTAAGAAAGCCGCATATAATAAAAAATAAACATCGATTACGCTATATATAATATGGGACGTACAAAAGAGGAGTTGTTAGGCAATCCACAGAAGATTCTTATTAAGAAGCCTTTTACCAGAGGAGTTACACCTTATGTATCTCCTCTCTGCGGATTTACAGATGTAGCAACCATAGCCACTTTACCAAGGCGAAGGGAATATGTCGTATCCCAAGATACATTTCTGGATGAATTGGATCCATATTCTCATGCGATACATAGCCGTTTTGTATTAGATGACAAAAAGGTGCTGATAACTTACAAAGAGGATATAGTAAACGAAGACGGAGATGTTGTAGAAGTAGAAAGAGAGAGAGAAGATACAATTCCTGTAACTCGCATGGCTTTTCCTTTCCAAGAAGTTATCGCTACAAAGCAGAAAGTACACCTGACAGGGAATGATCTCCAACTGACTCTCGCAAACGAAACCCAAACAACAGAGGATAAAAAATACTTTACTACACTGAAGCAATTTTACATATCAAAAAATATGGATATTGCTTTATCAGAAAATGTCGAAAACCAACTGACAACAGGAGACACAGCCCTGCTACAATTCTTTAACAAAAGGGGAGAGCTTGATTGGAAAGTTTATTCGTGGAAAGACGGATATTGCTTATTGCCTCATTACGATGAATATGACGAGTTGATCCTTTTCGGTATATACTATTCGGATATTGATGGTGACAGCTCTTCTGAATTTTTAGATGTCTGGGATGATACGCTAAAATACAGGTACAAAAAAGATGGGTATGAGTTTAAACTGATTGCTAATCCTAAACCTCACGGATTTAAAGAAATTCCTATTGCCTACAAAAGAGGGGATGTCGCTTGGAATAAAGTTCAAAAACCCATTGAAGATTTTGAGCTTCATGCTTCACTCTGGGCGGAAAGCGTCCGCTATTATGGAGACCCCCTTCTTTTCTTGAAAGGGTCTGTCGATATTCTACCGGGTAGGGATGAGCGAGGCAAGGTGTTAGCAGGGGAAGATGGTGATGCCGATGGAAAACTATTACAGGCAAACGAATCGAAAAATGTTACGAACCTCATGGATTTCATGCTTAAAGAGATATTCAGAGGAAGCCATACTATTTCATTTTCACCGGAAACCGTTAAAACGAGTGGAGACTTACCAGGTATAACTGTGAAATTGCTGTTTAGCTCCGCTGTAGAGAAAGCTATATCCGAAGCAAAAAAATGGGACGGTTTTATTGACAGGATGTTGCGCTTGTTCATTTATGGGATTGGGATAGAGTCTAAGAGTTCAGCACAATTGGGACGACTTAAGGTTTTTGGAAAAATAATTCCATACATACCTCAAAATGATACAGAAATAATATCGAATATAAACAATAGTAAATCACAAGGTACTATATCGGTAGAAACCGCCACCGACATACATCCGTATGCTGCTGCTGACGAAAACAAGCGTGTAGCTGTTGAAACCGAAAAAGAAAACAGTGATAATCAAAACTCTAAAACTGAAACTGATGACAACACTAAAGTTTTATAAAGGAGAATCGCTGAATATTAAGTTTGCTGCTTATGATAATAAGACTCCGGCAGAGCTATTGGATATTAGTGGATATACTAAAACAGTAGAATTATTTACTCCTTATTCTGGGAAAATAATACCCACAATATCGGATATAGATAAGAATACCTTCCAAATAGATCTATCTGCTGATCAGACCAGAAACCTTAATGCCGGAGCTTTTAACATAGTGGTAAAGCTATCAAAGGGAAGCGAGGTAAAGATTGGAAAGAGTATTCCTTGCCAACTTTTGGATCCATATATCGATTGTGGACCCGAAGGGCTTTCTATGGATAATGGAATTGCTAAAGTCGAGATGAAGATAGATGCAGGAACGATCAATTTCGATATGTTCTTTGGGTCTACAAATATAACTATTGGCGGAACTGAGGCAGATGAATACATCAAAGAAGCGGTAAAGGATAAAACAGATAGAAAAGAATTTTTTAATGTTTCCCAACTGAAGGATAAATATAACTACGCAAATAAAAAGGAAGCGCGTTTAGATACTCCGGATTATCTGAGAGCTTCGGGACAGGTAGTTATATATCAGCTATCGACAGGAGACTGGATTGCAGAACAATTTACCGGCAACAACATATCTGATTGGATCAATGATGATTATTGGGTAGCCTTTGGGTCTTCTTCCCGAGTATTTGACGGTGGGAGAGCTGATTCACGGTACGGAGGAGCTAGAACAATTGATTGTGGAAACGCACTAGGTTAGTATATAAAAGAATAATTAACAAATAATACATTATGGCGGACAGATTTCAGCATAGGCGGGACACTAAAGAGCGTTGGGCTCAAATCAACCCGATCCTTATGGAAGGAGAAGTTGGTTACGAATTAGATACGGACCAATATAAGCTTGGCGATGGCATTCGTTCTTGGAATGATTTGCCATACAGAGGGGATCCTTGCGTTCAGCAGGAAGGAACTTCCACTACTACCCCTATGTCCCAAGCGGCAATTACAGAAGCTTTGAAAAAGAGAGTACCGAAAACATCCTTTTTAAATGTATCGGCTGAAACAGGTAATTTTACATTCATTAACTCCGAACAAGCTAGGCTTGCGGTTCCTGCCGCATCAAGAGGTAGAGACCAGATATTAGTATACCAGACAAAGGAGAAGGTGATCGTAGAATACTGTACCATATCTAATGTTACGAATGACGATGCATGGAAGGCTGATTCTTCATGGGAGTCCGTAGGCTCGGGTGGTATACTCAACATCTCAGAGGAGACAAACAAATACGACTATGATAACGCTACCAGCGCGAGAGCAGCCGTACAAGATTCTGATAAAAAGCAGGGACAGCTCATCTTATATAAGTTAAAAACTGGTTGGGTGTACGATTTCTTTATCGGAGCCGATATCACTAATTGGAATGTTGATTCTAATTGGGTACAAATAGCTACGAGTGCCGATTTGCAAACACTTAACAAACTTGTAAACGACACAGTGAAGGACATCAATACGTCTATGACGAATTTAGACAAAGACCTTCGCGATGCTCTTAAAACCAGAGCCGATGGTGTACGCCTGACTGACGAAAATAAGCTACAACTGACTTCTGAGGGAACTGATGTCGGAGAAGCTATTGAACTGCCTTCGGGAATTCTAAATTTGTCTTACAAGGAAAATAAGGAATATACCAATTCTGAAACTGCCCGTAATACAGTTAAAACACCCGATCGAATCATAGGTCAAATCATCACCTATAAGTTAAACGATGGTGTTTGGTATTTGGACCAGTTTGTCGGTGAAACTATCGGTTCGTGGGGTAATAATGGCAGCTGGACACAGTATGCCCTGAAACGTGACCTTACACCGCTATTGCTTGATATTGAAGATTTGAAAATCAAATTCGATTCGGTGAATAGTGCTATTCTGGGTAAGATTGATGGTCTTGAGTCCGAAGACGTTGACGAAAATAACATGGCCATTATCGGCACATCTAACGGTGTGGAAGTCGGTCGTGTGATCATCCCCAAAGGTGGTGGCGGAACAGGTCCGTCAACAGGAGTCGTTATGAAGATGAAAGCTATCGGGGCTACTACTATTGTCGTTTCCAAAGGAGAAGATGCTATACTGAACTATAACTGGACGTCTGTCGATACTGAGGATGATTCCGAAACAGGCCCTGGTACCCTTACCATTCTTGTAAATAACTTTGCCGTAATGACGGATACGATAAATCAGGGTGATAATTCCATCAACCTGAAAGGTTATCTGAATGACGGCTCCAATATTGTGAGAATACGTGTTACCGACAGTTACAACAATTACCGTACACTGAACTACACTATACAGGTAGCTTCTTTGTTACTGACATCTACATTTGCAGATGATATTTTTTACGATAGGGAACCCGTTCAGTTCCGTTATGTTGTTCAAGGAACGGGAACCAAAACAATCCGGTTCTGGTTAAATGGTGCTGAAATAGCACCCGATGTAACGGATTCTACCAATAAGCAATTCACGAAGAATCTGACAGGACTTGTTCCGGGTACGAACTCTATCCGGGTTGTCGCCGAGAGTACCGTTGGCGGCTACAACCTGAAAAGTAATGAGATTTATTATGAGTTCATCAACACAAGTCAGGGGCTATCTCAGCCGGCTATTGTTATATCCTTCAACAAAACCAAAGTCCGCCAATTCGAGATTGTTGAGATTCCGTTCGTAATTTATGATCCGGATAATCAGAAAGCCCGTGTTGAGTTGTTAGTAAACAATGTGCTTGTTCAGACATTGGACGTTGAACGTACGCGCCAGATATGGTCCTATTTAGCACAAGAACAGGGGACTTTCCAACTGAGGATACAGTGTCGGGGAGTAATGAAAGCGGTTACCTTCGAAGTTGAAGCATCCGAATACGATATCATGGAAGAGGTTGGAAACTTGCAGTACAAAGGTTCTGCTATCGGCAAATCGAACTCCGCAGCAGACAGGGCTTCATGGAAATATGGAGACTACGATGCTATTTTCTCTGATTTTATGTGGACGGATGACGGATGGCATCGTGACGTAAACGGGAACAACCATTTGAGGCTCATTGGCGAGAGTAAAATAAACGTAGCTATAAAGCCTTTCGGTGTTGGTATTCTTCAGGAGGGCATGACCTTTACTGTGGAATTTGCTACGCAGGATGTAGTAGACCCCGAAGCTGTTATCATGAGTTGCTTTGCCGATGGTATTGGTATCGAGGTGAAGCCTAACTATATTCGCCTGAAATCGGCCCAAACGGAAATCACAGCCAATCTGGATAGTTCTACAAAAGTAAGCGTATCATTCGTTGTTCAGAGAACCAATCAAAACCGGTTGCTATTGTTGTACATTGATGGAATCATGTCGGGATCGATACAGTTCTCGTCAACGGACAACCTGTCACAGAGTAGTTCTCCCGGATTCTCAGTTGGTACAGGCGACAGAGCATGTATAACCATGCTATACACTATCAGATGGTATAACAACAGTTTGGATTTTAACCAGATATTCGGCAATTATATCTTTGATATTGAGAATTTCGATGAAAAAGTAGAAAAATATCAGTTCAATAATATATTGAACGATTTTGGAGAGATTGATTATACCAAGGCACTCGATTGGCTTCCTTGTTTAACTATTGTCGGCGATTTGCCTACTTTCAAGGGGGATAAGAAAAACTGCGATATGTTGTATGAGGACAAGAAGAATCCTTCTCTATCGTGGTCGGGAAAGAATATCCAAAATGACGTACAGGGTACTTCCTCACAAGCATATCCACGTAAGAACTACAAGTTCAAGTTTCAAGAGCCTATCACTATGACCGAGACGGGGCAAACATCACCTACTTATTCTATGTTGGGAACCCAAATACCGGCAAAGGTGTTCTGTATGAAAGCCGACTTTGCGGAATCGTCCGGTACACATAATACGGGTATGGCTGTTCTTGTGGACGAAGCTCTGCGGAAATTGAACTATACCATACCACCACAAGCCAATGATGAAAGGGTGCGTACAACCGTATTCGGTTATCCATGCCTTATCTTCCACAAGCAAAACGAATCCGATGCACCTACATTTTTAGGTAAATATAACTTCAATGATGACAAGTCGTCTACTCAGGTGTTCGGATTCCAGCCGGGCATGGAGTGTTGGGAGTTTTTGAATAATACCTCTAATATCTGCCTATTCAAAGGTGCGGATTGGACATCTACCATCGTAAACGGTAAGGGGGAGACTATTCCGGCATGGTTGAATGATTTGGAAGGTCGCTATCCTGACGGAAACGATAATGCCACCAACATAAAACCGTTGTGGTCGTGGGTTGCTTCCTGTATCGGAAATCCTACAAAGTTTAAGAGCGAATGTAAGAATCACTTTAATGAGAAGTGGCTTGTATTCTATTGCTTGGCAACAGAACTATTTGGGGCTATCGACCAACGGGCCAAAAACCAGATGTTAACCACTTATGGGGAGAAGAGCGCGTCGGGCGACTTGATCTGGTACTTTATTTTCTATGACAACGATACCATTATCGGTATCAACAATGAGGGACGTATGTCGTTCAACTATGATATCGAAACTAAGGATGAATATGGTAGTTCTCACGTTTGGAACGGTTGGAACTCAGAATTGTGGACATTGGTTGAAGCTGCTTATCAGGCAGAACTGGCAGAATTATATGCTGAACTCCGGATTAAGAATGCGATGTCTTTAGATGCCGCTTTGAAAATATTCCAGGACAGACAGTCTGAAAAATGGTGCGAAACCGTCTATAATCACGACGGACAATTCAAGTACATCGGCCCGTTGGTTGACGATGGAGATGACTCTTATCTGTATGCCTTACAGGGAAGCCGTTCGCGGCACCGTGTTTGGTGGTTAACGAATCGTTTCTACTATATGGACGGCAAATATTTCACAGGCGACTATCGGGCAAAATTTGCGCATATTCGTGTAAACACCCCGTCCGGTAATCTGGCGGTACCTGCTAAAGTGGAATTGAACATCCGTATCGGGATGCCTATGTATGTAAGAGCTTTGGTATCTTCTTATCAGCTAAGTGCTGGGCGTGGGAAAACGGGACAAACCTATAAGCTTACCCCTCCGAATATTCAGTACAACAATACCGAGGTGTTCATTTATGGTGCAAGAGGTATAAAATCGTTGGGAGATTTGTCGGGGGCTTATCCAGGCGAATCGGTAAACGTTGTAGAATGTGTCGCTCTCGAAGACCTTATATTGGGTAACACTGCTGTCGGATATGCAAACAACATTCTGAAAACGTTGTCGCTGGGAAATAACACCTTATTAAAGACTATCAATGTAGCCAACTGTAAGGTTTTGAACCAAGCGTTAGAGTTGGGACGTTGTTATTCACTGAAAACTGTCGAGGCCAGAGGTTCGGCCATTACCGGTGTAGCCCTGCCGGGTAAGGGAGTACTGGAAACGCTGAATCTCCCTGCTACTGTTACGGCTATTTATTTGAAAAACCAACCTAACCTTGTCAACTTCATTGTCGAAGGATATGCGAAGCTGAATACTATTGTCGTGGACAATACGCCTCATGTTGACGGCTATGCTTTAGTGAAACAAGCTGTTGAGACTACGGGTAATGTACTCGGAAAGGTTCGTATTACTAATATTAATGCCTACGATGAATCTTCTAAAACTATCACAGCATTGCTCGGTATGAGTGGAGAGGACGCTAATGGTAATACTACTTCGACTGCGGTAGTTACGGGTAAGATTCGTTTTGCTTCTATTTCTCAAGCAACGTTAGATAGAGTACGGGAGTTATTCCCTGAATTAACCGTAACGTATGACGTAGTTTTGGATGTGATAGAGTTTGAAGACGAGAGAATGAAACAGCTGGCTCTTACAAAATACGATTCTAACAAAGATGGTGAAATATCCGAAGACGAGGTGCAATTTACTAATATTCCAGCGGGATTCTTAACCAATTCGGGTGTAGTTAAATTTAATGAAGCCCGTTACTGGGGTGGCACAGGTACTATGATTAACAACTGTGATACCCTTACCGAAGTTAGTATTCAGGCTGGTAAAGCGGAATTAAATACATTGCCAGCCCTGAAAAAGCTGGGCATATATACAGATTCCGAAACTCTTGATACTGCTCCTAAATTTGGGTATAACACGGTGCAAAACTGTTATTCAATCGAACAATTCTTGCTTTCGGGGCGCTATGTTGAGACGGCTCGTAAAGGGATTATACTTGCTAAACAGATTATCAATTCCATTGAAGTATACAGGTTTGTACTGCCATTGAAAGGCTACTCGGCACTAAATATCGATGAACGATTTTATTCCCTTATAGATGATGCTCAAGAAGCAACATTCTCTTGGGGTAGTGATGTGAAATCTGTTACCTTAAAAGAATTGTATGATTCTTCATTTCCTGTTCTACCGAATCTGGAAACACTGATAATCAACGGTACTTCTCAGCTGAAAGGAAAGTTACACCTATTGGACGCCTTACCGGTACTTCAAAATCTGATTATAAACGATACATCAGGCAATAACTTCACCGAGTTAGTTATAGAAAATGGTGTGAGAAATATTGACCTCAGAAACATAAGGTGTAACAGTGTGTCGGGTTCTCGGTTATATATTGGTGGTAATCAAAGGGCTATACAACGAATTGACATGCCGGAAAGTTATAAACCTGCCGGAATACAGTTATCGACAATGAATAGTAAAGGACAATGGACTGGTAGTACTCCTTTTGCCGCGGATGCAGTTTTAGTAATCAGGTCAAGTACTTTGATTCCATTATCTATGTTACAGCAGCAAAACGGCTTAATCACTTCATCTGTATCTGTTTATGTTCCTGATGGACTGGTTAATGCTTATAAAGCTGCGGCAAACTGGTCGCAATTTGCATACTACAATAAAATTTTCCCACTTAGTAATTTAGGATAATATGGAAGAAAAAGACAAAAAACAAATTGTAACAAGAATCGAGGAGCCTGTTTTCACAGAACAGGTTCCTGACCTTGCCGACCCGGGGCCGGGCAAAGCTTGGAAAAGGAAATACGATAGCATAATCTTTTATGGGAACTTATACTTTGGATATACCTCGCATCTTAAGAAAAATAGAAAAGAAACCGAAAATGATTTCGAATTAGTGGATGTTGAAGACATAAGTCCATAAAAAACCTCTCGACCCATACAGATATTTGCGGTATCTGTAAGTTGAGACACGAAAGGTATCTGCTTTCGCATCTTTTTAGCCGAGAGGCAATCAATAAATGATTTTCTAATGATGCAAAGTTAAAATAAAATGGTAATAACAGATAATGATATATTAGTAATGACATATACTGATCATTTTTTAGTAGGATTATTGGAATTCTTCCTGTGGGCTAAATGGCTATTGATTCTTGCTTTTGTCCTCACAATAACAGATTTGAAGTTTGGTATAGCTGCTTCAAAATACAGAAAAGAAGCTGTTAAGAAATCAAGAGCGATCAGAAGGACTCTTGACAAAATAAGCAGTTATATACTATGGGTTGTATTAGCCTATACATTTGGTCAGGCTTTTGGGCTTCCGTTTGGTATAGATTTGCTACCCATACTCATACTTTTGGTTATTTACGGAGTTGAGCTGGAGAGTATTTATGTGAACTATTTCGCCTCAAAAGGAAAGAATGTAAAAGTAAACATATTCAAAATATTCGGTAAAAAAACCGACATAATAGAAATTGAAGAAAATGAAAGAGGAAGTAATTAATGCGATAATAAAAAATGCAGCTTTATTTGGATATGAACAAGCCGCTCTAAAGGCATTTGTTGATGTTGAATCATCAGGTCAAGGCTTCGATCTCCGAACAGGTAAAATTATGATTCAGTTTGAACCCGCATGGTTTAGAAAGAAAGCACCATACGCACCTACAGGTATGTGGTCTGTCAATAAAGTGGAGAAACAGGCTAAAGAATGGATAGCTTTCAATGATGCTTTTGCAATAAACCCAAATGCTGCCATGGAAAGCACATCCATTGGCTTAGGGCAGATAATGGGTTTCAATTATAAAATGTTGGGGTATAATTCGGTCGGAGAAATGTGGGATGACGCTAAATCAGGACTTGATAAACAAGTCTATCAAATGTGCAAATATATAGAAGCTCTACCTAAGCTCCAAAAGGCTCTCAAAGAGAAAAACTGGCATCTTGTAGCAACTTATTATAATGGTGCAGGGTACAAAGATATGGCTAAAAAAACAGGAAGAGTTCCTTATGATATAGCAATGTGTCAAGCTTATAAAAAATACAGTGAATGAAAAAATATACCATCGTATCAATAATATCTTTTATCCTTGGCGGATTGGTATTCTTCTTTGTAGGTCGATCCTCCATCGATCTGAAAAATGAAGTATCATATATACCAGGTGAGTCAACTTCCGGGTCCGTAAGTGACACTCAGCTTATACCAGTAAAAGAAGAAAAACCTGAAAAACCAATACTTCCAATGAAAGAGGTTGAAATCCAGTACATAGATACAGGAAGTGTTAGAATTACAACTGAATATATTTATTATGAAGTCGATACTGCCGCAATAATCGCCGATTATATATTAAAACGATCATACGATTTGGTTGCGTTTGACAATAAAGAGCAAGGGAAATTGCGGTTATTTCCTGTTGTTCAGTATAATAAATTATCAGGAATAGATTACGAATTCACTCCGGTATATAAAAACATCAACACAACCCGAGAAAAAGTATGGCAACCTTTTGTTTCCGGATCTTATTCTACTTTAGAGTATTTAGGTCTTGGAGGAGGTATTTTTTATCACAATCTTGGTTTTGAATACCAGTATAATTTAGATTTAAGAAAAAAGCCACAAATTCCGTTACAAACCGACCCTTATTACCAAAGAGGTAATTACCATTGGTTCAGTGGCAAGTATAAGTTTTAATGTTTGGTTATTAAATTGGTTGACGCGCAAAGTTTATTATTGCGCGTCTTCTTTATTTCTTATCAAGCACTCTAAAATTAATGAAATAGCATTATATTTTATTTTTGTGTTTTCTATATATGTGATAACTTTCCTGTTCGCTTCGTTTATCTTATTTTGATTGAATTTAATATATACATCTGTTATTGTGTTTCCTCCATGCCCAAGAGCGGCAGCAATAGTTTCTTTAGGAACTTCCAGTTCCGCTGCTAAAGTGGCCCATGTATGCCTTAATGAATAGGTCGTTATCTTAGGGATGTTAATCTTCGTACAGATAATGGCTAAGTAAGCATTTAATTTTTTACCAAAAGAGTTATACATCTTGAATTGAGTAGTGAACATTAAAGTTCTTTCGGAAGCGTATTTATTTAATAATACCTTTAGTTCTGGTTCTATAAATATTGTATAGAGTTTATTTGTTTTCGCTCTTTTGTAGTTCAGATATGTTCCAGAAAAATCATTGAGATGATATAAGTCTTTTATATTTATACCTATTGCATAAAATATCATTTTCGAGATATCGACAGCCCAATTTTCTTGTTTACTGCCTTTATAATTAAATAGAAGGATCAAATCTTTAATTTTTATTGCTCTTTTAATAGTCTCTTCTCTTTTTATTTTAAATCTTCTAAAAGGATAAATTTCCAAACCAATTATGTTATTGTCAATTGCATAATTGAAAACAGACCTTATATTTCTGAAATGGATAGCCCTGGCATTTACCTCTAAGCCGGATTTTATTATTTCACCTTTGGTATTTAAAGTTCTTTCTGTTTGCATTATCTTATCTAATTTATCGAGCCATGCATAATCAACATCAGTAAATCTGATATCGGAACCGAAGTGTTTTTCTATTTTGTTTAAAGTCGCTCTATATATATCTGCTGTTCTACCTGTTTTTAATCCAATAAATACCCTAAAATACTCAGAAAATAGAATAGGTTCTTTATCGCTTTGAATAAACTGATCTCTAAGATATTTAGCATTATCTAAAAACTTACCTTTTAACTTTAGTTTTTCAATAAATTCTTCTGCTCGTGAAAATTCATTTTGTATTAATACATTTTTCTTTTTTGACTTGGGTTTTGTTGGGAGAATAATCATTTCTTTACTATCCCAGTTTTCCGCATCCACATAAACATCTAAAGAAATTTGACTTTTTTTTGATTTAGCTCCAAATTCGAGTTTAATAGGAACTTTATTTTTACTATTTGGGTGTTGTTTGTCTATTATTAGTCTCAGTGTTGCCATAATTTTCTTTTTTTTCTTTGACGTTATTTTGACGTTTTAATCGTTTTTTATCTGGATTTATCGTCTTACATCCGAAATATACTAATTTTATAGCAATAAAAAAATAGTCTATATATCGGATTAATAAACTGATATATAGACTATTTAACCATTAGTCGGGATGACACGATTCGAACGTGCGACCACACGCCCCCCAGACGTGTACTCTAACCGGGCTGAGCTACATCCCGAACTCTATAAAGATAAAAAAGGCTTACTCTTCAAGCGCAAACCTTTTGCTTTTCAGTAGCGGGAGGGGGACTTGAACCCCCGACCTCATGATTATGAATCATGCGCTCTAACCAGCTGAGCTATCCCGCCATCTTCGTTTAGCGAGTGCAAAAATAGAAGAATTAATTAAATCATGCAAGTTTGAAGCTGAAAAAATACTCAATTTCCTTCCCGCACATTCATATTCTAAAATAATTGATTTATATTCAAATATTTACCCGCATAAGATGTTTTAACGATATATTTCCGTTTGCTTATTTCTGTTTATCGGCTTTTTGCTACCTTTGTCTGCAAATTTCTGAATATCCAAAAGATGTTACGCATCAAACGATTGTACTTATATATTCTTAAAACATTTTTACCGGTTTTTATTATGACTTTCGGTATTTGTTTGTTCATCGTTTTGATGCAATTCCTCTGGAAGTATATTCAAGACATGGTAGGCAAAGGGCTGGAGCTATCAGTATTTGCCGAACTGTTTTTCTATGCCGCGCTCAATTTGGTATCGCTGGCTTTGCCTCTGGCCATTTTGTTGGCATCGCTTATGACTTTCGGTAACTTAGGCGAAAACCTCGAACTATTGGCCACAAAAGCCGCCGGAGTACCTCTCCTGAAAACCATGCGCCCACTTATCATTTTTATTTGCATGGTTAGTATTGGTGCTTTCTTTTTCCAGAACAATGCGATCCCGGTAATTAATGTAAAGTTTTCGACCCTCTTGCGCTCCGTCAAAAACAAATCGCCCGAACTGATAATTCCCGAAGGGGCTTTTTATAATGGCATTGACAACTTCAATATATATGTTAAATCGAAAGATAAAGAAACAGGAACTTTATTTGATGTGATGATCTACGATACATCGCAAGGATTTAATAACATGAGGGTTATTGTTTGCGATTCGGCAAAAGTAAAAGATTCGAAGAACAAAGACATTTTGTTGTTCAACCTGTATAGCGGACAGCAATTTGCTAATGCCACGCAAGATATGAAAGTATCGGGGCAGTCGTCGTATATACCATACACACGAGAAAATTTCAGAGAAAAGAAAATAGTTATTCCCTTCGACGCCAATTTTAACCGGATTGACGAATCGTTTATGGAAGGCTCGCAAGTAACCAAAGGTATATCCGAACTTGCGCACTCTATCGACTCTATATCGGTTGTAGTAGACAGCATGAATATGTTGGACAGGGAAATAACCCGGAGCATTTTTCTGTCTGACTTTAACACCGACACATCGCCTAACAGCAATAACAAGGCTACCGAACAGCAAAAAGAGCAGGCAAACATACAAGCCGTTAACTTCGACTCGCTGTTATCTACCTTCGACCACAACAAACGCATGCAAGTATACAACGAAGCCGCCGCACAGGCTCAGATAAGAAGAGACGATTTGATGTACCGGGCTATGCCTAAAGATATTTCAAAGAAAAGCCTACGGCAGCATTATACCGAGTTTCACCGCAAATTTACCCTTTCTTTTGCCTGTCTGGTGTTTTTCTTTATCGGTGCGCCTCTGGGTGCTATCATTCGCAAAGGCGGGCTGGGTATGCCGGTGGTTATATCGGTTGTCTTATTCATTGTTTATTATATAATAGATAATGTTGGCTATAAAATGGCGCGCGACGGGGTTTGGGTTGCATGGGCAGGAGTTTGGCTCAGTTCGTTTGTGCTGTTTCCTTTAGGGGTATTTCTCACCTATAAGGCAAACAACGATTCAGCACTGTTCAACCCCGATGCCTACCGCAAGTTTGCCATAAAAGTTCTGGGGCACAAAAAAGCCGATAAAATTCTACACTTTGGCAACAAAATAACAACTACCTTTGTAAAGGTATTTAAGCGAAAAAGAAAAAAGGCGGGAAATTAATCCTCAAATCATTCTTTTTATTTCATTTTTTTTTAATCCGGACACATAATCCTTTAGTTTTATGGACAAAATAGTATTAAACACGATTGACGAAGCTATTGCTGAGTTTAAAAAAGGAAATTTCATTATCGTTGTAGATGATGAAGACCGTGAAAACGAAGGCGACCTTATTATTGCAGCCGAGGCCGTGACTCCCGAAAAAATCAATTTCATGGAGACCCATGCCCGGGGATTGCTTTGCGCACCTTTAACCCACGAGCGCTGCGAAGAACTCGATTTACCAATGATGGTTACAAATAATACATCGACACATGCCACACCCTTCACCGTTTCGATAGACCTCCTTGGAAAAGGATGCACAACAGGGATATCGTCGTACGACCGTGCACAGACTATACTGGCATTGGCCGACCCAAAAGCTAAACCCGAAGATTTTGGCCGTCCGGGGCATGTTTTCCCTTTAAGGGCAAGAGACAAAGGAGTTCTCAGCCGTATAGGCCACACCGAAGCAGCGGTAGACTTTGCCAAGCTTGCAGGTATGCATCCTGTTGCCGTTCTGATTGAAATAAAGAAAGAAGACGGAGAAATGGCCCGGCTTCCCGAACTGAAAGAGTTTGGCGAGAAGTTCGATATAAAAATGGTATCTATCGCCGATTTGGTCAGATACCGGCTGGAACGCGAAAGCATTATAGAACGTGGCGAAGAAGTGTGTATGCCCACCCAATATGGCGATTTCCGCCTGATACCATTCAGACAAAAATCGAACGGAATGGAGCATGTAGCCCTCATAAAAGGTACGTGGGAAAAAGACGAACCACTCATGGTACGGGTTCATTCCTCTTGCATGACCGGCGATATATTCGGCTCTAAACGTTGCGAATGCGGCGAACAGCTTCATAAAGCCATGGAGATGATACAAAAAGAAGGAAAAGGAGCTATCGTTTATCTCAACCAAGAAGGTCGCGGAATTGGCCTAATGGCAAAAATAGCTGCTTATAAGCTGCAAGAAGAAGGTCTTGACACAGTAGATGCGAACCTTCATTTAGGATACAGAGCCGACGAACGCGAATACGGCATAGGAGCAAGTATTCTCCGTGAGCTTGGCATCTCCAAAATGCGACTGCTTACAAACAACCCCGTGAAACGCATCGGATTGGAATCTTTCGGATTAAATATTGTGGAAAATATCCCTATCGAAATAGCACCCAATCCTCACAATTCGTTTTATATAAAAACGAAAAAAGAAAAAATGGGGCATACCCTGCGTAACATATAATCTTTTTTGTGACATAAATTCCCTTTGCAAAAAACAGAAAAAGAAATGGAATCAGAATCATTACAAAAACACGCTGTCTACACACAGGAGGTAGACAAAACGGCCAGCAGAATGTTATTCCGTAACGTTTATTTATGGATGACATTAGCTTTAATAATGACAGCACTTACATCGTACGTTGTTGTTAACTCTCCTATCCTCTTGAATGCTATTTTTACAAACAAAATGGTATTTTACGGACTAATTATCGGGGAATTTGCTATCGTATGGTATCTGTCGGCACGAATAACCCGTTTATCCTTTTTTTCGGCAACAGTTTGGTTTGTTATATATTCCGTGCTTAACGGAGCAACGCTATCGTTCGTATTCCTTTTATATACAGCCTCATCCATAGCCATCACATTTGTGGTTACGGCCGGCATGTTTGCTACAATGGCCTTGATAGGCACTTTCCTGAAGAAAGACCTATCGTCGTGGGGAAACATACTTCTGATGGCTCTGATTGGTTTAGTCATAGCATCGGTTGTAAATATATTTTGGGCAAACTCCACTTTATATTGGATCACAACCTATGCCGGGGTACTCATTTTTACGGGACTGACAGTCTATGATGCTCAAAGAATCAAAAAATCCATACAAGCACATGGTAGCCAAATAAACGAAACCACCCAGAAAATAGCCTTGATGGGAGCCTTATCACTTTATCTTGATTTTATCAATCTGTTCCTTTATATGCTCCGCATATTGGGTGGAAGGAGATAAAACACTTTCAATCTGATTACTTTTTTGTGTAATTTAACCCTTATCTGAGTTATTTGAGGCTTATTATGCGAATAAATTATTGCATAACATATAAAAAAATATTCCGCCAATCAATATTTTTCAGACATTTGTGGATTTTAAATTTTGAAATAGAAAACTAAAGAAATAAACAAATGAATTATCTACCTTCTAACCGTATTGCAAACCTATCCGAATCGGAGACTTTAGCAATGTCTCAGAAAAGTTCGGAGCTTAAAGCCCAAGGCATTGATGTTATTAACCTGAGTGTAGGCGAACCCGACTTTAATACTCCGCAACACATCAAAGATGCCGCCAAAAACGCGATAGACGAAAACTTTTCGTTCTACTCGCCGGTTCCCGGTTATCTTTCTCTGCGAAAAGCTATCTGCAATAAACTTAAAGTTGAGAACAACCTTGACTTTGCTCCCGAACAGATTATATGTTCGAATGGAGCTAAACAAGCCATTTGCAATGTTGTGCTAAGCGTTGTTAACCCCGGCGACGAAGTTATAGTACCCGCCCCATATTGGGTTAGCTACGTAGAAATGGTTAAATTGGCCGAAGGTAAGAGCGTTATCATTACTGCCGGAATTGACCAAAACTTCAAAATAACGGCTGCGCAGTTAGAAAAAGCCATTACACCCAAAACAAAGGCTATTATCCTTTGCTCGCCATCAAACCCAACAGGAAGCATATACTCGAAAGAAGAACTAAAGGCTCTTGCCGATGTGCTTGCCAAGCATCCACAGATAGTTATCATTGCCGACGAAATTTACGAGCATATCAACTACGTAGGCAAACACGAGAGTATAGCTCAGTTCGGCGAAATTAGCGAACGTGTTGTTATCATCAACGGAGTGTCTAAAGGATATGCCATGACCGGATGGCGTTTGGGATGGATTGCTGCCCCCAAATGGATAGCCAAAGCCTGCAATAAACTACAAGGACAATATACATCAGGTCCTTCGTCCATAGCACAAAAAGCCGCCGAAGCCGCCTATACAGGTAGTCAGGAGTGTGTAGAAGTTATGCGCGAAGCTTTTGAACGCCGCCGTAACCTTGTTTTCGATTTGGTAAAGGATATAAACGGTTTCAAAATAAATAAACCCGACGGAGCTTTTTACGCTTTCCCCGAATGTTCGTATTTCTTCGGAAAATCATATAACGGGCGTACAATAGCAGACTCGGCCGACCTTGCTATGTATCTTCTTGAAGAAGGTCACGTTGCTTGCGTTGGAGGGAAAGCCTTCGGGTCGCCCGATTGCATCCGTTTCTCGTATGCCACTTCCGACGAATTGCTGATAGAAGCTTTCAGACGGGTGAAAGAAGCTTTAGGTAAGCTGAAATAATAAAAATCTACCCTATAAAAAACAAAGGAACTTGTCAATGAAGATAAGTTCCTTTGTTTTTTGGTAACGATGCCCAAAATAGTTGATAAAAACCTTTATTATTTATTTCTCACCAAATATACTTCCATAACGGTGATACTCGTAAGTTACGCTCTGCTCTTTCAGATAATGAAGGAGTTCTATTCTGCCCTCAACAAGCGGAGCTGTCGTTGCAATATACTTACCCAATTCTGCCGCCTTGTCATAAACGGCGTCCGAAAGGTTGGCCGAACATGTACGGATGCGCTCATAATTATCCATATCCGCGATAAACTGCTCTTCGCTCTGGTATATAATCCTGATGCCGGGAAGGGTGGCCACAGCTTGCTTTATAGACTCAACGTGCTGGTTGTCTTTATCAATACTTATGGTAAGAGGGGCATTTGCTATGACAGATGCCAATATTACAAGAAGTATATCACACAGATTATCGGTTGGTTGAATCCTGAAAGCACAATTTTTGAGCGATAGGTAACGGAATACGTTCGATTCCCCATACAGGTTATTTATATCCCGCTCTTGCGAGAATTCCTTGTCCCAAGCATCCCTATAACTATTGAATGCAAAGTTAAGACGTGTTTTACATTCAGCGTTTGCCAATAAACCATCGAAAGGAGCAATCGGTTTGTTTGGTTCTGTTGCCGGCACAAGTTTTTCGGAGAAGTTTACAAAGCACGACACATAGTTAGGGCCTCCCGCTTTGATGCCTCCGCCAAAGGCCGAACGCTTCATTCCGCCGAAAGGTTGACGGTTCACGATAGCCCCGGTAATACCCCGGTTTATGTATAAGTTTCCGGCTTCCAGATTGGCTTTCCAATAATCTATCTCGGCATCGTCCAAACTCTGCAAACCCGATGTTAAGCCATATTCCGACGAGTTAACGTATTCTACGGCTTGTTTCAAATCGTCTACACAAACCACTCCCATCAGAGGGGCAAACAATTCGTTCCGGAAAGTAAAACTACCGGGCTTCACTCCCCACTTGATACACGGTTTGAGTATATATTTTTTCTCATCCACAAATCCCGGAGCAATCAGCCACGATTCGCCCGGCTCCAGATTATTGATTGCATGAAGCAATTTATCATTATCGTTGGTTATCATTGGGCCAACCATGTTCGATGTATCCCATGCACTGCCGGCATACATACTTGTGGCAGCGTCTTTTAGTTTGGTTCTGAAATCTTCGTCCTCATATATCTCCTTGGCAACCAGTAACAAAGAGCAAGCCGAACATTTTTGACCGGCATTACCAAAAGCAGATGCTACGGCATTCATTATGGCGTGGTCTTGGTCGCCGCTGCTTGTTAAGATTATAGCATTCTTCCCTCCTGTTTCGCCCGAAAGTGGTCTGCGTGGATTAGTTTTCAGAAGGCGGAAAGCTGTATCAGTTCCTCCGGTAAAGATAATATGCTTCACGGATGGATGCGAAGTCAGATAGTCGAGAGTAGAACGCTCGGCCGGAGATACAACCTGAAGAGCATCTTTAGGAACGCCTGCCTCCCAGAAACATTTTGCAAACTCCCAAGCTACCGGCAATGCCACAGTTGCGGGTTTAATTATAACCGAGTTCCCCCCTGCCAAAGCTGCAACAACTCCGCCAACAGGTATTGCCAAAGGGAAATTCCAAGGTGGAACAACCAAAACTACACCTTTAGGACTTATATCTACTGATTTAAGTTGAGTGAATTGCTTCATCGTGATCGGATAGAAACGGGCAAAGTCAATGGCTTCAGACACTTCAACGTCGCCTTCGGCAAACGTTTTACCGGTTATTGCTGCCATGCAACCTATCAGATCGCCACGTTTGTTGCAAAGGTTTGTTGCAACCTGATGCAACACTTCGTTGCGCTTACAGATGGTTGTTTTTCTCCACTGAGAAGCATCGGCTTCAGCAATTGAAATGATTTCTTTTACCTGATCTAAAGACGACAGATTAGCCTCGCAAACACAAACCTCATCATTACGGCTGCGGTCGTAATACTTCTTCTTGCTGTCGGTTACAACTTCCTTATCTCCTATCTGTACGGGAACAACAAAGTTCTCGGAGCGAATCTCATTTTTCCATTTTTCCAATATACTTAATGCCCATTCACGGTTAAGCGTCAAATCGAGATCTGTATCGGGTTCGTTATGGAAAATAAGGATATTTTCATCGGGCTTCGTTGGTAGATTCCTGTTTTGTGTGCGAAATACGGTAGGCGTAATTTTGTCCTTCAAAGCATAAGCTTGCATAAACTGATCGGCCAAAAATTGCCATTCTTTACTATCAATCTTCAAGTTGAACGAATAGCTCAAAAAATTGTCCTTGCCTGTATTTTCGTCCAAGCGGCGAACCAAATAAGAAATAGCATTGAGGAACTGAGCCTTCCTTACAACCGGCGTATAAAGGATAATTTGTTTATCCATGGCTCGTACCACACGGGGCAGGTTATTGGCCATACCTTCGAGCATCTCGAAAGTGACTTCGTCTTCCACCCCATTCTTCTTGCTCAACAAATGAGCATAGCCAAGTGTAAAGAAGTTGTGCGAAGCAACACCTACGTGCAACACCTTAGCATTTTCGGGCTTCAAAGCGATATCCAATATATAGAAGTAGTTTGCATCTACTTCAATTTTAGTCGGTAAAACAGGGTTAGGCCATCCTTTCAGAGAAGAAATAATGCTCTCCATCTGCAAATTGGCTCCTTTCACCAAGCGCATTTTCAGAGGGCTACCACCTTCCTTCACACGCTGATGGGCAAACTCCAATAATTCTTGCTGAAACAAACCCGCATCGGGCAAATAAGCCTGAATAACAATTCCGGCCATATAATGCTTAAACTGAGGCATACTCAGTACGGTCTTGAAGACATCCAGCGTAAGTTCCGTGTCCTTATATTCCTCCATATCAAGATTTACAAACTTCGGTTTTTTCACGCCGTTTGCATCCACATACGGATTATCTATTGCCTGTTGATATATGGTAGCTATCCGGCGACAAAGCTCTTTTTTGCTGTCCTCGTAGTTCAAAGAATGTATTTGAGCATAAATCCCCGAAATCTTGATAGAAATATAGTTAATATCTGGTTCTTTCAGTGCCTCCAGATAGTGATGATAGCGTTTATCGGCTTCTTTATCGCCCAAAACTACCTCGCCCAATAGGTTTACGTTTTGTCCTATTTTGCTGTTCCATCTGTCCGACAGGTGCTTTGTCAGTGTAGGACGCTCCTCGCCAATAATAATTTTGTTGGTTTCCTTCCGTAAACGGTCTTTGAAAATAGGTATCGCAATAGCATCAAACCGATAACCTATCAGGGTAAACAAGCGGAGTGTAAACCTATCAAAAGCATTAAAAAAGTCAGGAACACCATATTCTTCAATGAGCAATTTTATCCTTTTTGCCAGCTTTTTGTTATCTTTAATCTGCGACGATTCGTCCAGCATTTTAGACAATAAGGTCTTATTTTCGGGTTTCTGAATAAGAGAAGCGTACTTAACTTGCTCTTTTACTTCTGCGGGAGTTAGTTCTTTTTCGGCTTTTGCCAAAAACTCTTTTGCCCAATCAAGCACTTCGGAGGATGTAATATTGCTCATATACTATTCAATTTTAAAATTGTTTATCTCCTAAATTTTATATTCTAAAGATCCGAAAAAACAAACCTTAGGAACTACACGAAGAGTTACATTATATTTTTTATGACATGGTTTCTTTTACTAAATATTCGATATTATAGAAATCAACGAAACTTTTGATAGCACTAATATAGTAAACGCTTCTCATTTGGATATTATTTTACATATGTTTTAAAATATGCGCACACAGACTTAATTTTTATTAAACATCAAAAAAATAATATTTTATGAAGATACAAGTCTTAATATTATTAATTTTGCAGTGTCTAACACCTTAATATATAGACATGAATAAGACCCTAAACCTTTTTACTATTCTTTGTGTTTGTTATGGTTTTTTTGCTACATCGTGCAACTTCCGTTACGAAAAAACAAACTCCCTTTTGGAGCAAGCCGAAAATATCTTAGACAAACATCCCAATAGTACACTCCACCTTCTCGACTCAATTATCAAAGAAGGCAAGCTAAGCAATGACCAACACAATAAATATCTTTTGCTGCGTGTATCGGCAAAACACAAAACTAAACAAGACATCAGCCTGGACACCATAATATTTAGTGTAAAGAAATATTACCAAAACAAAAAAGATGACTTTAATACCTTCCGATCGGCCTACTACTCCGGATTAGTTCTGAAAGAACGGAAGCAACATAAGGAGGCAATGGAATCTTACATGGACGCTCAACAACATGGCGAATCAATAACCGACGAAAACCTTAAAGGACTGCTGCAAAGTGCAATTGGAGAATTATATTACATACAACTATACCCCAAAGAGGCTATCGAGCAATATAAAAAGGCAAGAATACATTTTCTTAATTCGGAAAACTATAAGAACCAGATAAAAACATGCAACCTTATCGGGTCTAATTATCTGCTGGAAAACAATTACGATAGTTGTTTCGCATACTTCAATCAAGCCTTGTTGTTAGCCAAAACCCATAATGATTCTTCCGAATATGTTTATATCAACCAAAATATGGGGATTGCCTACAAAAGCATGAACGATATAAACAACGCAAAAAAAGTGGCAAAACACGCTATATCATATTCGCCCAGCAGCAAAGAGCGAGTGATGAGTTATTGCAATCTGGCCAATATTTTTCTGTCGAACAATCAAAACGATTCGGCACGTATATATACCAACATGGCTATTAACGAAACAAGGGAGGATAATACCGAACAAAGAGCTATAATATACGGACTGTTGGCCAACATAGAAAAAATAGACGGAAACCACGAGAAGGCGCTCGAATATAAAGACCTATTCATAAATTACCTGAAAGATAACTTTATGAACAGGAACAAGCAAGTTGTACACGATGTACAAAAGAAATACGATTTTGAGGTAATACAAAACATAAACAACCGTCTTCTGATAGAAAAACAATGGTATTTGCTTGCTACAATGACACTCGTATTGATAATCCTCATCGTTGTCCTTATTCTTTATAAGAAAAACCTCAAAAACAAAGCCGAGCTACTGGATGCAGAGCACAAGATACTGCATATGAAAGAAATGGCTAAAAACTTCAATCATAAAGAAAAATCTTTCAGAAATGTATTGATTCAGCATTTCGATATTCTTAAAAAAGCAGCTTTGCTTGAGGGCTACCTCAAAGAAGAAGACAGAGAAAAAGGAAGTAAACTCCTCAAAAAATTTAACGAAGTAGTTTACGGACAGGAAAACATGGATTGGAATCAACTCTATAAATCGATGAACGAAGTTCAAAATGGTTTCTTTGATAAGATACAAACAAAATACCCGGAGCTCGACGAACTCGAATTCAGAATATGCTGTATGAGTTATGCAGGCCTGAACAATACAGAAATATCTATTATAACAAAACTGAAAGTAAATACTATCCACACAAAGAAGTCGTCTATCCGCCGCAAATTAGGGATAAAAGAATATGGAAGTTTCTTCGATTTTTTCAACGAAAACTGTCCGGAAGACACTTATTAATAGACCAAATACCCCTTATATCCCCCTTCTTTTTTGTCATAAAAAGTTAGATGGTTCAACCGAAACTTATCGAATAATCATCTAAATAGCAGCAGATTAAAAAAAGTGAGACTCGACAAAAATCTAAGTTGGGTATTCACCTTCTTTTATTTATTCCTTTTCCTTACTACCTTTGAATATAAGGATTTCAAAAAGAATATTTCAAGATTAAGGAAAACGAACAATAAATCATTTAATCTTACAACGAAAAACACTGTTCTAAAAATTTTAGGACAATACTTTTCCACTCAATCATCATTCTAAATTTAGAATAGGAAGTTATTCTAAACACTCGGAAATTTAGGGTTAGTCAGGAACTAGAGGTGATCTCTGGTTCCTGGCGTTTTTTATAAATGAAGCACCCCTTGTAAATATTCTATCTGATTATTTATACACCTATTTGCACGTTGTTTGAGCATAAATAAGCATATTTGTGAATGAAAATGTGCAAATTTTGTGCAAAAAAAATAGGAAATATGATAATAAAATCAATCATTGATAATCGCCGCACAAATAAATTTGGCAAATATCCGATAAAGATACTCTTATCTGACAAAGGTAATAGAAAATATATTTCATTGGGGATATACACAGATCTGGCGGAATTCGATGAGGCATCCGGATTGCTTATAACATCAAATAAAAAAACACAAAAAGAAAACCAACAGCATAATAATTTAATTATAGCAGTCCGAACGCAAATAAACGATTTGATTATTGAGTACAGAAAAAGCAATAAACCAGTAACACCGGATACAATAATAGATTTATACAAGAATATTAATACAGCCAAAGATAAAGAAAACTATACATTCAATAGAGTTTATATACAATCATTCAGGGCAACCGCATCAAATTTTCAATAGTTTCCTGAGATATTGAGTATCCAGCGCTGCTTTATATAGCCTCTTTTTAATACTCAGTTTGTCTTTC
>NZ_JARXWE010000010.1 GCF_029893235.1 Dysgonomonas sp. PH5-45
CCGATGGTACTGCTTAAATGTGGGAGAGTAGGTAGCCGCCAACTTAAATCAGAGAGAGAAAGTCCTTCACCAACATATAGGTGAGGGACTTTTTTTATTTCGGGATATACATATGAGGAATATCATACACTCCTATTTTGTAGCGGAAATACATGGGAAGTGAAAATAATAAAGTATATTTGAGAAAATTTTAATCAGATGAAGAGGCTATTTTTGTTGTATTTAATTTTTCTTTTTCTTTATGGGTGTAATAAAAATAAAATATCAGAAGCCACAGATGTGGAATCCCCAAACGAAGTCTCTGTAAATGCAGAGTATGCTATATTCATGTATTCATATTTTTTAGGCGAAGCGGAGCCTACAAATAAGGCTATACTATTAATGGATAAAGATTCAATCAAATTTATTGAGAATTTATTTCTTAATAATGATTTAGAAGAAGTTTGTGCATGTGGTTATGATTATCAAGTACAATTTTTAAATAAAGATGGTAGTTCGTTAAAATGTGAAATGTATTTTGGAGGAAATACATATAAAAAAAATAACGAAAAAATTCATAGGGAAATATCTGATTTAGCATTCCAGATGTATACAAATCCTACACATTATATTTATAATATAAGTATAGACATTCAACCATCAGAAGCTATAAAGAAGTTGAAAGCAGAGAACTATTTTCCTTTTATCATCAATTCGGATTTTATGGACTGCAGCAAAAACAATACAATTCAATTGCTCTACAAAGGTGATTTAGTAGCTCTAAAAAAAGATTTAGAAAAATATTCTTTCGTAAAGCAAGTGGAAGAACTTGCTAGTAATTTAAGTGAGGAAGGTTGAATATATTGCAGTAAGGGATATAAAAGAAGAGTATAAAGATAAGTTAAATTAGCGCGTAATACACGTTTTTAAAGATATTCAGATATTTATATTCCCAAAATATTGGCTAATTTTGTGCCTCAAATTTGTCATAGGTTGATTGTCAAGAAAAAATTGTAGCAAACCTTGTTGCATCATATAAATACGCAGACTGATCTTATAGAAGATTACTTCTCTATTCTCGTTAGTTTGGTAGGTGTTTTGTTTTTTCGATAAATAATCTGGACTAAGAATTAGTATAGCAATTTTTTTTGGTAAATCGAAATGTTCGTTTTTTTATTAGAACGGCAACTAATAAGTCTTTATCATGTATTTGAATGCAACCGGATATTATATCCCCGAAAAGCGAATACCGAATGAGTATTTTACGGAGATAAATGGTCTTACTTCCGATTGGATATATCAGCGAACAGGGATACAAACCCGTTCTAAAGCCACCGACGAGGAAACAATAGATTATATGAGCATAGAAGCCGTAAAGGCGGCTTTGCCAAAATTGCCCTACAATATTGAGGAGGTAGATTTGATAATCTTTGCATCGTACACTCCTTCCGATAGTGTGCGTACTACGGCACACGTCATTCAAGATGAATTTAACATTTGCAAGGCAAAGGCTTTATATATATCGGCAGCGTGTTCTTCCGGCATAAATGCGATTGAAACAGTGGACGCTTTTTTTAAATCGGGTAAGGCTTCGAAGGCTTTACTTGTTTGCTCTGACCGGAATAGCTCCTATTCGCACGACAACGACCCACAGGCGGGGCATTTGTGGGGCGATGCGGCAACGGCTTACTTTTTCTCAAAAGAAAAAATGGATAACAAGGAAGCTCGCTTGGTTGACGTCTTGTCGTTAGGATTAGGGCATATCGGAAAAAGTGATAAATCGGTGTATCTGGACTTGGAAGGCGACGGAATCCGTATGCCACACGGAAAAGATGTTTTTATAAACGCTTGCACCTATATTGCCGACACCACAAGCACAATAATGAGGAATAATGGATATGAATTGTCCGACCTCACATATTTTGTGGGACATCAGGCAAACCAAAGAATACTGAAACATGTGGTAAAACACTTAGGTTTGCCACAAGAAATATCGCTGAGTAATATTGAAGAACTGGGAAATACCGGTTCGGCCAGTTCTTTACTCGTATTTTCGCAGAACTACGATTCTTTTAAGTCTGGCGACCTTATCTGCATCTCCGTCTTTGGTGGAGGCTATTCGGCCGGTGCATGTTTGTTCTGCATGGAGTAGTTTTAACTTAGGTAACCTACCCCGAAAGGCTATTTATTGCAAGATATTACTATTTTTGTTTTATAGTTTATTTTAATGATAATGAATTTCAGAACAGAAATAGAAATATCCAAAAGTCCTGTAACTATCTCGCATCAAACCAGTGTTCTTTTGCTCGGTTCTTGTTTTGTGGAAAGTATAGGAAACCGCTTGCTTGCCAATAAGTTTGATGTTTGTGTAAACCCTTTTGGAATTCAATACAATCCTCTATCCATATACAATACCCTTGAGTTGGCTCTGTCTGGAAAGATATTTGATGATAAGGATATTTTTCTGAGTCAGGGTTTGTATCATAGTTTTACGCATCATGGAGATTTTTCGCATAAGGATAAATCGGAGTGTCTGGATAAGATAAACGATTCATGCAAAATTCTTAACGAAAAACTAAAGACGGCCGATGTGATGTTCATAACCTTCGGAACATCGTATGCATACACCGAAAAAAAATCGGGCGGAGTTGTTGCCAATTGTCATAAATTACCGGCAAATATGTTTACCCGCAAGCGTTTGTCGGTCTATGATATTGTGGATTCGTGGACAAAGCTTATAGTTCTCTTAAGGAATATAAATCCTCAAATACAAATCATATTCACCGTAAGCCCTATACGCCATTGGCGGGATGGGATGCACGATAACCAATTGAGCAAAGCCACTCTGTTGCTTGCCGTAGATAGCCTTCGTGAGCAAATAAAAAATGTTTACTACTTCCCTTCGTACGAATTGCTTTTAGACGATTTACGCGACTATCGCTTTTATGCCGAAGATATGGTTCATCCTAACGATATGGCCGTACAGTATATTTGGGAGAAGTTTCGGGATGCTTATTTCGGCCCCGATACAAAACAGGTAGTTGATGAATGGCAAAAAATACTTAAGGCCGTTAATCATAGGCCATTTAATGAAGATACCTGCGAGCACCAACAATTTTTAAGGCAAACTTTGTTAAGGATAGACGGATTTGTCAAGAAATATCCTTACTTTCATTGTGAAGAAGAACGTTTGACCTTGCAGAAAAAACTATTGACGAAATAAAGAAACGAGATGGCCTCTTATACAGTTTACGAAATAGCAAAGATACTCGGCCTGAAGAAAAACAAGTTGAATACAGACTCAACTATAAACTATCTGCTGACCGATAGCCGGAATGTATTCCATCCGGAAGAAACCCTTTTTTTTGCCATCAAAACAGAGAATAACGATGGGCACAAGTATGTAGCGGATTTGTACGATTTGAACGTACGCAACTTTGTGGTACACGAAATACGTCCGGAATGGGCTTGTATGGAAGACGCTAATTTTTTTCTGGTCAAAAACACATTAGCTGCTTTGCAAAAAGTGGCTGCCACCCATCGTAAAAAGTTTGATATACCTGTCATTGCCATCACGGGCAGTAATGGTAAAACTGTGGTAAAAGAATGGTTGTATCATTTGCTGGAGCCGTCGTTCAACGTAACACGGTCTCCCCGAAGCTATAATTCGCAGATAGGTGTACCCCTTTCTGTATGGCAACTTAATGAGAGTACTCAAATTGGTTTGTTCGAAGCCGGGATTTCAAAACCGGGCGAAATGGAGAAGCTCGAAACGGTTGTATACCCCGCGATAGGTATTCTCACAAATGTAGGAGATGCGCATCAGGAGAATTTCGAAACCGTTAAACAGAAATGCCTCGAAAAACTGGAGCTGTTCATCAACTGCGATGTTATAATCTGCGAAGAAGACAATAAACTTGTAGAAGAGTGCATGGAAATTGCCTGCCTGTCGCAAAAGCGATTGACTTGGAGCAGAAATACAAGGGGTAACAGTCCGTTGCAGATAAAGTCGGTAAAAGAAAAAGATTCTTTCACGGAGATTACTTATTTGTTCTTGGGTTTGGAATTCTCGGTTGAGTTTCCTTTTTTTGGTAATGCATCTATCGAAAATCTTAGTGTTGCCATAGCTACCGCATTCTACTTGCATTCACCGAGCGAAACCGTTATAGAGCAAGTCCGTACGTTAGAACCGATTGAAATGCGGCTGGATGCCCGACAAGGGAAAAATAACACGACTATCATAAATGATACCTACAATTCGGACTATAACTCATTGAAGATAGCGATTGATTTCTTGCAACAGCGTTCCACTATCGCAAATTCTAAAAAAACTATCATCCTGTCCGACATACTCGAATCGGGTGTGCAATCGGGTTCACTCTATCACCGGGTATTCGATTTGCTAAAATCACAGGGCATAGATAAAATAATTGGTATCGGAAAAGATATTTCGGCAAGTAAAGATATTTTCGAATCGCTTGATGCCCGTTTTTTTGATTCGACCGACGATTTTATTACTTCGCGGTTGTGGACAACTTTTAGAGACGAGGTGATATTGCTGAAGGGAGCGCGGCGTTTTGGTTTTGAGCATATAAGCGAATTGTTGGAAATGAAGTCGCACGAAACAGTGCTGGAAGTCGATTTAGACGCTATCGTTCATAATTTTAACTTTTATCGTTCAAAACTTAATCCTGAAACTAAAATCATCTGCATGGTAAAGGCCGATGGGTATGGCTCAGGGGATGTTGAAATAGCTAAAACATTACAATACCATAAGTGCGATTATCTGGCTGTGGCTGTGGCCGACGAAGGCATACACCTCCGCAAAGAAGGTATTCGCCTCCCCATTATAGTGTTAAATCCGGAGGTTAACGCATTCGAAGACCTGTATAGCTATAATTTGGAGCCCGAAGTCTATAACTTCCGTATACTTGAGGCTTATATAAAAGAGGCATCGAATAGGGGAGCGCAAAACTATCCTATCCACATAAAGCTGGATACGGGCATGCACCGGTTAGGATTTACGGAAAAAGATATCCCTCAATTAGTGGAAAAACTGAACGGTCAGAATCATCTGAAGGTTAAATCTGCTTTCTCTCATTTGGCAGCCAGTGAGAGCTGGAATTTTGACGATTTTACCTCGCAACAAATAAAGGCATTCAAAAGTCTTACCTCTCAGTTGGAGCATGGATGTAAGTACAGTATGATGAAACATATCCTTAATTCGGCAGGAATAGAGCGTTTCCCGGAAGAACAGATGGATATGGTACGTTTAGGCATAAGCCTGTATGGTATCAGTGCAAGCGGTTTAACGGGGCTGCGTAATGTCTGCTCCCTGCGAGCGTCGATTTTGCAAATAAAAGATATTCCCAAGGGAGAAACCGTAGGGTATGGCCGCAATGGATACTTCGATTATGATGCCCGTATAGCAACGGTGCGTGTTGGATATGCCGACGGGCTGGACAGGCAGCTCGGAAATGGAGTAGGGCAATTTATGGTTAATGGCCGGCTCGCTCCTTTGGTAGGGAATGTATGTATGGATTTGTGTATGATTGATATAACGGATATTCCGGCAAAAGAAGGAGATAAGGTTACTGTTTTTGGCGATAATCCCACGCTGCTGAATCATGCTAAATCGCTGAATACTATACCTTATGAAATATTGACATCTATATCATCGCGTGTGAAGAGGATTTATTTTAAAGAATAAGCACCATATAACAACTTTAGGAACGCTCGTAAACTTTTGCCCGATTTGTTTGTAAAGAGAGCGAAATCTGCTATCTTTGTATCCGTTTTTAACGAAAAGGTGAGGTCCGGTAGCTCAGCTGGATAGAGCAACAGCCTTCTAAGCTGTGGGTCGTGGGTTCGAATCCCGCTCGGATCACAAACAGGTAAACGTCTTAAACCAAATGGTTTAGGGCGTTTTTTTGCTTGTACGTGTTTTTAAGTACAAGTAAATTGCATTTTACACAGAAAGGTAGAATATATCAAAATGGATATGTGATTTCATTTTTATCAAGAGGATTGTCCCAACTTAGATCTTATCTTATTGTTGTGGAGAATATACCCGCCAACTGCACCAATAAGGCATCCCAATACAATATCAAAGAAACGGATATAAATAGATTGTTCCTCCGGACGATTAACCTGTCCCCCTTCGGCCAGAAAAATAGTTAAAGCTGTAATGAAAATCACAGCTATAGCGTATTGCCTAACCACTAATACTTCTGCAATAAACTGGAGCAATATAATTACAATGCAAATAGCTAATCCTGAAATTTGTAAGCCAAGCAAAAACCATGCGAACCCAGCTCCGATAAATGTTCCTATAACCCGATTTATGCCCCTCTCCCAAATATGCCGGCGTGTTGCTCCCTGCATGACAGCCGCACAGGAAACAGGAACCCAGTATGGATTTTCTAATTCCAGAACGGTTGCAGCCAACAAAGCTATTCCTATGGTTATAGCAAAGATAGCAGACTCTCCAACATCTATTCGTTTTGCTTTTTCAAATAGAATTGCTTCATCAGATAGTGAATAGTTTTTAATAGTAAAAATACTATATATGAAAGCTAATGCACATGTAGAGATTGTACCTAATGTTATTATTCCAACCCTTTCTGGTAAAGACGACAGGTCGAACTTTTGACATATGGCTAAAGAAAATATCAAAATAAAGAAAAAATTCCCCGGAGGTTTAACTTTAAAATACCGTATCATAAGATTAAGGAAGAATACATATACAGAAAGCACCAATGGAGCAGTCCAAATATTAAAAGCCCCGATAGCTCCAATAAAATAAGATAGAATGAATATAAAAGAACATGTCATTAATGTTATCATTCTATTTACTATAGCTGTATAACGTATATACAAAATCAATAACCCTGATGTACTGGCCAAGATACCATTGGGTAGATTATCGAATAGATAACCTACAAAAAGGGGGATCCCCACTGAAATTCCTGCTAAAATTGGAATATGCCAGTGTCTTTCCGATTTACGGAAAGCAAATATGCTGGTAATATCTTTTTTTAAAGTTTTTCTTGTTTTCAATTACTCATTTTTCAGAATGCGAATTTACTGAAAATTTAAGTAATTCGGATACACACTATTTCTTTGTTTTTGGCGGTCGAGTGAAAGACATTAGTCCAAATTTTATTTTGCCTTGATTTTCATCTTTCTATTCTGGAGATTTGTCAATTCGAAAATCTATATACTTTTTGTAGTATGTTCTTCCCTTTTTATTTTACTTTGATATGTTTTTATGAATTGGTTATAGTATGAATGGATTTTATATTATCACAGGAGGTCCCGGAGTAGGTAAAACCACTTTGCTGGATACTTTGGCGGCAGAAGGTTATGAAGTTATTCCCGAAGTAGCAAGAAATATCATCAACGAGCAGGAGGAAAGAGGGGGCAGTGGTGTTCCTTGGAAAGATAACGATCTTTATACAAAACTAATGCTTCATCGCTCTATTGAAGATTATTTGACCGCAAAAGCCAAGCAACATACTAAACCTGTCTTTTTCGACAGAGGAATCCCGGATTCTTTATGCCATTGGGTAATGGGTGGAAATCAGATTACTGAAGAAATGGAAGATGCAGCCCAAAAGTATAAATATGAAAACATAGTGTTTATACTTCCTCCCTGGAAAGAAATCTACCGCACTGATGAAGCCCGAAAGCAGATTTGGAAGAAGCAGAATATACATATCACAAAATGGTGGATATTTATAAAAGCTATGGCTACAAATTAGTTGTTGTACCCAAAGATGCTCCGGCGAATCGCAAGCTATTTATATTGAACTATATACAAGAGGATAAGCCGTAGCGCATTTGGGAAATAAAAGCTAATAGTCTGAAAAATAGCATATATTCATTTTGTCATCTTGAGTGTAACGAAGTATCTTGAATAACTCTTTAAATACACTACGGGTTAAAATAATTCCCGGAAAGCAAAATTTTACTGATATTGCAAAAGTAGCACAGAACTAAAGCAGAAGTCCCCCTGTCTTTAAACAGAGATTTTATATCTTTGCCCTTGCGTACAATATCTGGATTGATATTACGTTTTCTTATAGTAAGAAACGACCGAAAAATTGAAATCAAGAATATTACATATACTGCTTTTGCCCTTGTTCTGCCTTCTGTTTGCGGGACAGGCATCTGCCCAATCAAGGCAAGCGATGAAGAACCGCCCTTATGCCGACCAAAGAATGCTCCATTTGGGTTTTACGGTAGGTGTTCATTGGCAGGATTTAATTCTTTCTCATTCGGGTGTGGCAGGGGCAACGGGTGAGGTTTGGCATGCGGAAATTCCTTCTTATTCGCCCGGATTCAGTGCAGGTATAATTGTGGACAGATACATAAATCATTTTATGAATCTTCGGTTCATACCTTCGTTGTACTTTGGGGGAAAAGAGTTTGTTTTCAAGGAACAGGCCACAGGTCAAGAGTTCAAAACAACGGAGAAAACAAATTACCTGTCGCTGCCGATACACATGAAATTCAGTTCGGAACGTAACAATAACATGCGCCCGTATATTTTTGCAGGAGGATTTTTATCGACCGAAATAGGCACTAAAAAAAACTCGATGGTTTCGATGAGCAAATACGACTACGGAATAGAGATAGGCATAGGCTGCGATTTTTATTTGCCGCTATGTAAGTTTTGTCCGGAGTTAAGATTTTCGTTCGGATTAGCCGATATGATTGATAAAAAAGGGGTAAAAGCAACCGAACTGGACAAAAAGAAATATACCGAAGCCTTTAGCTCGGCAAAATCGCGGATGATTACCCTTACCTTCAATTTCGAATAAATTTGTGTCAAACCACCCTGACATCCGTTTCTTGGCAAGAATTTTGTATATTGTACACCTTTCAGTAAAATCTTTTAGAAATAGAATTTTTATAACACAATGGATAGTGCCAATATATCGTCCCAAAGAAAAAATATACAGCAACTTTTAGCCCAAAAACAAATAAAAGATGCTATTGAAGCCCTGAATAAACTATCAGTACGACTGCAAGACTGGCAAGTTTCCGAGAAACTGGGCGATGTGGAGATGACCTACAAATATATGCTTCGGTATTGTTTTGAGGGGAGTGAAGATCCTCAGAGAGAGAATGTTTATAATGGCATTTTGCGTACGTTGTACGAACTGACCGACGACATTACCGATGAAATATTATTGATCGATTCGACCAACTTTTTTTACGAACGCTCGCGTATAAACGCTTTGCACAATAATATACAGATAAGTGATTACAGAAAGCAGATTGTAGCCTTGTCAGAATCGCAAGCATTGGTCGATTTGTTGGAAAACGGCTCTGAAAAACAAGACAAAACCCGCAGCTTGGCTATAAAACGTGAACGTACAGGCTCTGACATGTTTAATTCGGTGTTTGTTTCTCCTCGCATAAGTCAGACGGAAGCAGAGCAGTACGAAGCTTTTGTGGCAGGAGTAGAACTTCCGGCCAGAGAAAAATGCCTGTTCCTTTCGGCTTTGCTGATGAATCTTTTGCACCGCTTCGACAGTAAAAAAATGCAGGTAATGATGTCGGCTTGCACCTCCGATGCTATTGTGGTTAGGCAAAGGGCTATTGTGAACCTCATTATTTTGCTGCAGATATACGACAGTCGCCTTGCTTTCTACCCCGAATGTGTGCAACAATTGGAATCTCTGTCAGAAAATGATTTGTTCCGAAAATCGGTTCTGACTATCGTAAAACAATTGATACGCGCGCGCGAAACAGAAACTATCAGCAAGAAACTAACGGAAGAAATACTCCCTGAAATGATGCGTTTCAGCTCGCGAGCTAAACGTAAACTGAACATGGACGACATAATGGGCGATGGCGATTTGTCCGAAAAAAATCCGGAATGGAAAAAAGAACTTGAAGAATCGGGCTTGGCCAATAAGCTGCAAGAATATTCAAACCTGCAGATGGAAGGCGCCGATGTGTTTCACTCTACGTTTGCCAGCTTGAAAAGCTTTCCGTTTTTTACCGAAGTCAGTAATTGGTTTTTGCCTTTCGACCCCCAATATTCCGAATTACAGCCATTGATAGCCGATGGGGGAAAAGATAGCCTGCTTTATTCGGCTGTTCTTGGTTCAGGACATATGTGCAATTCGGATAAATATTCGTTCTGTTTCAGTATATTGCAGATACCTGCGAGCCAACGCGAAATGATGATGCAACAATTTGGCGCGGAATCGGAAGAAGTGAAAAAACTGCAAAAAGAAGCAATGGCAGTGAATCCGCTGCTGGACGAAACCATTGTTTCGAACCAATATATACAGGATTTGTACCGTTTCTTTAAGTTACATCCTTCTAAACGAGAATTTTACGATATATTCAGTCTGAAACTTGACTTTTACGACAAACAAACTATCATTCCCTTGATTTCCGATTTTGATAGTATGATACAAGTTGCGGCATATTATTTCGATAAGAATTTTATACCCGAAGCCTTGAATTTATACCTTAAACTGTCGGAACTGAACGAACTGTCGTCCGACGTATGGCAAAAGATAGGTTACTGCCAGCAACTGCAAGGTAACACCGAAGGGGCTTTGGATGCCTATATACGTGCCGATTTGCTTCTGCCCGATAATTCGTGGACTGTGAAGCGGATAGCCCAATCGTACCGTCAATTAAAGAATTACGAGCAAGCCATAGAATATTATACGAAGGTGATGAGGCTCCGCCCCGACGATTTATCGGCAGAACTGAATATAGGGCATTGTTATCTGGAAATGAAAGATTATGAAAAAGCCCTCAATAGCTATTTTAAAGTGGAAATGCTGGGCGGAGATAACAAAGGCGCCAAAGCATGGCGACCTATTGCTTGGGTAGCTTTCCTGATGCGTCGTTTCGATTTGGCACGGCGATATACTTCTCTGATTTTAGCCGACAAACCAACCATCCACGACTATCTGAATGCCGGACATATAGAACTCTGCCAGAACGATCTGAAGCAAGCCATGGTTTTTTATCAGAATGCTATATACAAGGAGAGTATGAAAGAGTTTATTTCCCTTTTCAAAGAAGACGAAAGCGAACTTATTACAACAGGTGTTGACAAGAACTTGTTGCCCCTTGTTATAGACCAACTAAAATACCTGTCGGACTGATTAGTCCTTCAACTTGCTTAGCACAGACGATTTTGTAGGATATATTTTCTGAAGGATATCGAACGATTCTTTCTTTTCCTCGCTGGTGGCTTCCGAGAGGATGCTTACAATCTCTTCGAGTTTTGTGTCTCCCAGAAAAACAAAAACGGCAGAATTCGATTTCGTTTTATAAATATTGTCCAACTGTGGAATACACTCCACAATGCGGGTTCGTCCGCGCGAAACATTGGCTGCCATTTCGTCAAGCCCTTTGCGATGGTAGTTATACCAAATGGTATGAAATTCGCCGGTTGTTTCTTCGGTGAAGGCTAAAGCCAGCGCATAGCGGTTTTTGTCGCTCTCGAAGGGTTTCCAACCTTTATCTTCTATAAATGACGATTGGCAGGCGTTGGCAATGGTCAAGGCTTGGTCGTAATAGTATTTGCCACCATTCAGCCCGAAAGAATCGAAGTCCAACCCGATGAGTATATACGTATAAAAAGAGATTGTTCCCATCAGGTTGTTGGTAACAGCCGCTTCGTTATATTCAAGCCTTTCGCCTTGGTTATAATCGAAAGTAACGTCTACATCCCTGAAGTTGAATATAGGAGTGGTATAGCTTGCGTTATACACAGGCCGCCTTGACGAAATCTGCAACTCGCCCGAGTATGTGATGCCATCTACCTTGTTTATGATTAAAGTAAACGAACAATCTATGCGTTCTCTTGCGGCAAAGGTGGTTCTTGTCCACCGGGTATCGTTGAGTATCTGTTGTAGGTTTTCTTGCAGGGAAGTAAATATCTCCTTGCTTACTCCTTGAATCTTGTCGCTGTTTATGGTAACTTTCGCGTTCAGTTCCTGTGCGTTTGTGGTGCTGAGGATGCAGAACAGGAATATGACGATTGATATCAGTTTTTTCATAACGGTTCTAATTCAGATTGTATGTAATACTCAGTACCTTAAATTCGGTTCTGCGGTTCACTTGGTCGGCAATTTCCTGCTGTTCGGGCGTGAGTTTCTCTATAAATTCAGGTGTGAGTATATCTCCTTCTTTCAGGAAGTCGAACTCTTTGGCTATATTTTTGCTTACAATCTTGGGTAGGGTTTTTCCGTAACCTGCCACCTGAAGCCTTTCTTTTACAATTCCGTGCGCAACCAGATAATCAACAACCGATTGGGCGCGACGTTGCGAGAGTTTGTTGTTATACTCGTCCGAACCTTTCCGGTCGGTATGTGCCGACAGTTCGATGGTTACATTGGGGTTTATTTCGAGTATATTGATAAGCTCGTCAAGCTCTTTTTGGGACTCGTCACGCAGTGCGGCCTTGTCAAAATCGTAGAAGATGTTTTCAAGAACGTTCGGTTTGTTGATAGAACGCAACACAAAGTCTACATAGTAGAGTGTATCCCGTTCAAGGTCGAGTGTGTATAAATCCATCTTGGTGTTCAGGTAGCCCGGTGCATTTGCCAACAATACATAATTGGTGCCTTGTGCCACTTGCAGGCGGTATGTTCCGTCGGGTTTGCCTTTGAACTTTTCGTTTGTCCCGTCAATACCCACTACGTGGATTGTGGCATCGGAGATAAATTCGTCGTCTTTATCAACAACAAACCCTTCGAGGGTAATGGTTACGGTCGGGTACTCGAACGAATAGATATGGTCTGCGCCTATTGTTTCGTTTCTGTTGGAGCTGAAAAAGCCCATGTCTTTGTCTCCTTCGAAGGTCATGCCAAAGTCGTCGCCTGCCGAGTTAATGGGTACACCCATATTTTCGACACTCCATTTTTTAGTTTCCGAATCGAACCGTGCTTTAAAGATATCCATGCCGCCCAATCCGGGATGGCCGTCGGACGAGAAATACATCACCGAGTCGTTTCTCATATAGGGGAAAAGTTCGTCTCCGGCAGTGTTTATATCTTCGCCCAGATTTTCGAAATATTCGGCCTTGTCTCCAATCATGTATGCGCGCCAGATGTCTTTTCCTCCATATCCTCCGGGCATATCCGATACAAAGTACAGAAACGCCCCCGAAGGGTCTATGGCTGGGTGTGCAAAAACCGAAACCGTGTCTCTTGATATCTGCAGGGGCGCGCCTTTGCCCCATGCCCCTCCCGAACGTTGCGATGCGTATATTTGTGCCGACGAGGGTTTCAGCGGATCTTGCATACAGAATGTATAATACATGGTGTTGCCGGTGGCGGTAAAGGTTGTAACGCCTTCGTCGTATTCGGTGTTGATGTCCGAAACGGCTTCGGGTTTCATCCACTTTTTGTTTTCGTCTTTCCGTGACATGAAAATGTCGTTGTTCTTCAAGCCTGTAATGGCACTTTTATTGTCGCCCATCGCATCGTCGCGGCTGGAGGTAAAGTAAAGGTTCTCGTATTCGGGCGGGAGTAGCATCGGGCTGAATTCGCTTCGGCGCGAGTTGAAGATATCCATTTTCCTTACCGTGTAGCGTGTCGGGTTTTTCTTCAACCGGGCGGCAAGTTCAATTCCAGCCAAGCCATCCATAGCAAACTTGTTGTCGGGATAATATTCAAGAAACTGCTTGTACTGTTCGGCAGCTTGTGCATAGTTGCCCGCTTTGTGCAGCGTGCGGGCGTATTGCAGGGATATAAGGCTGTCTTCGGGCAGATTTCGTATAGCCGAAGCGTAGGCGGCATTGGCACGCGCCACGTTGTTTATAAGACGGTAGCACTCGCCCATCTTGAAGGAGGCCTCACCCCGCAGGGGCTTATCGGTCGATTTTGTTTGGCGATATATTTTTTTGTACATCCCCGCCGCCTCAAAGTATTCACCGTGAGAGAATTTCAAGTCTGCGTCTTTCATTTTCACCGTTTTGCACGAATGCAAAAAGGCAAGGCAAACGGAAATCAGTAATATTTTATAGAGGGTCGCTTTCGGTCGCAAAATCAGTCTGTATAATATGTTTAACAAAACAAAGTTATAAACAATAACGGATATTTTAAGCTTTTAGTATCCTAAAAAGGTAAATATTGGCAGGCTGTGGCTAAAGGTTCTTCAAGTTCGGGATAAAAGGTTATTTTTGTATTCAGTAAAACTATTTTGAAATTTTAAGGAACGTGCCTAACAATAAAAGAAAAATAATAAACGACCCTGTTTTCGGGTTCATAACCATACCGAACGATTTTCTGTATAACCTCATTCAGCATCCTTTTTTGCAGAGGCTGAACCGTATCCGTCAGTTGGGGCTGGCTTCTTTTGTTTATCCCGGAGCGCAGCATACCCGTTTGTTGCACTCCATAGGCGCTATGCACCTGATGAACGAAGCCATTACCAACCTCAGAACAAAAGGACATGCTATAACCGACGATGAAGCTAACGGCGCGCTGGCTTGCATCCTGCTTCACGATGTGGGGCACGGGCCTTTTTCGCATGTGCTCGAAAACACTCTGGTAACAAAAATTCGTCACGAAGAAATTTCTTTGATGATGATGCAAAAGCTCAACCAAGAGCTGGATGGGGCTTTGGATCTGTGTATAGATATATTTACCGACAGGTACAAGAAAAAATTTCTGCATCAGTTGGTGAGCGGACAGTTGGATATGGACAGGCTCGATTATTTGCGCCGCGACAGCTTTTTTACGGGTGTTACCGAAGGGAATATAGGTTCTGCCCGTATCATCAAGATGCTGGATGTGAGGAACGACAGGCTTGTAGTGGAATCGAAAGGGATTTATTCGGTCGAAAACTTCCTGATGTCGCGCCGCCTGATGTATTGGCAAGTGTATTTGCATAAAACATCGGTAGCTGCCGAAAAAATGATAGTCAATACCTTGTGCAGGGCTAAACAGTTGGCCGGGCAGGGGGCCGAACTTTTTGCTTCACCTGCATTATCGTACTTTCTGAAAAATGATGTGACGGGCAAAACTTTTTGCAGCAGCCCCGATGCTTTGCTCTGTTTTTCGGAGTTGGACGACAACGACATTTGGTGTTCCTTAAAGATATGGGCAAACCATACCGACAAAGTTCTGTCCGCATTGAGCAATGGCATCATAAACCGAAATCTGTTTAAAATAGAAATGTCGCAACAACCGAAGCCGAAAGCGGAACAGGAGCTTCTTCTCGAACAGTACTCGCAGCGTTTTGGAGTACCGCCCGAAGAAGCGTCTTACTTCTTTTCGGCCGACGTAATATCGAGCAATATGTATAACGAGGCCGACGACAGCATCGACATACTTTACCATGATGGCAGCATAAAGAATATATCGGAGGCTTCGGATATGTTAAATATCGAGTTATTATCGAAAAAAGTTGAAAAACATTATTTCGCCTACTTCAGATAAGGGAATAGAAAGGTATTTTTGTATCATCAAAACTTCAATTAAAAAACACGCACGTTGTAATACACAAGGTAAATGATCCCGAAATATCCTTCTGCTCTTTTAGAAAACGCGGTAAACGAGTTTTCACGCCTTCCGGGTGTGGGGCGCAAAACGGCCTTGCGATTGGTTTTGCATCTGTTGAGGCAGGATATGTTTACGGTCGAAAACTTTGCCACGGCAATCTATAAACTGAAAAAAGAGGTAAAGTACTGCAAATCGTGTTTCAATATTTCGGACGAAGACGTTTGCCCCATTTGTGCCGACAAGAGCCGCGACGCGTCTACCGTTTGTGTTGTTGAGAACATAAAAGAGGTGATGGCAATCGAAAATACGGCACAGTTCAGAGGTTTGTATCACGTATTGGGAGGCATAATATCGCCGATAGATGGCATAGGGCCTGCCGATTTGCAAATAGACTCGCTTGTGCAGAGAATAGGTCAAGGCGATGTAAGGGAAGTTATCTTAGCACTGAGTACAACAATGGAAGGCGACACTACAAACTTTTATATTTTCAAAAAACTATCGCCATTCAAAGACCTGAAAGTATCGGTCATTGCCCGTGGCGTTTCTATTGGCGACGAAATAGAGTATGCCGACGAAGTTACCCTTGGGCGTTCAATCCTGAACCGTACACTTTTCAGCGAATCGTTTAAATTCTAAACCGTATAACATAGATGAATAAAACTTCAAACAACCCTGCGGATAAAGTTATGTTGACACAGAAAATAGTTTTTGCGGTAAACATACTCGCAATGGTTGTTTTGCTTGCGTTTGTTTGCTTCAATAGCAGTCTGCAAAGCGCGACCGGAAACGTTGTGTCAGAACAATGGCTTATCGTGCTGACCATAGCAGCCATTCCTTGTATATTGAAATGGCATAGCGTGCAGCTGAAAAAATTACAAGGCACGGGCAATATAAAAAAATATAAGTCTATCTTTTATTTCCGGCTGGTGCTTCTGGATGTTGTTTGCCTTTTGAATCTGGGTTGTCTGTACTTTACTAATATCAGAAATTTTACTTTTCTGTCTATCATTACTATATTTGCAATGTTCTTAACTTTGCCGAGCCGAAATCAATTGGATGAGGTAGTAAAACAACAAAACGACAATAATAATTAAATATAAACGACTATATAAACTTAACCTATGATAATAGCAGTAGATTTTGACGGGACAATAGTTGAACATGAGTACCCGAAGATAGGCCGCCCTATTCCGTTTGCCATAGAAACCCTTTTGCAACTGAAAAAAGACCGGCACCAACTTATCCTTTGGACAGTCCGCGACGGCGACCTTTTGCAGGAAGCTGTGGATTATTGCGAGAAAAAAGGATTGACATTCTATGCGGCCAATAAAAACTATCCCGAAGAGGATGTGACAACGGCATCCCGGAAGTTAAATGCCGATTTGTTTATTGACGACCGTAACCTTGGTGGATTGCCCGACTGGGGGGTTATATATCACGCCATTCAGTCGATGGAGCGGGGCGAAACTTCGTTCGAGAAGCTTATGATGTCGGCAGGTCCTGTGCAAACAAACCGCCGCAAACGCAACTTCTTGATCCGCTTGGGCGAGATGTTCGAAAGATAATACATCGCAGTATTTCTGTAATAACCAATTGTGTGGTATGTTGCTTGAAAAAGAACATATAAAGCTGAGAGCCGTTGAGCCGGAAGATTTGGACGTCCTTTACAAATGGGAGAACGATACCCGTTTGTGGATTCATGGAACAACCCTCTCTCCTTATTCGCGTATGGCCATAAGGCAATACATAGAAGACAGTTTGCAGAACGATGTTTTTCAGAATAAGCAACTCAGGCTGATGGTTGAACTAAGGGACGGGAATAAAACCATCGGAACGGTAGACCTCTACGAAATAGATCCGCTCAACAGCCGTGCAGGTATCGGGATTCTTATAGATGATGCGTATAGGGGCAAAAACTACGGAAGCGAGGTTTTGAGTATGATGTCGGGCTATGCTTTTCATCATCTGCACCTGCGTCAGTTGTATGCTCATATTGCCAGCGATAACGAATCGAGTATCCGCTTGTTTCGGAAAGAAGGCTATACCCAATCGGGGGTGTTGGAGCAGTGGATACATAGTCCGGATGCCGGTTTTCGCGACGTTTTGGTTTTCCAGTTAATACAGCACGCATAAAACACACCGCTTAGGTAATGAACGAAGACATAAGAGAAGATATTAAAAAAGCATGTGAGGTAATGAATGCGGGAGGGTTGATTCTCTACCCGACTGATACCATATGGGGAATAGGTTGCGATGCTACAAACCCCGATGCCGTGAAGCGGGTGTATCAGCTAAAACAAAGAACCGATGCGAAAGCCCTTATCGTGTTGGCCGATAATCCTGTAAAGCTCGATTTTTATATAGATGGCGTACCCGACATTGCGTGGGATTTGATAGAAGCCACAAATAAACCTCTGACAATTATATACGACAAAGCCCGTAATTTGGCTCATAACCTGATTGCGGACGATGGGTCGATAGGCATACGTATTACGGACGAGAGATTCTCGAAGGAGCTGTGTCAGCGTTTCCGCAAGGCGGTGGTGTCTACATCGGCTAATGTGAGCGGAGAGGCATCGCCCCGTAATTTTTCTGAAATCGCCGACGAAATCAAAAATGGAGTGGATTATGTAGTTCAGTATCGGCAGAATGATGCGGATAAATACCATTCGTCGAGCATCATTAAGCTGGGACAGGGCGGACAGGTGAAAATAATAAGAGAATAATAAAAAATATACATATACACATTAAACCATGAAATTAAGCATACTTTCTTTTGTTGCTATTTTGTTTTTTTCAACACAGATGCTTTGTGCGCAAGGCATTGAAGTTATAAGCGATAAGAATAATAAATTCGGTCTTAAAAACAACAAACGGGTGGTCTTGAAGCCTACTTACGATGAGATATCGCACCTCCAAGGACGGTTCTATACTGTAAAAAAAGACAACAAACACGGGCTTATAGACACAAATGGAAAGGCGGTTATCCCTGCCGTATACGACGATTTATTGCAATTTCACGACAATCTGTTCATGGCTAAGCAGGGCGAAAAATGGGGCCTTGTTGATTATAACAACCGCGAAATTCTCCCCACAGACTATAACGGCTTCAGCAAAATGAACGATTACCTTTACCTTACAAAAAAAGGAAATAAGCAAGGGCTTATCACCAAGTACGGAGAATTGGTGCTGCCTGCCGAATACGAAAACATCAAGGAATTTTCTGAAAGCTTGTATTCGGTCACCAAAAATGGTTTTCAGGGTTTGATAGATAACATAGGGAAGGTTGTAATTAACCCTGTTTATACGCAAATAGCGACTCTCGAACACCTACCTTTCTATAAGGTTGCGAAAAACGATAAGTTTGGGCTGATAGATAAATCGGGCAAAGTGATTCTTGAAGACAAATACGATGAGATATGCGACCCCGACCGTGGTTTTACAATCATAAAACAAGGGCAGAAGATAGGTTTCATAACTTACGACTATAAAATTATTCCCGCCGTTTACGACCGCATTATCTTTTATCAGGAGGAAATGGGAATCGTGGCTGTGAAGCAAAACAATAAATGTGGCTTTGTAGGGTCGGACGGGCGCATACTGCCTGCCGTGTACGACAATGTGAGCCGTTTTTCGCCCAATTGCACAAGTCTTGTTGAGAAACAAGGCCGCCTGATGACTATTGATTGCTACGGAAAGGAAGTTAATTTATAAACCATAGGGCAAGAAAAAAGGAGATAAATTTTTTTGGAAAGGTAAGTTTGTATAAATTTATTGCCTTTTTAAAAATTTAATAGAATAATGTTTCTGAAAAAGTGTTTTGAAAGGTTTTTGCTTTGGCGTGGAAAACACATCAAGGAAAGGCAATTCCTTATTTTTATCAGTTTTCTGATAGGAATTCTTACCGCCACGGCAGCCTTGATACTCAAAACGATAATCCATTTTATACAAGATGCTCTCACGGGGAGTTTCGATATAGCCGAGGCAAACTATTTGTACTTGGTTTATCCCGTTGTGGGGATACTCATAGCCGGTATGTATGTCCGCTACATAGTGAAGGACGATATCAGCCATGGGGTCACCAAGATTCTGTATGCCATTTCGCAACGCAAGAGCTACATCAAGGCGCACAACATGTACACCTCTATTGCGGCAAGTTCCATTACAATAGGTTTCGGGGGATCGGTTGGGGCAGAGGCTCCTATCGTACTGACCGGCGCAGCCATTGGTTCTAACCTTGGGCGTGCTTTTAAAATACAACAGCAGCATTTGATGTTGCTGATTGGTTGCGGGGCTGCGGGAGCCATTGCGGGGATATTTAAGGCTCCGATTGCCGGGCTTGTATTTGTGATTGAGGTTTTGATGCTCGACCTGACGATGGGTACGGTTCTGCCGCTTCTTATATCGTCGGTTACGGCAGCCACCTTTGCTTATGTAACCACAGGCACACAAGCTATGTTCAAGTATGCCCATGCCGAGTTGTTTGAGCTGGAGCGTATCCCTTACGTTATACTTCTGGGTGTTTTTTGCGGAGTGGTATCGCTATACTTTACAAGGGCAATGAGCTGGACAGAAGATATTTTCAGGAAACTGTCGTATTGGAAAAAATTTGGCTTGGGAGCAACCCTCTTGAGTATCCTTATATTCCTTTTGCCTCCGCTCTATGGCGAAGGCTACGATACCATAAACTCCCTGCTCAGTGGCTTGGTTAACAACGAAGCCATTATGGAAGGAAGCCTTTTTTATGGCTTCAGGGATACCCGATGGGGCATTGTTGCTTTTCTGGGGGCTATCCTGCTGCTGAAAGTATATGCCTCGTGCGCCACGAACGCAGGGGGCGGAACGGGTGGTATATTTGCTCCGTCTTTGTTTTTGGGGTGTATCGCAGGATTTGTTTTCTCGTACGTGGCAAACCAATGGGACATACCACACCTTCCGCAAGAGAATTTTGCACTTATGGGCATGGCCGGGGTTATGGCCGGGGTTATGCATGCCCCGTTAACGGGGACGTTCCTTATAGCGGAACTGACGGGCGGATACGAATTGTTTTTGCCGTTGATGATTGTTTCGATTGTTTCGTACCTCTTCATCAAGATATTTGAGCCGCACAGCATATATGCAATGCGTTTGGCTAAGAAAGGAGAACTGCTGACACACAAAAAGGATGAGGCTGTTTTGACCTTGATGTCTTTGAACACTGTAATAGAAAAAGGCTTTCAACCTGTGCGCCCCGATATGACACTTGGCGATGTAGTGAAAATTATATCGAGCTCTCCCCGGAATGTGTTCCCGACGTTAGATAAGGAAGATAGGCTGATAGGGCTTGTTTTGCTTGATAATATCCGGAATATAATGTTCCGCCCTGAACTTTACGACCGTTTCAAGGTAGAACGTTTTATGGTTGCGCCTCCTGCGATAATAGACATAAATATGCCTGTGCGGAAGATAATGTCGTTGTTTGACGAAACTAAAGCATGGAATCTGCCTGTTGTGGACGAAAAAGGTGTTTACCTCGGTTTTGTTTCTAAATCTACTATCTTGAATACTTACCGCAAAGTACTTGTAGACAACTTTTCGGGCAACGAAGGCGATTGAAAGCAAAAAAAGAGCGAAAACCTCTTATCGTATCGGTCTATACTATATCTTTTTAATAGTAAGCCCGCCCCTCAAAAAAACCGGAAAGGGGCAAAGCTTTACCCTTGCCAAATATAACAATCTTTGAAGTTGCCTTCTAAATCTGCGGGTTGGCCGAAGATACCGTAAACCGACGAACCGGAACCCGACATGGAGGCATAAACGGCGCCCAGTTCGTACAGTTTATTTTTTATTCGTTCTATTTCGGGAAACTGTGGAAAGATGCTGTCTTCAAAATCGTTGCGCATCAGTGTTTTCCATTGGTTTATGGGCTTCAATACAATTTCTTTTAAAGACACCTCCGGCTGCTTGGGTTTTATCAGAGCAAAGGCTTCTTTTGTGGAAATGTGTATATCGGGTTTTATCAGAACAAAGTGGTAGCCTTGCAAGGATAGTTCCACGTCTTCAAATAGCTCTCCTATCCCTTTTGCAAAAAGCGGACGGTTATAAATGAAAAAGGGACAATCGGCGCCCAACTTACGAGCCATAAAGGCAAGTTCACTATCCGGTATATTCAGTCTGAATGTTTTGTTGAGCAAAGAGAGCATAAAAGAGGCGTCGGCCGAACCTCCGCCAATACCCGCGCCAAATGGTATTTTTTTTAGCAAATGAACTTCGATGGGAGGAATGTCGTAACTTTCCCTCATCAGCTTTAGGGCTTTTATCACCAAATTATTATCGGGAGGCGAATCGACCTTGATTCCTGATTCCGAAAAACTGTCTTTCCCGTCTGCCAACGGGATTATCTCCAAAGCATCTTTAATGCCGATGGGATAAAAAACAGTTTCCAGATTATGATATCCGTCCTCTCTTTTGGAGACGATATTCAGCCCCAAATTTATTTTTGCATTTGGAAAACAAATCATAATATACTCTCTGTTGCAAGGGGGGTTAAACCAATTTCTTTATAAGCTGTTCCCTATCGCCGTAAATGAAATCAATAATGGGCACTTCTATCATGGTGTATGCTCCCGGCCTTTGTTTCATTGAAGCGCGGGCGGCGGCAACAAGCACTTGGGCTGTAAGCGCAGGGTTGTTTATTTGCATATTGAACTCTATAAGTTGGTTTTGAGTTTTGCCCGAAACGCCTTTGCGGTTCATATGCACTCCGTGTCCCATATCTTTCAGGTTGTCTACATCGTCCACTTGCATTACATGGGTTTCGTCGTGACTGAAATAATCGTCTGCTTTGATGGCTTTAGCCACATCTTCAAACTTATAGCCGTCTTTCACTTCTATATAAACCATTCGGCGGTGAATACCTGTCCCAACGGGAATAGTCATAGAGAGGGCGGCTTTCACGCCTTCGATGGCTTTCACTGCAACGGTGTGGCCCATGCTCATGCCGGGGCCAAAGTTTGTATAAGTGATTCCCTTTGGAGCCATAAATTCCATTATGGAGCGTACCATAGAGTCGGTTCCGGGGTCCCATCCCGCCGATATTATGGATACTTTATTGTTGGCGGTGGCTACTTCGTCCAGTTCGCGGCGCAGGTCAACGATGCCTGTGTGTATGTCGTAACTGTCTACCGTGTTTATTCCTAACGACAGGCATTCCTTTGCATGGGTTTCCACGCTACGGGTTGGTGTACAGAGAATGGCAACATCTACATCGTTTAGTTTGACAATGTTGTCAGTTATTGTGTAATTGCGGATTTCGTCGGGGATGTTTGTCGTGTCGCGGCGAACGATGCCGGCAACTTCAAAGTCGGGCGATGTTTGGATGGCTTCTAACACATGTTTGCCAATATTTCCATAGCCAACAATAGCAGCACGTAATTTTTTCATTGTATATATTGCGTTTTTAATTTTATAAAAAGATGTAAGTTCTATTTTTTTTGTACGACTGATTGTATAACAAACTTTCCTGTGTTTTCGTTTAGCCTACGGCTGACATTCTTTCATGAATTTGTATAGCCATTCCAAAGCCTGAAAATCGTCGGCAAGCCGATCGGCAAACTCTACGGAAAACACTTCGTTGCCGATGGGTATTGTTTTATATACATATATGCCCTTGCGTTGAATCCATTGCTGGTGATATTCGGGCAAATCGTTTGCCAAAGGCCTTTTGTATTCGTCCCCACCCAATAGGAAGCCCCTGTCTAAAACAGTTTCTTGAGTTACACGGCGAAACTCTTCGGCATGGAACGAAACTTCTTCGCGAAACACATCCATGACTTTCTTTTTTGGCATGAAGAGCCCCATTCCCAATATATAGTTGTCGCCGTTTATTTCCATAAAGTAGCCCGGATAGTCTTTCCAGTCGTCTCTCGATACGGGCAACTGAAATGTAATCCACATACAGGTTTTGTAAGGGTCTTTATTTTTTGAGAAACGTACATCCCGGTATATGCGCGACATGGCACGATGCGGACGCAGCTCGAAAGCCGGGTCTATGTTGTACATGGTAGGTGTGAGGTATGTAATCAGCGATTTCAGGGGAGCAACCACTTCGTTGTCGTATACGCTCTTATGGGCATCGAACCACTCTTTGTAGTTGTTTGCCGCCAAGTCTTTGAAAAACCGGATGGTTTCGGGCGAAAACCCTTTGAATGCTTCTATTTTTTTTGCTGCCATAGCACTTCTGTGTGTGTTGTTTTAAATTATTTCCTGCCAAAGTCGGCGGGTATTTCGCCCCAATGGGCGGTTTCCCATTTCAGAATTTGTGTGGTGTATGTATTCTCTCTCAGCCATTTTTCGGCACGTTCTATCAAATCGAAAATAGGTGCGTTTTTTTCTGTCTGTTCGAGTTTTGTTTTGCATTTTTTGTCTTTCACCCATTTTATGGCATTTACGCTGTCGGTATAGATGGGTATAGTCAGGTTTTGTTGTTTGAGCAGGGCAAGGCCATGCACCAAAGCCAGAAATTCACCAACATTGTTGGTTCCTTGCTCAAAAGGGCCTTGAATAAAAATTTGCTCGCCTGTGCGCACATACACTCCACGGTATTCCATCGCACCGGGGTTGCCACTGCATGCGGCGTCTACCGATAGGCTGTCTTTTATTATATTGTGAGTTGCGGTAAAGGGTGTGGGTGTTTTTTTTGCTTGTTGCCCTACATGCTTCCACGGATTGTCTTTGAATGCCTGTTCGGCAAGTTGGCGCGAGGGAAAAGATTTATATATGGCTCCGTCGTAGCCCTCAACTTGGGCTTTGCACTCGTTCCACGAATCGTAAACGCCGGGTTTCACGCCATTCCATACCGTATAAAAGTTTTTCTTAGCCATCTGTTTATCGTTCTTTCTGCCCTGTTGTTCTCGGATCGGCTCCCCACATCAGTTTGTCGCGTATTGTGCCATAAAAGGTGTGATCCAGCCCTTTTACCAGCTTTACTTCGGTTTGGGCTTTCTTTATTGTCAGTTTGGTTTCGATAGGGAGTACAGACGACCGCCCGTCGACCGAAATCAGATAATTACGGTTACGCCCTTCTATCTCCAAACGGATCACACAACTGTCTTCTATAACCAAGGGGCGGGTATTGAGGCTGTGCGGAGCGATGGCGGCAATAATGAAGTTCGCGGCCTTGGGTGTCATAATAGGGCCTCCTATACTCAGCGAATAGGCTGTCGACCCGGTGGGTGTAGATATAATCAACCCATCGGCCTGATAAGATGTCAGATACTCATCGTTGATATAAGCGTTTATGGTTATCATGGAGGCTGTATCTTGTTTCAGCAAAGCCACTTCGTTCAGAGCTACACCTGTGTCGTTGAGGGTGTTGAAGTCGGTCGATACTTGTATCTGCGAACGATGTTCGATACGGTATTTCCCTTCGAACAGATTGTTGAGCATCTCCTCAATGTTTTTTTCGTTAATATCCGCAAGAAAACCCAAAGTACCTGTGTTTATACCTAAAATGGGAATGTTTTTCTTTCCAACAATAGCTGCCGTGCGCAACAGGGTTCCGTCTCCTCCGATACTGAAGGCGAAATCGGCCGAAAAATCATCCCCACCAAAAACCTCGCAATGGGGATAATCGAGTTTAAATTCGGATTGCAGATAATCGAAAAAATCCTTCTGGATACATACCTCCGCTTGGTGTTTGGATAGGCTGCCAAACAACTTGCGGATGGGCATTTCTTGTTGATAGTCGCTTCCTAAAATAGCTATTTTCATTGTTGTAGGTTTCCTGAGAATAATTCAGACACTACTCCCCGAATATGGATATTGAAACAAGATTTCGAAAAATTATGAATTCTTTCCCCCGTCTTGGTTTCATATTCGGCTAATCGTGTTAAATTTGCAATTGCTAATATTTACAAAGTTGAGAAAAAAGTTTGTAGAATAAGCAATTTTGCGTTATTTTTATATGTTATTGATTTTATTTTGAAACGGTTTTTATGACAAAATTGAGCGTAAATATAAATAAAGTGGCAACCATACGTAATGCTCGCGGAGGTAATGTACCCAATCTTGTTCAGGTTGCGCTCGATTGCGAATCTTTTGGGGCTGACGGAATTACGGTTCATCCACGCCCAGACGAAAGGCACATACGCTTTACGGATGTGTATGATTTGAAAGCAAAAATCAGAACGGAATTCAATATAGAGGGTTATCCCGGCAAACATTTTATCGATATGGTAAAAAAAGTGAAGCCGGCTCAGGTTACGCTCGTGCCCGATGCTCCCGATGCTATTACATCGAATGCGGGGTGGGATACAAAAACGAACCAGAGTTTTTTGAGCGAGGTGGTCGAAGAGTTTTCGCAGGCAGGTATCCGTACATCTATTTTTACGGGAACGGAACCCGAAATAATAGAATATGCCGCTAAAATAGGAACAGACCGCATAGAACTCTATACCGAGCCTTATGCTGCCGATTATACCAAAAATAAGGAAGCGGCAGTAGCACCTTTCCTTGAAGCGGCAAAGCTGGCAAAAAAACTTGGGTTGGGAATAAATGCCGGACACGATTTGAGTTTACAGAATTTGAATTATTTGATAGCGACAATTCCTTGGATCGACGAAGTTTCGATAGGGCATGCCCTGATTAGCGATGCTTTGTATTTAGGGCTGGAAAAAACGATAGCCTCGTACAAGAATTGTTTGAATATATAGAGTGGCGCCTCCCGCCGTACTAACCAAACAGGATATGAGATTTGCCAAAGAAAGAAATACAGGAATATTAGGGGCATGTGTGGTACACTTGCTTCTGGTGGTTTTTCTGTTACTTACATACATAAAGCCTATTGCCGCCGATTTAAGGCCCGATAAGATAGAAGGCGTGCCCGTTATGTTTGGTAACGTAGCCGATGCTTTTGGCGATGACGAACCTTTTGGGCGGGGCGATGGCACTTCCGCGGCCAATGTCGATTTGTCGGAACCTAATCCGCCTTCGGTTATTGCCGAAGAAACAAGGAAGGCTTTACCCTCGGCAACCACAAAAACACCCAGCTCGTCGCTGACCCAGAGCATGGAAAAAACAATTGCCGTGAAAACCGAGGCCGAAAAGAAAGCCGACGAAAAAAAACGATTGGATGCCATAGAAGCCGACCGCAAGCAGAGAGAGGCTGCCGAAGCAGCTAAAAAAGCAAGGGCCGAGGCCGAGCAAAAAGATAATATCAACAAAAAGGTTGGCGGATTGTTGGGCTACGGAACCGGTAGCGGAAGCCGAGGCAATACTCATGGTACAGGAACACAAGGCGTACCGACCGGTAATGCCAGCCACGGAAAAACGTCGGGCGTTGGCGGTTGGGGTAGTTATGACCTTGGCGGGCGTAACGTTGGTTCGAGCGGATTGGTGAAACCCACTTATTCGGTAAACGATTACGGAACGGTAGTTGTTGATATAACGGTAGACCCCAAAGGGAATGTTATATCTGCCTCCATAGGCCGTGGCACTAATACACCCAATACAACTTTGCGCAATGCGGCTATACGGGCGGCACAGCGAACAAAGTTCAATACTGTATCAACTCTGGGAAATCAGAAGGGAACAATTACATATAAGTTTAACCTAAACTAACTGTATAACGATGAAAGATATATTTGTATTTCTGGTTACCGGCTTCGAAGAGATTGAAGCTTTAGGTACTGTCGATATTTTGCGTAGAGCCGGTTTAAGTGTAAAAACGGTTTCGCTCGAAGATACGAAACAAGTTGTGGCCAGTCATCAGGTGCCTGTTGTTGCCGATATGATGTTTGGGGATGTTGATTTTTCGCAGGCCGAACTTTTGGTTTTGCCGGGTGGTACACCCCGTATCAACGACCACGGAGGACTTAAAAAAGAAATTCTGGCATTTTACAATAGCGGAAAGAATGTTGCCGCCATCTGTGCCGCTCCGATGGTTTTTGGAGGCTTAGGCATACTTAACGGACGTAAGGCTACATGTTACCCCGGATTTGAAAAATACCTGACAGGCGCTATTCTCGAAACCGACAAAGCGGTTGTGGTTGACGCAAACGTGATTACAGGCCGTGGCCCGGGGCTAACCTTCGACTTTGCTTTGCAGCTTGTTGAAACAGTGTGCGGCAAAGTCAAACGCGACGAAGTTGCGGCAGGACTGCTTGTAAAATAATGAACAAAGAAATTGCTTCCGCGCAATGAAAATAAATTTGAAGAGGCTGTCTCAAAAGTAGGATTGCACTACCAAAAGTGCTACTTTCTTTTGTCATTCTGAGTGTAACGAAGAATCCCTACCCGTTGGTAGGAGATGTTTCATTATAGTTCAACATGACAAAGGATACAAGAAAATACTTCTGAGGCAGCCTCTTTGTTTATGTAAACAACCTATTAAAATAAATGAACCGACAAACTCCCTCATATACATTCTGCAAAGAAGAGCGTTTGTGCAGTAATAAGCAGATTGATTTGCTTTTTACCAGAGGGCAGTCGTTCATAGCTTACCCTTTGCGGGTGGTGTATATGCTCCGCTCGGGCGATGATATCCCAAGGGTTGCGATACTGGCAAGTGTATCGAAAAAAAAGTTTAAAAGAGCCGTTAAGCGCAACCGAGTGAAGCGTTTGATACGGGAAAACTACCGTCTCAACAAGTCGGAGTTTCAGGCTGTGGCTCATGCCTTGGGGCAATCGGTTGATATAGCATTTCTGTATCTGAAAGACGAGTTGCCCGATTTCCATGAAATAGAAAAAGCTATCTTAAAAGCTGCTGCTGTACTGAAACAAAGAACAGTAACCGAAAACAGAAAGAAAGAAGCGTGAAAAAAATACTTTCCAAAATACTTTTGGGCTTGGTATATTTCTATAAATATAGCATATCTCCTTTGTTGCCAGCAGCTTGCCGCTACACGCCAACCTGTTCGGAATATGCGGTAGAAGCGATCAAAAAACACGGGCCTTTCAAGGGCGGCTGGCTTGCCGTGAAGCGCATTGCCCGTTGCAATCCGTGGGGAGGTCATGGGTATGACCCTGTGCCGTGATATACCCAAAAAACTTATGAAAAGAATAGAAACGGAAATATAGAAAAACTCTTATGGTAGGAACATCCATCCTCATTATCATTGCGGTTTATTTTGGCTTGCTGTACACAATATCGTACTTCATCGGTAGGCGTCATACCGACAACGATGCTTTTTTTCTGGGCAACCGCAAATCGCCGTGGTGGTTGGTGGCAATAGCCATGGTGGGGTCGTCAATATCGGGGGTAACGTTCGTTTCCGTGCCCGGACAAGTGGGTGTGCTCGATATGACCTATATGCAAATGGTGTTGGGCTTTTTTGTCGGTTACCTGATTGTTGCCTATGTGCTACTGCCTCTATACTATAAACTGAATCTGACAACCATTTACGAGTATTTGCACAAACGTTTGGGATTTCAGTCTTACCGCACAGGGGCTTCGTTTTTTATCCTCTCTAAAGTGGTGGGTGCTGCCGTGCGTTTGTATCTGGCTGTGATGATTTTGCAGGCACTTGTTTTTGCCCGGTGGGGTGTTCCGTTTTGGGTAACGGTTACGGGGGTACTCCTGCTGATATGGATTTATACACACAAAAGTGGGATAAAAACCATTCTCTGGACAGACCTCCTGCAAACAAGTTGCATGATAGGGGCCTTGATCCTGATAATCTGGCAAGTGGTAACCCAGATGGATCTTAGTTTTGGTGAGGCTGTGGCTACAATAGCAGACAGCAAACATGCCCGTATTTTTGTTTTTGACGATTGGGGCAGCAAACAGAATTTTGTAAAGCAGTTCTTGAGCGGTATATTCATCACTATCGTTATGACAGGTTTAGACCAGAGCATGATGCAGAAGAATCTGACTTGCAAAAATCCGAAAGATGCCCAGAAAAATATGGTGAGTTATGGTTTTGCCTTTATTCCTATAAACTTCCTGTTTCTTTGCTTGGGTATTCTGCTTTTGGCTTTTGCCACACAAAAGGGAATAACTTTGCCCGAAAAAACCGACCAGATACTACCCATGCTGGCTACCGAATATTTGGGGCTTCCGGTGTTGATATTCTTTACGATAGGTATTATAGCAGCGGCTTTTGCCAGTTCCGATTCGGCGTTGGCCGCGCTCACAACTTCGGTTTGTGTAGATTTGCTCGATATTGGTAAGAAAAACGAGGAGGAGGCAAAACGAATACGCAAAAGAGTACATATTGGCATGAGTGTGGTTTTCATTTTTGCCATACTGATAATAAATGCTCTGAACAGCACTAATGTATTGGATGCAATCTATACCAGTGCGTCGTACACATACGGGCCTCTGTTGGGGTTGTTTGCCTTTGGCTTGTTTACACGGCGTGCCACCAAAGACAGGTTTGTTCCTTACATCTGCGTAGCTTCGCCTTTCCTTTGTTTTGGCATAACGCTTTTGCTGGAACATTTTTATGGCTATACGATGGGTTACGAACTTCTGATGATGAACGGCTTCCTGACCTTTGCGGGATTGATGGCGATGTCGTCTAAGCAACGAACAGCTAAGCTTAAATTATAATTTAGATAAAACATATATATACATACGCTATGTCTTTTACCAAACTAATAGCATCGGCCCTTGGGCTGAGAGAAATGCAGATAGAAAAAACCGTAGCCTTGCTCGAAGGTGGAGCCACAATCCCCTTTGTGAGCCGGTATCGTAAGGAAGCTACGGGAGGGTTAGACGAAGTTCAGATCGCAGCCGTAAAAGATTGGAACGATAAGTTGAACGAGCTTCAGAAGCGCAAACAGACTATACTGAAGTCGATAGAAGAACAAGAAAAACTTACACCCGAACTTAAACAGCGTATCGAAAGTTGTTGGGATTCTACCCAGCTTGAAGATATTTACTTGCCTTACAAACCGAAACGGCAGACCCGTGCCGAAATAGCCCGCAAAAAAGGGTTGGAAGGTTTGGCAAAACTGATTATGGCACAACAGAATATTGATGTTGAAGCCAAAGCCTACGCCTTTGTGAAAGGCGATGTAAAAGACGTGACGGAAGCCATTGGCGGTGCTTGCGATATTATTGCCGAGTGGGTGAGCGAAGACGAATATGCCCGTAATGCTATCCGTAACCTTTTTCAGCGTGAGGCGGTGATAACATCGCGGCTGGTGAAGGGAAAGGAAGAGGAGGGCGATAAATATCGCGACTATTTCGAATTGAGCGAACGGCTTACCCGTTGCTCTTCGCACCGTCTGTTGGCAATGCGCCGGGGTGAGGCCGAAGGATTCTTGCGGGTAAGTATATCGCCCAACGAAGACGATGCTCTGGAGCGTTTGGATAAACGTTTCCTGAAAGGCCGTAACGAAGCTGCCGATTATGTAGCCGATGCCATAAAGGATGCTTACAAGCGTTTGCTGAAACCTTCTATCGAAACGGAATTTGCAGCCTTGTCGAAAGAAAAAGCCGACGAAGAAGCTATCCGTGTGTTTACCGAAAATCTGCGTCAATTGCTTCTTGCTCCTCCTTTGGGTCAGAAACGTGTTTTGGGCATTGACCCCGGTTATCGCACAGGCTGTAAGTTGGTTTGCCTTGATGCGCAGGGTGGTTTGTTGCATAACGAGACAATTTATCCGCATCCACCGCAGAATGAAAAGGGAAAAGCCGGCAGCAAGGTTGTCAAATTGGTTTCGACCTACAACATAGATGCCATTGCTATTGGCAACGGTACGGCAAGCCGCGAAACGGAACAGTTTATAACCAATCTGCGGTACGAAAAGGAAGTACAGGTATTTGTGGTTAGCGAAAACGGGGCTTCCGTCTATTCTGCTTCGAAAGTGGCGCGCGAAGAATTTCCTGAATACGACGTTACGGTGCGTGGCGCAGTTTCGATAGGACGTAGGCTGATGGATCCGTTGGCCGAACTGGTAAAGATAGACCCCAAGTCGATAGGAGTGGGGCAATATCAGCACGATGTAGACCAAGGAAAGCTGAAAAGGTCGCTCGACCAGACCGTAGAAAGCTGTGTAAACCTCGTTGGGGTAAACGTGAATACGGCAAGTAAACACCTGCTGACTTACATATCGGGTTTGGGGCCTGTTCTTGCACAAAATATTGTGGATTATCGCCAAGAGCATGGAGCCTTTGGCAGTCGCCGCGAACTGATGAAGGTGGCACGCATGGGCGAAAAAGCCTTTGAGCAGTGTGCCGGATTCCTCCGTATTGCCGATGCTAAGAATCCGTTAGACAATTCGGCTGTGCATCCCGAAAGTTATCACATTGTGGAGGCAATGGCCAGTGATTTGAATTGTACGGTGGGAGATTTGATACAGGATAAGAGCTTGAAGTCAAAGCTCGATTTGAAAAAATATGTGTCCGATACGGTAGGCCTGCCAACCCTCAACGACATTATGCAGGAGTTGGACAAACCGGGACGCGACCCCCGTAAAAAGATTCAGGCTTTCGAGTTCGACCGCACCATAAAAACAATCGACGACCTGCGCGAAGGCATGGTTCTGCCGGGCGTTGTGACCAATGTAACCAACTTTGGCTGTTTTGTAGATGTAGGCATCAAGGAAAACGGACTGGTACATATATCCGAACTTGCCGACAGATTCGTTTCAGACCCTACCGAGGTGGTTTCCCTGCACCAGTATGTACAAGTCAAGGTACTGTCGGTCGACGTAGCCCGCAAACGTGTTCAACTATCAATGAAAGGTTTGAATTAGTTTCTCTGTTAATATAAAAAAATAGGAAAATACTAATACTCCATAGCCTTTACCACTATGTGGAATAAGTTATGGTTTTATAAATTTACCGTACTGGTGAGTACCTATATTGCTTATCCTATAAATGTAAACTCCTTTGGGTAAATTATGAGCGTTTACTGTTGTTGTGGTTTCGTTTAATTCAAAATCCATCACAAGCCTACCATTAACATCGTATAATTGAAAAAGAGCAGGAAAATTACTTCCCATATTTATTTGCAAGGCATCGTTTGTGGGAATGTATTGTATCTGGGCTATATTATTATCTCTTTTTTCTTCAGATATGGAAGAGGATATTGGTTCTGTTTCAAAGCAAGAAGTACAGCCCTCACTCAGATACTTTATTTCATCTCCTTGCTTCATACAGATAAGCCTTCCACCCTGTCCTCTACCTGAACCATCCGTTATATAACGAATGGGAAGGAAAAATAATCCGGATGTAACTCCAATTCCATCAATGAAATAAGACTCACCTATTCCAACTGTTGAATAATCGATTTCTCCGTAATCTAAAGGCGAAACATTCTCAAATGTGGGTTGTTTGGCTAAATAATCCCAGCCCATTAATGGCTTTTTAATTATAAAATTTAAATCTAAATCCTTCCAATCAGAATCATACATCAGGAATTCATCCAATTCCTCTTGGTTCTTGTTGTCAGCGGGTTTTATATAAACTTTCGTGCCTTCTTGTCTTATTCCGCCTACATAAATATCTCTGCTGTTAATAGTCAGTATGGTATCATTCAGCAGATAGAGTTTTTGATACTCCATATCATTAACGATAGTATCGCCCAAAAGTCCGTAAATATATTGCTCTCCCTTTTTCCAATCAATGTCATAAAGGTGTATTACCCATATAGCATCCGATTTTGGAAAAGCGCCGCCTTCGTTAGCTAATGCTGTTGCCGCATATCCTTGCAGCAAAAAAATACAGGCAAAGAGTTTTAATAAATGTGTTTTCATAGTGATTGTCCTTTAAGATTATTGCGCAATAATAGTAAATTTTAAGTTAATAACAAAATTATACCGCCAATTATATCATTTTTTTTATAAATTTACCGTACTGGTGAGTACCTATATTGCTTATCCTATAAATGTAAACTCCTCCGGGTAAATTATAAGCGTTTACTGTTGTTGTGGTTTCGTTTAATTCAAAATCCATCACTTGCCTACCATTTACATCATATAGTTGAAAAAGAGCAGGAATCTTGCTTTCTATATTTATTTGCACGGCATCGTTTGCAGGGGTATACAAAACATGGGCTATATTGTCTTTCTTGCTCTCGGATATGGAAGAGGATATTGGTTCTGTTTCAAAGCAAGAAGCACAACCCTCACTCAAATACTTTATTTCATCTCCTTGCTTCATACAGATAAGCCTTCCACCCTGTCCTCTACCTGAGTTATCTAATATGAATTCGAATGGCATAAAAAATAGTCCGGATGTAGCTCCTGTTCCTTCAACCAAATAATAATAATAATAATAATAAAAATCTGAATAATCAATATCCCAATATTCAATAGGAGCCACATTCTCAAATGTTGGCTGTTTGGCAAAATTATACCAGCCCATTGGTGGCTTTTTGATTATAAGTTCTGTACCATCCCAGTTAAAGTCGAACATCAGGAATTCATCCAATTCCTCTTGATTCTTGTTATCAGCGGGTTTTATATAAACTTTCGTGCCGTCTTGCCTTATTCCGCCTACATAAATATCTCTGCTGTCAATAGTCAGTATGGTATCATTCAGCAGATAAAGCTTTTGATACTCCATATCATTAACGATGGTATCGCCCAAAAGTCCGTAAACATACTGTTCGCCTTTCCATTGATCTACATCAAACAGGTGTATTACCCATATAGCATCCGATTTTGGAAAAGCGTCACCTTCGTTAGCTAATGCTGTTGGCGCATATCCTTGCAGTAAAAAAATACAAACAAAGAGTTTTAATAAATGTGTTTTCATAGTGATTATCCTTTAAAATTATAGTACAATAATAACAAATTTATCGGAAAATATCTTAAATAATAGGGGTTAATCTACTATCCGGATGCCCAGATTTGTGAGCAGCCCCCATAACCCGTCGCGCGAGAATTTAGCTTTCTTTATATAGTTTTCGCGTGGGTCTATGATATAGTTCCGTGCGGTAGAAAAATCGGCGGCTTTGAGGTTCGATTCGTCAAAGATGGCCTCCGTGAGGTCGCAACCATCAAAAATTGCCCCTTCGAGCATTGTTTTTGAGAAGTCGACCCCTTTCATGCTACATTTCAGAAATGGAGTTTTGGGTATCTTCATTTGTGCAAATGAGCTGTAATCGAGTATGCAGTTCGTGATGTGTATGCTGAAAACAAACTTATTGCAACGGTCGAACTTTATGCCCATCAGTTTTGAATCTACGAAAACGGCATCCGACAGTTGTGTTTCTTGCAGGTTGCACATCGAAAGGTCGCACCCCGAAAAGTTGCAATCAATAAATTTGCAGTTCGTTATGTCGTTACCCGCGAAGTTACATCCACTGAAGTTGCACCCGTAAAACTCTGTGCTATCTATTTGTTTTTCCGAGAAGTTTTCTTTCTCGAAGGTGGCATTTTCGTATAATTTTTCGTCAAGATACATTGTTATATTATTTTTTCTATTAGCCAATAAAGATACTCTTTTTCTGTGGAAAGGGCTTACAATTGTTTTAGAGGATTAATAAATTAGAATAGGAGTTAATTTTTTGAAGATATAAACATAATTAAGTACATTTAAATTGTTTTGCAGACAGTAAAATTAATGAGTAAACCATAGAAGAATATCATGACAACCTTCAAAAAAATAGTTCTGTTTCTTTTTGGCATTGTTTTGGTTGTTTTTGGCAATCGTGCGGCAATAAACACAATGTTTGGCGACAATAAAGAGAACAAAGATGCCGGAACGGATACAACACCCGAACCAGTTCCCCCTCACGATTCATTACCTAAGCCGGAGGTGGCCGAGAAAGTTCCGGCCGAAGCGCAGGAACAGTCACAATCGACCGAAGATTTGCACCACCCTGAGGCAACAGGAAAGGAAAAGAAAGAGGCTTCTGTGAAAAAAGAAGTAAAGCCCGAAGCCGCACCCGAAGAGGTGAAAAAGAAAGAGGAGATAAAGATAGAACCCGAAAAAACGGAAGAAGCAACAGGAACTGAATGAGCCATCGTCTGTATAAAACGCAAACCCGGTTTTTGTTTCATGCCCATATAAAACTCAAATTTTCGGCTTTTTATGGCGATGAACTTTTTGACGAGCTATTTGCCGTTCTGGAGGAGGCAGACAGGTTGTACAATTCTTATTCGCCCGGCTCATTTATCAGCAAAATTAATAGGGAAGCCGGTGCGTTTGCCGATGCGGATAACGAAACCGTTGGTATCTTAAAGCAAGTAAAGGAAATCTCCGATATTTTTAACGGAGAATATGACATTACCATTATGCCCCTTATCCGCTTGTGGGGATTTTATAAGGATGAGGGCAGAACCATACCAACTATCGAAGAAATAGAAGAAACTAAAAAACTGGTCAACTATAAACGAATAGAAATAAAGGAAAACCAGGTGAAAATAGACAAGGGACAAGAGTTGATAACGGGTTCGTTCATCAAAGCATACGCGGTAGACCGCATGGTAGACCGTATGCGGCAGATAGGTGTACAAGACGCAATAATCAACGCCGGAGGGAGTACCATTAAAACCCTGACCGACGAGGGACACCCCTTTTGGCAGGTTTTGGTGAAACACCCCGAAAAAGAGAATGAAATGTTCAGGCTGAAACTGTCTGGCCAGTGTTTTTCTACTTCTGCCCAATCTAAAACCTTTGTGGAGATAGACGGCAGACGATACGGACATATAATAAGCCCGAAGAGCGGTTACCCCTCGGAGAACAAACAGGTGGGTATCGTTTCGGACGATTGTTTTACGGGCGATGCTGTTTCTACGGCCCTGTTTAATCTGTCGGGCAAAGAGTTTTTAAATAAAATGGAATGCTTATCGCCTCAGTTTAATATAGAGGGTTTTATGATAGATGGCAGCGATACGGTTTTTTATACCGAAGGTTTCAAAAAATATATAATCGGTTAATCGTTATGATGAACATTTTTTCGGCAAAGAGCAAAACCAAGAAACAGAAAATAACGGATCTGAAAGATCCTGCCGTTTTTCGTGTGCCTTTGCTACAACATATAGGTAACGCCGCCGAGCCTGTTGTCAGTGCAGGCGATGCGGTGAAGCGTTATCAACTGATAGGCCGGGCAAACGGCCCTGTTTCGGCAAACGTACATTCGCCTGTGTCGGGTGTTGTTATAGGGATACGGGAATGCCCATTAGCCGATGGACAGATAGTGCCAGCCATTGAAATCGAAAACGATTTTAAATATACCGAACTTGAGCATCCCGACAGTGATTTAGAAAAATTATCGGGCAAAGATATTCTGGAAATCATTGAAGAAGCCGGAGTTGTGGGCGAGGGTGGTGCAGGCTTCCCTACACATGTGAAGTACGACGTTAAGGATAAAAAAATTAAGACTTTCATCTTAAACGGAACGGAGTGCGAGCCTTATCTCACGTCCGATTATTCGTTGATAGACCAATTCCCAAGTCGCCTGATTATAGGCGCTTTATTGATAAATAAGATACTGAAAGCCGAGGAAATAATTATCGCCATCGAACATCAGAATAAAGACCTGGTGGGCAAGCTGCATGAACTGATAAATAAGCCTGAAAACAAAGCGTTTAAAATAAAAATACTGCCCGACCAATACCCGCAAGGCGGTGAGTTACAACTCATAAAGTCGCTGACGGGTATAGAAGTGAAACGGGGCGGACTGCCTGCCGATAAAGGGGTAATTGTGAGCAATGTTGGTACGGTTATAGCCGTATTTAATGCTGTGGCACGTCACAAGCCTTTGGTGGAGAGGGTTATCACGGTTTCGGGCGACAACTTGCAAGGGGCGGGTAATTATATGGTGAAGATTGGAACACCGGTGTCGCATATCGTTGAGGTTTTAGGTTTAGATGTTCAGAAACAAATAGTTTTGGGTGGCCCTATGATGGGAAAACAGGTGACAAACTTTTCCGTTCCTATCCAGAAAGGAAGTTCCGCTGTGCTTTCTTTCCAGGCGAAAGTTGTTCAGTACACCAACTGCATATCGTGCGGCTATTGTGTGGATATATGCCCCATGCGATTGATGCCGTTCAAATTTGCCGAGTATTTCAGAAAAGAAATGTATGCTTCGATGAAGACGTATAACCTTAACGAATGTATTGAATGCGCGGCGTGCCAATATATATGTCCGTGCAACGTGCCTTTGATGGAAAGTATAAAAAACGGAAAGGCCGAACTAAATAAGTTTAAGTGATGAAAAACGAACAAAATATACAATTCCCTCCATTTGTTAATGCACGCGATAATGTGCGTAAGGTGATGATGGATGTCGTAATTGCTTTGCTTCCTTGTTTGGCAATGTCGTATCTGGCATTTGGTTTTATACCCTTGCTGGTGGTATTGGTTGCGGTGGGGAGTACTGTTGCTACCGAGTTTTTGTTTTCGAGTTTCTTTTTAGGGAGAAAAGATTCCGTAAGCGATGGCTCGGCTATCGTTACAGGTGTGCTGCTGGCTATGACCCTTGCTCCGTTCACTCCGTTGTATGTAGTGGCCTTTGGGGGGGCGATGGCTGTAATATTCGGCAAACTGGTTTTTGGCGGTTTAGGGCGAAACTTCTTGAATCCTGCTCTGGTGGGGCGCGAGTTTATGACTGTTTTTTTTCCTGCGGCGATGACTTCGGGAGCTATATGGTTTAATAAAGAACATCTGAATTATTCTGACTTAAACATATTCGGTGCATTTGGCAATAACGGTATTGTTGAGTATCTGAACAGCTTGTTTTTTAAGGCATCGGGTGCTATTGGCGAATACTCAATCTTTTTTATAGTATTGGGAGGAGTGTATTTACTCGTCAAACGCCGTATATCGTGGCATATACCCTTTGCCTTGCTTGTGGTGTTCTTTGTTATGCTATGGATTTTTGAAGGTAGCAATCCCCGGTTTTCGATGGGAGGTTTGCTGTTGGGAACAATTTTTATGGCAACCGATATGCCCTCAAGCGCATCCACAAAAGGTGGTAAGTTGTATTATGGAGCAATGATTGCCGTTGTGGCAATGATTTGTATACTGAATGGAGTGAGGTACGAGTATATGTCGTATTCCATTCTTTTGCTCAATGTTTTCAACCGCCCTATAACTCTTACCTTTCAGCCTCGGGTATGGGGTAAAAAACACGATTGGTTCCGTATTCTTGGGCGCTTTGTAATGATTACAGGCAGTATTGTAGGCCTCACGTATATAATCATATTTTTGCACAATCACGATTGCATTAAATATTTGCTGTTTGCTTATATTGTGGGGGCAATCCTTTATTTTGTGAAAAAAGGATATTCGCCTAAATGGTCGTAAACGATTCAGATAATTTATTCGTAATTTTACAACAGAATTTTTAACGATAAAATAAACTTGTATTATGAGTGTTTTGAAAATAGTTGCTACAATAACCGTGAAAGCGGAATATAAAGAAGATATGATAAAAGTATTGCACGAGGTTGTAGACAAAACAAGGCAAGAGGAAGGCAACATATCGTACGACCTGAATGTGAGTGTCGAAAATCCTTTGCGGTTTGTTATACTTGAAGTTTGGAAGTCGGCCGAGGCTATCGAAACGCACAACCAGAGCGCACACTTCAAAGCTTTTGTAGATGCCATAAAAGGACGTATTGAAAGCTTGGATATAGAAACCATAACCCCCATTTACTGATAAGTAAGATGCCGAATTATTTTCTCATGGGTGCGCCGTGGCGGTTTTTAGGAATTGTTATATCCGTTTGCTTCGTTTTGCTTGCCTGCGAAAGTGTGGTTAACGACAATGAACCGCCCCGAATATCGGAAGTAATTCCAACGGAAGGCCAAACGCTTTATATAGGTGGGAATAATGAGTTTAGAGCCACTTTTTCGGACAACGAAGGCTTGTCGTCGTACATGATTTATATCAATGCTGTGGATGAAACAGAAGACAGGCCGGATAGCCTTTGGCTGGATTTCAAAAAAACAGGGAACAAGGTTATAACCAGCCAACGCGAGGTTTCGGTGGTTCAACTTCTGAATATACCAGAAACACAGCAGGACACAACCCAAATGAATACATATCTTCCCGTTGTTCCGGGTAAGTACAACATGAAAGTTATGTGTATGGATATGGCCGGAAACAGAGATTCGCTAGTCTGCCCCGTCACTTTAGTGTATGCCAAAGATGCTGTATCGCTGGCTGCTCAGTGACTCCTCTTTACTTTCTTTGGTCTTAGTTCTTTCAGCAGGTGTTTAATGGCTGCAATGGGGTGAACGAGTATCATTCTTGGGCCTGAAAAACGCATCACTTCTTGCATCTGTACCTTCATAGACGGTTTGTAACAATGAACAGGGCATTGCTTGCAGGTGGGCTTATCTTCTCCATAAATACATTTTTGCAGCCGTTGGTGCGCGTAGGCCTCCAATTCGGAACACGAATGGCACAGCCTGCCTTTGGGTGAAGAGTGTTTGGCAGAGCAATAGACCGATATCATCAACGAAACAATTTTTTTCTCGCTACTATTCATTGCTGTCTTGGATTTCGCCTCTCAGTGTTTTGGCTATCAGAAGATGTTCTTCGGCCAACTCTGCATTACCGACATGGGTATATGCTTCGGCCAGATATTCGTGGCATGAGGCATGATTGGGTTTCAGGGCGGCGGCTTTGTCGAGGTCGGTCACGGCAAGGTCGTATTCTTTCAGTGCCAGTCGGTTCTTCCCCCGGTTGTACCATGCTTTAAAGAGTGCGGGACTGAGCTTTACGGCGGTGTTGAAGCATACGTCGGCTTCGTAATAATCTTTTTGGTCGTATAGGGTTACACCCTTTCGCACCCATGCGTCCACGTAAGTGGGGTCAAGGTCGAGCGCCTTGTTGAAGTTGGCAAGTGCTGCGCGATGGTCTTTGTAGGAGGTTATGCACTCATTGCCAAGTAGGTAATATTCTTCGGCATACCGTTTCATAGACAAGTTCTGTTGGTGTATGCGCTCTTTCAGCTCCTTGTTCTGCTGCTTCAGGGTATTAATAATGGTCAGTTTTTTTCGGATAAAACGCCTGTGCAGCGGTTTCTCTATCTCGTATCGGGCATGGATAGCCTTAAAAAATGTATCGACAAACTCACCAAAGTTACCAACATCGTACTGAAAAACAGCTTCCGAATAGAGAGTTTCGGCATCCGATTCTTTCAGGGCTTTGTTTATAAGCTGCTGATTATTGAACTGGCGGCTGAATTCCATAATCTCGTTCCGTACAAAAACATCTCCCCGTGCCACCGGTTTGCGCAGTACGATTCCTTCGAGCGAGGTACAGCGGCTCAATGCAACATAAGCCTGTCCTCCACTGAATGTACCGCCCGTAAAATCAACAATAACCCTACTGAAGGTTAATCCTTGACTTTTGTGTATGGTTATAGCCCATGCCGCTTTCAGCGGTAGCTGGGTGAAAGTACCGATGATTTCTTCTTCTATACGGTTTTCTTTTTCGTTGAATTTATAGCGGTAGTTACGCCATGTTTCGAGGTCTACCATCACTTCCTTGCCGTCTTCCATCCGGACATAAACATTCTCCATATCGTCTATCGAGGAGATTATACCCAGCGAACCGTTCACCCAGCGGCGAGGCCATTGCAGGTCGTTACGGATGAACATAACCTGTGCGCCTTCTTTCAGCACAAGCTCTTTGGCTGTGGGCAGGCTGCTTTCGGGGAAGTCGCCGTCAATCACCCCCTTGCTTACCAAGGGCGACAATGTCAGTTCGTTCATCTTTTGCTCGTTGATGGCATCTACATTGTCGCGACGGGTGGCAAGGGTGATATACATTTCCTCTGTGGGAGGGTTGAATGTTGGTTGGTAACGGGTATTGAGTTTACGTAGGTCGGTACTGTCGGCAGTATTGTTGCGTATGCGGTCTAAAACGGCTATAAACTCTTTGTCTGTTTGGCGATAGATCTTCGTGAATTCGATAGGAAGCAAAGCCACTTCTCTGAAAACGTTTGCCGAAAAGAAAAACGGATTTGGGTAGAACCGCTTGATGATGTCCCTCGAATCGCTGGTTACAACCGGCTCGAGCTGAAAGATATCACCTACAAACACTACTTGTTTTCCGCCGAAAGGCATGCGCATATTGCCCGAATATACACGTAGAATGCGGTCTATGCAGTCTACCATATCGGCACGCACCATCGACACCTCGTCTATGATAATCATTTCGACCTGCTGGATAAGCTTGCGATGGTCTTTCTTATATTTAAAAAAATCGAAAATGCGCCCTCCAACCAAACTGAGGTCGGGGTCGTCGGGCATCATCGGGCGGAAGGGCATCTTGAAAAACGAATGCAGGGTCGATCCGTTGGCATTGATAGCCGCAATACCGGTAGGAGCCAGCACAACGTACTTTTTACGGGTGGTTTGGCACAAATATTTCAAAAAAGTAGATTTGCCCGTTCCGGCTTTCCCTGTCAGGAATACCGACTGGCGGGTATGGTTTATCAGTTTCAGGGCATTCTGAAACTCCCGGTTTGCGGTATCGAGTGGTGTTGAGGTCAAGCGGATATTTGTTTTGCGATTTCCTACAAAAATATGCTAATTGGATGTAATATAGAAACAGATGCAAACTATGTTATGAACAATTAATATAAAACAGACGGTAAAACAAAAAATACGATAAGAATGTTCTTATATACAAATGCCCCGGACGGAACAACTATGAGATATAACGGAATAATAATATTTATGACGATGCTTTTTTCTATATTTGTTTCGTGTACCCGTTCACAAAACAATATAAAGCAAGAGAATATGCAGTATAACAAACTTACCCCCGAAGAAGAAGCCGTAATAGTACATAAGGCAACCGAAAAGCCTTTTACGGGCGAGTATTTGGATAATAAAGAAAAAGGCACGTATCATTGCAAAAGATGCGATGCACCGCTGTACGAGTCGGACGATAAGTTCGATTCGCGATGTGGTTGGCCTTCGTTCGACGATGAAATACCGGGCGCCGTGAAGCGCGTTCCCGATGCCGATGGCCGCCGTACGGAGATTGTTTGTGCAAACTGTGGTGCACATCTGGGACATGTGTTCACAGGCGAAGGATTCACACCCAAAGATACGCGGCATTGCGTGAATTCGATTTCGATGAAGTTTGTTCCCGAAACAGAAAAAAAATTGAAGAAAGCCTATTTTGCTTCCGGATGCTTTTGGGGAACCGAGTTTTATTTTACGAAGGCAAAGGGCGTGAAGCATACAGCGGTAGGATTTATGGGCGGGCATGTAGACCAACCCACTTACGAACAGGTTTCGGCAAAGAATACGGGTCATCTGGAAACAACCGAAGTAGAATACGACCCCCGGCAAATTTCGTACGAAGACTTAGTGAAACTGTTTTTTGAAACACACGATTTTACTCAAACAAACGGACAAGGCCCCGATATAGGCCCTCAATACTTATCGTGCGTTTTTTATCAGGATGACTCGGAAAAAGCCATTTGCCAGAAATATATAGCCATGCTTGAAGGCAAAGGCTATAAAGTGGCTACTATGTTGAAACCCGCTTCCGAATTTTGGAAGGCAGAAGGCTACCATCAACAATATTACGACAAAAAAGGCGGTCGCCCATACTGCCATAGCTACAAAAAAATATTCTGATTAACCGTTGTCTATAGCAAGGGTTGGTGGGGCTAATCTATATATCCCCTCACCATGAGGGCATTAATTATTATTCGATCTATCTGGTTGGAAATAAGCGAATCGAGCGTAAATTTGTCTATACTTCCGTTGAACATAGAAGGCAGGGTTTTACGCAAAGCCTCCTCATGGTTATTTTCCGAAAGGTGCATTATTCCAAAATTTCCTGCTTTCGAGAAATACAAAAAACTGGTCTGGTCGGTCTGTGGGAAACTTATTCCAAAAAAGAAATAGAATCCGTTTAGCGACTTCAACATTCCGGGGCCTATCTCGGCCAGCAAGCTATCGTAATTATAGCTTTGCAGTATTTCGGACAATGTCATAAACGTATCGTCGGCCTGATTGAATATCTCCAACAGGCTGTCGCCTACGGTAAAGGTTCCGTAATTGCACATTAAATCGGTCAGATTGTCTGGCACGTTGATATTATGCTCTTCGCTAAAATTTCTGATAAACCGTGTCAAAACTTTCCCATCCTGATGAAGAAGATAAGCTTCGTTTTCGGAAAAAGTATACGAATAATCTTTCACCGTGAAATATTGGAGCATATCGGCTTTCAAAAATCGTTCGTATCTGGTCAAAGCTTCTTGCCAAGTTTCGCCTTTTTGTGTTAGTAATGTTTTGTAGTTTTTCATATTTCAAATATAGTGATTTTATTGAATAAAAAAGGTTTTGCTTCGCTGTGGAAACAAAACCTTCCGAAAAGTATATAGTCTTGTTGTCTTTTTAAGAAAAGAAGTCTGTTTCAATTAATAACAATGTTTGATATTTATTCTGTCGAATCGTCTCATCTTTTTATAAACACTGTCAATAAGGTTTAAGTTCAATGGGATGGTGCAAAAAAAAGAGCAGGTTCTATTCAGAACCTGCTCTCTCTCTTGTAGCTAATACCTTGTATCGTCTTTTTCTTAGTGTTTGTGATGTTCGTGGTGATCGTGATGTTCAGTTCCTTCTGTTTCTTCTGTATCCAAGGAGGCTTCGTATCCTAATTTCTCCAAAGCTTTTTGTAGTTTGTCCACACTGGTTTTGCTGTTTTTGTATTCTATCCAAACAGTGTTGCTTGCCAAATCGACCTTCATGTCTGTAACGCCTTTTTCGTAAGGCATATTCCTTTCTATTTTTCTTTTACAGCTTTCGCAGTGCATAGGAACGTTGAAGAGAACTTCTTCTTTTTCTTTTTTCTTTTCCGCCTTTTTTTGCTCTTGAGCAAATCCGTTCAGGTTTATGCTTAGGCAAAATACAAGGGTAAGGAATGCAATGATTTTTGTTTTCATGGTTTCGTTATTTTTTTTGATGTTATTTAATTTGTTAATTATTTCCCGATGCTGAAAGTAGCCCCGATATAGAATTTTGTACCTTGTGTAGGCCCCCATACCATTGTGGCATCGAAGTTGCCGCTATAAGGATTGTTGGCCGATATGATAGGGTTCTTCTGTTTGAAGTTGAGTAGGTTTTCGCCACCAATATACACGCTCCAGTTACGGAAAAATTTGGTTACCTGAGCATTCATTATGGTATACGATTTGAAACTGGATTTCCACAACGGATTGCCCGTAGCAGCGTCTATGGCAGGGGTTGGCATGCGTCCGCCCCCGTTGAACTGTGCGGTGAGGTCGAATTGCCATTTGCGCATATTGGTTTCGTACGACGCCGTGGCAAGGGCTTTGTACCGGCTGGTAAGTGGTTTTCTGAGGCGAACCCCGTTATAGTCGGTATAAGTGTCGTTCCAGCGGTATGCGGCCAAAAGCGTGAATCCCTTAAACAACGGATAGCTGGCTTCTATCTGGTAGCAGCTTGCATACGATTTGCGTTTGCTGTTGTAGAACGAAACGGCGTGAGGGTCGGTATCCATGTCCATAACCATTTGGTTATCGAAATCGGTGTAGAACCATTCTGCGGCGAGCGACAAGTTCTCGTGGGCAATAGGGATATGGAAGTTGAAACTAACTCCGTAATTCCATGCTTTTTCTTGTTCTACGGTGTTAGGAGTATTTATTTTGCGGTTGTTGGCAAGGATGTAACTGTTTTCGGCAAGGATAAAAGGTGTGCGGTAACCCCTTCCGGCCGACAGACGCATGTGCGCTCCGTGGAAAAGGTCGTATTTTATGTGCAGACGTGGAGTGATGAAAAAGTCGTAGAGCGAACTGTAATCGCCACGCAGTCCGGCCAAAACTATCAGCTTGTTGTTTAAACTGAATGTGTATTGAGCGTAAGCACCTGTAACCGACTCCTTATCAGGCAGACCATAAGCCGAACCATGATTCAGACGTGGTATGCTGATAACTTCGTTATACTTATCCCAATTGAAGCTTACCCCTGTGCTGAGTTTGTGCATCGGGCTGAAGTCTTTTTCGTACATCAAAGAGCCGTACACATTATTCTGATAAACGTTATATTTATCGGTTGCGTAATTCGATTTCTGGTCGTGATACGATCCCGAAACAATCAAGGCAATGCTTTCGTTTTTGTCGTGATTGAGCGTCAATCCGTTTTTAGTGAAAAACTCCAAACGGTTTGTTATTACCGATATTTCGTAAGGGTCGGTATAGGGCGGGTTATCGAGCTTGCGCATCGTATGGGCTGTTTGTCCACTGGTGCGTTCGTCGTTTATGAACTTTACGCCTGTTTGCGAAATGAAGTTATCGTTCTGATAATGCCATCTGTTCATGACATTGAATTGGTGTTTTTTTGGCATATCAAGAAAAGAGTCGTCGTTGTTGTCGTGCGATTTCTTTTCGTTCGAGTAGTGCATCAGCAGTCCTGTCGACAGTTTGTCGTTCAGCTCTATTGCTCCATCGGCATTTGCTTCGTAGCGGCTGGCTTCGCTCATAAATACATTCAGGCTGAGGGGATCGGCTTCTTTCGGCTTTTTGTATTCAACATTAACCTGCCCCGACAATGATTCGTAACCGTTCTTTACCGATGCAGCCCCTTTCGATATCTGGATGCTTTCCATCCACGGGCCGGGAATGTAATCGAGCCCATAGAGTTTGGATGCTCCCCTGAAGTTAGGATAATTTTCGGTTAGCATCTGCACATAGTTGCCCGATATACCAAGCAATTGAATTTGCCGTGCCCCCGTAACGGCATCGTTGTACGACACATCGACCGAGGGGTTGGTATCGAAACTCTCGGCAAGGCTACAACAAGCCGCCCGGCTTAGCTCGCGGGTAGATAGCTTTTCTGTGTTTAGCGGGTCTATCCTCGATTTTATTCGCCCGGCTATTGTTTTGTTAATAACAACCTCTTCCAGTTGGGTGTTTTCTTTCAGCACTATTTGCAGATCTTCTTTGGTGTCGTGTGGTGCGTGAAGAACAACGGTTTCGTATCCCAGATACGACACTTGCAACATGTGGTCTTTTGGGGTTGCTGTTATTTCAAAATAACCTTTTTCGTTGGTTGTTACACCATTAGTGCCTCCTTCCCAGAAAACAAGGGCTCCTTCGAGCGGAGTTTTTTTCGAGTCAACTACGTATCCCTTATAGATTGGCGCAGCAAAAGAGAAAAAAGGTATAAGCAGTAAAATAAATAATAATTTATATTTCATCTTTTTTTATTCAATTTATGTAATTAATTTGAGTATCTGTTTTTATAAAGGTGAATACAAGAAACACCCTGCCCTTCGAGTCTTCATTTTTCAGAAAAAAAGAGATGAAAGACTCAATGGACTAAGACTATACTAATTACAAAAATCAAATAATAAGAATGCGAATCATAGACAAATAGACTCGCGGATGAACAATGATAGGTATTTTATCCCTTAAGATGGGTACATTGTCGGTAGGAGCTTCGTTCAAAACAGGAGTAACGTTCTCGAACAAATTGTTGGCTATCCAAACAAAAGGAGCTACAATTTGCGGCTTTGAAAAAAAGTGGTCTATGTCGAACGATATTCTTTCGGGCACACAGCATTCCCCTTCGTGGGGCGAAGAGCAGATGTCCTCGTGTTGATACGAGTCATGGTTGTGTCCGGCAGCTGTTGCATCAGAGTGCGAGTGCTGTGTTTGAGAGCAGCACGAAACATCGCTAAGACTCAATGTATGCTCAATGCAATTTTGGCAACACAGGTCAATAACGGTAACCCCTGTCCCCACAAAAAAGATGAGGAAAGCAAGAAGAAAAACCGCTATTTTATTTACAAAGTGCTTCATAAGTACACGAGTACAACTCACAAAAGTACAGCGAAGAACTTAAATGATGAAATTTTTTGGAAGAAAAATAGTCAAAAAAATATAAGATTGTAAACTAATCCTTAAAAGAAGGGCGCTATGACAGACATGTTTAAAAATCTGTGGGAAAACAGTTTTTAGCTACTTTAAATTGTCATATATTTGTGCTTGAAAAAACCATAGAAGTATGAAGAAATTTAATCTGCTTGCGGTTGTCTTGTTTTTTGTTTGTTTTTCTTCGTGCGAGAAAAAACAGGCCGACAAAAGCAATGATATTACGTTCGATACTATAAGGGTTGCCGAAACGGCGGTTGTTGGTTCAGATTCTTTGGCTTCGTGCCAGTTGAAGATAGAACTGGTTTACCCGACGGATATGAAGCAAAAAAACTTACTGGCGGATATACAGAAAGAAATTGTAGGTATGTATTTTGAAGATGATAAATACCTTAGCGTTCCGCCAAAAGAAGCTGTGCCCAAATACGTAAATGACTTTATTGCTGCCTATAAGGCGGATATCGAGTCTTATAAGGGGCAAGCAACCGAATGGGAGGAACGCGATCCTTATCTGCACATATCGCAAACTTTGTTGGGGCATATTCTGTACAACAAAAACTCTGTCCTTTGTTTTCAGGTGGAGCGTTATAATGCAAAAGGAGAGAATATTGCCGCTACGGAATATAAAAATTGTGTATTGAATCTGGAGACCGGCAAACGCATCAATGAGTCGGACATTTTTGTGCAAGACTCAGAGCAGGAGTTACACGACATTTTTGTAAGCAAAATCCTGTCCGAAAAGAAGGTCAAGGACATAAACGAGTTGCTTGATCTTGGATATTTTGGATTGGAGGAAATAATGCCTAACAACAACTTCTGGGTAGACAGCCAGGGGATAACCTATTTGTTTAACACAGGGGAATGTTCTTCGCCAAAATTGGGCGAGATGAAAATACATCTGTCGTATAGCGATATCAGGCATTTGGTGCAGGAAAACTCTCCGATAAACAAACTGATGGAATAGGATACTGCCCGATGGATATAATTCTTAAATATTTTCCGGATATTACAGAAGTGCAGAGAAAACAATTTGCGGCACTTTACGACCTATATTTCGACTTGAACGCGAAGATAAACGTCATTTCGCGTAAGGATATAGAAAACCTATACATTCACCATGTGTTGCACTCGTTGGGTATAGCCAAGGTGCATCGCTTCCGCGAGGGATCAAAAATTCTTGATTTGGGTACGGGTGGCGGTTTTCCGGGGATACCATTGGCCATAATGTTTCCCGATTCCGAATTTATGTTGATAGATAGCATCGGTAAAAAAATAAAGGTTGCCGCTGAGGTAGCAGAAGCCATAGGCCTGAAAAACGTGCAATTGAAACACTGCCGCGGACAGGAAGAAAAAGGACTGTTCGATTTCGTGGTAAGCCGGGCGGTTATGCCTCTTGGCGATTTGGAGAAGATAGTACGGAAAAATGTATCGAAAAAACAAAATAATTCTCTGCCCAACGGTATTCTCTGCCTGAAGGGTGGGGAGCTGGAGGCCGAAATACAGCCATTCAGAAAATACGCAGAAGTGAACAACTTGAAAGATTTTTTTGAAGAAGAATTTTTTGAAACAAAAAAAGTAATTTACCTGCCTATTTAAGGAAAAGAAGGTGAAAAGGAAATAAAAGTGTATGAAAATCAATATATTTGAATTTAACCCGATTGCAGAAAACACATATCTTCTTTACGACGATACTAAGGAGTGTGTTATAATTGATGCGGGATGCTGTAACGACTCTGAAAACAAAGTGTTGCAGAACTTTATAACTGATAATGGGCTTACGGTGAAGCATCTGATAAATACGCACTTGCATTTTGACCATGTATTGGGCGCAAGCTTTGTTTGTAGCCATTTTGGTGTGGTGCTCGAAGCAAATGCCGCCGATAAGTTTTTGCTCGAAGGCATGCCCGCCCAGATGAAGATGTTTGGCTTTCCGCCTGTTGCCGCTGCTCCTGTTATAGGAAAAGAGCTGAACGATGGCGATGTGGTTGAATTTGGCAAGCAGAAATTGCATGTGCTGCATGTTCCGGGTCATTCGCCGGGTCATGTCGTGTTTTATCATAAAGAATCAGACTCTTTATTTACAGGCGACGTGCTTTTCAGAGAAAGCATTGGCCGTACAGACTTGGCCGGAGGTAATCATCAGCAATTGGTGACAGGCATAAAAAAGAAACTATTAACCTTACCGCCCCAAACAACGGTTTATCCGGGTCATGGCCCGGCAACAACCATTGGCTTTGAAGCGGAAAATAATCCATATTTATAAAACCAATATTTATGACTGCAGAGAGATTTCAAGACCGACACATCGGTGTTAACCAAGAAGAGCAGCAAATAATGCTGAAAAAACTTGGGCTTTCTTCATTAGATCAACTTATCGATCAGACCATACCTCAAAACATCCGTTTGGAGAAAAAGTTAGATCTTCCCAAGCCTTTGAGCGAGTACGAATACGCTCAGGATATAGCCGATTTGGCTTCCCGAAATAAAGTTTTTGCATCCTATATAGGAATGGGTTGGTACGACACCGTTGCTCCGGCTGTTATAATACGTAATGTATTCGAAAACCCTGTTTGGTACACTTCATATACTCCTTATCAGGCCGAAATTTCGCAAGGCCGCTTAGAGGCTCTTATGAATTTCCAGACGGTTATCAGCGACCTTACGGGGCTGCCTTTGGCAAACTGTTCGTTGCTCGACGAGTCGACAGCAGCAGCCGAAGCCGCAGCAATGTTTTTCGCTTTGCGTAGCCGCGATCAGGTGAAAAACGGAGCAAACAAACTGTTTGTAGACGAAAAAGTTTTCCCGCAAACGATAGCCGTTCTTAACACCCGTACTGTGCCTCAGGGCATCGAGATGGTGATTGGCGACTATAAAACCGTAGAGCTTGACTCTTCTTTCTTTGGAGTTATTGTTCAGTATCCTAATTCGGATGGTAATATAGAAGACTATACTGCGTTTGCTAAGAAAGCGCAAGCCGCCAATTGCAAAATTGGTGTTGCGGCCGACCTTATGTCGCTTACGCTTCTTGTTCCTCCCGGACAATGGGGAGCCGACGTTGTTTTTGGTAGCAGCCAGCGTTTTGGTATACCTATGTACTTTGGCGGACCATCGGCAGGATACTTCGCAACGAAGGACGATTACAAACGCAACGTTCCGGGGCGTATCATCGGTGTATCGAAAGATGCTTACGGAAAGTCGGCCTATCGTATGGCTCTTCAAACCCGCGAGCAACACATCAAACGCGAAAAAGCCACATCAAACATTTGTACGGCACAGGCGTTACTTGCCACAATGTCGGGCTTCTATGCGGTATATCACGGACCTGATGGCTTGAAAAACATAGCTAAAAACATTCATAGCGCAGCCGTACAGGTTGCCGATACGCTCAAGGGCTTTGGTTTTGAGCAAATGAATGGTCAGTACTTCGATACGCTCAAATTCAGACTTCCTGCCGGAATTACGCAAGAGGCTTTGCGTAAGGTAGCGGAAGATAAAGAAGTGAATCTGCGTTATTTCGAAACAGGCGAAGTAGGTATCAGCGTTGATGAAACAACAAATCAGCCTCGTTTGAATAACCTCTTGTCGGTTTTTGCTTTGGCTGCAAAACAATCGTTTGCCGAAGTAGAGCTGGAAGACAAAAACATAATTGATTCAAAATTCTTGCGCACAGACGTTTACTTGACTCACGAGGTATTCCACAAATACCACACTGAGACAGAGATGATGCGCTACATTAAACTTCTTGACAGAAGGGATATTTCGTTGGCACAATCCATGATTTCGTTGGGTTCGTGTACAATGAAACTGAACGCAGCATCCGAAATGATGCCTCTTTCTTTTGCCGGTCTGCAAAATATTCACCCATATGCGCCTAAGAATCAAACAGAGGGTTATCTGGAGTTGATAGACCGTTTGGGCAGATACCTGAGCGTGATTACAGGATTTGCGGCTGTAAGCTTCCAACCTAACTCTGGTGCGGCAGGCGAATATGCTGGTTTGAGAGTGATTCGTGAATACCAAAACAGCATAGGGCAAGGTCACCGCAATATCGTGATTATCCCTGCATCGGCTCACGGAACAAACCCTGCATCGGCAATTCAGGCTGGTTACCAAACCGTAACCGTTGCTTGCGACGACCAAGGAAACGTAAGCGTAGAAGACCTTATTGCAAAAGCCGAACAACACAAGGACGATTTGGCGGCATTCATGATAACATATCCATCTACTCACGGAATATTTGAGCAGGAAATCAGAAAGATGTGCGAAGTTATCCATGAGCATGGCGGACAGGTATATATGGACGGTGCTAATATGAACGCTCAGGTTGGTATAACCAATCCGGGAACGATAGGCGCCGATGTTTGTCACCTGAATCTGCACAAAACATTTGCTATACCTCACGGTGGTGGTGGTCCGGGCGAAGGTCCTATCGGAGTGGCTGCTCACCTTGTTCCTTTCTTGCCTCATCACCCCATGATGGACGGAAGCTGCGTTAACACAGTGGCATCGTCGCCATACGGAAGTGCGGGTATCCTGCCCATTACTTACGGGTATGTACGTATGTTGGGCGAAGAAGGCTTGGCTATGTCAACGAAAGTAGCTATCCTTAATGCCAACTATCTGGCCGAATGTATGAAAGATTCATACGGAATAGTGTACCGTGGCACACAAGGCAGGGTAGGACACGAACTTATCCTCGAATGCCGCAACGTTAAAGATATGTCTGGTATAACCGAAACCGACATAGCAAAACGTTTGATGGACTACGGCTACCATGCGCCTACATTGTCTTTCCCTGTTCATGGAACATTGATGATAGAACCAACCGAAAGCGAAAGCTTGGCCGAATTAGATCGCTTTGTTGATGTAATGAACCAGATATGGGAGGAAATAAAAGAGGTGGAAAAGGGCACTTATACTAAAGAGGATAATGTGCTTGTAAATGCTCCTCACCCTCAATATGAGGTTTGCGGCGATGAGTGGAAGCACGCGTACCCACGCTCTAAGGCTGCCTTTGCTTTGCCTTATCTGAATGATAATAAGTTCTGGGTAAACGTGGCACGCATCGACAATGCCTTGGGCGACCGTAACCTGATAAGCTGTCTTTGCGATATGGGATAATAACCAAGATCGATAGATAATAAAAAAAGAAATCCCCGGCTTCATTATTTGAGGTCGGGGATTTTATATTAAGCGCGGTGTTTTATTACCTGAACAAGGCAAGCCGCGAGTCGTATAGTGTTTTGATGCTATGCCCTGCTTCGTTGCCGTGGTTGTCTGTGCCGAAAGGCGTATAAAGAATGGTTATGTATTCTTCATGGCAATCCACTACTATCAGTGTATGGTTAGTTGGATTGGTGTAGAATCTTGTTTTCTTATCGGTAGTCAGCGATGTGTATTTTTTATCTAAAAAGGTTATCAGCTTTTTTGCGGTTTGCGGATCGCCCTCCAGATACGTTACCGATGCTGCCAACGAATCGTTGCGGAAGGCATAGGCCACGCTTTTTTCGCTATCGGTTGCCGATTCGTAAATGAGCATCACGGAGTCTTGACGGGCTAAGTTCCGATACTCGGCAGCACTGACATCCGCCACTGTTGCCCCGAACCGTAAGAATGGTTCGCGGAAAGCGATTCTGTTGTCATCATCTTTTGTACAGGAAGCCAAAGCGCCTGCCAAAAGCGTGAAGAATGTAAGTATATACAAAACTTGTTTCATTACGTGTAATCTTTTTGATGAATACCTTTGTTTATCGCTAATAGTAGTAGGATGTGAGTCTCGATTTTCCCCGGAAAAATATCTTTGTGTACATTTATATATACGTTTGGAGCGATACAAATATTATACCAATAATCATTATTTTTCTTAAAAATACATTGTTTTTTTATTCTCCCTGTAAAAACAGGGAATCCCTTGTTGTCTGATTAAATATAAGAGGGAGGCTGTTTTGTAATTTTTAAGGAAGATAATCGTATCTTTGTGTTGGAACCTGAAAAATCCTGATTCAATAAAATGAACGAACCTAAAATATTGATGCTGAAGAAATCGTTGAGCTTTCTGATAGCTATTCTTCTCTTTATTTTTATCTACGACCTGAACAGGCTTTACCCCCTGTTTGATGATGATTGGGAATACTCGTTTGTTTTCCTGACCTCGGATAGGATTGATAGCATGACGGAGATATTCCGGTCGCAATACGCCCATTATATGGAATGGGGCGGGAGGGCAGTTCTGCACGTTATAGTACAACTTTTGCTCTGGTGTGGCGAGGGTGTGTGCGATGTGGTAAGTAGTTTGGTGTTCGTTGCCTTCGTTTTTGTTATTTACAGGCTTACCAACAAAGGAAACAGGGCTAACCCCCTCCTTCTTCCGGTAGTGGCTTTGTTGTTATGGTTATTGCTGCCCGACTTTGGCGAATCTGTGCTTTGGTTTACGGGTGCGGTCAATTATTTGTGGGGCACTCTTATTATCCTTGCCTTTCTGTATCCCTATATATCTTATTTCAGAAGCAAAACGGATGGTGGAAATTTTACATTCAACTTGCCGGATAAGAAGTTAAGTATCGTTCTATTCTTTATTTTCGGGATAGTAGCGGGATGGACAAACGAAAACATGGCCGTTGCAATGCTGGCTATGCTCACGGTTTGTCTTTTTGTTATACGCGGAAGGCATAGGCGTATAGCCGTTTGGTTTTTGGCGGGATACATAGGAGCTTGCATAGGCGCCGCCCTGATGATTATTGCTCCCGGAAACCGTCTGCGCTATATGACGGAGCTTCGCCACCAAGGGCTGCCCGAAAGATATACCATAGACCTTTATCTGAAAAGGTTTACAGAACTCATGGGCGATTTCGCATCGTATATGCTCGTTCCGCTGGCTATTTATATAGCCTTTAGCCTGTTGTTTTGGTTCACGACAGGTAAGGAGAACAAAAAACAGATATTATCTGTATCTTTGTTGTTTGCTTTCGGGGCTTTTGTGGCGTGTTTGGCTACGGTTGCTTCGCCGGTGTTTGCTCCGCGCGCATGGTTTGGCATAATCAGTTTGTTTATTGCCGCCATCATGTTTCTGTATGCAAACCTCGATTTCGGAAAAGCTTATATAAAAACGATAAACGGGCTTTCAATAATAGGCCTCTTATTGTATTTTGCATTCACTTACCCCCAAGGGCGAGCCGAATTGGTAAGGATAAAAGATATTTACAACAAACGTGAGGCGGAACTGAACAAGCAAAAATCGGAAGGGCACAAAAACATAGTGCTTCATGGCGGGGTGTTCAAAAAACGTGAAGACTTGGTTATACCCAAGATGTATGACTTTACGACCGACCCCAACGATTGGATGTACAAAACATATAGCCGCTACCACGAAGTGGAGACGGTTGTTATTGTAGACTAAACATCTACGGTTAATGTCAAGAAAAAGAAAAAACCTATATATACTGTAAAATACTTGATTGATGAAACATAATATCAGAGAGATACTGAACGAAAGAATCCTTATCCTTGATGGAGCTATGGGGTCTTTGATACAAGAATATAAACTCTCGGAAGAAGATTTCCGTGGCGAACGTTTCAAAGATGTTGTAATACTGCAAAAGGGCAATAACGACCTTCTTTGCCTTACCCGCCCCGATGTGATAGAGGCCATTCACGTTAAATATCTGGATGCGGGAGCCGATATTATAGAAACAAACAGTTTCAATGCTAATGCTATCTCGTTAGAAGATTACGATATGGTACCCTTGGCAAAAGAAATCAACATTGCCGCAGCTCGGATAGCACGCCAAGCAGCCGACAGATATACAGCCCAGAACCCCGGTAAACCCCGCTTTGTGGCAGGGTCGATAGGGCCTACCAACAAAACCACGTCTATGAGCCCACGGGTGGAAGACCCGATGTACCGTGCCGTGAACTATGACGATATGCGCCATGCCTACAAAGAGCAGATAGAGGGACTCATTGAAGGTGGGGTAGACTTGTTGCTGGTGGAAACCATCTTCGACACCCTTAACGCTAAAGCGGCTTTGTTTGCCGCCGAAGAAGTGATGGCCGAGCGAGGCATTGATATACCGGTAATGATTTCGGTAACCCTTTCCGATAAGGCGGGGCGTACGCTTTCGGGGCAAACCATAGGCGCGTTCCTTGCCTCGGTGAGCCACATAAACTACCTGTCGGTGGGGCTTAACTGTTCGTTTGGTGCTTCCGATATGAAACCTTTTCTGAAGGAAATAGGGCGTTTGTCTCCTTCGTTTATTTCGGCTTACCCCAATGCAGGTTTGCCCAATCAGTTTGGAGAGTACGACGAGACGCCCGAAATTATGGCTCGCCAGATAAAAGAATACATAGACGAAGGTCTTGTTAACATATTGGGAGGCTGCTGTGGAACAACCCCTGCGCATATTGCCCGCTATGTAAGCTTAGTTGAAGGAGCCGTACCACACAAACCTGCCGAAAAGCCCTGTTATATGTGGCTTTCGGGCTTGGAGCTGCTCGAAGCGAAGCCCGAAATAAATTTCATCAACGTGGGCGAACGCTGTAATGTGGCAGGTTCACGGAAATTCCTCCGCCTGATAAAAGAAGAAAAATACGAAGAGGCTCTGAGCATTGCCCAGAAACAAGTCGAAGACGGCGCTCAGATTCTGGACGTGAATATGGACGAGGGGCTGTTGGATGGAGTGAGGGAAATGACCAATTTTCTGAACCTTATGTCGTCCGACCCCGATGTGTCGCGTGTGCCTGTAATGATAGACTCTTCTAAATGGGAGGTTATAGAAGCCGGATTGAAGTGCGTGCAGGGCAAAGCTGTGGTTAATTCCATTTCTCTGAAAAACGGGGAGGCCGAGTTTTTGCATCATGCCCGTTTGATTCGCCGGTATGGAGCTGCTGTTATTGTTATGGCTTTCGACGAAGTAGGGCAGGCCGATACATATCAGCGGCGTATAGAGATATGCGGCCGGGCATACAAACTGCTTGTTGACGATGGTTTTAATCCGATGGATATTGTTTTCGACCCCAATGTGTTAGCCATTGCAACAGGAATTGAAGAACACCGTAACTATGCTGTGGATTTTCTGCGAACCATAGAGTGGGTTAAAGCAAACTTGCCCCATGCCAAGATAAGCGGAGGGGTGAGCAACCTTTCGTTTTCGTTCCGAGGAAACGACTATATCCGTGAGGTGATGCATTCGGTATTCCTTTACCATGCCATTCAGCGAGGGATGGATATGGGTATCGTGAATCCGGGACAGTCTATAATTTATGACGATATTCCTGTCGATTTGCGTAATTTGGTCGAAGATGTGGTACTGAATCGCAGGGAAGAGGCTACCGACCAACTGATAGAGTATGCCGAACGTATTAAAAACGAAAAAAGTAATCAGGGCGAAGGCAAGGTCGAAGAATGGCGGTCGTTCCCCCTCGATCAGCGCATAGAATATGCCTTGGTGAAAGGTATAAGCGACTATCTGGAAGAAGATATGCAAGAGGCTTTGGCAGCCTATCCCAGAGCTGTGGATATAATAGATAAACCCCTTATGGCGGGGATGAATAAGGTGGGCGACTTGTTTGGTTCGGGCAAGATGTTTTTGCCGCAGGTAGTTAAGACCGCGCGTACCATGAAACGTGCCGTGTCTATACTACAACCTACCATCGAAGCTCAGAAGGATTCGTCTTCGGGCTCTAACAGCGCAGGCAAGTTGGTGATAGCAACCGTCAAGGGTGATGTACACGACATAGGAAAGAATATAGTTTCCATTATTCTGGCTTGTAATAACTATGAGGTGATTGACCTCGGAGTTATGGTTCCGCCCGAAGTTATTATTCAAAGGGTGAAAGAGGAAAAACCCGACATCCTTTGCTTGAGCGGACTGATAACCCCTTCGCTCGAGGAAATGAGCATCGTTGCCCACGAAATGGAAAAAGTCGGCTTCACGATACCCCTTATGATAGGTGGGGCAACAACCTCGAAACTGCATACAGCCATAAAAATAGCCCCCAAATACAATAACGGTTCGGTTGTTTACGTGAAAGATGCTTCGCAGGCTCCGGCGGCGGTGGCAAAGCTTATAAGCTCCACTCAAAGAGGCGAGTATGTGAAGCAAATAAAAGAAGAGTATCAAGTCCTGCGCGATTCGATGGCCGACAAAAAAGTAGAACTACTACCTTTGCAGGAAGCCATAAACAACAGTCTGAAAATAGATTGGAGCGCTTACCAACCACCCAAACCACAGGTTGCGGGCAGACAGGTAATACCTCATATCCCTCTCGAAGAGATTATACCCTTTATCGATTGGAAGTTCTTTTTCCATTCGTGGAACCTGTCGGCACGTTATGCTTCGGTACAGGGATTGCACGATTGCCCCGGTTGCAAAGCCGAATGGGTGAACTCGTTTCCGGAAACGGAACGCGAAAAAGCAGCCGAAGGTATGCGGCTTTACGAAGACGCCAAGGCTATGCTGCATCGGCTTGCTTATGAAAAAGCGGATTACGTGAAGGCCGTTTTTGGTATCTACAAGGCGTATGCCGAAGATGAATCGGTTTATGTAGACGGAATCCGTTTCCCGATGCTCCGTCAGCAGAAAAAAAACGAAACAGATACATGCCTTTCCCTTTGCGACTTTGTAGCTCCCCGCGATAGCGGAAAAACCGATTATGTGGGTGCTTTTACTGTTACGGCAGGGGTAGGTGCTAACGAACTGTTTGCGCAGTACGAACGCCAAGGCGATGAATACAATGTGTTGCTGCTGAAGTCGGTTTTAGACCGTTTGGCTGAGGCTGCAACCGAGTATATACATGCCCAAATACGCAAAAAATACTGGGGTTTTGCTCCTGACGAAGATTTGACCGTAAGCGAAATGTTTGCTCTTAAGTATCAGGGCATCCGTCCGGCTGTGGGATATCCGTCTATGCCCGACCAATCGGTTAACTTTTTGTTGAATAACGATTTGTTGCATTCGGCAGATATAGGCGTTGAACTGACCGAAAACGGAGTAATGCTGCCTAATGCTTCGGTTAGCGGATTGATATTTGCGCATCTTCAGGCAAAATACTTTACCGTGGGGAAAATATCGGAACAGCAAGCCGAAAGTTATATAGAGCGTAGGGGTATAGATGATGCAGCGATGCGTAAATTTTTGGCAACAAATCTGATTTGAAATTATAGATAATCTGGAAAGGGCATGAAAAATAGACTGGCGTTATTTTTTAGTATTTTCTTCTATTTCGTTCTGATATTTTGTATCGGTAAAACTGTGTTTATGCTTGTGAATAGTCCGGCGGGCTACGAATTTTCGTTTGCCGATTGGGGCAATGTTTTGCTGCACGGGCTTTCGCTCGATTTTTCGATGAGCGGATACCTGATGGTGTTTCCGGCATTGATGCTGATTGCGTCTATCTGGTTTAAGCCCGAAATTGTGGGGAAGATACTGAATGTCTATTTTCTGATTGTGTTGAGCCTTGTAGCCATAATCGGTGTTGTTGATATTATACTGTATCCTTATTGGGGATTTCATTTCGACTCGTCGGTGTTTCTTTATCTGAAAAATCCGAAAGGAGCTTTGGCAAGTGCTTCTGTTTGGGAAATGGTGATAGGCGTTGTAGCAATGGTTGGGATTGTTGCTATCCTCTACATAGGATATGTATTTGCGATAGGCAGGCAGGTAAAAGCTTTGTCAGTGCCTAAGCGTATAGGCGCAACCTGTGTGGTATTGTTGCTGCTTACGGCAGCCTTGTTCCTGCCGATAAGAGGTGGGGTAACGGTTTCGACGATGAATGTAGGCAAAGCCTATTTCAGCGATAATATGTTTCTGAACCATGCGGCTATTAATCCGCAGTTTAATTTGATGTATTCGTTTTCTAAGTCGGAAGATTTTGGTAACCAATATCAGTTTTTCGATAAGCAAGAAGCCGGTAGGATATTTGCGGAGTTGAACAATCAACCTCCGTGCGACAGTATTCCTCAATTGCTGACTACTAACCGCCCGAATATAATCCTCTTCATGCTGGAAAGCTTTTCGGCAGATGTAGCCCTTAATCCTCAAATAGCACCTAATCTGTGCCGCATGGCTGGCCAAGGAGTGCTGTTTAGTAATTTTTACGCAAACAGTTTCCGTACAGACAGGGGGCTTGTATCCATACTGAGCGGATATCCGGGACACCCTACGGTGGCTATAATGAAGTATCCCCAGAAAACACAAAAGTTACCAACCATCACTAAAACGCTGAAAGATAATGGTTATGAACTTTCGTTCCACTACGGAGGGGATGCCGATTTTGCAAATATGCGTTCGTATTTTGTTGGGGCATGCGGCATCAGCAATATCACTGAAGATGAAGAATTCCCTTTGGCACAGCGTCTTACTAAATGGGGTGTGCCTGACGAGCATCTGTTAGACCGTCTTTACTCGGATTTAACGACCACGCAACAAGATAAACCCTTTATGGCAACAGTGCTAACATTGAGCAGTCACGAGCCGTTTGATGTATCCACAAAGAAGTTCGGAGAGCCGTTCCTCAATTCGATAGCTTATACCGACAGTTGTATAGGTGTTTTCATGGATAAGCTGAAGGCCACGGATTTGTGGAGTAATACCCTTGTCGTTTTTGTGGCCGACCATGCCATGCAATCTTACCCGAAAGGTGCTGAGAGTAACTCTCCGCATCGCTTTCATATTCCGCTTGTCTGGGCAGGTGGGGCGGTTAAACAGCCTCTTGTAGTGAGCGACTACGGCTCGCAAAACGATTTGGCTGCAACCTTGCTGTCGCAACTCAAAATAGGACACAAGGAGTTTATTTTCAGTAAAGATATGATGAATCCGTTGGCAGATAAGTTTGCTTTTTATTCGTATGTAAACGGCTTTTCGATGACCGACCGCGCAGGGACAATCGTTTACGATAACGACAAAGGCGGTATCCTGAAAATTACAGGCAATAAAGACATGATGGATAAGAAAGCCAAAGCATTTTTCCAAACCATGTATTCCGATTTAGGTAGCCGGTAAGAAACCTACGTCATTTTTTTTCATAAAAGCAAAGCGAGTATCAGCTGTGCAAATATTATCCGCAGGAACATAGACACGGGGTAGACTGTGGCGTAGCCAACGGCTGGTTCGTCGGTGTCGACCAGCGAGTTCGCATAATCGAGAGCCATAGGGTTGGCCATGCTTCCGCAGAGCATCCCTGCCGTTTTTGAGTAGTTGAACCGGAATATCTTTATCGAGGCAAATCCAACAATCAGTACCGGTACTATGGTTATTGTGAAGCCAAGAGCAACCCACAGCAAGCCGTCTCCTTGAAATATTGTTTCGAAGAAATGCTCGCCGGCATCCAACCCCAAACAAGCAAGATAGATAACGATACCCAACTGACGGAGCATCAAATTGGCACTCTGCGTAGTATAAGTGGTCAAGCCTATGCGCGGGCCAAAGGCTCCCATCAGTATCCCAACGATGATAGGACCTCCGGCAATGCCCAGTTTAATAGGAACGCTCATTCCTGGAAAAGGGATAGGGATTGAACCTAATATCAGCCCAAGGGCTATACCTGTGAAAATGGCTATAAGGTTAGGATTGCGCAGCCGTTTCACCTCGTTGCCCAATAGTTTGGCTACGTTCTCTATGGCGTTATATTCGCCTACGATGGTCAGTTTGTCGCCCATTTGTAAAGACAGTTCGGGCGAAGCCAGAAGCTCTATCCCGGCACGGTTTACACGGGTGATGTTTATTCCGTATATATTCCGCAGTTTCAGACTGCCCAATTTAACTCCATTGAATTTTTTACGGGTGATGATAATGAGGCGCGAAACCAAATGGCTGTTGTCTATATGGTTCCAATCAACGTCTTCTTTGTTCCAGTCTACGTTTTCCTGCTCGCCAAGCAGGGCGGTGATGTCGTTGACGTCGGCTTTTATGGAAATAACCAACAGGTGGTCGTTCACAAATAACTGGCTGTCGGATGTGGGTATGGTAACTTTTCCATCGCGCCAGATGCGGGATATTACAAACTTCTTGGGCGAGTGTTGCATTATCTCCATGATGGTTTTGCCCGATATTTTGGGGTTGCGCACTTGGAATTCGCCTACATAAGTGCCTTTGTCCTTTTTTTCGTGGTCGTCATTGGTATTGCTTTTGGGCATGGCATAGTTGCGAATCAAGGCTATTGCAAGGATAACCCCTACAACGCCCAATGGATAAGCGATGGCGCAGGCCAAAGCCATACTCGACATACCGGCTTGGCTGTCGGGAACCATTTGTGCCAACGTTTGTTGTGCCGCACCAAGTGCAGGGGTGTTGGTTACCGCTCCGCAAAGTATCCCTACCATATCGGGCAGGGGCACATGGATTGTGTAGTGCAAAACAAGGGTGGTGAGAATACCCAGAATGATAACCGAAAAGGCGGCAATGTTGAGTTTCAGGCCTCCTTTTTTCAGAGAAGGGAAAAAGCCGGGCCCTACCTGAAGCCCCAGTGAGTAGATGAATAGAATGAGCCCGAAGTTCTGCGCAAAATAAAGCATATCGCGGTTCACATCCATTCCGAAGTGTCCCAGTACGATTCCCATGAAAAAGACAAAGGTTATACCCAACGAAATGTTGAATATCTTGATTTTTCCTAACTGCAACCCGATTGCCGAAACAGCGGATATGAGTATTACCGTCTGAATGGTTGACGGTGTGAAGATTATATTTTCTAACCAGTCCATCTTTACGCTGACAATTCTGATGCAGATTTTTGCATCAAATTAAAAACACTACATCATCTTGTTTTGTATCTTATCAGCTAAATCAATAGCTTTTTTTATGCAAACATCCATATTGTAATATTGCCATTCGCCAAATCGTCCCAATGTGTAAAGCCCAATACTATCTATGTAATTTTTGATGTCTGTTGTAGCTTTTTTATAATTGTCGTCAAAAACAACATACGCTAAATCTGAGTTATTATAATCAATAGGAGTGAGTAAAGAACTGTCTTTTTTGCCTGCGTTTACCATTTCATCAAAAGTATGCTTTCCAATAACCTCGGATGTTGCATAATTTTGATTAGGTATATTGAAAGAACCAATATGGATGTATCGGTGGAACAAATAATCATTGTTGGGGATATAAGTCCATGTTTTGTTTGTTGGTTTTGTTTTCCATAGCACATTCGATATCCCGTTCCCTTTAAGAAGCTGTGCACTATTCTTAATGTAGTCTGGAGCCTGTGTTAAGGCTTGTGTAAAATCATTAAGAGGTGTTGTGTTTATTATAAGATCGTATTCTTGATCGTTGTTTATAGCCCATTTTTTCGAGTCCGAATCATAGTCAATAGACTGTACGTCGAAATTATATAATATATTCAGATTATGAGCCAAGGCATCTATAAAAGTGTTTTGGTTATTTGATTTTGGATAGTAAAATTCAAAATGAGGCATATTGTCGTCCATGTTTGCCATTAAGCCATCGAAAAACATTTTTTTATTAGGTATCGGAAGTTTATCTTCTACCCATAAATGGCTCATCTTATTAGGCTCGTTATTCCATATTTTTGTGTTGTATGGAATGAAATACTCTTCGGCAAAGGCATTCCCGAATTTTTTTCTGAACCACTCCTCCAGATTTGGGTAATGACCATCGTCAACCGCATTAATGAAATCGAAAGTTAGTTTTTGAGCTAATTCGGGATCATGTTGATATATTTGTCTGATTGAGAATTCAATCGGATAATCTATCTCGTAATCATAGAATCTGATTCGGGAGTTCCTTTTTATTTTATTCCATTCTTCGAGCGGAAGTATTTTGTTAAAAATAAAGTCACGTACATCATCGTATTTGGTGTTAAAGCAGTGTCCGCCAACAGTGTGATAGGCAAACCCATCTACGCTTTTAGTTCGGGCAATCCCCCCATGTATTTCTTTTTTCTCTAATACATCAATTTCAAATTCATTATTTAGCAATTGGGCTATACTCAAGCCGCTAACTCCTGCTCCTAATACAGCTATTCTCATTTTACATTCAGATTATATTCATCAATAGCTTCCCGCAAATATTTAATTCTTGTAGAAGTGTAGTGTTTTTTTAAATAATTATCGTATTTAATTAAATCAACATCTGTGTTCATATATTTATCCATTAACTCAACGAACCTTTCGTACGAATCTGTATGAGACGCTATACTTGCCAATTCGAAGAAGCGGGTTTCGTCTGTGTCAGGATATCTTGCTATAATATGGCATTGACTGGCAATCAACTCAAAGATGCGAGGTGTTACCGGGTTCATACCTTTACTTCTACCATCTCCATCTATACCCGGTGTTGAATATAAAGCAACCTTACATTGTTTCAGTAATGCAAGGTATTCTTCTCTGGTATTAAAAGTTCCGATACGTCCTGTTTTGGTAGAAAAATAATAAAAATTGCCATTTTCTAACTTAGAGTAAACAAAATTTATATCGTTTTCGTCCGAATATCTTTTTACATATTCTTCTAAAACCGGATTTATTCTGCCAGCAGATATTAAATCGTATTTTTTTGTATATTTTATTTCTGTATCAATTGTGTATTTGTCCGATAAGCTTAGTGGTGCATAATATATATGGAGTGGACAGTTTTTACTTTTCAGATAATTGTAAGATTCGATACTTGATATTAATAGAAATGGACAAGACCCATATCTTTTATAAATACAGGGGAGTTCAGACTCGTCCATAAATCCATCAACAATCCAAGGTATTATTTTTTTTCGTAGCCAAGGGGGGAAATCTATTTCACTTTGAATTACAATTTGATGGTATATATATAATTTTTTAGGGTTATATATTTTTTCTAATCTAAGAGAATTGAAGATTTTGCATAAAGTAGGATATCCAAATAATTTTCGTTGATACCATTTTCTTTTTACAGACATTATGGGGATGTTCATGTTTTCCGATAATACATCTTCCCACTCAAATATGACCTGCCATGATTGCCAACTCTCAACCTCGCGCTGTGTGAGTATTCCCTTATACTCATATGTATTTTTCATTAATCGCGTACCCGTTTTAGCATGTAAAATCTATTCAATTTATCTTTTATGAAGATACCTATTTTGATATCTAATTCGACAAAGGTATTACTATTATTCCAATATGGGGACAGAAAAACGGGAAATATTTTTGTGGATATCTAATCGAATAAGCTAAAAACCGATAAATAAAACGAATATTGCTTTAAGAAGCTGGTACCGATTCTATGAAATGCTTTTAAATTCAGGTATTTTTTATCGGCTGCGAACGTAAAAAGTTGTAGGATAGCTAAAAAACATTGCTTAAATTTTGTTTAAAAAAATAAATTAATATCTTTGTGGAAATTAGCGTTAACAAATTACGTTATCCAGAATCAATAAGCAAGGAACATTCCGAGTTTATTGGAGAAAATAAATTGCAGATATTTATCTAATTATCTTAATATTAACTTTAGATGTTTTGTGAAAGGAAGGCATCGTAAAAACTGAAACTATTATGAAAAAATTTCTAAAACCTCTTGTTGTGGCATTTGCTCTTTTAGTGAGCGTAGGTGCTTCTGCACAATTGCCATTGTCTTTTGGTATTAATGCCGGTATGAACCTTTCTAACGTAGGTGGTGATATTGATGACACAGATGCTAAAGTAGGTTTTCAAGTGGGCGTTACTGCCGATTTGGCTTTACCAATGAACTTTTTTCTACAATCTGGCCTTAGCTTCACAACTAAAGGATATAAAGGGAATGGTTTTGTTCTGAAAGATGGTGTAGCATCCGATGCAGATATTACTTCAAATGCGATGTATTTGCAATTGCCAATTCGGGCAGGATATAAATTAGTATCTTTGCCAGGGCTTAACCTGAATGTTAATGCGGGTCCTTACTTTGCTCATGGCATTGGAGGCAAAACTAAATATGAATCAAGAATAGGAGATGTAAAAAACGATACTTTTAGCAAATATGAATTAAAAAGATTTGATGTTGGTTTAGGATTTGGTGTTGGTGCAGAGATTACTAAATTTACAGTAAACCTTGGTTATGAATTTGGTTTGATAAATATATCGAAAGTTGATGTTTACGACATCAAAAACCGTAATGCATTCCTAACTGTAGGTTACAAATTCTAAAAAATATATATAGTGCGCATTCTTTTGTTTTTGATACGCATAATATAACAACATATTCCAAAGAGGATATCTTGATTGAAATGGGTATCCTCTTTGATGATTCCGAATAAAAAAATTAAGAATATTGTGTGTCTACCCTAAACCACAAAATTCTTACGCCCTAAATATAATTTCCGAGACGCCGCCTGTACCGAAAAGGCTTGCATATGGGTTTTAGATAAAAAAAATATTTTTTTCTGAAACAAAAAGCTATATATATTGAAAATGTTAAACAAAAACGCTCCTTATTTGTTAAATACATGTAAGTGTTTCTGAAAACATTAACTAATAAAAGATGTTTTATTTATTTTTATTACAGAAACATTTAAAACGCTTGATGATATCATGAAGAAGTCGACAATCTGGTTGCTCGCATCTGTTATGGCAATAGCCTTTTTTGGGTTGCTATATATGCAGATAACATACTTTAAAACGACTATAAGAATGCGAGGAGACCAGTTTGACGAAGCCGTTAAACGGAGCCTGTATCAAGCATCAAAAAGTTTGGAGAAAGATCAGACAAAGAAGTTTTTGGAAGATGGAATAGCAGCGGCTAAAAAAGATTATAAGAAAAAACAAACAGCCTACATACCGGGCGATAAAATTGTAACTCAAACTCACGGAGCGACGGTTACATCTATTCCCGGAGGTGTATATGTAGAAGAGTATGTTACTCATACCGAAAAAATAAACCCGCCAAAAGCGGTGTCTTTGTTCCCGAATCGGGGCTCAAAGTCAATAACAAGCGCCTCGTTCGAGATGCAGGAAGTTATAAAGCAACGGTATGAATATCAGCGGAAAATACTTGATGATGTGATTTACGACATCATCAATAAATCGGTTAAACTACCCCTCGACCAGCGTGTTGATTATGAAGGTTTGCACAAAAGGGTTGAGAACGAGTTGAGATACAACGGCATAGAGTTGCCGTTCAGGATGGCAATAGTTACGTATGATGATAAAACGGTTTTTCAGGAAGACAGTTTTGTGGTTACCTCACGGCAAAAGGTATATCCGCAAATATTGTATCAGAACGACCCTGTTGAGAAATCTAATTTTATGAGAATATATTTCCCCGATAGGGAACATTACCTCTATAATGAGATCTTCTTTTTAGGACCGTCTATCATTTTTATACTGGTTTTGCTGACGACATTTATCATCGCAATTTATTTGATATTCCGCCAGAAGCGTCTGTCGGAGATGAAGAGCGACTTTATGAACAACATGACACACGAACTCAAAACACCTGTTTCCACAATTTCATTAGCGGCACAGATGCTGAAAGACCCGTCAATAACGAAATCGCCTGATGTATTTAAACATATATCGGGAGTGATTAACGACGAAACCAAACGGCTGAGTTTCCAGGTAGAGAAGGTTTTGCAGATGTCATTGTTTGAAAAACAAAAAGCCACTCTTAAGTTTAAGGAAATGGATGTCAACGACATTATTTTCAGTGTAGCCAACACTTATCAGCTGAAAGTTGAAAAGGCAGGAGGTAGACTTGATGTAGACCTCGAAGCCGAAAAAACAGCAGTCAGTGTTGACGAAATGCACTTCACAAACGTATTGTTCAACCTGCTGGAAAACGCAGTTAAATACAGGCGCGAAGATGTAGAATTGGATTTGATGATTCGTACATGGAACAATCCCGCAGGCTCGAAGCTTTATATTTCGATCGAAGATAATGGTATAGGCCTCAAAAAAGAAGAGCAGAAAAAGATTTTTGAACGCTTCTACCGCGTATCGACCGGAAACCGGCACGATGTGAAAGGGTTTGGACTTGGGCTTGCTTATGTCAAAAAAATTGTTGATGATCATAAAGGGACCATCAAAGCCGAAAGCGAGATGGGAAAAGGAACGAAATTTATTATATGTTTACCTATTATAAAGTAGAAAATGGTTATGGATGAGAAAATTAAATTATTCCTATGCGAAGATGACGAGAATCTTGGTGTATTGCTAAGAGAATATCTTCAGGCAAAAGGATTCGAAACAGACCTATTCCCGGATGGTGAAATAGGCTACAGAGGCTTTACAAGAGACAAATATGATCTTTGTATCATTGATGTTATGATGCCCAAAAAAGACGGTGTTACACTGGTTAAAGAAATCAGACAGATTAATACCAGTGTACCTATTATATTCCTTACGGCAAAGAATATGAAAGACGATATTCTTGAAGGATTTAAAGCCGGAGCTGACGATTATATCACTAAACCTTTCAGCATGGAAGAGCTTGTGTTGCGTATAGAAGCTATCTTCCGCCGTGTGAAAGGTAAGAAAGTTAAAGACCAGCAAGTTTATAGTTTCGGGCAAATGCAGTTCGATACACAAAAACAGATACTGACAATCAATGGCGAACAAACAAAATTGACAACCAAAGAGTCGGAACTTCTTAGTTTATTGTGTGCTCATGCAAATGACATTTTGGAACGCAATCATGCTTTGAAACAAATATGGGTCGATGACAACTATTTCAACGCTCGCAGTATGGACGTGTATATCACCAAATTGCGTAAGCTATTGAAGCCTGCCCAAGATATTGAAATCATCAATATACACGGAAAAGGTTACAAGCTTATCGCTCCGGTAGACGAAAATGCTGAATCGAACGAAGAGTAAGATTACGTAGAAAACAGAACATAATTTTTGAGTAAAAGTCCGTCATTTTTTAGTGGCGGACTTTTCTTTTTGGCATCGTTACCCTTTTTGCCTTTACAAGAAAGAATGGGCACAACAATGTTTATTCTTTGTTTATTTCGGATAGGCTGTTTAAGAAACCGGCTACCGTTTGCGTCCATTTTTCGGGATGCTTTATGAGGTACGATTCGTGCAGTGATTCGGGGAAAATAACCAGTGTTTTGTTTTTTGAAGCTACGTTGGCGTATATTCGCTGGGTTTCGTCCACAGGGATATTCGGGTCTTTTCCACCGCCTGTAATCAGAACGGGAACGGTTATGTTCTTTACATAATCTTCGGGATTCATGCTGTAAACATTAAATCCGTTTACAAGCCCGCCCCAAAGGCAGAGCGAGTTTTTCATGAAAGAGGGTAAATCTACCAGTCTGCCCATGCGCACTTTCACGGCATCTTCGAGCCGTCCGTAAGAGGCTTCCAGTATTACGGCACGGACGTTCATCCTATAATCGCTCTGGGCTTTGGCAACGGCTGCCGCACCCATAGAAAACCCTTCGAGGTATATATCTTTCTCGCGCAGGGTGTTCTGTGCGTATTCGTAAGCCGCTTTCACGTCTTCGGCTTCGCGATAGCCTATCGTGACGGTATTTCCGGTAGAACCTCCAGCTCCTTCAAAATCTACCAGCATAACGTCGTAGCCCATCTGCCGCAGGGCATAAGCTTCGCCAAGCATTGCCGATTTTTCGTCCACATAGCCATGAAAGAGTATGAAGAAGCCCCGTTTCAGGCTGTCTGTCGGCATTATCCATGCTTCGAGGGTTTTGTGGGGCGATGCCTGAATCCTTACCGTTTGGTAAGGTACGTTGGGGTATTGTTTGGTTTGCGGATGCGGAATGTCCATTCCCAGAAAGAGTGTTTTTATTTTCTGTAAGGATGATGGTTGACTGTTTACAGTTTCGGCATTGTCTACGAAGTGGGTAAACTTATAGGCTTGCATAGCCGAAACAGCATTAAAAAGCACAAACAACACCAACAATACGATGCTGCTCCATTTTAGTGCCGATTTCAATTTTTTGTTTACAGTCATAATGGCGGTTGTTTATTCTATGCCAATCAGGGGCAAATACCGAACGAATCTAAAAGCTCGCTGTTTGCTAATTTGAAGTCAATACTACGGTTTAGCTTTGTTTTACCCTTCGAATTGGTGTCGTAAATGGCTATTGTAAAAGTTTTTGCTTCTTTCAGGGCTTCTATAAATTTTTTGAATGCGTTGTTCTCAAATTTATGAAACGGATTTCCAAAGCTCTTACCATCAATCAGAAAATCAGGTTCTTTATCATCAATCTTCGAACTTACAAAGTCAATGCCTCCATAGTCGCCATCGCGGTAATTCTCGGAATACTCAATCATAAAAAACGGCATCCTTTCATCATTGGCACAGTTGGTGCTGAAGGATAAACGGTAATCGGTGTTCGATAGGTTCAGAACCATATTTTCGCCATTGTACTTAATCAAAACCCAACCATCGTGCGAAATCATGTTGGGAATATTCTCCAATTGCTCGTCCGAAAGGTCATCTATATTTATTATCGTCCTCTTTTCCACTGTTTGGGCAGCGGTGCTGAGGCTTACAAGGAGTAAGAGAAATACATTAAAGATGATTTTCTTCATTTAGATATAGTTTTGTCTGATTATAGAATAATCGGTTCAGAAAGTATTTTTGTTTATACCGAATTTTTCTTCCACATGATGCACGCCGCGCGGCTCTACGTGTACAACAATATCGTAAACGTTTACGATGGTTTGCTTTATGCTTTCTTCAACCTCTTGAGCTATGTTGTGGGCTTCGTTCAGGGTAATCTCTCCATCGGCTTCAACATCGAGTACTATCATATACATTCCGCCTATCTGGCGCGAGCGCACACGGTGCGGATTGCTTGCCCCCTGCACTTTGTCTACGGCTTCAAAAATCTTTTCGTAGACCGATGTGTCTTTCACGCCATCCATCAGTTCTACGTTCGAGTCCATAAAAATGCTTATAGACGATTTTATGATGAATAGGCTGACAAACAGACCTGTAACAGAGTCCAATATAGGTAGTTGCAAAAGGAAAGTAAAAGCTAACCCCAACAGTACGCTTAAGGATATAAGTATATCGTTGCGCATATTTTTAGCGTTGGCCATGAGCATTGGGCTGTTTATTTTTTTACCCTGACGGTATTGGTAGATTGCTAAACAGAGCTTCCCGGCAATCGAAAAGACCGTTACATAAATAGCTATCATAGTTGGCATGTTTCTTTCCGTGCCTTCAATTATGCTATGCAGCGACGATATAAGCATCTGGATACCCGCATAAAAAATTACGAACGACAGGATTTTTGTGGCTATGCTCTCGGCCTTTTCATATCCGTAAGCATACTGCGCACTGGGCGGGCGGTTCATGATGCGTGCCGTATAAATCATTACAATGGATATAATTACATCGGTTGCGGAATCTATCCCATCGCCCAACACGGCCAAACTGCCCGACAGGATACCGATAGCAATCTTAGCAACAGACAGGAGTGAGTTGCCCAGGGTGCTTATCCACGATGTTTTTATCAGTATTTTTTCTTTACAGACAGCCTCATTCATACCTGTGTCTCAATGATAGTTTTTTTATGCTGTGCGAAAATACGATGTTTTTATAAGACTGCGAAATACTAATACATAAAAAACGTACAACCCTTCTCCAATCGTCCTATCGGGCTGAGAAAGAACATTCTTTCTTCGTGTTTTGTGGTTTCCCCTCGGGGTATATTCGATAAAAATATTAACTTTGCGCTGATACAATGGTAAAGTGTTGCCGGAAATTTTATATGCGCAATATATATAAAATCCAGCATAAGAATTGTTACCGTACTTTGGGGGGATGCCTCCCGATAAAGAGGTGAGCATGTTGGCCTCGTTTCTTTTTTTTGAGTATTATGAAAAATACAAACTCTATCAAAGTTTTTGCAATCTCGTTGCCCATTATCTGGGCAGTGATAACCGTAGGTCTGTTTTCAGGTTTGCTTGCCGGAAATGCTTTTTTGAGAGATTTTATCTTACCGGTTATCTTGCTTGTGTCATTTGTTTTGCTCAATGTTTATATTGTAAAGTTGTGGTTTGCATATACCGAAGATAGTAAAACACTGAAACGTATAAATAGCGAATTAGAAACTATACTGACCAAAGCCCGCGAATCGGAGGCTCATGAAAAATATGAACTGTTTGTCCTCAAACGTTTTCTGAAGAAGATAGAAGCTGAGGAATAGCACACGCATACTTAAAAATACTTACTATTCATTATACTTTCGGAAAAACATCCGCGTTATGTTTCTAATAAAGGCATTAATCAGTATTTTTGAATGAAATAAATAATAATGACAATGAAGAAAAAACGCATACTTTGGGCCGACGACGAGATAGACTTGTTGCGTCCGCACATTTTGTTCCTTAACGAAAAAGGATACGAAATGGTTACGGTAAACAGTGGACAAGATGCTATCGATTCTTTCCGTGACGAGACTTTCGACCTTGTTTTTCTTGACGAAAACATGCCGGGGCTGTCGGGGCTCGAAACCCTGTCGAAACTGAAGGAAATAAATCCCAATGTGCCTGTCATTATGATAACCAAGAGCGAGGACGAAGGCATAATGACCGATGCCATAGGGCGCAAGATAGCCGACTATCTGATAAAACCCGTCAATCCGAATCAGATTTTGATGTCCATAAAGAAAAATCTGCACAAAGACGATATCATGACCGAAGCCACTCTTGAAGGCTATCGGGAAGAATATAACAAGATAGCCACCCAGATAAACGATGCCCGCACTCCGGACGAATGGATTGATGTGTACCGCAAAATAGTTCATTGGGAGATGGAGCTTACCGCTTCGCAAAACCCGCTTATAGACCTCCTGCGTATGCAGAAGCAAGAGGCGAACAACGCTTTTGTCAAATTTGTGCGTCAAAACTACGAAGACTGGGTTGCAGGGGGGAGCGACGATCGGCCTTTGCTGAGTCCCGATCTTTTTAAAGATAAGGTATTCCCTACGCTCGATAGTGACGAAAAGGTTTTCTTTATACTGATCGATAATTTCCGCCTCGATCAATGGTGGGAGGTGAAAGATCTGCTTGCCGGAGATTTTACTTTCAACGAAGATATGTATTACAGCATTCTGCCAACGGCAACGCAATATGCGCGGAACTCCATTTTTTCGGGACTTATGCCCAAGCAGATAGCCGATATGTATCCCGACCTTTGGATAGACGAAGACGAGGAGGAAAGTAAGAACCTGAACGAAGAGCCACTTATTCAGACACAGATAGATCGTTTCCGCAAAAAATATACGTTTTCGTACAACAAGATACTGTCATCTGCTCAGGGCGAAAAACTGGTGCAAAATTTCAATACGCTCGACCGTAACCTGCTTAATGTCGTTGTAATCAACTTTGTGGATATGTTATCGCATGCCCGTACCGACTCGAAGATGATTCGCGAACTGGCTTCCGACGAGTCGGCATACCGTTCGCTCACACGCTCGTGGTTTAAGCATAGCAGTACCACCGATTTGTTTAAACGGATAGCCGAAAAAGGATACAAGGTGATGCTCACCACCGACCACGGAACCATCCGCGTGAAGAATGCCGTAAAAGTGGTTGGCGACAAAGCCACTAACACCAATCTGCGTTACAAATTGGGGCGGAATTTGGCATACGACTCACGGAAAGTGTACGAAATGCGCGACCCCGCACGCTTTGGGTTGCCTGTGCCTAACATCAGCACGAGATATATATTTGCTTATGGTGACGATTTTTTTGCTTACCCAAACAACTATAATTATTACGTGTCGTATTATGCCGACACTTTTCAGCATGGAGGTATATCGCTCGAGGAAATGATAGTTCCTTTCATAACGATGAACCCTAAGTGATGTAATGAATTTTAATGATATTCCTATTTTTTTGTCATGCTGAACATGAGTGAAGCATCTGGGGAAAGCAAAAGATTCTTCGTTAACACTCAGAATGACAAAATATATCAATTGATATTTTAGAGAATTTGCAAGAAGAATAGAACAGAAAAAAGCCAATGGAATTAACTATAAAATCGCTCGATACAATTCGCGAAACCGCCTCTGAGTTCATAAAAACGATGGGCGATAATACCGCTTTTGCCTTCCGAGGAAGCATGGGGGCAGGTAAAACCACTTTCATTAAAGCTCTTTGCGAGGAGTTGGGCGTTGAGGATGTAATAAACAGCCCTACTTTTGCCATCGTGAACGAATATCGTTCCGGTACGGGCGAGCTGATTTATCACTTCGACTTTTACCGCATAGACAGGATTGAAGAAGCCTACGATTTTGGCTACGAAGATTATTTCTACAGCGGCAGCCTTTGCTTTGTGGAGTGGCCCGAAAAGGTAGAAGCCCTTCTTCCGCACGATGTAATAAACGTAACCATTGAAGAGCAACCCGATGCAACCCGAAAAATAACAATTAGTTAAGACTTCGAAGCTTGCGAAAAAAACAGAAAAAAGGCCTTCAATTTGATGCTTTTGTCATGCTCAACGTGAGTGAAGCATCTGAGAAGCAAAAGATTCTTCGTTAACACTCAGAATGACAATAAAATGACGTAAAAAGATATGAAACCATTAGGCATGCATAATTATTATGTATATATAACTACTAATGCAACAAAAACGGTGCTTTATACAGGTGTAACTAATGATCTTAGTCGGCGTTTATATGAACATAAAGAAGATGCATTGAATGGTAAAAAATATTTTGCTGGGAAATATAATGCCTATAACTTGATATACTGGGAGCGCTTTGCATATATTGAAGATGCAATAAACAGAGAAAAAGAAATTAAAGGTTGGACAAGGCAAAAAAAAGAGAATCTGGTAAAAGAAATAAATCCCCAGTTTGCATTCTTGAACGACGAGGTATTATAAAAGGCCCCGTAGTGCATTTAGGAAACAAAAGATAATTATTTGAAAAACAGCACAATCATTTTTTTGTCATCCTGAGTGTAACGAAGGATCTTTAATAAACAATACAGAGATTCTTCACTTTGTTCAGAATGACAAATGCTATAAAATGTTTATAATAAATCATTTGATATAAACTCTCTAAATGCACTACGGGTTATAAAAGAATTCTAATCATGTTAACATGAATGAAGCCTCTATATAGAATATCATTCTTCTTCGAAGCGATAAATTAATTATCTTTGGAGTTTGTAATGCATTTAGAAAATAAAAACTAATTGTTTGAAAGATAACATATATCTATTTTGTCATCCTGAGTGAAACGAAGGATCTTGAATAAAAAACACAGAGATTTTTCACTTTGTTCAGAAACAATGTTCGAGGAACGTAGATGACTCAAAGACAAATGTTGTAAATATTTATAATAAGTAATTTGATGTAAATTCACTGGGTGCACTATGGGCTTTTCGAATTTAAATCATAGTCTGACTAAATCAAGAAAATGAAATTAATACCATCTGTTTTAATACTTTCTGTCCTTATGATAATAACAACAAACTGCGCGAACAAAACAACACCTCCGAAAGCCGAATACTCGGGTAAAGATATTTCCGGACAGGTATCGATAGTGAGAGATAAGGAAACGAAAGAAGCTCGATTGAAAATAGAAACAGAGGGAAAATGGACTGTCTATGCGGGGCATTCTCCTGAAAAGATAGACATGACAACACCCGTTGCCGAAGGTGAAGGCAGTGGCGAATTTTCTCTGCATGTGAGCAATACGGCACATAGTTATTTTCAGATAGTAACCCCCGATGGTAAGGCTATTTTGGCAGAACGCCATTTGCCGATGGAAGGCGGATATAACTTCCGCGATTTGGGCGGATTCCGTACGCAGGACGGGCGGTATGTGAAGTGGGGAAAACTTTTCCGCAGTGACGATCTCAGTAATCTAACAGACCCCGATTTGCATTATTTGGCAAGCATTCCTATTGTTTCGATTGTAGATTTCAGAGCCGAAACAGAGGTGCAGAAGTCGCCCGACAGAGAACCTTCGTCTGTGAAGACGAATTATAAACTGCCAATAATTCCCGGCAATCTGGCAAATTTTCAGACGGCAGCCGTTTCGTCCGAAACTTTGATGACCGATATGAACCGCCTTTTGGTTAGCGATACGGCAAGTATCGGGCAGTATAAAGAACTTTTCCGTTTATTACAAAACCCGGATGACACTCCTCTTTTGTTTCACTGCTCGGCAGGGAAAGACCGTACGGGACTTGCGGCAGCGTTGATATTGTTTGCCTTGGGGGTTGATGATACAATCATCATGGACGACTATCTTTCGTCTAACGCATACCTTGGCAATAAATATGCTGATATAATTGCCCGTAAGCCTGCAATCAGGGGAATGTTTGAGGTACGTGCCGAATATTTAAGTGCGGCACTTGAGCAAATACGGATAGAACACGGTAGCATCGAAAACTTCTTAACTAAAGTATTGGATGTTGATATCCAGAAAATGAAAGACCTGTATTTGTATTAAGTTTTGCAAACAGACTTCTTGTTTTAATATGGATTTTTTCTTTGCTTTGTGGTGATTAACCACATAAAAAATAGAATAGTATGGAAACACAAATGAAGTTTTGCCAAAGTTGCGGTATGCCACTTAACACGGATGCAGATCATGGAACAAATGCCGATAAAAGCCTAAACGAAGATTACTGTGTTTATTGCTTTAAGGAAGGGAACTTCACATCCGATACAACGATGGATGGAATGATTGAAACCTGCCTTCAGTTTTTGGACGAATTTAATAAAGATGCGCCCAAGAAGCTCACTAAAGAAGAAGCACGGGCCGAGATGAAAAAGTATTTTCCTATGCTGAAACGTTGGGCTAAATAATATTATAAAAAAGGTCTTTTTTATAAAAAATGACATACCTTTGCGGGAAATATTTTACAAACCAAAGAACACGAAATAATCTTTCGCACTAAGGAGTATAAGAAATATTATATAATACATTTAGATGATTGGGGCTAAAACGACAGAATTTATATACTTCGTATGGTATAGAATTTTTTTGTAGATAAGAAATCTCAATTATGTGATGTTTTGTGTTATTTTCAAACCTTAAATAATAATGGTTAAATATAATTGTAACATTTAATAACTAAATCTTAAATAGGTAATTATGAAAAGTAAAACAACCGCAGCAGTCTTAGCAATTCTTCTTGGAGGTATTGGTGTACACCGATTCTATCTGAACCAAACTGGATTAGGTATTCTATATTTTTTATTTTGTTGGACATTTATTCCTCTTATTGTTTCGGTGATTGATTTTATTGGTTTTTTAATAATGGACGAAAATAAATTCAACCAAAAATATAATACTACTTATCCTCTTTATCCTAATCACACAAATATAACAGTAAATAACGGTAGCTTGCAAAATGATTCTGTAAAAAGTAACAGTTCCAGCGATGAAATTGAAAAGTTGTTTGACTTGAAAGAAAAAGGAATTATTACTCAAGAAGAATTTGAGTTTAAAAAGAAAACATTGTTATAATTTTCGATTATAATATAGAAACACTATATGGAGCAGACAGTTGTTCCATAGTGTTTTTATTTTTATCGGATTCTTTACATTCTTAATTAGTGCTATTCTCATAGCTAATAGAATAATAGTGTGAGGGAGAAGGAAGCTTATCGCTCGTCTTTGTAAAGCAGATATTTGGAGCGCATTTGTTTATATTTGTCCAAATCTTTTTGCCACGACTTGCGAATCTGCTTTTCGGTCATCCCTCTTTGTATTTGTAGGCGAAGCTGGTCAGTCCCTGCAAGCATATTCATAAATTGGCGTGAGGAGAAAAACTTATCGCCTAAGCCTGTGCTTTTATAAAAGCTTATCAGGTATTTCAGAGTGAGGCTTCCGTCAGTCTTTTCTTTACGCAGGTCTATGCCATAGCAAAGACGGTTTTTTTGCAACGGGTTTTTGTCCGACCCCTCCAATGCTCTTGGCGTAAACTTAAACGAACCGCATTTAGGGTTGGGGTAGCCTACCGCTTGGAATGGAAATTCTGTGCCGCGCCCCACACTAACTTTTGTCGCTTCGAAGAAACAAAGCGAAGGATACAGCCGTATTGCTTGGTCGTTTGGCAGATTTGGTGATGGTTTGATGGGGAGCGAATAGGCTTGTCCGTGCTTCCAGTCTTTAACGGGTATGACTTTTAAATCGCATTTCAAACCATTGCTTAACCACCCTTCGCCATTTATCATCAGGGCAAGTTCGCCTATCGTCAGTCCGTGCAGAATGGGAATAGGGTGTTTGCCTACGAATGATGTGAATTTCATGTTCAGAACAGGCCCGTCAATATGGTCATTGGGGTTAGGTCTGTCTAATACGATGAATAGCTTATTGTTTTCCGCACAAGCTTGCATAACGTAGTGCATGGTGGTGATGTATGTGTAGAAACGCGCGCCAACGTCTTGTATATCAAAAACGACAATGTCTGTGTCCTCCAATTGCTGCTTGGTTGGCTTGTAGTTTTTTCCGTAAAGGGATATGAGTTGCAGGCCTGTTTTGCTGTCCTTTCCGTGAAGAACCCTTTCTCCGGCATCAGCCATACCTCTGAAACCGTGTTCGGGAGCAAATATTTTGGTGATTGATATTCCTTTTGTCAGAAGTGCATCAACGAGGTGTATACCATCGTTAAGGCAAGAAGTCTGATTGGCAACAATGGCAGTTTGTTTATCTTTAAGGAGAGGTAACAGTTCGTTTAAGCAGTCGGCACCTACTTTTACTTGAGCCATGGAAAGGTTAGGCAGGCTTAATGCCCAAACGTATAGTAATAAAATTCCTAAATATTTTTTCATGCAATCTGTATTTGCTGCAAACTTACCTATTTTTGTACGAAATAGACAAAGTTATGGATGTAAATAATTTGATAGAAAAATATTATCGAAGAGATTCCGAGCTATACGATATATTGGTGAATCACAGCAAGGCTGTGGCCGATAAAGCTCTGTTGATTGCCGACAATCATCCCGAATTGAATGCCGACCGGCAGTTTCTGTACGAGGCATCTATGCTGCACGATATAGGTGTTTTTATGACAAACGCCCCCGAAATACAATGCTTTGGCGATAGGCCTTACATTTGCCATGGTGTGTTGGGTGCCGATTTGGTACGGAAAGAAGGATATTCTCGTCATGCTTTGGTTTGCGAGCGGCACACAGGCGCCGGCCTGAAGCAGGAGGAAGTAATAAAGCAAAAACTGCCAATACCGCCCCGCGACTATATGCCAATCAGTATAGAAGAGCAGATTATTTGTTTTTCCGATTGTTTTTTCTCGAAAACAAACTTGAATGAAGAAAAAACGGTGGAGAAATTATTGAAGAAATTTGAAAAACGAGGAGAGCGTTCTGTATTACAGATAAAAGAGTGGTGCCGGATGTTTTTGTAATGTAGACCGATGATTGATTCTTTTTCTTAAATTTGCATCCTGTAAGGGAGAAAGAACCTGTTTAAATGTCTGAAAATAGAAAATCACAAAATCGAAAAATGAAAATAGAACAAAAACTGAAGCAAGAAATACAGAAGGCTATTAAAAGCCTTTACGGACAAGATATACCCGAACAACAAGCCGAACTGCAAAAAACAAGAAAGGAATTTCAAGGGCATTTTACGCTGGTGGTTTTTCCTTTCCTGAAAATGTCGAAAAAAAGCCCCGAACAAACTGCTCAAGAAGTAGGCGAGTGGCTTAAAGCCAATGTAGATGAAATAGCCGGCTTCAATGTTATAAAGGGTTTTTTGAATCTTGTTCTGAAAACTTCGGTTTGGATTGATGCACTTAATAATATAAATGCGGAGGCCGATTATGGAATCGTCCCTGTAACTCCCGACGCTCCGCTGGTGATGGTCGAATATTCGTCGCCCAACACAAACAAACCGCTCCATTTGGGGCATATCCGTAATAACCTCTTAGGCTTTGCCCTTGCTGAAGTGTTGAAAGCAAACGGAAACCGTGTGGTAAAAACCAATATAGTGAACGACCGTGGCATACATATATGTAAGTCGATGCTTGCTTGGCAAAAATGGGGAGAAGGCGCGACGCCCGAATCGACAGGAAAGAAAGGCGACCATCTGGTGGGCGACTTCTATGTTCTTTTCGATAAGCATTATAAGGCCGAGCTTGCCCAGTTGAAAGCATCGGGCATGGACGATAAAGAAGCCGAGGCCAATTCTACACTCATGGCCGAAGCACGCGAGATGCTCCGCCGATGGGAGGCTGGCGATATGGAAACGGTTGCCCTGTGGGAGAAAATGAACTCGTGGGTTTATACCGGTTTTGACGAAACCTATAAACGCTTGGGTGTGGACTTCGACAAGATTTACTACGAATCTACAACTTATCTTGATGGTAAAGAAACCGTTTTGGAGGGGCTCGATAAAGGTGTTTTCTATCAGAAGGAAGACGGTTCTGTTTGGGCTAACCTCGAAGGCGAAGGTCTCGACCATAAGTTGCTGTTGCGGGGCGATGGCACATCGGTTTATATGACACAAGATATAGGAACTGCTAAACAGCGTTTCAACGATTACAATATTAATAAGATGGTATATGTGGTAGGCAACGAGCAGAATTACCATTTTCAAGTCCTTTCAATTCTGCTGGATAAGCTGGGGTTTGAATTTGGCAAGGGACTGGTTCATTTTTCGTACGGAATGGTAGAATTGCCCGAAGGAAAAATGAAGTCGCGCGAGGGAACGGTTGTCGACGCCGACGATTTGATGGACGAAATGATTCAGACCGCCAAAGAAACCTCTCAAGAGCTTGGCAAGTTGGAAGGCTATACCGAAGAAGAAGCTAACGCCGTATCGCGCATGGTTGGCTTGGGTGCTCTGAAATATTTTATTCTGAAGGTAGACCCCAAAAAGAATATGACTTTCAACCCGAAAGAGTCTATCGACTTTAATGGGAATACGGGTCCATTTATCCAATATACTTATGCGCGTATCCAGTCTGTGTTGCGTAAGGCTCAGGAGCAGGGTATCGTGATACCTGACGTTCTGCCGGCAGATATAGAGATTTCGGAAAAAGAACAAGGGCTTATCCAGTTGGTAGGCGATTTTGCCACAGTGCTTAAACAAGCAGCCGACGAATATAATCCTGCCCTGTTGGCAAACTATTCGTACGAATTGGTGAAAGAATATAACCAATTCTACCACGATTTTTCTATTTTGAAAGAAGAAAATGTTGGTTTGAAGAGTTTCCGTTTGGTGCTATCGGCAAACGTAGCTAAGGTTGTAAAACAGGCAATGGCCTTGTTGGGAATAGAAGTCCCGGATAGGATGTAATATTAAACCATCTATATGTAAGTTCTTGTAAATCATTTGAGGTAAAAAAAACTTTGCAAAAAAGGTTTTAAAAAGTTTGTTTTGTATTTATAAAGTTTCTACTTTTGCATCCGCTTTCCAGTTAAGCGCACAGTTTTTTAGCAGTGTAGTTTTAGGGGAAAAGCACACGAGAAGCGATCTTTGAGGTTTTGGTAAAAAGGAACAATAAAAGAAAAAAAATAGCATTAGACGGGTAGTGCGAATTCTTTCTTTCAAAGGGAAGAAATAAGTACTAATCCCGGTCAATTCAGATTTTAAATTAAAAAAGGATTGCATCGGGTCAGGGATAACTGAAGGTATAAAAAAAAGAATATACAAAGAAGAGTTTGATCCTGGCTCAGGATGAACGCTAGCGATAGGCCTAACACATGCAAGTCGAGGGGCAGCATGGCGGTAGCAAT
>NZ_JARXWE010000011.1 GCF_029893235.1 Dysgonomonas sp. PH5-45
AAAAAGATAACAACAAGCATGACTAAAAGTTATGTTCCTTATGCTAATGCAATAGCTGAAAGGGTTAATGGTATACTTAAACAGGAGTTTTTATTGGAAGATTATCAGGTTGACATCAAGACAATGAAACTTTTGGTTAAAGATGCTGTCCGTATTTATAACACCAAAAGACCTCATTGGTCTTGTTATATGAAAACCCCTGATCAAATGCATAAACAAAAAAATGTAGAGATCAGAACCTATAAAAGCAAAGATAGTTGTCGGGCTAGCCCGACAACTATCTCATAATTTATTAATATTTTTGTCTAATAAAACCTGTAACGGCTTTTTAGGACTAGTCAAGAAAAGGTAGCGGACGGCTATTTATACGGCAAGGTTATTCAAGAAATCGACTGTTTTTTGTATTTCTTTATACATAACAACATCGTCGTCTACGAACTTCACTTCTTTCCGATAGTCGGCCAACACTTTCTCCAACACCGGAGAAGTTTTGAGCGGACGGCGGAATTCCACACCCTGCGCCGCATTCATCAACTCAACGGCAAATATATGGTTCAGGTTGTCGATAATCTTCAAGAGTTTTGTTGCCGCATTTGCTCCCATGCTCACATGGTCTTCTTGTCCGTTAGACGAAACAATAGAGTCGCTCGATGCCGCATAGCAATACATCTTATTCTGGCTCACCATAGCTGCTGCCGCATACTGTGGAATCATAAATCCGGAATTGACACCGGGGTTAGCCACCAAGAATTCGGGCAATCCGCGGAATCCCATAATCAGTTGGGCAACACGGCGTTCCGAAATATTTCCGAGTTCGGCAAGAGCGATAGCCAAAAAGTCGTATGTGATGGCCAAAGGCTGTCCGTGGAAGTTACCGCCCGATATAATCTTATCTTCGTCGGGGAAGATGGTAGGATTGTCGGTCACGGAGTTTATCTCGGTCAGCAGTACCGAAGCCACATAGTTTATCGCATCCTTGCTCGCACCATGCACCTGAGGGATACAACGGAACGAATATGGGTCTTGCACATGTGCTTTATGTTGAGCTACGATTTCGCTTCCTTCAAGTAGGTTGCGCATTGTTTTAGCGGTCTCTATCTGTCCGTTATGAGGACGCATCTGATGGATGCAGTCTTGGAAAGGATCGATACGCCCGTCGAAAGCTTCGAGCGAAATGGCAGCGATCAAATCCGCTTTTTTCGACAATTTGAATGCCTGCAACATAGCATAAACCCCATGCGAACTCATAAACTGTGTTCCATTGAGCAATGCCAAACCTTCCTTACTCATCAGGCGGATAGGCTCCCACCCCTTTTCTTTAAGTACGGCTTTTGCTTCGCATTTTTGTCCTTTATAATAAACTTCTCCTTCGCCGATAAGTGGCAGGAATAGGTTGGAAAGAGGAGCAAGGTCGCCCGACGCACCCAACGAACCACGATCGTAAACGATAGGCAGAATGTCGTTATTATAAAAATCCAGAATACGCTGTACGGTAACTACCTGCACACCACTATATCCTAACGATAGGGCATGTGCTTTCAGCAGCAGCATGAGCTTAACTATAACAGGCGAAATTTCGGTACCTACGCTACAAGCGTGCGATTTTACCAAATTCTCCTGCAAGGTAGTAAGTTCGTCTTCCGAAATGCTTTTGTTGCAAAGCGAGCCAAAGCCTGTTGTGATACCATAAACAGGTGTCGACTGCGATGCTATCTTCTTATCAAGATAATCGCGGCACTTCTGTATACGGGCAACAGCCTCTTCAGAGAGTTCAAGTTTAAGTCCGTTGTCTAATATTTGTTCAATTATCTGGAAGTCGAGTCTCCCCGACCCTATATGATATACTTGGCTCATAGGTTAAAATATTTTCTTCACTTCGGTTATCAGGCGTTGCTCTTTAGCAATGGCTTCGCTTTCCAAACGTTCAACTTCTTCTGTCAGGCGTTTCACATACTCTTCGTCTTTGATAGAAGTAAGGTTGATGCGAACGTTTAGTATTGCGCCCAAAACAGCAGTACGCGCAGTCATGATACCCACACATGCGTCTGTTATGGCATTTTGGTTGCCATCGGCAGCCACTTGCGCAATAATATCCATCAAGGCGCAGGCCTTGCGTGCCACTTCCAAAGGAATTTCGGCAGCAATTTTTGTTGCGTCCTGTATCTGCTGGCTGCGCACAGCTTTTTCTTCGTCTGTTTCTTTAGGCAATTTGAAGGCATCGAATACTTTGTTGTAAGCGTCCGAGTCGGCATCAATATCATTGATAAAACCTTTCTGATAGTTTGCAGCAGCAGCAGCAATATCTTTCATGAGGGTTTCTTTGTCTTCGTATTTTTTACGGCCGATTGTAAGGTTTGCAACCATCTCTGTCAGAGCCGAAGCTATCGCTGCGCTCAAAGCCGCAACACTACCCCCTCCGGGAACGGGGTCACTGCCGGCTGTTTTATCTAAAAATCCTTTTACGGTTAAATCTACTAACATAATATTATTCTGTTTGTTTTATTTATTCTATTACTTGTTTAAATCTGGCGAAACTACCACTTCGCCCCTTTTCACAACTGTTTCCACAATATTCATTCCTATATGATAAGGCAGGAATTTGTAAGAAGGGAATTCAAGGATAGCCAAGTCGCCCAACTTGCCTACGTCTATGCTACCCACCTTGTCGGCACGGCCTACGGCGGCGGCGGCATTGATTGTAAGCGCTGTAACGGCTTCTTCGGGCGAAAGCTTCATATAAATACATGCCAAAGCAAAAGTAAGCGGAATGGAGCAGGTAAAACTGCTTCCCGGATTGAGGTCGGTAGCCAAAGCAACGGCACAGCCGGCGTCAATCATTTCGCGTCCCCGGGCATAGTGTTCTTTCAGCGAGAATGCGGTACAAGGCAGCAGTGTTGCCACCACATCATTGTCGCGCATATCGGCAATACCACGGTCGGATGCTTGCAGCAGATGGTCGGCCGAGAGTGCCCCCATTTCGGCAGCAAGTTCTGCTCCGCCAATGCAAACAATTTCGTCGGCATGAACTTTCAGTTTGAAGCCCATCTCTTTTGCGGCTGTCAGGTAACGGCGCGATTGCTCTATGTCGAACACGTTTTTCTCGCAGAATATGTCGCAGCATTCAGCAAGTCCTTTTTCCTTAACAAAAGGCATTACTTCGCGGATCATATAATCGATAAATTCGTCTTCTTTCCCCTTATATTCGGCAGGGGTGGCATGTGCGCCCATGAATGTACTTACTACATCAACCGGATGCTCAGCATTGAGGGTAGTCATTACTTCGAGCTGTTTCAGCTCGGTTTCTTTGTTCATCCCGTATCCGCTTTTGCCTTCAACGGTGGTAACACCCATAGTCAGCATTTTATCCAAACGCTTACGTGCTGTGTCTTTCAGGTCGCCAAACGATGCGTTGCGGGTAGCTGTCATTGTGTTGTGGATGCCTCCTCCGCGTTCCATGATCGACATATATGTGTCGCCACGCATACGCCACGAAAATTCCTCTTCGCGATATCCTCCAAAAACAAAGTGTGTATGCGAGTCTATAAAACCGGGCAACACAGTTTTGCCTTTAGCGTCTATCGTCCTGTAAAGAGAAAGATCCAGGGCGGGCATATCTTTGTCGTTACCAACAAAGGAGATTATCCCGTCGGTAACGACAACTGTTCCATTCTCAATCACATGCAAATCGTTCATGGCAGCAACGCCTTTCTTGGCTGTCTTTCCGCTACATGTAACTACTTGCGACGCGTTTTTGATAATGATGTTTCCTTTCTTCATATTGTAAGTACAAGATGATGGTTCAATAATTTGTTTCCGTAAGCAAGCTGCTTATTGCTATCACACTTACTGAAGCAGTAAAAAAGGTCTGCTACCTTATTACTCCATCAAGTGGGTTTCAAGAATTTGTTTTGTTGAGAAATTTTCTATCCCAAGATAATATTCGGCCGTATCGACCAATGCTTGCATAGGTACAAGACCTACTATCTCACTGCCGGCAATGGTTACACCATAGCGTTGAGCTTCTATACGTGTAAGTTCATGCGCACGGTAAATAGCTGTTTTGGTATAGTCGGTCAGGTTCATAGATACCTGAACAATGCCACGGTCGGTAAGTTCTACGCCCATAGCTTTGCAAAAACGCAAACCGCCACCAATATGACGTATTTTCTTTGCAATAGCATCAGCAACATCCATACGGTTTGTATTCAAGTTGATGTTATACGCAACCAAAGGCATACGTGCACCTATAACCGTACCTCCGGCTGTTGGGTGAGGTTGAGCAGGGCCAAAATCGGCATGCCATTCGGCTTGAGTCATTTTTTCTTTCAAACCTTCGTACTCTCCTTTGCGGATAACGGCAAGATTCTCACGATAAGGCGCAGAAGCAGCTTTTTCGTATAGGAACATAGGTATTCCGTAGCGGTCGGCAACTTCTTTGGCTACATCTTTAGCCATTTGTACGGCTTCTTCCATAGTCACGTCTTTGATAGGGATAAAAGGCACAACATCAGTAGCACCCATACGTGGGTGCTGTCCTTGGTGTGTGTTCAGGTCTATCAATTCGGTTGCTGTTCCGATGGCAGCAATAACCGCTTTTTTCAATGCTTCGGGTTCGCCTACAACGGTTACCACCATACGGTTATGGTCTTGGTCGGTACTGTAGTCCAATAGCTTAACACCTTCTTTTGCACGGAAGTTATCAACAATTTTTTCAATTTTGTTCAAGTCGCGTCCTTCGCTAAAATTAGGTACGCATTCAACGATTTTAGGCATGATTGTTTATTATTTTAGTTTGATTTATTTTTGTTAGATATCTTATTAAAAGCTTCGCGGGTTAAAACCGCAGCTTCATTATCCTTACAATCCCAAATTGTAACATAGTTTTCGGAGATTACATAATATTGCTCCCAATTTGTGTACTTTGAGTATAACATTAAAGTACATACATCTGTGGGTGTAATAAAATCGCCTGTTGTTGGGAGATGCGAATGCATACCTCCTACCAACTCTTTTCCATCCTCAGCCTCATACGAAGTAAAAATGATGTTGTTATGGATACTTTTTTTCTTTCGTAAATTATTCTTTTTATCGAAAGTTAGTAAATAATCATTCCCAAAAATAACGACTCCTGTTTCGATTGGCCCTGTAAGTATATAAACTTTTTTCTCTCCTTTGTAAACAAGTGGGATGAAATTGAGGTTTGTTTTTTTATAATACTTAAAAAGAGTATCCGTTTGAGCTTCCGCTAATGCTTTTTGCCGTATTATGTATAAAGAGTTTTCCTCTTCAGTAAATCCTCTTTCTCCAATATTAATAGTCGCTGAGTTTAAATTAAATGTTTTATCGAAAGTGATATTCCCTATTATCTTTGGAATATCTCCTTTTCCAAAAAACACACACCTTGTAGAATCGGAAGTTGCCGGATAGGAAAAATATCCTTGAATATCATTCCTTTTATCTCCACAATGTTCAAGAAACAAATCTGTTCCATGCCACGATGCCATTTCCAAACGATATAAATACTCCCCTTCTTCTACTATAGAAATAACCTTTTTCTGAGCCTTACTTTGCCCATGAGACAATAACGAAGGTCCCAACAAAAGGAATAAAAACAACAACTTAATTAATCTCATTTTTTCAACAATTCTTTTATATAATCCTCATCGGCAACAAAAGGCATGGTGATGTGATAACCATCGGCATGAGTCTGATTGAACGACTCGCATGTTTCGATGGCATTCTCGTTACGTGCCCACGAACGGCGGGCAACACCGCCCATCACGTCCCAAAGCATAGCCGAACGGATAATATCATCAATGCGCTTGCTACCATCGCAAACAAGGCCGAAGCCGCCGTTTATCGACTTGCCGATACCCACACCTCCACCGTTGTGTAACGCAATAAGGCTCATACCACGGGCTGCATTTCCGGCATAGCATTGCATAGCCATATCGGCCATGACGTTGCTACCGTCTTTGATGTTGGCTGTTTCGCGGAAAGGCGAATCTGTGCCGCTCACATCGTGGTGGTCGCGTCCCAACATGATAGGGCCAACTTCTCCATCGCGCACCAATTGGTTGAAACGGAGTGCTATATTCATCCGGCCCAAAGCATCCTGATAGAGAATACGTGCTTGCGTACCCACCACCAATTGATTCTTTTCGGCATCACGTATCCAGTCGTAATTATCTTTATCCTGACCACGGCGTGTAGGGTCTATACACTCCATCGCAGCTTTGTCGGTACGGATAAGGTCTTCGTGCTTACCGCTGAGGCAAACCCAACGGAACGGGCCGTAGCCATAGTCGAACAACTCTGGGCCCATAATATCCTCTACGTACGATGGCCAGATGAAGCCGTCTTTATCGTCAACTCCGTTGAACGATATTTCTTTCACGCCCGCATCGAAAATAGATTTCATGAAGGCATTACCATAATCGAAGAAATATGTTCCTTTTGCCACAAGTTTTTTGATAACTTCATAATGACGTTTCAGCGATTGATCTACCAAACGGCAGAACTCGTCACGGTCTTCGGCAAGTAAGCGGGTACGCTCTTCGAACGAAATTCCGGCAGGGCAATATCCTCCGCTGTAAACCGCATGGCACGAAGTCTGATCGGATAGTAGTTCTATATGTATATTCTCTTTTTCGGCATACTCCAACAGGTCTATAATATTTCCGTGGAAAGCTATTGAGCAAGGAACTTTCTCGGCAATGGCTTTGCGGGCTATGCTGAAAGCTTCTTCCATGTTGGCCGTAGCATGTTGTACCCATCCTTGATTCAGGCGGGTTTCTATACGCGAGTAGTCTACTTCGGCTATGATGGCAACTGCTCCGGCAATTTCCGCAGCTTTTGGCTGAGCGCCACTCATACCTCCCAATCCGGACGATATGAACATGTGTCCCGCCAAGTTTTTATCTTGTGGAATACCCAATTTTTTGCGACCGGCATTCAGAAGGGTATTGAACGTTCCGTGAACAATTCCTTGCGGGCCAATGTACATCCATCCACCGGCAGTCATCTGTCCGTAGTTGGCTACACCCATCTGGGCTGCAATTTCCCAATCCTTCTGATTGTCGAACTCGCCCACCATCATCGAGTTGGTGATGATTACACGGGGAGCTTCGGGTTTCGATTTAAATAATCCGAGCGGATGCCCCGATTCCACAACAAGCGTCTGCTCGTTGGTCATCACTTCCAGATACTTCATTATCAGCTTGTATTGCATCCAGTTCTGACACACCTGTCCCGTTTCGCCATAAGTAACCAGTTCGTAAGGATACAGAGCGATATCGAAACACAGGTTATTGTCTATCATTACCTGAAAGGCTTTCCCTTCGATACAGTTTCCTTTGTATTCGTCGATAGGCTTCGCTTTCAAATCGCCTTGAGGGCGGTAGCGGTATCCATAAATACGTCCATAGGTTCTTAGCTCTTTCAGAAATTCGGGAGCAAGTGTTTCATGGAGTTCGTTAGGAATGTAACGCAAAGCGTTTTTCAGGGCTGTTACTGTTTGCTGTGGTGTTAGCTTGTATCCGCGGTCGGGAGCGCGGCGTATTCCTTCAACAAAAGAAGGATAGTCAGGAAGTAGATTATCTAATTTTATTTCCATATTATAAAGTATGTATTTTACTAATTTTGCGAAATTAAGCCATATATTCCGTTCGGGGAAAATATCCAATATGTTTTGCACTATATTTCAAGGGGCGAAGATAGCCAAAATTATCAAAATGAAATCATAATTATCTTTGTCAAACCTGAAAGAAGATTTAAAATAACACAGAAAGTCTTATCCCACCACACGCCCCTCTTCTTTTTGCCATACAAGTTTGCACAGACAAATATTTATAATTTATCCGCCAAATTACGGGGCAGGTAAAAGGTATCGTTCTTGTCAATATAAACTGTTACCGAACCCAACTCGAATTGTTTTCCATTCAGGAAGGCTATCGACTTAAATGCCGGAACAATCAACACGTTTTTTCCTTTTTTAACAACAAGTTCAGGAAAACCCTTTGTCTTATTTATGCTGAAGTCCAAACCTTTAAAAACATCTCTATGCTTGGTAAAAATAGCGGCTGTCATATCTTCCAGAGGTTGAGTTAATCCTACGGCATCGAACAGGTATTGGTTTATCTCCACATTGGTGTTCATTCCCACCGGAATATCCCCTTCGGGATGGTAAGCGGCAAGAAAAACCTCCTCGCCCGTATGCCCTCCTGTGGTGAAGCCAAAATAGGTGCGCGAGTTCATTATCTTAACTAATGTGGAACCCATGCTGACGCTACCGCTTGCTTCCATATAATTGGCAGCTTTTTTATAGTTTCGCGACCGAAGCAGAAGGCTGTATTCCTCCTCAGTCAAATCTATGTCGGTATATTGCTTAACAACGGTTTTTATATCTTCGGGGCTGGTTGTGAGTAAAATTTGCTCCAAGCCTTCGGAAGTTTTTTTGTATTGAGATACATTGGCAAACAATTCATCGAATGTCTTTTTATCGTATCCGCTTGTGGAACGGTTATTCCCTATCGAAAAACCGCTATTGCCATGGTCGGGCAAGACGATAACGGTTGTTTCACCATTCTTTAGGGCAAAGTCCATGGCTACGCCTACGGCACGGTCGAAAGCCAGATATTCGGTGATACACCCCACCGCATCGTTGGCATGGGCAGCCCAATCAACTTTACTACCCTCAACCATAAGGAAGAATCCGTTTTCGTTTCCCGACAGCAGATCAATAGCCTTTCCCGTCATTTCGGCAAGGGATGGGATTTGCGTTGTATCGCGGTCTAAATCGTAAGGATGTTCACGGTCGCAAAACAATGCCCAAGCCTTGCTGCCTTTTTCAATATCACGAAAATCCTTCAAGCTGTTTTGTACAAGTCTTGTGCCCGTTGTTTTGAGGCGTTGTTTAATATCGTTGGTCAGAATATTGTTTCCCCCGCCAAACATTACATCTAAGTCTTGATAGGCTATTTGCGATGCCAGATAATCGTATTTCCCCCGGTTATAATAGTGCGCCGCACAATCGGCCGGCGTAGCATGAGGAAATTCAACGGTTGCGACCAATCCTGTGGCTTTATTCAACTGCCGGCGTGCCGCTTCGAGTATCGTTGCTAAGGGTTGATAGGCTTTTGCGGGATCGACAGTCACCAAATCGTTCCCGGGATCGGCCACCGGATAAATGGCTACATTGCTCGTCCGTTGAGGCATACCCGTCATATAGCAAGACGTTGTAGGTGCAGAATCGCCTATCGGGGCGTTCGACGAGAAAGTCTTTACCGTTCCGCACAGATAAGGGTCGATAGCTAAACGTTCACCCCCCTGTTTATTGTAAATCTGATACCACCGGGCAGCCGAAACAACCCCGATGGATGTTCCGTCGGGAATCATTACAATCACATTTTTTGTCGGCTTAACAGGTCGGCGGTACTGCCCCTGTGCAAAAACAGATACCACCAACAACGAGATTGCCAAACTCAAAAAAAACTTTCTTGCAAATTCCATCTTCGTCTTTATTTTAACCGGAAAAAGTGCACCCTTATTCATCGGACGCACTTTTCAGGATTTTTGTTATTTTGCAGCAAAATCAGTATTGCTCCTTGTTATAAATATTTTATTGCATTTGTCTTTCTGAACAAAATGAAGAATCTCTATATTTTTTTATTCAAGATCCTTCGTTACACTCAGGATGACAAAATAGATATATCTTATTTCTTAGATAATTAGCTTTTATTTTTTTAAACGCACTACAAGCCATATTATCTGTTTTCTTATCTTACAAAGATAAATCCTTTACTCTGATTTTCAATCAATATAAAAACAAAAAAGGACTTCAATTTCTTGAAACCCTTTGTACACACGATGAGATTCGAACTCACACATCCTTGCGGACACCACCCCCTCAAAGTGGCGTGTCTACCAATTCCACCACGTGTGTAAAAATCTATATAGAAAAAAAAATGTGACCTCTTGTCACACATTCAGAGCGAAAGACGGGATTCGAACCCGCGACCCCGACCTTGGCAAGGTCGTGCTCTACCAACTGAGCTACTTTCGCAATTACGGGCACAAATATATAGTGTTTTTTTTTATATCCCAAATCTGGGGGAAGAAAATGTAGAACAAATACACGAAAATCCTTCTGGCTCTCCTAAAGCCATTATCTCTATGGATTAGGTTATATTCGCAAATAATATTATCTTCGCATCAAGATTACAAACAAAATAACTACTCCGATGAGAATATCTAAGTAAAAAAACGATGGTTACGTACCATCATTGTTTGCTGTTTGGGCAAGCACATTTTGGACGATAATTTCTTTTTTTAACTCTTCGCTTGCATTTCTTTTCTCAAAAGATATTGCATCGAAAAACTTAGATACAATCATGTAATCAAAAAAAATCAAGACTTCATTCCCTGTTTAATATAGGCATACACAACTTTTTTGTGTGCCTGCTACAAAACGTATTCTAATTTTTTTACAAATCTTATTTTTAAAAATAAATATTATGAGTATCATAGTAAATGCTCTTTCGTATATACATCCCAACAAAGAAACTCTATTTTCAAACATCAACTTATCGATTGCCAAAGGACAAAAAGCATCCCTGATCGGAAACAACGGGACGGGCAAATCTACCCTTCTGAAAATACTGGCAGGAGAACTGGAACAATCGGCGGGAAGTATTCTTCTTCCGGAGAAACCCTATTACGTGCCTCAACATCTGGGGCAATACGACAACCATACTCTGGCACAAGCTCTTGGTGTTGCCGATAAAGTAAATGCTTTGCACGCTATACTGGAAGGTGATGCTTCGGCCGAAAACTTTAAACTACTGGACGACGATTGGGATATAGAAGAACGCATAAACACAGCCTTGGCATTCTGGAAGATACAGCACCTACCCCTTTCGCAAACAATGGCTCAACTAAGCGGAGGAGAAAAAACAAAAGTATTCCTTGCAGGAATACTGATACATTTGCCCCAGATAATCCTGTTGGACGAGCCAACCAACCATTTAGACCACGAAAGCCGGACATTATTGTACCATTTCATCGGGAAAAGTAAAAGTACAATCCTCACCGTAAGTCACGACCGGACATTGCTCAATCTGTTGGATATGACAATGGAACTTACCTCCAATTCGGTTGAAGTATATGGCGGAAACTACGATTTTTATAAAGAACAAAAAGATGGCAAATTGCTGGCTCTGCAAAACCAGTTGAACGAGAAAGAGAAAACCATAAGGCAAGCCCGCCAAAATATGCGGGAGATAGCCCAGCAACGGCAAAAACAAGAAGTACGGGGCAAAAAACAACAAGCCTCCGCAGGAATGGCACGTATCGTGGCTGGAGCCTTGGGAAGCAAAGCCGAAAACAGTTCTGCCAAGCTAAAGGACGTACACACCGATAAAATCAATGCCATTGCAGAAGATATGACGCAAATACGCCAGCAGATACAGACGCAAAAAACATTGAAAATAGATTTAAGGAAATCGGAGCTTCACAAAGGGAAAATACTAATCGAGGCAAAAAACATAAACTTTGCTTATAATGAAAACCTTTTGTGGCAAAGTCCGCTAAACTTTCAGATACAATCGGGCAGCAGGGTTCGGATTATAGGCAATAACGGTACAGGAAAAACAACCCTCGTTAAAATACTTACATCGACTTTGCATCCAACCGAAGGCCATATATTCATCGCGGACTTCCGCCATCTGTATATAGACCAAGAATATTCCATCATAGATAACCGGCTTTCAGTTTTTGAACAAGTGCAGCAGTTTAACGACCGCCATCTGCCCGAACATGACCTGAAAATGCTGTTGCATTATCACCAATTCACCCAAGATGTTTGGGATCAGCAATGCGCGTCTTTGAGCGGAGGCGAAAAAATGAAACTGATACTTTGCTGCATCGCCGTCAGCAACAACTCGCTCGATATGCTCATACTGGACGAGCCGACCAACAATCTGGATCTGTTCAGTCAGGATATACTGACCGAGGCTATCAGCAACTTTGAAGGAACTCTTGTAGTTATATCGCACGACCGATATTTTGCAGAAGCCCTCAATATGGAGCAAGAAATTACTCTCTCCTAATATAAAGGTGCATTAAGATTAAAAATTCTGTTAAACTATTCTGTTTTAAATATTGTTATAGTCATAATAAGTAGTTGCACGATTAAAATAAAGTTTTTATTTTTGCATGGTTGCATAAACAACTATATGTTTAATCATTTATTTATTGCCTTAGAATTTATGAGCAAGAAATATTTATATCTGAGTGTTTTCTTTATTTTGTTTTTGTCATTTTCGGGCCATTCGCAAGAGCTACTAAGTTTGGACGATTGCCGCAAGCTGGCAATAGAAAACAATAAAAACCTGAAAATAGCAACCGAGCAAGAAAGGGTGGCATATTATCAGAAAAAAGAAGCGTTTTCTAAATATCTGCCCGAATTCTCAGCTATGGGTGCTTATCTTAAACTTCAGCATACCATCAACCTATTGCCCGATGTGATTACCATTCCATCGATAGGCAGCCTACCCTCAATGACAATTCCTACCAATGGCATTGGCGAAGTAGATATCCGAAATATATACATAGGCAGTCTATCGCTTACACAACCCATCTTTATGGGAGGGCGCATTGTGGCTTACAACGATGTTATGAAGAATGCCGAGTTGCTTGCAAAAACACAAAAAAACGCCCAACTACGCGATGTGATAGCCGAAACCGATGCCGCATACTGGCAAGTGGTGTCTTTGGCAAGCAAACTGAAATTGGCACAGTCGTATGTCGATTTATTGAAAAAAATGGATTCCGATATAAGCATCATGGAGCAGGAAGGAGTTGCCACCAAAGCCGATGTTTTGTCGGTACGGGTAAAACTCAATGAAGGAGAAGTTGCCTTGGTTAAGGTAGAAAACGGGCTTAGCCTTTCGCGTATGTTTTTGAATCAGCTTTGTGGGTTGGATATCAGTAGGCAAAACACGTTGGTCGACGAACAATCGGAATCTCTCAATATAAACGAAGATATTGCTATAATTCCCAACGTAGATGAAGCCTTGAGTAATCGTCCGGAAGTGAAAAGCCTCGAATATGCAACCAAGATATATAAAGGCAAAGAACGTATCGCCCGTGCGGAATTTCTCCCACAAATAGGTTTCAGAGCAGGATATATGTGGACAAATCCAAATAGCAGGCATGGTTTTGAAAAGAAATTCAATGGAGGGTGGAATCTTGGTTTGGTAGTAACCATTCCTTTTAGTTTTGGCAACACATCCAAACTTAATGCGGCCAAAGCCCAAACCATAATTTCTGGCTTGCAACTTGCCGATTCAAAGGAAAAAATAACACTCGAAGTAAACCAGAATGCATACAAGCTTACCGAAGCCCAACGCAAGTTTACCATGAGTGAAAAAAACCTCGAAAAAGCCGATGAAAACCTCCGGTATGCAAACGTGGGTTTCGAAGAGGGTGTGATACCCACATCCGATGTTTTGGCAGCACATACGGCATGGCTATCGGCGCATTCCGAAAAGATAGATGCACAGATAGATGTGAAACTATCGGCTATCTATCTGAAAAAATCGCTGGGTCGCGACTTTTAAGAGAAATTAAAAGATAAACAAATTTATATATACACACTGTTATGAGTGCAGAAGCAAACAAAACAAAATCGAAGCTAATACCTATCTTAGGTTTTGCAGCCATAATTGTAGGGGTAGGCCTCTATGGTTTCTTTTTTTTGAATAGGGAAGATAAAACTATTCAGGGCGAAGCCGAAATAACCGAAGTACGCATATCGAGCAAAGTACCGGGGCGCATTGCCCATTTTTTTGTAAAGGAAGGCGATATTGTGAAAAAAGGCGATACTTTAGCTATTCTAAGCGCCCCCGATGTTGAGGCAAAATACCGTCAGGCCACCGCAGCCGAAGAAGGGGCAGCCGCGCAAAACGAAAAAGCAATTACAGGTACACGCAAGGAAGAAGTGCGGGCTGCTTACGAAATGTGGCAAAAAGCCCAAGTTGGCACAGACATAGCAAAAAAATCGTACAACCGTGTGCAAAACCTGTACGACAAAGGCGTCACAACCGCCCAGAAGAGAGACGAAGCCGAAGCCAACTACAACGCATCGGTGGCAACCGAGAGGGCAGCCAAATCGCAATACGATATGGCTGTAAACGGAGCACAGCGCGAAGACAAGATGGCAGCATCGGCCATGCTAAGCAGGGCAAAAGGAGCGGTTGCCGAAGTAGGTTCGTACATTGCCGAAACTTATCTTATATCGCCGCTCAACGGGGAGGTATCGGAAATATTCCCCAATCAGGGCGAACTGGTAGGGGCAGGCGCACCTGTTATGAATGTTATGGATATGAACGACAAATGGGGAGCCTTTAATGTGCGCGAAGACCGCTTGCAGAACATAAAGATGGGCACAAAGCTCAACGCCTATGTCCCTGCACTTGGCCGTGATGTACAGATGGAAGTATATTATATAAAGGATTTAGGGTCGTACGCAGCTTGGAAAGCTACGAAAACAACCGGTGGATACGACCGTAAAACGTTCGAAGTAAGGGCTCGCTTTGCCGAAAACCTACCCGATGTACGCCCCGGAATGTCGCTGATTATTAAAGAAAAATAGCTGATCGCTGAAATGAATACCAAAACCGGGATATGGGCAATTGCCAAACGGGAATTCCGTCGTATGGCTTCCTCTAAGATTTGCATCTGGGGGATAGTTTTTGCGCCTATATTTTCGTTGTGCCTACTCATTTATATGATGAACGCAGGCTTACCCACAAAAATACCTATCGCGGTGGTCGATCTGGACAATTCGTCCACATCACGGGCTTTGGCCAGGCAGTTGGATGCTTTTGCAAAAACGGATATCGCCTTCAAAAGCCTCTCTTTTCGTGAAGCCCGCGAACAAATGGAACGTTGGGAAGTATATGCCGTTCTGACTATACCCCGCGATTTCTCGAAAGATGCCACTTCGGGCGCACAACCCAAACTGGTGTTTTATACCAACAATGCCTTTCTTATTTCGGGTAGCCTCTTGTTTCAAGACCTGAAAACGGCCTGTGTATTGGCCTCAGCTTCGGTAGGGCTCAAAACGGCGGAAGCAAAAGGGATAACCGAAAGCCAGATTATGCCCGTTCTACAGCCAATAACGGTGGAATCGCACGCTCTGTCGAATCCTTGGTTAAACTATTCGTTGTACCTCAATAACATGGTTCTTCCGGGAATATTACAACTGATAGTGCTGATGTTTACCGTTTCGGCACTGGGTTGCGAAGTAAAAGCCGGCGAAGGTAGCAAGCTGATGAATATGGGGGGAAATTCCATATGGAAAGTCATGTGTGGAAAATTGTTGCCTTATACTGCCGTCTACATGCTCATTGCGCTGTTGTTCATGTCGATTCTGTATTTTTACAATCATTTCCCGCTGAACAATGGTTTCGTGCCAATGCTGGCAGGCTATTTCGCACTGATTATAGCAACACAAGCCCTGGGCGTGATATTACTGGGAATTTTTCCTAACTATCGGCTTGCTTTGAGTACGGCAAGCTTGATTGGGATACTCACGTTTTCGTTAACAGGGTTTTCGTTCCCCATTCAAGCCATGGATTCGTGCCTGTATGCCATAAGCCATTTGTTGCCGCTACGTCATTTTTTCAGGATATACGTAGACCAAGCCTTAAACGGATTGACCATAGGATACTCGGCATATAGTTATGCTATTTTGCTGTGCTTTGTATTGCTGTCTTTCCTGTTTTACGGAAGAATAAAAGATTTTTTATCTGAAAACAAATATGAAGAATGAAAAAATTCTTTGTCGACATATACTATGTTTGGTGGAACGAACTGAAAGTAGTTTTTAAAGACCCTGCCGTCATTCTGCTATTTTTTATAGTTCCTTTGGCTTACCCGTTGATTTATGCTTATATCTATAACAACGAGGTGGCTCAGCATGTACCTATTGTTGCTGTCGACGATTCGAGGTCGGCAAAAGGGCGCGAATTTATCCGCATGGTCGATGCTTCGCCCGATGTAAATGTTGTGGCACGCGCAGCAAATATGGAAGAAGCCCGTGAAATGTTGAGGCGCGAAGAAGTTTATTCCATCCTGTATTTACCAAACGATTTCAGTAAACGTATAGGTCGCACGGAGCAGGTTCCTGTTTTTGTGTATGCTGACATGAGCAGTATGCTTTTCTATAAAGCATCTGTGTTGTCGGTAACGGAAGCCTCGCTCAAGATGGGCGCGGATATCCGCGTCAGCGAAATGGAGCATGGCACTCAGGCGCAAGACGAAGCCTCGATGCAAGCCGTCAAATACGAGTGGATTCCGTTCTATAATACACCAAACGGTTTTGCCAGCTTTTTTGTTCCGGCCGTACTTATCCTTATTATACAGCAAACCCTTGTGCTTGGTATAAGCACTTTGGTGGGTACGCACAACGACCGCAAAACCTTTACCGTAGCATCGCTTGTGGCCTACGGGAAAAACGTCAATGCCGTTGGGCTGACCATCGGTAAGGCGTTTTGCTATTCGTCGCTCTATCTGATTGTTTCGGTTTGGATACTACGGGTTATACCCTACATATTCAATCTGCCCCAGATAGGTGACCCGGTCACGATAATGGCATTCGTTTTCCCATATCTGCTTGCTGCAACATTTTTTTCTATGACCATATCGTACTTCGCCTCCCAACGCGAATTTTCTATGTTATTGTTTACCTTCACCAGCGTTCTGCTGATCTTCCTGACGGGTATTTCCTGGCCTTGGACGGCAATGCCGGGCGCGTTGAAAGCAATAGCATATATTTTCCCCTCAACACCGGGGGTACACGCCTTTGTAAAGATAAACACAATGGGAGCCACACTCTATGATGTGGGGTTTGAAATCACCGTTTTGTGGATACAAACACTTTTCTATTGTGTTTTAGCCTCGTTGATGTACCGCTGGTGGATAAGAAATTATGATCCCCGCTTCAAGGGGCAGTTGGTTCCGGGCAAATAAAAAAAAGCAGGGTTTCATTTAGTTTTGAAATACAGCATTCTGATTAACCCTGCACAGCTTTTCGCTGATAACGAAACGGGAAGCCTTAGCATTGACATGCGTTCTTTTCGTTCATTGCAGGCAAATATCCATCTGAAGCAAAGGGTAGCACGGAAAGTACTGCTGTTGTACACCTTATATTTTTTATTTGCTTCGGCCAATTTGACGAGCCACGCCCTCAAAGCTTTCAGATACTCCTTATTCCCCATTCCATCGGGATTTTCTTTAGAACTGATTACCGAATGTATAACCAGCTCAGCATCCGAAGGGTATATCTGCAACCCGGCAAACTCACGCTTATATATCCGGTTTACACAACTATTCATCAATTCTTTCTTTGCTTGGCTTATATTTGTGTAGTGCCACCGATAAAGTGTAAGGCAGGATGGGAGGTTGGCCAACTTATATATTTCAGATAAACGTGAAAACAGGTCATAATCTTCAGCCAGCGGAAAGTCGGCAGCATACGGATGTTGCCTCAACACATCCCCCCTGACCATGATGCTCGACTGTATAAAGGTATTTGTAAAAAGCAGCGTACAGCGTATATCTTCACACCTATCGCTCAAATTCATTTTTCGCAAATACCTTCCATCCGAATCTATCATTCGCCCCCATGTGCCACAGAGAGCATAATCAATATTTTTATCCAAAAAATTGACCTGTCGGGCTAACCGCTCAGGTAAGGAAACATCATCACTATCAAGAAAAGCCAGATATTCGCCTGTAGCCTCATCAATAAGCCTGTTCCGGGTATATATCAATCCCCGGTTCTTATCGTTGCATAGGCATCGTATACGGGGGTCGGTATACTTCCGGGCAACATCGCCGCTACCATCGGTCGACCCATCGTTTATAATGACAAGTTCCCAGTCTGTAAAGGTCTGAGCGATAATGCTGTCGATAGCCTCGCCAAGATATTCCCCGGCATTATAAACAGGCATCAGAACAGAAACTTTAGGCATCTCGGTAGTTTATTTTTTTTAGTATTGAAACAATCTTGTTGTTCAGCCCCTCAGGCGTGATACTTTTTATAATCATTTTCAGGTAAAATCTATCGCCGGTCATCCTATAACATTTCCACCACGAAGGAATTGTTTTTATCCGATATCCGTACGCTTCGTAATAATACCGTAAGGCAGTCATTGTAATAAAACGGGCTTGGGCTTTATTCCAATTCTCGTCAGTAAAGCGATTTCTGTGCTTTTCGAGGTACGCTCGGAAAAATGCTACCATAGTTTCTGTTTTTTCAAAATCCTGTAAGGTTACGCGGGCATGTGGTTGCTCATTAAAAAGATATAAGGGACGTTCGTCGGCATATACCTTATAGTTTGCCTCCAAAAGCTCCAAAACAAGAAAATAATCTTCGTTCTGCGGAACATTCTTAAATCCGCCAACACTGATAATAGCCTCCTTTTTTATACAAAGCATAGGCGTATAGCTGTTTCCATTGATAGCAAAATGCTGAAAGTCGCCTATCACCGGAATACTGTCGGCTTTGGTTTTCCCTCTGTTTCGCATTATCTGGTATCCTACGGCATGCCCGTCGTAACCGGGGTTTTGCTCAAGAAAAGATACTTGATAAGAAACTTTCCGGGGCAGGAAAATATCATCATCATCAAGAAACAATATATATTTGCCCGAAGCCGCATTTATTCCATTATTACGGGTTTGACTCACCCTGCTATTTTTTTCGTTGGCAAGATAAACGATTCGTTTTTCATCAATTAAATCGGACAACACTTTCCGGGTTTCGATCTGAAAGTCGGAACCTTGCCCGTTATCGTCAACAACAATTATTTCAAGATTACCGTAGTCTTGTGCCAAGCAACTTTCTACCGAAGCCCTGACCGTATCCGGGCGGTGATAAGTAGCTATAATAACCGATGCTTTTGCCCGATTCATTCTTTATTCATTTTTTCAATTATTTCATCAATCAGATGGTCGGAAGCATCATCGCCACGCCAATGCGAAGCATTAGAACTGTGTAGCCAACGCTTACCATCTATAAACTCGATGGTCGAGTTATTATCGAAACCCATCCCGGCAAGAGGTACCAGTTTGAAAGACGCAAACTGTATTTTCCCCCTATCCAGAGTAGAATACACTCCTTTCCACAAAGAACCTCCCGTATCTAAATACACGTTATCATATACACAGGGCATAAAGTTAACCTTATAATCCGATATGAAGCTATATCTGAAAAACAGCAGCCCCGGCCACAAAAACCAAGGCCCATCGGCTTCGCCGCGCCTGTATCCGTAAAAACCCTGTGCTTTGGTGAGAGCCTCTATACTTAAGGGGCATGTAGGGAAAACATCATGGTCGAGCAAAGCAAAGTATGCAGGTTTACGCTTAGAGATGTAGTTATAGTATATCCAATTTATGGCTGTTGCATGCGAGTAGCTACCCCTGCGTTTCAGCCATTCTTTCTCGAAGCGCGGTAGCTGGATATAACCTATACCTTCTTCTTTACACAAGCGTTGTATAAGAGATTGTTTTTCAGAATTATTAGAATTATCGGCTACCAAAAAAGTGTATTTCTGGTCTGTTATATTTTCGCGGATATATTTTATCTGAAGCTTTATGACATGTTCGTTGTTGAAGGCTACCGTAACGATATCTACCTGATTATTTGCCGGGGGGAGGGTATTATTGTTGCATCCAAAGTGAAAACAACGGTCAAAAGGGGTGTTCACCAACCTGTTTACATAACGGTACATCGCTTTCAGATAAAAATACCTTTTCAACGAAAGTTTATTATCGACTGGCTTTAGTTTCATCACGCATTATTCTTCTTTAGCAAAGAAAGTAATTCTTTTATTATTTTAGACCCTGTAAGGTAAGTTATCATAAAATAAATAGCGGCAACTACAACAACTTCCGATATAAAAAGCATCAACAGATTGTCTATAACGAACCTCAGCAGGAAACCCACGGCTATCGACACACTTGCTATGCCAAAATACGGAAGAATGTCTTTCAGGTGTTCACCAATGGTATAGTTTATAAGCCGCCCGGCAGCAAGCAAATTAATAACATAACCTGCTACGTTGGCAGCAAGCACACCAAGGGTAATGCTGTATATATCCCAACGCAAAACAACGGCTAAAACAAGTGTAAGGGCTATTATGGAAGTAAACACTATTTCGGCTATCAGTATGTAGGACGATTTTCCTTTTACTTTCAACACATTAGAGCAGAGCATGTTTAGAGAGTAAAAAATTCCGCCTATTGCTAATACTTGTAAAATGGGAACCGACACTATCCATTTTTCGTCAATTACTCCCACCAAAAAAGGGCGGGCAACCAATGCCATGCCCATAAAGAAAGGAAAAATAAGGAAAGAGGTAGCCCTCATTATCTTACGGAAAACACGCTTTAGGTTTTCGTCGCCCCCTTCCACTTTCGACAGCACGGGGAAGGATACCCCCAACAGGGTTCCCGAAATAAAATCCGCACCACTCGTATATTGGCGGTTACCATAATCGTAAATACCTGTTGCCGTATTGCCCAAATTAGCGGAAATTACACTCGGTGTTATCCGCGAACTTACAGTATCCAATATACTCTTCAAGAGCAGATTACTGCCAAAGGCAAACAACTCCCTAAACGATTGCCACGAAAACAGTAGTTTGGGCCGCCACGAACTTACTACCCAAAAAAGTAAGGTACGAACAGCCACCGCCGAAACCATCTGCACAGCCAGCGCCCACGGACCATACCCCTGATAAGCCAATATCAATGCCAAAGAATAGGAAACAAATATCGCCGTTATCCCTATTTTCGTGTTCTGTTTGTATGATAGTGACTTTATCATCTGCACAGATTGCACCGAACCTAAAGCGCTAAACAAAAAAGTCAGGAATATGAATCTCGACAGGGGGATAAGTTCGGGACTGGGTTCTTCTGGAATACGGCTAATAAGTGGCGCGCAAAAAAACAAAACGACGTAAAGTACAACCGCTACCACCAGATTGAAATAGAAAACCGTATTGTAATCGGCTTCCGTTACATTCTTTTTGCGAATCAATGCCGCGGGGAATCCGCTGTCTTGCAAGGCATTGGCAATATAAGTAAAAATAGATATTGCGGCAACCAACCCAAAATCGGTTTGTGTCAGCATCTTTCCTAACCAAATACCCGAAGCCAAAACGAACAACTGCTGAAAAATCTTTTCAATGCTGCTCCATTTCAGTCCCGATATGGTTTTATCTTTTAGCGATTCTGACATATATCTATTTGTTTTTCATCTGGTTTGATATAGCAAAAACATTAAGTTATTACTTATCTCCTTTATTTGCCAACAGTAGTTTTGCCACTTCAAGATCAAGAGGAGTGGTTATTTTAATATTCGTAGGTTCACCTTCCACCAAACAAACGTTTATGCCTATCGCTTCCACAACCGAGGCATCGTCAGTGAAAGCAGGGTTATAATCGGTTTTGTATGCTTCCTTCAGAATATCAGCAAGAAATACCTGCGGAGTTTGCACCATTCTTATGCTACCGCGGTCTATGATGTGGCTATTGCCATCGTTCTGAACTTCACGAAGGCTGTCGACGGCCGCTATGGCGGGGATTATGGCTTTTTTCTCCTTAATCCTACCGAAACACCTGCCGATAAGCTCCTCCGACACGAACGGACGGGCAGCATCATGCACGGCAATAACCTGGCCTGTGGCCAGCTGCAAACCATTTTTAACGGAATGGTAGCGAGTCTCTCCTCCGGTAGTGATAACATGCGGAATGTCAAAAGCATATTCATCACAAAGTTTTTGCCAATAACCTACATAATCGGGTGCAAGAACAAGAACAATCTGCATTGAATTGTCGTAACCGTAAAAAGCATCAATCGTATGCATCAATACAGGCTTACCGCCAATGGCGATAAACTGTTTAGGCAAATCGTGCCCCATGCGTAATCCCTTGCCTCCGGCAACTATAATAACACTGTTTTGTTGCTCCATTTCCGGATTCTTTCATTTTTTAGATTTACAAAGATAATCATTCTGTTCATTGCCTTGCGCCATACCCATAAAGTAAATGTCGGCTTGAATACACAACAAAAATATTTAATAAGCATTAAAGCTTATTTTCCGAGCTTGCTAATACAAGGTAGATTTGTTCAAAATTAGTACCTTTGCACTCATTTTTAGATAGAAGGAATATGTCTGAAGAAAAAAATATAATCATAAAGGGGGCACGGGTCAATAACCTGAAAAATATTGATGTTGAAATCCCCCGCAACAAATTCATTGTTGTAACAGGCCTCTCGGGTTCGGGCAAGTCTTCGCTCGCTTTCGATACTTTGTACGCCGAAGGTCAAAGACGTTATGTGGAAAGCCTATCGGCCTATGCCCGCCAGTTTTTGGGGCGCATGCACAAACCCGAATGCGACTATATAAAAGGGATTCCGCCGGCAATAGCCATCGAGCAAAAAGTTAGTTCACGCAATCCCCGTTCAACAGTGGGAACTTCCACCGAAATTTACGAATACCTCCGCCTATTGTATGCCCGCATCGGAAAAACAATTTCGCCTGTTTCGGGCAATGTGGTAAAGAAACATCAGGTAAGCGATATTGTAGACAAAATGCTGGCGTACGAAAACGGAACACGTTTAGTCATACTTACCCGAATTATTCTGCGCGAAAACAGAACGGTTGAACAACAGTTAGATATCCTCTATAAAGAAGGTTTCTCAAGAGTAGAATATAAAGGGAAATTTGAACGGATAGACGATTTACTGGCCGAAGAAGAAAAGCTCGACCTATCAAAACTATATCTGGTAATAGACCGCTTGCAATCCGACCACGACAATGCCATAATCAGCCGCTTCTCACAGTCGGTCGAAACAGCCTTTTTTGAAGGAGAAGGCGAATGCATCATTCGTTTTTATCGGGAAAAAGAGATAGAAACTTTCGATTTTTCCAAAAAATTCGAAGCCGATGGCATTCAGTTTGAAGAACCGTCCGACATGATGTTCAACTTCAACAATCCGGTGGGAGCCTGCCCCCGGTGCGAAGGGTTCGGACGAGTCATAGGCATAGACGAAAATCTGGTTATTCCCAACAAATCGTTATCGCTCTACGAAGATGCTGTTGTTTGTTGGCGAGGCGAAAAAATGGGCGAATGGAAAGATGAATTCATAAAAACATCTCACCTATACGATTTTCCCATTCACCGTCCTTATTTTGAACTGACGGACGCCCAACGAGACTTACTTTGGCATGGAGCCGAAGGAGTGGCGGGCCTTGACGATTTCTTCAAGATGCTCGAAGAAAACCAATACAAAATACAATACCGTGTCATGCTTGCCCGCTATCGTGGCAAAACCACTTGTCCCGAATGTAAAGGTTCGCGTTTAAAAAAGCAGGCATTGTATGTTAAGGTAGGAGATAAATCTATTGCCGAACTGGTGAATCTGCCTATATCGGAATTGAAAGAGTTTTTCTCTAACTTGCAACTCTCAGACACCGATGCTTCAGTGGGCAAACGCCTTTTTACCGAGATAAACAACCGAATACAATTCCTGATAAATGTAGGTTTGGGATATCTGACTCTGAACCGCCTGTCGAATTCGCTTTCGGGTGGCGAAAGCCAACGTATAAACTTAGCCACATCGTTGGGAAGCAGCTTGGTGGGGTCGCTCTATATTCTGGACGAACCGAGTATAGGCTTGCACTCGCGCGATACTGAACTACTGATAAAAGTATTACGAGATCTGCGAAACCTCGGAAACACGGTTATCGTGGTGGAACACGACGAAGAAATTATCCGCGCCGCCGACTATATTATCGACATCGGCCCAAAGGCAGGCCGTCTGGGTGGTGAAGTAGTTTATCAGGGAGATATTACAGGCTTAGAAAAGAACACAAAGAGCTATACGGTACGCTATCTGAATGGAGAAGAAAAAATAGAAGTCCCCGCCACAAGGCGTAAGTGGAACAACTACATAGAGGTTTTAGGTGCGCGCCAAAATAACCTGAAAAACATCAATGTGAAATTCCCACTCAACGTTATGACCGTTGTTACAGGTGTGAGCGGTTCGGGAAAATCATCGCTCGTGACCGATGTTTTTTACAATGCACTTCGCCGTTATTATAAAGAAACAAGCGATGAAATCGTTGAATTTTCAGGCTTGGCAGGCGACTTAAGCCTTGCAAAGAATGTTGAAATGGTTGACCAAAATCCGATAGGGCGTTCATCGCGCTCCAATCCGGCAACCTACATAAAAGTATATGATGAAATTCGCAAACTCTTTGCCGAACAGCCTTTAGCCAAACAATTGCACTTTACACCCGCATTTTTCTCTTTCAACGTAGAAGGCGGACGGTGCGAAGAATGCAAAGGCGAAGGCACGATTACGGTCGAAATGCAATTCATGGCCGATATCACGCTCGAATGCGAAGAATGTAAAGGACGCCGGTTCAAACAAGACGTGCTCGATGTTGAGTACAGAGGTAAAAGCATTTACGATATTCTGGATATGACCATCGAGCAGGCTATCGAGTTTTTCAGCACAGGCAAAGGCAGCTTTGAGAAAAAAATACTGAAACGCCTCAATACCCTGCAAGAAGTAGGGCTGGGCTACATAAAAATGGGGCAATCGTCTTCTACCCTTTCGGGTGGCGAAAATCAGCGGTTAAAGCTGGCCTACTATTTAGGAGAAGAAAAAACCGAACCCACAATTTTTATTTTTGACGAACCCACAACAGGACTTCACTTTCACGACATCAAAACCTTGCTCAAAGCTTTCGATTCGCTGATAAGCCGGGGTCACACCGTTATAATCATCGAACACAATATGGACGTCATTAAATGTGCCGACTATATTATTGATATCGGCCCTGAGGGAGGGAAACAAGGAGGTAACATCGTTTGCACGGGAACTCCCGAAAACATTGCCGGGAGCGAAGAATCTTACACGGGAAGATACCTGTCGGGGTACTTGTTGTAGGGGTTATGTATTTATGCCTTGCTGTTACTAATTTAATTCAAAGAAATATTTACCTTTGTCCCATCAAAAAAATATAGCGAAAAGGACTATGGAATACAATTTTAAAGAGATCGAAGAGCGATGGCACAAGTATTGGTCTGAAAACAATATCTACAAAGTAACAGAAGATAAAAACAGACCTAAATATTATGTGCTCGATATGTTTCCTTACCCCTCGGGGGCAGGCTTGCACGTAGGTCATCCGTTGGGATACATTGCATCCGATATCTTTACCCGCCACAAGCGCCTCAAAGGGTTTAACGTTTTGCACCCTATGGGATACGATGCTTATGGGCTTCCCGCCGAGCAGTATGCCATACAAACAGGGCAACACCCTGCCATTACAACAGCTCAAAACATTATCCGATATAAAGAACAGCTCGACAAGATAGGTTTTTCGTTCGACTGGAGCCGCGAAATACGCACCAGCGAGCCTATCTACTATAAATGGACACAATGGGCTTTCGTCCGGATGTTCAATTCGTATTTTTGCAACGACGAACAACAGGCACGGCCAATAGAAGAACTTGTCAGCGCTTTTGAAACCAGTGGAACAGAAGGCTTGAACGTTGCCTGCGGCGAAGAACTTACTTTCAGTGCCGACCAGTGGAAAGCAAAAACTGAAAAACAAAAGCAAGAAACACTCCTCAACTACCGTATCGCTTATCTGGGCGAAACGATGGTTAACTGGTGTCCTGCCTTAGGCACTGTATTGGCTAACGATGAAGTCATTAACGGCCTATCGGAACGGGGAGGATATCCCGTTGAACAGCGCAAGATGCGTCAATGGTGTTTGCGTGTTTCGGCCTATGCTCAACGCCTGTTGAACGGCTTGGAAGAAATAGACTGGACAGAATCTATAAAAGAAACCCAGCGCAATTGGATTGGTCGCTCAGAAGGAGCAGAAATGCGATTTAAGATACACCGCCCCCTAACCCCCTCCAAAGGTGGGGGAACTGCAGGCTACGTCACCACAAACAAGTTAGACTGGCATGCCAATATAGATAATGCCAAAGAAATGAGAAAAACTCCCACTGAAACTGAGAATATTATGTGGGAGGCATTGCGTAACCGAAATGTGGGAGGTTACAAATTTCGTCGTCAACATTTGATAGACAGTTTTATTGTCGATTTTGTTTGTCTTGAAAAAAGTGTTGTTGTAGAAATTGATGGAGGATATCACAACGACCCCACTCAAAAGCAAGCAGACCAAGCGAAAACAGAAAGACTCGAAGAATTAGGATACCACGTAATACGATTTTCAAACGAAGAAGTTATTGGCAGTCTGGATGAAGTTTTAGAAAAAATTAAAACCTACTGCCAACAGCAAGTCTCCTCCTCTGGAGGAGATTTAGAGGAGGTGGAAATCTTCACCACGCGTGCCGACACGGTTTTCGGGGTTACCTTCATGGTGCTTGCTCCCGAGAGCGAATATGTTGTCGCATTGACAACCCCCGAACAAAAAGCCGAAGTGGATGCTTATCTGGCTGCAACAAAAAAACGTACCGAACGCGAACGCATCACCGACCGCAAAGTATCGGGAGTGTTCTCCGGCTCGTATGCCATCAATCCGCTTAACGGAAAGGAAATACCCGTTTATATATCGGACTACGTTCTTGCCGGATACGGAACAGGAGCCATCATGGCTGTACCTGCTCACGATAGCCGCGACTATGCTTTTGCAAAACATTTCGGGTTGGATATAATCCCGCTTGTGGAAGGATGCGATGTAAGCGAAGAAAGCTACGACGCCAAAGAAGGCACAGTAATAAATTCCGACTTTTTGAACGGGCTGTCTGTAAAAGAAGCTATTGAACGGACAAAACAATATATAGCCGAAAAAGAGATAGGACGTGTAAAAGTGAATTACCGTTTGCGTGATGCCACTTTTTCCCGCCAGCGTTATTGGGGCGAACCCTTCCCTGTATATTACAAGGACGATATCCCCTATATGATTCCCGAACAATATCTGCCGCTGGAATTGCCCGAAGTAGATAAATTCTTGCCCACCGAAACGGGCGAACCTCCTTTGGGAAATGCCAGGATGTGGGCGTGGGACACTGTGGGCAACAAAATTGTTGATAAATCACTCATAAACAATACGACCATATTCCCACTCGAATTGAACACAATGCCCGGATTTGCCGGATCGTCGGCCTACTATCTGCGCTACATGGATCCTCACAACGAAAAAGCTTTGGTAAACAGGGATATTGTTGAATATTGGCGTAATGTAGACCTATATATAGGTGGAACCGAACATGCCACAGGGCATTTGATTTATAGTCGTTTTTGGAACAAATTTCTATACGATATAGAAGTGGCATGCGAAGACGAGCCTTTCAGGAAACTGATTAACCAAGGAATGATTCAGGGGCGGAGCAACTTTGTTTACCGTATAAATGGCACAACCAAGTTTGTTTCCTTCGGTTTGAAAGAACAGTACGAAACCACCCCCTTGCATGTGGATGTGAATATCGTGAACAATGATATTCTGGATTTAGAGGCTTTCCGCGCATGGCGTCCGGAGTTTGCCGAGGCTGAATTTATTCTGGAGGACGGCAAGTACATCTGCGGATGGGCTGTCGAAAAAATGTCGAAATCGTACCACAATGTGGTGAATCCCGATGATATAGTTGAAAAATACGGAGCCGACACCCTGCGCCTGTATGAAATGTTCTTAGGTCCCCTTGAGCAGTCTAAACCGTGGGACACAAACGGGATAGACGGAGTTCACCGTTTCTTGCGTAAGTTTTGGAATCTGTTCTATCAAGGCGATAGTTTTAATGTATCGGACGAAACTCCTACAAAAGAGGAGCTCAAATCGTTGCATAAGATGATAAAGAAAGTAAGTGCCGATATTGAGAATTTCTCGTTCAATACATCGGTTGCTGCATTCATGATCTGCACAAACGAGCTTTCGGCTCTCAAATGCAACAAGAGAGCCATTCTGCACGACTTTATCATCACCCTTGCGCCCTTTGCTCCGTTCATCACCGAAGAGTTGTGGCATAGCATGGGTAACGAAACAAGCGTTTTCAACGCCGAGTGGCCCGTTTTCAACGAAGAATATCTGAAAGAAGATTCCTTCAAGTATGGCGTGGCCTTTAACGGTAAAGTGAGGTTCGAGGTAGAGTTCCCTGCCGATGTAACGGCAAAAGAAGTTGAAGAAACAGTTTTGAAACACGATCTGGCACAGAAATGGCTGGATGGAAAAACACCGAAAAAAGTAATCTTTGTACCTAAAAAAATGATAAATGTGGTTTTATAAAAGCTATGGAGAAAAATAAATATTTAAAAGATTTTTACTGGAAGGACTATATGACCATAACCATAGGTCTGGTTCTTTATGCTGTCGGTCTGATAGGGTTTGTTGTACCCGGAGACATTGTTACCGGAGGTTTGGCAGGTATAGCCCTGTTGATAGAATATGCAACCAACAAGGCTGTGCCCTTGCAGGTGTCGTATTTCGTTATTAACGTTGCCCTGTTGAGCATCTCGCTCAAGATTTTGGGACTGAAGTTCCTGGTGAAAACAATCTACGGCGTTGTCATGCTGACTTCCCTGTTGTTTGTTGCCCGTATGGTTATCCCTGCCGAAGGGCTTATCGACAACGAGCCTCTGCTGGCCGGTCTTATCGGCGGTTTGATTTGCGGCACAGGTATCGGTTTGGTTTTCAGCGCAAACGGTAGCGCAGGCGGTACTGATATTATAGTTGCCGTTGTGAACAAGTACAAAAACCTTGCTTTCGGGAGAGGGATGTTGCTGTGCGATTTCTGTATAATAAGCTGTTCGTATTTCATATTCGGCGATACTAAAATTGTAGTGGCCAGTCTTATCGTGATGGTGGTAATGACCTATATGATCGATATTGTTATCAACGGTTCCCGCCAATCGGTGCAGTTCCTTATCTTCTCGGACAAGTACGATGTTATTGCCGATGCTATCAATAAAGAAATGCATCGTGGATGTACAATACTGGACGGCACAGGCTGGTACAGCAAAAAACCTACAAAAGTTATTCTTATGATGGCAAAACGAAGCGAATCGGTAAGCATCTTCCGGATGATAAAAAGTATCGATGAAAAGGCGTTCATATCGCAATCGACCGTTAGGGGCGTTTATGGGCAAGGCTTCGATGCTATAAAGAAATGACGGAGAATGAATCTTACCAATAAAAAGATAATAGTAACAGGAGCTTCTTCCGGCATAGGGAAGGAGCTTTTGTTTTTATTGGCCGCATACCAAGGGGTGCGGATTATAGCCGTAGCCCGTGGTGTGGAACAAATAGACACTTTTTGGGGGAAAGTTATCCCTTTTGCATGCGATGTATCATCGCCCGAGGGAATAGACGCTCTGTTCACTTTTGCGCAACAAACTTTTGGCAATACCGACCTTTTTATAGCCAATGCCGGTTTTGCTTATATTGAAAAACTGGATGAGGCCGATTGGAAACATATCGAAGATATTTTTTCGTTGAATACATTTTCGCCCATCTACACATTGCAGAAGTTAATACAGGAGGGTAATTCCGAAAAAAACTTTGTTTGCACCGTTTCGGCAGCGGCAATAGTTTCTCTACCCGCTTATGCTCTCTACTGCTCTTCGAAATCCGCTTTACGCCATTTTATAAATACTTACCGTTACGAAAAACCTGCCAACCTGCACATCACAACAGTTTATCCGGTGGCAACAAGAACCGGTTTTTTTGATAAAGCAACGGGCAAGAAAGCTACTCCCCTGCCCTTTCCGGCACAAAACGTACAAATTGTAGCCAAAGCCATAATAAAAGGAATAGAAAAAAATAAGAAACAGGTTTTTCCTTCGTTTATATTCAGGGTGGCATATCCTTTAGGACGGGCATTTCCTTTTCTTTTTACGATATACTCCTTGCTCGAAAAAAGAAAAATGAGCCGATGGTTGAAATAAAATTATACTTTTACAGATAAAAATAATTATGACATTCGCTTTGTCATCCTGACCGTAGTTACGTTCAACATAGCAAGAGAAAAACACATCCTAATATTGTTTTATAGCTAAAACGTTTTGAGCAAACAGAACTCGTCATATAAGCAGATTGTGAAGTCTACCGGAATATTCGGGGGATCGCAAGTCGTGAACATTATTATCGGTTTTGTGCGGAACAAGATTGTTGCCCTGCTGCTTGGCAAAGCCGGGATAGGGTTAATCGGGAACTATCAGTCGGTGGTAGATATGGTTCGCTCTGTGTCGGGCTTAGGGTTCGACGTAAGCGGTATGCGCGAGGTGTCGGCAGCAGCCGCCAGCAACGATCGCCGTAAGTTGGAACAAGCCGTCAGCATCTTGAGATGGTGGATACAAGGCACAGCTATGTTGGGAGCATTGGTCTGCCTGGTTTTTTGCTATCCGATAAGTATAAATACTTTCGAAACAGGTAGCTACGCCATTCCTGTGGCTCTGTTATCGATCTGTGTGTTTTTCTCCACTCTGTCGGTGGGTAATACGATGGTAATACAAGGCATGCGGCAGATAACCTCCCTTGTAAAAGTCAATGTATATGCCAACTTCGGGGCGTTGGTAGTATCAATCCCCATTTATTTCTGGTTAGGAATGAAGGGGTTGGTATTGTCGCTTATCTTGGGTAGTTTGGTTACATTCCTGTTCAGCTATCACTATTTTCGTAAATTGAAGTTGAATACGATAAAAATACCTGCCAAGATTGCTCTAAAAGAAGGCAAAAAAACCTTGCAATTAGGTACGTACATTGTTTTGGCTACAATAGCCAATGCATCGACCATGTACCTGATACGCGCATCCATCACCTCCGATTTGGGGTTAGACGCCGCAGGCTTATTCCAAGCCGTTTGGACAATTACGGGTATATATTTGGGGCTGATACTCCGCTCTATGGGTACGGACTTTTATCCTCGCCTGTGCGCCATTGCCGGCAAAAACGCAGGAGTACGCAAGCTGGTAAACGAGCAAACGTATATCGTTTTGATCATTGCCTCACCAATGATAATAGCCATGATTCTGTTGGCGAAGGTCGCCCTGTCGGTACTTTATTCATCCGATTTCCAAGCGGCAAACACACTGCTGCAATGGCAGGTATTGGGGTCTTTCCTGAAAGTGCTGTCGTGGCCTATGGGGTTCATAATTCTGGCTAAAGGAAAAGGGCCGTTCTATCTCATATCCGAAGTGTTGTTCTTTGTCGTTTATTTACTCAGCGCACACCTCTTGTTCCCAACAATGGGTATAGATGCCGCAGGGTTGGGCTACCTGATAGCTTACGGTGTTTATCTGGTTTGGATGTTTGTCGTTTCGGCTCGTTTATGCCGTTTCAGATGGCGCAGGGATGTGGTGGCTATGATGTTTTTTAATACACTGCTGATTGTTGCTACATTTGTGTGTATGCAAAAGATAGAAAGCTTTTGGGCATATGCTGTCTGTGGAGCGATTCTTTTGTTTTCAGTCATTTATTCGCTCGTCAAATTGAACAAGACTGTGGATATACGCTCTTTCTTGAAGAAGAAAAAGGAATAATGCGCAAATACCCTAAAATTCTTCCGAATCTTTATAGTTACGCGAATTGGGGTTAGGCGCACCAAAGCGTTTGCTGGTCATGCTCGCCACTTCTACTTTCCACACCTTCACGTTGCGAAGCGCAGGCTCCGAATATTTAAACTGGCGGTCAGAATACTGGCGCATAATAATGTTTAAAGCTTTTGCCTTTTCATCGAGATTTTCTTCGAACGTAACCTTACCCCGGCACATAACACTGCTACCCTTTATTCCATAGCTACAAGCCACATCCTGATGCTGATAGCGCAGAACGGCATCCGTACAAAAGACGATACAAACTTCAGGATTCTTTTCCAAGGCTTCTATACTACTGCCTTCGGGAGCAGAATGGAGGTAAATAATCTCCTCTTCGTATCCAAAATTCATGGGAATGACATAAGGCAAGCCTTCTGTGTCGATCATCGCTACATGACAGGTCTGTGCCGAGCGAATAATTTTTTCTATAATCTGTTTTTCTTCTATCGCTATTGTAACCATAACAGAGTGTATCGGTTTAAAATTATTGTTGGGGGAGAATGGCTAATGCCTCGTTTTCGCACCGGGTCATATTTTCGCGTTCGGACGGAGATTTATCGTTGATGCCACAAAGATGCAGAATGCCGTGAATGATGATGCGGTGAACTTCTTCATGGTAATCGGTATGGAACTGTTCGGAGTTCGACTTCACGGTATCGAGGCCTACGAATATATCGCCCGAAATAACGTTTCCTTCGGTATAATCGAATGTTATGATATCGGTATAATAATCGTGTTGGAGATACTGCTTGTTTATTTCCAATATTTTCTCGTCCGAACAGAATATATAAGCCACATCGCCCACCTTTTTACCATACAAGGTTGCGACGGCTTTTATCCAACGGCTTACCTCTCGCCGTTTTATGTTGGGCAGCTTTACCCCTTCCGTCTGATAGGTTATAGCCATGATATTACAATATTATTCCGATGGTTATTCTACATACAGCACCAAGCCTTTCAGGTACTCGCCCTCGGGATGGTAAATATTAATAGGATGGTCGGCAGGTTGCGTCAGCTGGTGCAGTATCTTAACACTGCGCCCCGATTGCGCGGCTGCACTGAACACAGCCAAGCGGAAAGCTTCCTTGCTGATAACCTGCGAACACGAAAACGTGAACAGTATGCCACCCTTGGCAATCTTATCAAAAGCAACGGCATTCAACCGCTTATACCCTTGCAGGGCGTTACGTATAGCCCCACGATGTTTTGCAAAAGCAGGGGGGTCGAGCACAATCAAATCGTAATCGCCTTCGTTTATTTTCCCTAAGAATTTAAACGCATCTTCGGCATAAGATTCGTGCCGGGGATCGTTTCCAAAATTGAGCTCCACATTGTTTTCGGTAAGCATAATAGCTTTAGCCGAACTGTCTACCGAACAAACACGCTTGGCTCCACCACGCATGGCATAGAACGAAAACCCTCCGGTGTAGCAAAACATGTTCAGTACAGAACGGCCGGACGAATATTTCTCAATCAGAGCACGATTGTCGCGCTGATCTACAAAGAAGCCCGTTTTTTGCCCTTTCAACCAGTCGGGACGGAACTTTAAGCCGTTTTCAACGGCTATTTCGTCAACTTCGTCTGCGTGTCCTCCCCACAAATAGCCGTCTTCTTGTCCTAAATCGGCTTTGTAGGGCAGCGTAGTTTCAGACTTATAGTAAATATTCTTGAGAGTGCCTCGAAGCACTTCTTTCAGAGCTTCGCAAATATACATACGGTCAATGTGCATCCCTGCCGAGTGCGATTGTATGACCGCCGTATTGCCATAAACATCAATGATAAGTCCGGGCAGATTGTCACCTTCGCCATGCACAAGGCGGTAGGCGTTATTGTGTTCGGATACTACGCCTATTTTTTTACGTAAATCGTAAGCAACCGACAGGCGTTTCACCCAGAAATCGTGGGTTATAGCCTCGTCCCGAAAAGTCAGTACACGCACCTCGATACTGCCTATCTGGTAATGCCCGGTAGCAATATAATTGCCCGCGGCTGTATAAACTCTGACGGTTTCGCCCTCAACAAGACCTTCGTCCTTTGTGGCAACGGCTCCCGAAAATACCCAAGGATGAAAACGCAACAAGGCGTCTTCTTTTTTAGGACGTAACGTTATTCTTTTATAGTTCGCTTCACTCATTCAATTTATAGGTGTTTCGTTCAGTTTTTCATATATCTTAAGGCATGCCCAAGCATCGACCGAAGCATACATCTTTTGCGCATCGGTCAGCACATCAGCCTCCCAGTTCGACAACCGTTGTGTTTTGGTAATACGTTTGCTGAATAGGATGGCGTATATACGTTGCAGGCCCAACTCCTTTATCCCCACCTTTTTTACAAATGCTTGCAGTTCTATAAAATTTTGAGGAGCAAAAGTTTTGACGCGCTTACGTATGGCCGCAAAATCATCTTTCAAGGATAATCCTATTTTCTGAACTTCCGGATCGTCCAAAAGCTCCGCCAAGCAAGGGGGAAAGTCTATCAAGTTGAGGCGGAACAGGAAACAAGTGTCGCGTGTGGCAAGTTGTATGAGGCTCACTTTATACGATTTGCCCCGTTGAAAACTGGGTTTGGTTTCGGAATCGAACCCAATTATTTTGGTTTGCCTAAGATATTGAACGGCCTGCAAGGCTTTTTCTGCGGTATCAATCACAATGATACGACCCGGAAAAACCTCAACAGGAAGTTCTGATACTTGTTCTTTCGATATATTTTCTACCACAACCCGTTATCGTTTTGAAGCGTGTCACCGTCATCTTCGGTATCTATTTCAGGCGAATATTTCAGTACATGCAGCGCACGCAATACATTGACAAGTTTTTGCCCCCAATATAAGCAGAAGTTTTCGTGACATATACAGAGTGCATCGTTCATATGCTCAACCACCCCTCTTTCGTATATGGTAATAAAGTTCTTTAAATCCTGATAAATGTCGGTCAGGTCTTCCGATATACTTGCCACGATGGGTGTGTCGCTATACTTCATATCTTGTAGAAATACTTCCAGATAGCTATCATCATTTGCATAAACAGCGTACAGGCGAGACGAGATGTGGTTATATAAATCTTCTGTTACGGCTACTTCCTGCTCTTCGTCCTCTTCCAGAAACTGGCTTTCGGGCAAAAGGGATGCTTTCAGATAAAGCAAAGGCAACAGTTTTGTCAGTTTATCCGTCAGGAAAGGTTTTCCTTCATCCTCAAAACTTTCTAAAAACCGACAATATTGCACAGCCACAGTAACAAACTCGACTGTACTTGGCGCATAAACAATGCTCTTCTCTTTTTCACCCATTATCTTTCAGACTATCGCTAAATAACTTGCTCACAAAATTACATAAAATATAAATCAAATCGTTACAGATATTTTAATAAATTACGTAATTCGCTAACCCCCTCACCAGCACCTTTACGGATAAAGTGAATACCTTGCCTTGGAGCTTTCACTTCTTGAGGGTCTATCAGGAAGATGGGAACGCCGGGTTTTGCATAATTTACCAATCCGGCTGCCGGATAAACATTGAGCGATGTGCCGATAATGACCAAGGCATCGGCTTTTTCTACAACCCCGATAGCCTCTTCTATGGCTGGAACCGCCTCTCCAAACCACACTATATGCGGGCGTAGTTGTGCCCCATCTTCTCCCTTATCACCTACATGGATATCCGGTTTTTCTTCCGTTAGGGTATAAATTAGGTTAGGGTTGGCAACAGATTGAACCTTGACCAACTCCCCATGCAGATGCAAAACCTTTGTACTTCCAGCCTTTTCGTGCAGATTATCTACGTTTTGCGTTATGATTTCAACATCGAAGTCTTGTTCCATTTGGGCCAATCCTACGTGTCCGGCATTAGATTTTGCCTTAAACGATTCGCGCCGGCGTTTATTATAGAACTCTAAAACCAATTCGGGGTTACGTCTGAAACCTTCGGGTGTAGCAACATCCTCCACGTTATACTGTTCCCACAGTCCGCCCGAATCCCTAAAGGTGGATATTCCGCTTTCGGCACTCATGCCTGCACCTGTCAATACAACAATCTTTTTTTTGCTCATAACACACATGTTTACTGTTCTGTTACAAAATTAAGAAAAACAGCGAACAATATTTTGTTTCATATGCAAAAAAGCCGTATTGCTTTTTCTCAGCAATACGGCTTTAATTTTATACTAACAAGGGTTGTTTTCTCCGTTTAATTCATAACTTTTCTTGACCAACCCGAAGCTCCTTTTACAAGGAGAATTCCTTGAGGCAGTTCTTTGGCATTAATATTGAACTCCCCTTTTGGTTTTTCGGCCGAATATATCCGCATACCCAAAACGTTGTATATCGAAACTGTTTCTGCAACCGGAGTGTTTATGCTAAGGCTTCCGTTCACGAGAGAGACATCGCCCTCAGTAATTGCCGCCAATACATCATTAGATGCTAAACTTTCGTTTGCGCTATAATGATAAACAACGTATTGGTTAAGCACAGGTATCTGTGTCCCTCCATAAGTTTGATATCCAAATGTTTCTACTTTCACTACATTATCATCAGCAGATTTAGACTTGCTGCGGGAAGCAATTTCATTGTCGCCCGATTGCCCCTGTTTTCCATTATATATGGTTACTTCACGTCCTTGGGTAAACCACTCTCCGCTTTCTTCGTTCCATTTATACAATTCCCAAAGAATTATATTAGAATTTTCGTCAAGTTTATACACTTCCTTACAATATTTATTCCAGTTGCTCCACACATTTTCTTTATCCATCCTACGCAGGTATTCAATATAGGATACAAGTCCGGTTTCATCTGTAGAACATTCTGCTTTAAGCTCTTCGGTCAAAAGCCACTTGCTATCATTGCCAATTGTATAATATTTTATCAGATTGATGTAACCATCCTCGTTATAAGAAATATTTTCCATATGGTCTTTGGCGGAAGTGTCATTTTCCAGAGAATAGCTTTCTATTTGGTTAATCAGGCCGGCTTCGTTATAAGTATAAAATACTTCTTTGTAGGCCGTGGCTATCTCTTCATTACCTTCTTGCCGCAAAATATATTCTTTAGAGTGAATTATACGCCCGGTATGGTCGGTAGTGATAACAGTTCTTTCGCCCAAATGATTTGTTTCACTATTCTGATATCTATTCTCTATAATAGTTGTATTGTCAGATTCTTTCTGGAAAGTTCTTACACTTTTCTTTGTACTATCCGCATTATAAACAACAGCACTATCGACGACTGTCGTTCCCGAAGGTTTTTCACCCGACCGAAGTGTACCATTATCCAAATTATCATCAGCGACCGAAGGTTGACCATTTTGAAGCAGAAGAATATCAATAATAGATAAATTCTTAGAAATGGTGTCGTTGCTTGGTTTATCTTTATTGCCCGACTGTCCGAACAAACTCGTTGTCAGAAACATTGCAACTGACAAGATAAGTAAAAAGTAATTTTTTTTCATAAACAAAATTGAGGTTAAAAAATAAAAGAAATTATTGTAGTACTACAGAGACATAACTCCCTTGTTAAAAAGAAGTTATTAGTTCTAATATACATAAAAAATATGAATTTTCCAATCTTTTTGTCTTAACGGTTTCGTGTTTTCCCGCTTTATTAACAAATAATAAAGAAAAATGTTTGTCTTAAATTGTGATTAAAACATTTTTTCTACGACTTATAGTAGTACAATATAGTTTTCGTTTTCGGCCCAATGGTTATATAAATCTGTCTATTTTATAGAACATCAGATATTTGGAGTAAGAAAAAGAGGAAGATTGTTTTATTTTTTTTAATTTTGCTGTTCGCAGCTAAAACGGTAACGACATGAAAGGTTTTTTTAAAAGTGTTTTAGCAACGATTGTTGCTCTATTTATTGTAGGAATCATCACCTTTGTTTTAAGCTTAGGTATCTTCGGGCTGATACTAAGCAGCTCGTCCGAAACATATGTTCTGAAAGACAATACTGTTTTTGAATTGAAGCTCGAAGGCACTCTCAAAGACAGGGCTCCCGCAAAAAATCCTCTATACGAATATTTAGGAGTAAGTCAAGCATCCAATATAGGATTGGACGATATTCTTAGCGGTATTCAAAAAGCAAAAGAAAACGAGAAGATAAAAGGTATCTACATTCATGCCGGAATGCTTTTCGGGTCGACAGCCTCCTTGCAAGAGATAAGAAATGCCCTAACCGATTTTAAAAAGAGTGGCAAATTTGTTGTAGCCTATGGCGATACATATTCGCAAGGATGCTATTATCTGGCATCGGTAGCCGATAAGATTGTGTTAAATCCACAAGGAATGGTTGACCTGCATGGTTTGTCGGCATCGCCAATGTTCTACAAAGGGCTATTAGACAAACTGGGTATCGAGATGCAGATATTTAAGGTTGGAACTTATAAATCGGCCGTAGAGCCATACATAAACGAAAAAATGAGCGATGCCAACCGTGAGCAAGTGGCTTCGTTCCTGAATGATACGTGGAGTTCGGTGCTTGCAGATATTTCGGCTTCACGAAAGATATCGGTCGAAAACCTGAATTCTCTTGCCGATACCTGCCTGATGATGAAAGATCCTAAATATCTGGCTACCAACAAAGTTATCGACACCCTGCTTTACGAAACCGAAATGAAAGATTATCTGAAATCGCTCGTTAAGGTAGATAAAGACGACGACCTTTCTCTTGCCAGCGTCAGTAACCTTATCACTGTTCCCCTAAAAGAAAAAAATACAGCGGAAGATAAGATTGCGGTCCTTTATGCCGAAGGAGGTATTTACAGCGGACAGAAACCCGACCCTAACGGAGAAGACATTCTTGACGGACCTCTTATCAAGGAAATAGAAAAACTAAGAAAAGACGATAAAGTGAAGGCTGTTGTATTTCGTGTGAATTCGCCCGGAGGAAGCGCCTATGCCTCGGAACAGATATGGAAAGCTATAACAGACCTTAAAGCAAAAAAACCGGTTGTGGTTTCGATGGGCGACTATGCCGCATCGGGAGGTTATTACATTTCGTGCAACGCCTCTAAAATCATAGCACAACCAACCACACTTACCGGTTCTATCGGAGTATTCGGACTATTCCCAAATGCCGAAGGCTTGACAAAGAAAATAGGCTTATCGTTCGACAATGTGAAAACAAACCAGCGGAGCGACTTTGGTGAAATAACCCGCCCGATGCGTGCCGACGAGAAAGCAATGTTGCAACGTTATATCAACAATGGATACGACCTATTCTTGACCCGTTGCGCCGATGGCCGTAAGATGGAAAAAGACTCGCTTGCAAAAATTGCCGAAGGACGTGTCTGGACAGGGAAACAAGCCCTTGCCATAGGGTTGGTTGACGGACTTGGAGGAATAGACGTAGCCATAAAAGAAGCTGCGAAACTGGCCAAGCTGAAAGATTATTCCTTGCAGAATTATCCGAAGAAAACAAGCTTCTTTGACCTTTTGCTCTCATCGAGCAAAGACGATATGGCAGCCAAAGCTATGAAAGAATATCTGGGAGCCGATTATAAAGCTATAAAATCGATTAAAGAACTTCAGTCTACCGACTATGTTCAAGCCCGTTTGCCGTACGATATACAAATGAAATAATTAGATCATACTTTGAGAAACAACAAGCCTGTACATATCAATAAATGGTTGCTACCTTTTTCTTGGTTGTATGGGCTTATTGTTTTTTTCCGCAACAAGTTTTTCGATTGGGGGATACTCAAACGTAAGTCGTACAACGTTCCTGTGATATGTGTAGGCAACATCACGGTAGGCGGAACAGGAAAAACACCACACATAGAGTACCTGATCCGGTTGCTTAAAAAAGATTATAGGGTTGCCGTGCTGAGCAGGGGCTATAAACGCCAAACCAAAGGCTTTGTCCTTGCAAATCAGAATTCAACAGCCAGAGAGATAGGCGACGAGCCATTGCAGATAAAAACCAGTTTTCAGGACATTCTGGTTGCCGTAGATACCAACCGTTGCAGGGGGATTGAGAGGCTTTTGGCTTTGGATGAAGAAATGCGTCCGGAAGTGATCCTGCTGGACGATGCTTTTCAGCACCGTTACGTAAAACCGTCCTTCTCTATCCTGCTCACAGACTTCAACCGCCCAATGTCGGAAGATTGCCTGCTGCCCGCCGGACGGCTCAGAGAGCCTGTTGGCCATGCCAGTGCCGCAAACATGATTGTCATTACCAAATGCCCCCAAAGCGCGAAGCCTATCGACTTGAGGATATCAACCTACAATGTGAATACTTTTCCTTATCAGGACTTATTGTTTACAACACTTACTTACGGCTCTTTATTCCCTTTATTCGCTGCCGCATCTCCTTCTGCCAAGCTCACAGAACTGAAAGACAAGAATGTTCTGCTCGTTGCGGGAATAGCGAACCCCGATTTACTCATTGGCAAGCTGAAAAAGGCAAGTAAAACCTTAGAAACAATTATCTTTGCCGATCATCACAATTTTTCAGGAATCGATATCCGAAAAATAAACGAAGTTTTTGACCGGATGCCTGCCCCTAAGATGATTGTGATTACAACCAAGGATGCGGCCCGTCTGCGCAATGTTAAAGGCTTGAGCGAACAGGCAAAAGAGGCAATGTACGTCCTTCCGGTAGAAGTTTCGTTCCTGAATAAGGACGATGAGGCAAAATTTAATGCAAAAATATCAGACCATGTTAAAAAGAATACAAGAAACAGCCGACTTCATAAAAAGTAAATTCACCGATATTCCCAACTACGCTATCATCTTAGGTACAGGTTTAGGCGATTTGGTGAACAGCATAACCAACAAGCAAGAACTTCCATACACAGAAATACCCAACTTTCCTATATCGACAGTAGAAGGACATAGCGGAAAGCTTATTGTGGGGCAGTTGGGCAATAAAACCGTGCTTGCCATGCAAGGGCGTTTCCACTATTACGAGGGATACGATATGAGACAAGTAACTTTCCCTGTACGTGTATTCCGTGCTTTAGGTATAAAATACCTGTTCGTATCGAATGCGGCAGGAGGAATGAACAGTAGCTTTGAGTTGGGCGATATAATGCTGATAAACGACCACATCAACCTCTTTCCCGAACATCCGCTAAGAGGCAGGAACGACGACAGTCTGGGTGTTCGTTTCCCCGACATGACCAATGCTTACGACAAAGACCTGCGGCTGTTAGCAACCGATATTGCCAAAAAAAACAACATAAAACTGCAACACGGAGTGTACGTTGGCACGCAAGGCCCTACTTTCGAAACACCGGCCGAATATAATTTTTTCCGCATAATAGGGGGCGATGCGGTAGGCATGTCTACCGTGCCGGAAGTAATCGTGGCCAACCATGCCGGTATGAAAGTAATGGCTTTCTCCATCATTACCAATATCTGTGTGATTGGGCAAATAGCCGAAACCACACATCAGGATGTGCAACTCGCAGCCAAAGACGCCCAGCCAAAAATGGCTTTAATAATCAGCGAAGTTATCAGCAAACTAAAGTAAAAGAAAATGCAACATACCCAAATATCAAGCCTTGGTGAGTTCGGCCTCATCAGGCATCTCACCGAAAATATCAAGTTAAAGAATCGAAGTTCGGAAAAAGGCGTGGGCGATGATGCCGCCGTACTCGACTATACAAACAAAAAAGTGCTGGTCACAACCGATCTGTTGCTGGAAGGGATTCATTTTGACCTGACCTATGTCCCAATGAAACATCTGGGCTATAAGGCAGCCGTTGTGAATTTTTCAGATATCTATGCCATGAACGGACAGCCCAAGCAGATAACCGTATCACTAGGTATATCAAAACGTTTTTCGGTCGAAGACCTTGACAGCTTTTATTCGGGTCTTCGTTTGGCATGCGAGCAGTATGGCGTAGATATTGTGGGGGGCGATACTTCGGCTTCGCTCACAGGATTTTCTATCAGCATTACCTGTATCGGGGAAGGCGAACAAGGCAAAATAGTGTATCGCAACGGGGCAAAAAATACAGATCTTCTCTGTGTATCGGGCAATTTGGGAGCTTCGTTCATGGGACTTCAACTTCTGGAACGCGAAAAATCTGTTTATCAGGGAGAGAAAGACTTCACACCCGATTTTTCAGGAAAAGAATATCTGCTCGAAAGACAGTTAAAACCCGAAGCAAGAATAGATATTGTGGAACAACTGGCAAAAGAGGGGATCGTTCCTACTGCCATGATAGATGTTTCGGATGGACTCTCGTCCGAGATTCTGCACATCTGTAAGCAAAGCAATACGGGTTGCCGTTTGTTTGAAGAAAGAATCCCTATCGACTACCAAACCGCCGTAATGGCCGAAGAGTTCAATATGAATGTAACAACGGTTGCGCTCAGCGGAGGAGAGGATTACGAACTGCTTTTCACCGTTCCCCTGCACACGCACGACAAGGTTTCGGCCATGAAAGACATTCACGTTGTAGGCCACATAACCGACCCCTCTTTGGGTGCATGCCTGCTAACCCGCGACGGAGCCGAAATAGAACTGACCGCTCAAGGGTGGAACCCATTGAAGGAATGACGGATTACACAAAAGGGAAATTATTAATATCTATATAATCAAAATGATTCTTTAAATTTATTATTATTATGGAAAAGAAAAAAAGTATTTTCATGTTGCTCTTTGCATCATTTATGTTGATTTCGTGCGCAGTAACTGCCCAAACATCATTCACATTGAACAAAGAAGGTGTAGGTTGTTTGAAAAAAGGAATGCTCTTTTCTAAGATTCCTGCAAAATGCGCCGGATTGTACGACCGCTTTGAGAAAAAAGTGATTGAAGACGAAATGGACGGAGATTACACTCTTTACGTTTTCTATTCAGGAAAAACGAAAGTAGCCGAAATCACAGATTACGGATACGAAAAAACGGTGGCTGGCATCACGGTTTTTGCCTCAAACATATCTACCCCCGATGGTGTTTCTCCGGGAATGACCGTCAGAAAACTTTTATTAAAAAAAGGTGTAAAAGGCCAATACAGGGATGGTATGGAACTATCTCTTAACGGATACACTATCGGTTTTGACGGTATGACCGATTATGGATACAAGGTTTTTAACAATGCTTATGCCAAAGGTACTGATGTAAAACTAACCAATGCTTGCTTCAAGGCCGATGCCAAAGTAGTATCGATAAGCCGTTAAAACAGGATTTTACATTCTTGGGGTTATATACAAAAAACTTCATCCGAAAACGAAAAAATCGGATGAAGTTTTTTTTATTCTGAAAAAGCCAAAAATTCGGCTATTTTTATCCTACACTGCCCTCCAAGCTTATCTGGAGTAGCTTCTGGGCTTCTACGGCAAACTCCATCGGGAGCTTCTGCATCACTTCTTTGGCATAACCGTTCACGATAAGGCCTACCGCTTCTTCGGTTCCTATGCCGCGTTGGTTGCAATAAAATATCTGGTCTTCGCTTATTTTTGAAGTCGTTGCTTCGTGTTCTATAATTGCCGTTTCGTTTGCTATGTCCGAATACGGGAAAGTATGTGCCCCGCATTTATCGCCCAGCAATAAACTGTCGCATTGCGAGTGGTTACGTGCGCCTTCGGCTTTGGGCGATACCTTTACTAACCCACGGTATGAGTTTTGGCTGAATCCGGCCGAGATACCCTTCGATACAATACGGCTTTTTGTATTTTTGCCTATATGAACCATCTTTGTGCCTGTATCGGCCTGCTGATGATTGTTTGTTACGGCCACTGAATAAAACTCGCCTATCGAATTATCGCCCGACAGGATACATGAGGGGTACTTCCATGTGATGGCCGAACCTGTTTCGACCTGAGTCCACGATATTTTTGAGCTTACACCCTTACAAACTCCCCGCTTGGTTACAAAATTATAAATACCTCCATTGCCGTCCTTATCGCCCGGATACCAGTTCTGGACGGTCGAATATTTCACTTCGGCCCTGTCCATTGCCACAATCTCCACGATAGCGGCATGCAGTTGGTTTTCATCGCGCATGGGTGCTGTGCAACCTTCCAGATAGCTTACGTACGAGTCGTCGTCGGCAACAATCAGTGTACGTTCAAACTGACCGGTATTAGCGGCATTGATACGGAAATATGTGGATAGCTCCATAGGGCAGCGAACACCCTTAGGGATATACACAAACGATCCATCGCTGAATACTGCCGAATTTAGCGCGGCAAAAAAATTGTCGCGATACGGAACCACCGACCCCAGATATTTCTTAACCAAATCGGGATGCTCCTTCACAGCCTCGCTAAAGGAACAGAAAATTATCCCTTTTTCGGCTAACGTACTTTTGAAAGTTGTTTTCACCGAAACGCTGTCAACAACGGCATCGACAGCCATCGACGAAACTCCGGCAAGCTGTTCACGCTCGTGCAAAGGGATTCCCAATTTATCGAATGTTTTTATCAACTCAGGGTCTACCTCATCCATACTTTTGGGCCCGTCTTTCTTTTTAGGGGCAGCATAATAGCTTATAGACTGATAATCTATTTCGGGTATGTCGAGATGCGCCCACCGGGGCATATCGAGCGTAAGCCAATACCTGTATGCTTTGAGCCGGAACTCAAGCATCCATTCGGGCTCTTCTTTTTTTGCCGAAATGAGGCGTATCACTTCTTCGGAAAGCCCAATTGGAATTACTTCTGTATCTATATCCGTAACGAAGCCGTATTTATATTCGCCACTTGTTACTTCTTCTAATATTTTATCTTGATTGTCAGCCATTTCTGATTTATGTATAGAGTTTCCCTTATATTAAAACAAACAAAGCACGGTCAAGGTTTTGCTTTGCCTTACTTGCTTGTTTTATAATATACAAAGTTACATAAACAAATTCTATTTCTTACGAAGATTATCGGCTATTCCCCATATATCAATTATGGATATTTTCTATAATCATAACCCGAAGGCAAAGCGGCATATTGTGTTATGCCTCACCTCCAAATTCCATCAGGTAAGCCTTGATAAACTCGTCGATATCGCCATCCATAACTCCGTTTACATCAGATGTTTGGTAGTTGGTACGGTGATCTTTTACCCGGCGGTCGTCAAAAACATAACTGCGGATTTGTGATCCCCATTCTATTTTTTTCTTTCCGGCTTCGACCTGCGACTGCAAGCTACGGCGTTTTTCGAGCTCCATCTCGTACAGTTGCGATTTCAGCAAACGCATAGCGTTGTCCTTGTTTCCAAACTGCGAACGGCTCTCGGTATTTTCTATCACTATTTCCTTTTCTTCGCCGGTTTCTTCGTCCTTATATTTATAGTGCAAACGAACTCCGGTTTCAACCTTGTTCACGTTCTGGCCACCGGCTCCGCTCGAACGGAAGGTATCCCACGTAACATCGGCCGGATTGACTTCTATTTCTATCGAATCGTCGACCAAAGGCACAACAAAAACCGAGGCGAAAGACGTCATTCGTTTTCCTTGCGCATTGTAAGGTGAAACACGTACCAAGCGGTGAACCCCGTTTTCGGACTTCAGGTAACCGTAAGCAAAATCGCCTTCAACCTGCATTGTGGCTGTTTTGATTCCGGCCTCATCGCCGTCTTGCCAGTTAGTGACCGTCACCTTATATCCTTTCGATTCGCACCAACGCTGATACATACGGAACAACATGGAAGCCCAGTCTTGACCTTCGGTACCTCCTGCCCCACTGTTTACCTTAAGAACCGCGCCCAGCTTATCTTCTTCGCGGCGGAGCATGTTTTTCAGTTCCAGATTTTCGATCAAACGGATTGCCGTCTGATATGCCGTGTCTACTTCGTCTTCGGTAGTGATGCCTTCTTTCTGGAAGTCAAAAGCGAGTTGAAGTTCTTCGGCAGCATTCCGCACTTCGTTATATCCTTCAATCCAAGCCTTTATGGCTCTGATTTTTTTCATTTGTTCTTCAGCCGTTTTGTTGTCGTTCCAAAACGCCGGATCTTGGGTTCGGATTTCTTCTTCTTCTAATTGGATTTTCTTTGCATCGACGTCAAAGATACCCCCTCAGCGCAGACTCGCGCTCCAACACTTCTTTTAGTTGGTCTATAGTTATCATGTGATTTTTATTTTATTTATTGGTATTTTTCAACTTTTGAGACTGCAAAAGTAACTAAAAAAACGGACTTTATACCATGGTAAGGAAAAGCCCGCTTCGTCACAGAACCAGTATATCATCTAATTATTGCCCGCGCAACAAGTTTTCTTCTATCAGCCGGGCGCAATAACGCACATACTCTTGGCATGGCTTTTTCTTTTTCCCTTCTGCCAAACCCGGCTCAAGGCCCAAAAGCCGTTTACATAGAATGCTTCCGTTTTCTTCCTCAAACTTTTGGGCAAGCATCTGCACGGTTTTATAATTGCGCTGCTTGTCTTCTTTCCGGTTGGCGTTGGCCATACCCGTTGCCAAACCTGCAATCATAGACATGCCCGAAACCGCTCCGCAAACCTCACGCAAACCACCAAGACCGCCCCCAAAAGAGCACGACAGCTTTGCTATCGTTTCGGTATCTACTCCAAATAAATCAGCATAAGCCATTGCAACGGCTTGCGCGCAATTGTATCCGCTTTTGTGCAGCTCTACGGCTTTTTCAACTCTATCTTCCACCAATTTATCTTTCATTTATTTAAACAAGGATTAACTCTAAAAGAACAGGAACTTCATCCCTAAAGAGAGTTTTATATAATCGGTAGGTTTCAGGTAACTGTTTCCGGCAGCGCTTATTATGTACAATTCGTTCGTTCCCAACTCGTAAAAAAGAGTTACTGTTTCGGCAAAGAAACGTTTTTGAGACGGTATTTTGTAGGTAAGGCGTTGCCCCACATAAAGGTTGAAACGTAATTTTGAAGAAAACGAATAATAGTCGTTAGGATACTTGTCGGGTTCGGATGTCCAAAAATCGTCGTTCAGTATAGTGGTTACATACATGCCACATGCAAGGGGATCGACCGATAAGTTATGCCCCAAGGGTTTTTTCCATGGAATAAAATTTTGCTTCAGGGTAAATGTCACTTTAAAATCGGAGGTAGAATATTTGGGCAGGAAACCCATAAAAACATCCGTCTCCCACTGGTTGTTTTTTCCATAGTCCCACCCCGTGCCAAACGACAACAAACCCATTCCGCCGGCATATTGTATCTTAGAGTATGCCGGAATCAGTTTTTCCCATTGCGAACGGTACTTCTCTATGCGTCTTTCGTAGCCGTTTTGGGCTTGTACATTATTAACCAACAGACCGATTATGACCAACGCCAGATAATATTTAAGATCAGAAAGAAACCACTTCATATTCATATTTGTCGTTGGGGAGTATCGTGAAAAGTAAATATTTTCTTTTTGCCACATTGGGCGATCCGTAATAGATAATGCCATCGTCAAACAAATCGTCGGCCGTTACCTGATGGTCGTGCGCATTAAGGCAAAACTGCAACTTGGGAAACTCTTTTATATTGCGCTGAAAAACACGCGCCACATTGTTATTAAACTGCTCGGAATAGGGACGGGCGTGCATAACGAACACGGTTTTTTCGTGTCCTTCGCGTTTTTCGTTATACTGGTCTTCTATGAACGTGAAATCGGGAATAGGCCTGTCGTAGCTATACTCCAAAGCATTGGTATTGAGGCACACAAACTTTACATTTCCGGCCATAAACGAAAAATTTTCCTTTCCCCATATTTTCCGGTATATCTCTTCGCCATTCCCTAAGCAATCGTGGTTACCGATAACGGCAACGTAGGGCACTTTCAGTTTACCCATTATATCGCGCATCCAAAGGAACTCTTTTGTTAATCCGAAGTCGGCAAGGTCGCCCCCATGTATCACAAAGTCGATATCAGTGCGCCGGTTAATGTTTTTGACCATGGCTTCCGTTTCGTCATACCAGCGTTGAGTATCGCCCGTCATAACAAAACGTATAGTGTCTTTGTCCTTACACGCAGCCTCTATACGAGTTATGTTCTTTGCATTAATATTCTTTTCGCCTGTAATACGCCCATCGTAAGGATGGTACTCAAAGGCATCGCATCCACTGAATATTAATACGCTTGCTATCAGTATTAATATGTTTCTTGCCATAAATAAAAAAATCTTTTAAAATCTTAACCGATCCTCCCCTGTTAAAACAAAGCAAGCAAACCTTTTTTCAGATTTGCTTGTGTTTTATTTATTTTCAATATTTTAGAACAAACCTATATAAAAAAATCAAGAATAACAAATACTATCATTGCCAAAATAGCACTGACCGGTATTGTGAGTATCCAAGCCCACAGGAGGTCTTTTGTTATACCCCAACGTACGGCCGAAAGTCTTTTTACGGAGCCTACCCCTATTATACTACCTGTAATAACATGCGTGGTACTTACCGGCACATGGAGTATTTCGGTAATAAACAGCGTCAGCGCTCCTGCCGTTTGAGCACAGAACCCTTCAACAGGCGTTATTTTGGTTATTTTGTTGCCCATCGTTTTCATGATTTTCCATCCTCCGCAAACCGTACCCAAGGCTATCGCCGTGAAACAGGCCAAAGGAACCCAGTCGTGCATGTCGTTCATCGATTCCATCCAAAGCCAAGGATGTATGTCCGGATTTTCGTGCGTTGTAGCAATCAAGGCAGCAGCAATGATACCCATTACTTTTTGCGAGTCGTTAAGCCCATGCCCTATACTCAAACCGGCCGATGATATTAGCTGAAGACGTTTAAACCATCTATCGGCTGTACGAGGTTTTACCTTCTTCACAGCATGCAGGGTTGCAATAGATATTATATTACCGCCAACCATACCGATAAGGGGAGCCACAACAATGAAGAGTGCTATAATCCCAATCACGCCCGCATGCACCGCTGCAAATCCTGCTGCCGCGATACCCGCTCCGGCAAAACCACCAATCAACGTATGCGACGACGACGAAGGAATACCCAATTTCCAGGTTATCAGATTCCAGGTGATAGCCGCCACAAGCCCCGCTATAATAACCAGCGAAGGATTGGATATGAACGACATATCAACAGTTTTAGAAACCGTATCGGCAATACCAAAACCGCCTATTATAAACTTAGCGATGAAATATGCAATGAAATTGAAGAATGCCGCCCAGATAACGGCTTGTGTAGGAGATAAGACTTTTGTGGTAACTACTGTTGCTATGGAGTTAGCCGCATCGTGAAAACCATTGATAAAGTCGAAGATTATAGCTAAAACAATAATTATAATTAATAGCGTCATTGTAGTTCTGTTATGCGTATTTGACGATTATTGTTTTTATGATTTTGCCTACTGATTCTGCCGCATCGGTAGCTCTTTCCAATTCATGGAGAATATCTTTCAGTTTAATAACCTCGAAGGGGTCTTTCTCGTGGTCGAACAGGTCGATAAGGAAATGCTCGTAAACATCGTCGGCCTTATGCTCTATTACGGCCAGTTCGGAACAATATTCCCTGATGACTTCGGGTTTCTTTTTCAATATTATCAATTCGGCGATAGCTTTCCGTAAACAATCGGCCGACTCACGCACCAATTCCGCCAATTTTATTGCGCTTTCGGGCATTTTTTTGGGCTTATAAAGCGTTATGCGCTTGGCACTGCTGTTTATAAAATCGGTAACATCATCCAGCATGAGCGACAAGTCGTTTATGTCTTCCCTGTCGAAAGGTGTTATGAATGTGTTGTTTAGTTCTTCAAAGATTTTGGATTGTAATTTGTCTCCCCGGCGTTCCTCCTCTTTTATTTTACGGAAGCTTTCAACTGCTTCCTCATGTGTTTTAACTTGTACGCACTCTACCATGTAATCGGCTGCGGTGTAAATGACGTCTGCCATTTCGCGGAGAAGGGGAAAAAATTTGTTTTCGTTTGGGGTGAATCTGTCAAAAAGATTATTCTTCATATAATTTAAATAGTATATAATGTCTTTGAGCGGAGTACCAGCTTTTCGAGTAAGACATTTCTCGAAAGCTAATCGCACACAAAGATAAAATAAAAAACTACTTTTTAAAGGATAATTCGCCTTAAAAATAAACAACACTATTAATCTTAACAAAAAGAGTTATACTATTAAGATACAATAATATACGGACATAAAACTCTTAACTAAAAAAACAAAAAAAAGGGATAACCCACATTTTTTCCCGGAGATTCACTCCGGTGTGTTGTTTCTCTTTTTCCAGATTTGGTAAGAGTTTATAACATTTTGCCAAAGAACATATGCTCCGGGGCCTATCGAAGATATCGGATTCAGGTATGTCTGTGCCATCCAGATAGCCAGAATTGTGTTTTTCTGTCCAAAGGCCTGCCCTCCCGCTATACGGTCGTTGTAGCGGCTGCCTATTGTCTTCCCCACAAGAAACTGACAAACGCAAAGAACAAGGGCTACAAAGGCTATAACCGCCTCTATGTAATAATTGTTATCGTCTTGCTCCGAGATAAACTGAATGGTGCGTGCCGTTACAATAATCAGTGCCAGATTCCATAGATAGAATGACACCGACTGCGACCGGCTGATGAAAAAATGTACCCGTTTAAAGAAACGTTTAATTATAATATCGAGCACAAGGGGCAACAAAAGAAGCAGGAAAATATTTTTTGATATAACCGTTACGGCTTCAAGAAAAGGTATGCTGCTATCCGGTTCAACAACCGCAAATATTATTGGCGCACAAACAGCCACCGCCATATTACAGAGAAGAGTGTAGGCCGTCAGACCGGCTACATTTCCGCCCAGCATGCTTGTTATCACAACCGCCGAGGTTGCCGTTGGGGTAAGTATGCAAATCAACGCACCTTGAGCAACAACAGGATTGAAAAAACTAACTATCCAATAAACCGCTACCGAACCCACCAGCTGAAGAACCAATAACCACCAGTGCATCCTGCTCGGTTTTATTTCCTTCAGCCTCATATTGCTGTATGTGATGAGCAACATACAGAAAATAAGGTATGGCGTCAGGAACGAAAGATGCTGAAGCAGTGGATAAAACAAAGCGCCTATACACATAGATACAGGCATCATATACGATTTTAGTTTCTTCACCGACAATCCCACAGCAACAGTTTTTCTATAAAATTCAATAGTCGAACACTAAGGCTTCGCCTTTTACATCATTGAGTACCCCCGCATCGAAGGCCAACCGGCCGTTCAGGAAAGTTTTTTCGATGGTTGTAGACAAGGTTTGCCCTTCCACGGGCGACCATCCGCATTTATACAAAATATTATCTTTCTGTATTGTATAATTCTTATTAGGGTCGACCAGAACCATATCGGCATAATACCCCTGACGCAGATAACCCCTCTTGTGTACACGGAAAAGGGTGGCAGGCGCATGGCACATTTTGTCAACAACCTGCTCTTTGGTTAATCTCCCCTGTTTTGCCAGCTCAAGCATCATTTGCAGGGAATGCTGTACCAAAGGCCCTCCCGACGCAGCTTGCAGGCAGTCGCCCTGTTTTTCTTCGGGCAAGTGTGGGGCATGGTCGGTTGCCACAACATCCAATCGTCCGTTCAGCAAGCCTTGCAACAGAGCATCCCTATCGTTTTTTGTCTTAATGGCAGGATTCCACTTGATGCGTGTTCCGTATTTCGCGTAATCCTCGTCCGAGAACCAAAGGTGATGCACACAAACTTCGCCCGTAATTTTCTTTTGGGCAAGGGGCGTTGCATCAAACAGAGTTACTTCCTTGGCCGTAGACAAGTGCAATATATGAAGCCTCGCTCCATATTTATCGGCCAATTCTACGGCTTTTGCCGAAGACCGATAGCAAGCCTCTTCGCTACGAATGAGCGGATGGTATTGCACCGGAATACTATCGCCGAATTTTGCCTTATAGTACTCTATATTCTTTTTTATTATCTCTTCTTCCTCGCAATGGGTTGCTATGAGCATATCTATTTCGGCAAAAACAGATGAGAGCGTCTTCTGGTTATCGACCAACATATTTCCGGTCGACGAGCCCATAAAAACCTTTATCCCACAAATATGCTTCTTGTCCGCTTTTTTCAGCTCTGCCAGATTATCGTTGGTTGCACCCAGATAGAACGAATAGTTTGCGTACGATTTCTCTTCGGCAGCCTCAAACTTAGCATCCAAAGCTTCGATGGTGGTTGTTTGTGGTTTTGTGTTAGGCATTTCCATGAAAGAGGTTACCCCTCCGGCTATTGCCGCACGGCTTTCGGTACGCAGATCACCTTTATGAGTCAGACCCGGGTCGCGGAAATGTACCTGATCGTCTATCACTCCCGGAAGAAGCCATAACCCCGAAGCATCAATAACCTCGGCTTGCGATAGTATGCCTTCGGGCACTTCGCCCGGAACAAATATGTCTTTAATTATTTTTCCCTCTATCAGTACTGAACCTACAAACGAACGTCCTTCGTTTACGATGGTGGCATTGTGGATAAGAATCATGTTTTTATTTTTTTCTCAGAAAAGTTTTATAAATCTGAACCTGAACAAAGATACATAAAAGTTCAAGTAAACTTATTTTCGCAACGAAGGGATTGTCCGGAACGAATAGCCTTGTTCCAGCAACCACTCTATGGCTTTGGGCAAAGCCTCCTTCATGTTTCTTTCGGCTTTGAGCGAATCGTGAAAAACAATGACAGACCCATTGCGGGTATATTTCTGTACATTCTTCAATACCGAATGGGGAGTCATGTATTTACTGTAATCGCGGGTAACAACATCCCACAATATAATTTTATAGTGTTTCCTTAATCTAAGGAACTGAGGGATACGCATGTGCCCGTGAGGAGGGCGAAACAGGTCGGAGTTGATATACTCTGATGCCTTTTTTGTGTTTTCCACATATCTGCCCGACCAAGAACGAACACCTTGCAGGTGGTTGTATGTATGATTACCTACCTTATGCCCCCGGTCTAAAATATCTTTATATATTTCCGGATGTTTGCGGACATTATCTCCCACACAAAAAAAGGTAGCTTTAATCTTATACTTATCCAGAACGTCCAAAACCCACGTTGTGATTTCGGGCACCGGCCCATCGTCGAAGGTCAGGTAAACAACCTTTTCTCCATCAACCGGTATTCGCCAATACCCGCCGGGAAAAAACATTCTGTATATAAAAGGAGGTTGCTCTATTAACATTACGTATGTCCGAAACCGAAAAACAAAAGATTGCGAATCAATGGGGATTCGCAATCTTTTGTTACATATTAGTTTATTTTTGGAATTCCTGTAATAATGCAGGATTGTATTTCTGCATCATACCCATAGATTTTTCCAAAATCTTGTTCTCGAAAGCAGCAATAGCCGTATCACCCTGACTGCGGTAATAATTAGATATTGCATTGTTTGTTATATTCTTCAAGGTGAAGTCAGCTAAATCGATCATCCCGTTCGAGTAATAAATCTGGGAATAAGTAATCAGTTTACTTACCAACTCTTCGTACGTTTTTTGCTCTCCATTCCGCTGGTAAGCACTGCTCAGCATCAGCATCACGTTGATATATTCGCCAATATCAGACGAGCACTTGTTCATATGGCTCTGTTTTAAACCATGATACCAGCCTAAAGTTGAGTACACCCTATCGGTAATTGATTTGGCAACAGCATTGGCCTTCGCTTTCTGTCCTAAATGCAGGTAAGAGTCAACAAATGTAACAGACTCGTAACCCATCGGAACGGTAGATGCCGGCACAACTTCCATTATCTTATCCAACGCCTTCAGAGCCTTATCGTTCTTACCTTCCTCTATGAGGGCTGTGATAAGCTGCGCAAACATCAGACGGTAAGTCTTGCAGGTACGCATATTGGTTTCGTCGATATATACTTTCGGATTGTTGATTCCCGTATAACGGAACTTGTTCATCATATTGTTGTACGTAACATCGGTATTCACTCCGCCTTGCACTCCGTTTTGAGGAATCTGCCCCGGAACAACACGATAGGTAAGCCCCTGCAACATAAAGTTTTCTTTTTGCAGCCCCATATACATATCGTTGCCCACAGTAACAGCAAAATAGACAGGGCGTTTCCAGTTGTCGGCATTGATATTTTTCAACATGTCAAGAATCATAAGTTCGCTACGGTAAATAGCCGAACCCTCGCGCCCTATGTTGACAACCATATCCCGTTTTGGTTGAGTTCCCAAGTTTGCCCAGTTTACCTTACCCTCGTTCACATTCATGTACAAAGCCGATCCCGGAATAACAGGAGCATCTGTTATGAAAGGGTTTTGAGGAGTATAAAATATTTCGGCATCTCTTAGGTTATCCATCACTTCGTCGAGCAATACCGAGTCTTTAAACACCGATGTATCGTAATACTTCGTGAAGTCTACCGCCTGCATAGCCGACATAGGGTTATTGGGGTCGATACCCATTTGGTTTTGAAGTGTTTTTTCAATAAAGTTTTTCGACATCACAAACGCGTACCGTCCTTTTTCGGTTGCATAATGTTTCTCTTCCCAGTCGATAGGCAACGGTTTTGAGTTGTATGCCTGACGGCGCATCTGATCTACATACCAATCGGTTTGCAGATAACTCAGGTTACATACACGCACATCTGTACGGTATCCCTCAACTTCTTGTATATACCACAACGGGAAGGTATCATTATCTCCGTTGGTAAATATTATCCCTTGTTCCTCGCAACTATCCAGATAGTTCATAGCCGCATCGTGCATGATGTATCTGCCCGAACGGTCGTGGTCGTCCCATGTTTGCGAAACCATTTGTACGGGAATCAATAGTGTCAGCACCGAAATAATGATTGCAACGGCAGGTGTTTCACTCTTCAGATATTTCTTAATCAGAGTCCACACGCCAGCCACGCCAAGACCTATCCAGATTGAAAAAGCGTAGAACGACCCGGCATAAGCATAATCGCGTTCGCGCGGCTCAAATGGTTTTTGGTTCAGATAAATCACAATGGCTATACCTGTCATGAAAAACAACATGAAGGTTACCCATAACTGTTGCGATCCTTTTTTGCCGCTCATCAGCTGGAAGGCTATACCCAATATACCCAAAATCAGAGGCAGCATATAGAATTTATTGTGCCCTTTATTGTTTGCGATATCGGGCGGCAGGTTATCTTGCGACCCCAAACCGAGAATATGCTCGTCGATGAAGCCTATACCCGTTATCCAGTTTCCGTTCGAAATTCCTCCCATCGATTGAATATCGTTCTGGCGACCGGAAAAATTCCACATAAAATAACGGAAATACATGAAATTCAGTTGATACGAGAAAAAGAACTGCAAATTCTGGAAGAATGTTGGTGTAACACTGGGGCTTGTTACCCCTCCCCAACTTGCGTAACCGCGCATATAGCGGTCGTAGCCGGGTTGGTCTTTCGAGGCATGCATACGAGGGAACAACATAGCGTTTGTGTACTCATAGTCGCCCGAAGTTTCGGTAACCACGTAGCGGTCTTTCTCGGCAGGCGACGTTTTCACCACCCTGCCATATTTATCCTTAACATTAGTTTGCTTAGCTACTCCGTTTTCGCGAACCACTTCCGATGCGTATGTACGACCATAGAACAACGGCGTATCGCCATACTGCTCGCGGTTCTGATAACTACCCAACGAGAATACATCTTCGGGCGAGTTCTGATCCATCGGGGTATTTGCCGCCGAACGGATAGGAATCAACGCAAAAGAAGAGTATCCTATCATTATCACAAACAAACACAAAACAGAAGTGTTAAGTAAACGGAAAGTAACACCTTTATATTTGTATAAGAACACGATAAGCCCTGCAAGTAGTACCAGCCAGAACAGAACGCTCGATCCTATAAATATCGTACCCGACAGAACCGCACAAAGCAAGAAAGCTATTTTTGCCCTGCTCATGCTACCTTTCGCCGAGAATGTTTCGAAACCTGCCCAAGCCAAAGTGACAAACAACAGAATCAGATATGCAAAAGCTCCCGAATTGTACGAGAAGCCTAAAGAGTTTACAAAGAATAGTTCGAACCATCCTCCCAATTTAGAAAATCCGGGAATGATGCCATACATCAATACAACAATCAACCCGAAAGAACCTAATAGCGAAAGGAGAATCCCTTTGGTGCTGACCGCGTTCGATTTCTTGAAATAATAAACCAACACAATTGCGGGGATACACAGCAAGTTCAACAAGTGAACCCCGATAGAAAGCCCCATTGCATAGGCAATCAGCACAAGCCATTTATCGGCACCCGGCTTGCCTGCCCGGTTTTCCCATTTCAGAATCAGCCAGAAAACCAAAGCCGTAAACATAGAAGAGTAGGCGTAAACCTCACCCTCTACGGCCGAAAACCAGAATGTATCTGAAAACGTATAAACCAAAGCTCCAACCAAGCCACTACCCATAATGATTATGAGTTGTGCCAAAGACATTTCTTTGTTATTATCCTGACAAACAAGCTTCTTTGCCAGATGGGTTATTGTCCAAAACAAGAAGAGGATAGTCAGCGCACTCAACAATGCCGACATGATGTTTACCATTGCTGCCACCTGACTGGGGTCGGATGCGAACAAAGAGAAAAACTTACCGGTCAACATAAAAAACGGAGCACCCGGCGGGTGACCCACTTCCAACTTATAGGCAGAAGTTATAAACTCGCCGCAATCCCAGAAGCTGGCACTGGGCTCTATCGTCATACAGTAAACTACTGCTGCAATGGCAAAACTTAGCCATCCAAAAATGTTGTTAATCAGGTTATATTTCTTCATCCTTCTCCAGAATAAGTATTTTGAATTATCTTCTTATTGTACTCTCCATAAGATTCGCTGCAAAGATAAACAAATAGGTGAAAGATTTTTTAATTTAAATGCCTGTTTTTCGGTCTTATGTATAAAAACCATCATATTAAATCTTAAAAGACATTTAATTTAGTAAAACAAAAAAACGGAAATCCTATATCAAAAATCGCCCGATATAAGGATTGCCGAACAAGGGTGCAGAAACAAGAAATACTGACTTATGCTCCATCGAAAAAACGGATAAAAAAATGTGTAAATTCCGATAATGGTTAAGATTAAGACCAAACAATACAAACTCTAAAGTAACCAATTATGGAATTTACACACGAACAAATTACAGAAATCACGAATTTAAAACATCAGATAAATTAAAGACCAAACACTTCTTTAATATACTGAAATGAAACAAACGACTTTTAACGTCTAAAATCAACACACACTAACTAAAACTTTAATCGTAAGAAAAAATAAACTTACGTTATACGTATATCCCATCACTACATTATCGCCTTTTGGGCTATTCCGAAAAAATTGTGGAGAAAAAAGGATAAAAGTTGAAAGAATCTAATTTCAGGTGTAAAATAAGATTACAAACGATTAAAACTCAATCATATTCAAAAAACACAACATTCATCCAAATTATAATTATTCGATTTGAGAGACTTATCTTTAACTCCACAATCTTTCGGAATAATTCTGAATAGAATCAGAATTGAATAAATAATGAAATAGGGTTATTTTAATGCTAATTCACTTGATTAAACTGTATCTGATAACAAATTGTTATCTTTGACCTAAAGATAATAGCACTCTATCATCTATTTGTTTTTGTAAGCCAATGCAAAGTAAAAGCCCCGAGGCAAAAAAAACAATAAAAAAAAAGAGTATAAATTCACCCGTTTTCAACTTTGTGACAACAAACTGTTTCACTTTTTAAAAAAATGAGACTTTTGAGCCCGTTTTCTATCCTCAAACACCTCGTTTTGCTTCAACTTATCGGATTTATATAGATAAAATGAAACTAATTATCATATTTTTCTTACAAAAAACAATCAACCCCTTTTATTTGTTACAATATATATCGGTTAACAACTATTTATAATTGAATTCTGTTATATTGAAGAAAATAGTAGTAGCTTTGTGTCACAAATACAATATACAATTACTGTATCATAATTTATGAATCAAATATTAAAAAAAGGCATCATTAACAACATTTTAGCTAAAATACCGGCTCACCTAAATCCTGTCGATTTTTTACAAGACGCACTCAATCTCAGCAAAGAATCAGTATATAGACGCATCAAAGGCGAAGTCTCCTTCAGCCTAACAGATATCATCAAACTATCCTCTGTGTTGTCCTTTACTTTGGAAGAAATAATAACCGATAACGATGAAGCATCAGATCCGCCACCGGTTACATTCAATTTCCGGTCGAATGAAATGCTTGAACCTCAAAAAACTTTTTCGGAAATATTGTTGGCATATGTAACTGATAAAGAAAAACTAACCAAAGCAAAGAATGTAGAAGTTACAGTAGCCTCAAACCGGTTGATGATATTAACGTCGGTATATTTTGACCATCTGTTCAAATTCTATTATTACAAATGGACACAGCAAACACAACAGGTTTCATTAAATTTTTCATTATCAGACATTGTTCTGCCTCAAGACATTATCGAACTCCGCGAAAAACTCAAAACGGTCAGTACAGTAGGCTTACACACATATATATTGGATATAAATTTTCTGAAAAGCACTATCCAAGCAATAGAATACTATTACAAAAGGAAGCTCATATCCGAAGACGAAGTAGTGTTACTGCAAAAAGACCTCTATGCCTTTATTGACATAATGGAGTATACTATAAAGCAAAAAACAGACTTCGGGAATGTCACCAATATTTATCTGTCTACCGCCCAGATAGAATCGTCGGGATTGTATTGCAAATGCGATGACGAAGAAAAAATAAGCCTGTGGATATCTTTTGGCGTGACCATTAGCTCAAAAAGCCCCGAAATATGCAAAACCTATAAATCGTGGCTCAACTCATTGAAAAAATATTCGAGCCTCATAACCGGATGCAACGAAGCTCTGCAAACCGAATTTATTGATCAACAACGAAACTTTATAAAAAACATCACAACAGACAATAGCCATGCAGCAAATGAATGACGACATAAAAGTCTCAATAATAAACCGGATATTAAAGTTAATACCTCCCCACGTAAAACCCGTTAACTATCTGGCCGAAACGCTCGATATCGGTAAAGAATCGGCCTATCGCCGGCTGCGGGGAGAAATGTCTTTTTCCTTTACCGAAATGATTAAGCTATCGCAGGATTTGAAATTCTCTCTGGACGAAATCGTGGGTCTGACAAAGGATACGCCCAAGGCCGTGATAGACTTAAAAATAGACAAAGACCCTAAGCAAACATTTCTGGAAAAGTTCCGGAAATACAAAGAGGAAATAGACCTTCGTCTTCAGGACGAAACATCGTCCACAACAATGGCGCTGAACTGCATGCCTGCCGAATTTTGTGTTCATTTCAAAGATATATTCAAATTCTTTTATTTCGCTTGGTTGCACCGCAAACATACGGGCTTGTCTAAACTATACTATTCCGATATTGAGATTACCCCCGAATTAGAACTCCTGCGAAGTAAATTAAATGTCAGCAGTTTAGAAGTCAACAACAATACATACATCATGGACCCCAATGTATTTTTAGGCCCATTGAGGGAGGTTTGCTATTTCCGTAAACTGAAGCTGATGAACGATGACGACTTTTTGTTGATAAAGAAGAATTTTCATGATATGATAGATTTTGTTGAAAAAATGGTGCGTACAGGCGGCTCCGAAAAAGGAGCGAAACATCTCTTTTATCTATCGAACTTCAATATCGACGGCAACAGCAGTTACAGTATATGCGACGGGAATGTGAGATCTTCGTTCAACTTCCACTTTTACAACCGGGTAATAATAACCAATCCGGAGATATGCGAGATTCATAAAGAATGGTTAGATTCACTGAAAAAATATTCTACACTGATAACCACATCGAACGAGATTGTTCAGGCCAATTACTTCGAAAAACAAAGGGAATATATAGACCGTTTGTAGCTATCGTTAAGCAATTCACATATTATTGATAATTTTAATTTGATTTGCTAATTTTTTGAATAAAAATGTTACCGGACAAGATAAAATATTTACTTTTGTATCCTCAAAAAAACAAATAATCAAATTTAGTCAGTTTAAGAACCATGTACAGAACAAAGACCTGTGGCGAGCTTCGCCTTACTGATGTAAATGAGGTAGTTACCCTTGCCGGATGGGTACAGAAATCCCGAAAGCTTGGGGGCGGAATCACTTTTGTTGATCTGCGCGACCGTTATGGCATCACCCAATTAGCTTTCTATAACGATGTGGATGCGCATCTTTATGAAGAAGCCAATAAACTGGGACGCGAGTGGGTGCTTCAGGTTACAGGTAAAGTACAGGAGCGTTCGAGCAAAAACGATAAACTACCCACAGGGGAGATTGAAATAGTACCATCGAAAGTAGTGATACTCAACAAATCGGAAGTTCCGCCCTTCACTATCGAAGACGAAACGGACGGAGGTGACGATATCCGCATGAAGTATCGTTATCTTGATTTGAGGAGAAACACTGTTCGCCGGAATCTTGAACTACGCCACAAAATAGCTTTCGAAACACGCAGCTATCTTGACAAACAAAATTTCTTGGAAGTAGAAACCCCCGTTCTTGTGGGGTCAACCCCCGAGGGCGCGCGCGATTTTATCGTTCCCTCTCGCATGAACCCCGGTGAGTTTTATGCCCTGCCACAGTCGCCACAGCTGTTTAAACAATTGCTGATGGTTTCGGGTTTCGACCGTTACTTCCAGATTGTTAAATGTTTTCGGGACGAAGACCTCCGTGCCGATCGCCAACCCGAGTTTACACAGATAGACTGCGAAATGTCGTTCGTTGGTCAGGAAGACATACTCCAAACATTCGAAGGGCTTGTTAAAGGCTTATTCAAAAAAATAAAAGGTATCGACATCCCCGATTTTCCGCGTATGACTTATGCCGATGCGATGAAGTACTACGGGTCGGACAAACCCGATACCCGCTTCGAGATGAAGTTCACCGAGCTGAAAGATCTTACCACAGGCCGAGACTTTGTTGTGTTCGATAGTTCGGAATACGTTGGGGCAATTTGTGCAAAAGGAGCAGCGGCTTATACAAGAAAACAACTGGACGAACTTACTAATTTTGTGAAACGTCCCCAGATAGGTGCCAAGGGGCTGGTTTACGTCCGTTACGATGTTGACGGAACATTGAAGTCATCGGTAGACAAGTTTTATACTGCCGACGATTTGCAGCGATGGGCCGAACGTTGCGGTGCCGAACCCGGCGACCTTATCCTTATCATCTGCGGAGAAACCGAAAAAGCTCAAAAACAGCTTTGCGAACTCCGCTTGGAAATGGGCGAACGCTTGGGTTTACGGAACAAAGAACAATTTAGCCCTCTTTGGGTGGTCGACTTTCCGCTTCTGGAAGAGGACGAAGAACTGGGACGCTATTTTGCCAAGCATCACCCCTTCACCAGTCCTAAGGAAGAAGATATCGACTTGCTCGATACCAATCCGGGAGCCGTCAGGGCAAATGCCTACGATATGGTCATAAACGGAGTTGAAGTGGGAGGCGGTTCTATCCGTATATATAATAGCGATTTGCAACAAAAGATGTTCCAAGCACTCGGCTTTACTCCCGAAAAAGCACAAGCTCAGTTTGGATTTCTGATGAATGCCTTTAAATATGGAGCCCCGCCACATGCCGGAATTGCCTTTGGGCTGGATAGGTTGGTTTCGTTATTTGCCGGTCTGGACTCTATCCGCGACTGTATCGCTTTCCCGAAAAACAACTCCGGACGCGACGTAATGATGGACGCGCCTTCGGCAATAGACCAAGAACAACTCGACGAATTAAATCTGAAAATAGAACTACCCGAATAGACTATTAAAAAAATAAAAGATTTAAAATAGCCGAGCGTAACAACCTCGGCTATTTTTGTTAATTATCAAGATATTGTGTTAATCTATCGCATAAAAAAACGTTAAATGTAGTTTTATATATTTAAATAAGCACTCACATAATAAGCACACTTATTATATTTGCAGACTTATTTATAAATAAACATGCATAAGGCGCTTTAAGCGTTGTTTATACATTTAACTAATATGCGAAAAACAATGGAATCAGAATGTCAAAAAGAATTCTCCGTCGAAAGAGTTTCTTATCAAATTTGGCAAATAAGTAAATTTTGGCAAAGAGGTAAGCACAAATTATTGGAGAGCTTTGGTATCACAGCCTCGCAGATGGAGATATTGGGAGCAACTTTCCATCTGAATGAATCAATGGACGAAGTCACCCAAATTGTTCTGGCACAAGAAGCAAATATTGATCCGATGACAACATCGACCATTCTCCGTAATCTGGAGAAAAAAGGATTGGTGCAAAGAAGCGAAAGTAAAACAGACACCAGAGCCCGTAAGGTGGAGATGACACAGGTAGGTAAAAAGTTGTTTTTGGAAGCTATCGAAAAAGTAAAGAAATCGCAAAGGGAAATATTTAAAAATGTAGATATAGTCACCCTAAGCACACAATTAGACATCTTACTTGAAGAGCTAAACAAAAGAAGTGAATAAAAAAAAGTAATAAATATCTAAAATTAATTGTTATGAATTTGAAAAGATTAAGTGTAGGTTCATTATCTCTATCCATCTTGCTGCTTGCATCGTGCGGTGGCAAACAGGATACGAATACACAATCGGCCCCCGAGGCGTACGAGACAGCCGTCCTTGCCGAACAGTCGGCTCAGTTGGAAGTTTCGTTCCCAGCCACTATCAAGGGACAGGAGGATATCGAAATCCGCCCACGGATAGACGGTTTCATCGAAGGGATTTATGTAGACGAAGGTTCGGTTGTACGCAAAGGGCAAGTACTTTTCAGGATAAACTCTCCATCGGCACAGCAGGAGCTTACAACAGCCAGAGCCGCAGTAAACAGTGCGCAGGCACAGGTGAACACCGCGAAACTGAATGTTGACAGATATAGGCCACTGGCGGCCGAAGGCATCATAAGCAACGTACAGTTAGAAACCGCCCAAAACAGCTACGAAACCGCGCTTGCTGCGCTTGCACAGGCTAAGGCTTCTGTTGCAAATGCACAGGCTAAAGTGTCGTGGACAGAGGTTTCGAGTCCGGTTGACGGTATTGTCGGTTCAATTCCCTACCGTATAGGTAGCCTTGTAGACAAAGCAAACGTACTGACCACAGTGGCCAATACAAACAACGTGTTTGCTTATTTCTCGCTGAACGAAAAAGACCTTATGTCTCTTCTTCAAAGCCTTGAAGGTAAAACTCAAGCCGAAAAAATCAAGAATCTGCCAAACGTGAAACTTATTTTAGCCGACAAATCGGAATATTCCGAACCCGGCAGAATAGAAACAATCTCCGGGGTGGTAAATGTATCGACCGGTTCGGTAAGCTTCCGTGCCGAGTTTCCTAACAAACAAGGAATGTTGCGTAGTGGAACAAGCGGCCGTGTGGTAATACCAACTTCGCTCGAAAACACACTTGTTATCCCTCAAAAAGCAACGTTCTCTATACAGGATAAGGTGCTTGTGTTTAAAGTACAGGGCGACTCTGTTGTGCAAACCGTGATTAAGGCAACGAGCATGCCCGGCGGAAAATCGTATGCCATTACAGAAGGGTTGAAAGCTGGCGACAGAATTGTGACTTCCGGTGTGGCAACTCTTAACAACGGAAAGAAAATAGCCGTGAAAGACGCTCCCGTGGCAACAGAACCCCAAAAGGCAGAATAATTAAAGAGTAAAATTAATCGCTTTTCACAATTTTTTCTTAACGAAAGCAATACATAATTTCTTTTTTAGAGAGAAGGTTGATAGAATATATAAAACAAAATAAATATGTTAAAAACATTTATAGAAAGACCCGTACTTTCCACCGTTATATCAATTCTTATTGTTGTATTGGGGGTTATCGGTCTGGCAACACTGCCTGTAGAGCAATACCCTGATATTGCTCCCCCTACGGTACAGGTAGAAGCTTCGTATCCGGGAGCTAATGCCGATGTAGTAATGAACAGTGTTGTTATTCCATTAGAAGAACAGATAAACGGGGTTGAGGGGATGACCTATATGACGTCTTCGGCTTCGAATAGTGGTTCGGCCAACATCACCGTGTTTTTCGAAACAGGAGTAAACCCCGACATCGCGGCTGTAAACGTACAAAACCTTGCCGCCCGCGCAAACCCGCTATTGCCTTCGGAGGTTACCAAAACAGGGGTTACCGTCAGAAAACAACAGAGTAGTACCATCATGATGATTTCGCTTACTTGCGATAATCCCGACTACGATTCCCGCTTTGTACAGAACTATGCCAACATCAACATCCTTCCGCAGATAAAGCGTGTATATGGGGTTGGAGATGCCAATGTGTATGGAGCCAAAGACTATTCGATGCGTGTATGGTTCAAGCCCGATGTAATGGCTTCGTACCAAATAAACCCTACGGAAGTTGTTGCCGCCCTGAGCGAACAAAACATCGAAGCTGCTCCCGGTGAGTTGGGACAAAACAGCGACCAGTCGTTCCAATATACTATGAAGTATACCGGACGTCTGAAAACAACCGAAGAGTTTGGTGATATAATAGTACGTTCGCAGAATGGGCAGATACTTCGCCTGAAAGACTTGGCCGACGTTGAGTTGGGTTCATTGAACTATTCCGTTATTTCCCGTACGGACGGTTTGGAATCGGTAGCTATCGGTATCAGCCAAACAGCGGGTTCTAATGCTCAGGAAGTAATCGAAAATGTGACCAATGTTTTGAACGAGGCTTCCAAAACTTTCCCTCCGGGCATAAAAATCAATTATATGATGAATGCCAATGAGTTCTTGAGCGCGTCTATCGACAAGGTTATACATACGCTTATAGAAGCCTTTATATTGGTGTTTATCGTGGTGTTTATTTTCTTGCAGGACTTCCGCTCTACACTGATTCCGGCTATCGCCGTTCCGGTTGCTATTGTGGGTACATTCTTCTTCTTGCAAATGTTTGGCTTCTCTATAAACCTGCTTACTCTGTTCGCTCTGGTTCTGGCCATCGGTATAGTCGTCGACGACGCCATCGTGGTCGTCGAGGCCGTCCATGCCCAGTTGGATGCCGGAGAAAAAGATCCAAAGGTTGCAACCATGGCGGCCATGAAAGAGATTGCTCCGGCCATCGTGTCCATTACATTGGTTATGGCATCGGTGTTTATTCCGGTTAGTTTTATCGGAGGAACAACCGGTATATTCTATAAACAGTTTGGTTTAACGCTGGCCATATCCATCATCATATCGGCAGTCAATGCCTTAACGTTGAGCCCCGCCTTGTGTGCCTTGTTCCTGAAAGGACATAGCGACGACCATAATAAAAAAGTCGGTTTCGTGCGCCGTTTAGGTAACAACTTTAATATTATGTTCGGTGCAGCCACATCAAAATATAAAGGCGCATTGCACTTTTTAGGAAAACGGGGACACCGTTGGATAACGATAGCCATCATCGCCGTTGCATCGGCAGTTTTGTTTGGTTTGATGAAAATGATCCCTACCGGATTCGTACCTCAGGAAGACAGTGGTGTTGTTATGGGAATAGTTACCATGCCTCCGGGTGCATCGCTCGAAAGAACCGATACCCTAACGCAGCAGGTTGTTGAGATGGCACAAGACATCCCTCACGTAAAGAATGTTCTGAACATAACAGGGGTGGACTTCCTTAGTGGAGGTTTGGGTAGTTCGTACGCGGCTATCATCATAAAACTTGACCCATGGAGCGAACGCGAAACGACGGTCAACGATGTTGTTGCCGAATTGCAGAAAAAGACGGCATCCATAAAAGAAGCCACCTTCCTCTTTATGGGAGCTCCAACATTGCAAGGGTTTGGTCTTGCCAACGGTGTGGAAATGAAAATGCAAGACCGTACAGGTGGCGATATACACGCATTCTACGACATTACCAACCAATTTTTGGCAAAAGTGCGCGAAAGAGACGAAATCATGATTGCCATGACATCGTTCAACCCCAACTTCCCGCAAAAGGAATTGGAAGCCGATGTTGCCAAAATAAAAGATGCTGGCCTTACCCTTAGTGAAGTAATGACCACCCTGCAAGCATATGTGGGTAGTATGTATGTATCGAACTTCAATGTATACGGAAAACAGTTCCGTGTTATGGTTCAAGCTTCGCCCGAATACAGGTCGAAGATGGAAGATATGAGCGGAATATATGTACGTACCGGATCGGGCGAAATGGCGCCTATCACAGAGTTTATAACCATAAACGATGTGTCAGGTCCGCAGATGCTTACACGTTTCAACATGTTCTCGTCGATGAGTTTGAACATCATTCCCGACTTTACGAAAGGATACAGTACCGGAGACGCCATTCTTGCCGTTCAGGAGATTGCAGCCGAAACACTTCCTCAAGGCTATGGGTATGAGTTTTCGGGTATGACCCGCGAAGAAGTAAACAGCGGAAGCCAAACAATTTTGATTTTTGGGCTTTGTCTGATTTTCGTTTATCTGCTGCTTGCCGCATTGTACGAAAGTTATATCCTTCCGTTGGCCGTGATTTTCTCTTTGCCTGTTGGTTTGGCAGGGGTGTTTATATTCATCTTTATAGCCATGATGAGCGGTACGGGTATCGTAAACAACATCTATGTCCAGATTTCGCTTGTCATGCTTATCGGGCTGCTCGCCAAAAATGCCATTCTTATTGTGGAATATGCTATTCAGCGTCGTCAGCAAGGTATGAGTGTTGTTGAAGCGGCTGTTAACGGAGCTGTGGCTCGTTTGCGCCCTATTTTGATGACATCGTTCGCCTTTATATTCGGACTTATGCCTCTTGCCGTGGCAACAGGTGCGGGAGCCGTTGGTAACCGTTCTATCGGTATCAGTGCCATTGGAGGTATGTTGATAGGAACAATGATAGGGGTGCTTGTCATACCATCGCTTTATATTATATTCCAAACCATTCAGGATAAATTCAGTAAATCGGGAATGGTAAACTCGAACGATGAATTTATAAATCAAAATAAATAAGATAACCATATGAGTAAAACTTATATAAAAGGAGCCGTTCTATTGGGACTTGCAGTCTCAATAGGGCTCTCCTCCTGCCAAGTCGTAAATAAATATAAATCGCCGGAGGTAGATACAGAAAACCTGTACCGAGATCACGATTCAACCGATACGACAACCATAGCCAGTATCCCTTGGCGCGAATATTTCAAGGATCCTATTCTTCAGGCTCTCATAGACGAAGGTATTGCCAACAACTACGACCTGAAGATAGCATATACCCGCATCGAGCAAGCGGAGGCTTCTTTGGGAATGGCCCGTGCGGCATATTTCCCGGAAGTGGCTTTGTCGGGGTCTGTCACTCACAACCGATACAGTAAGGGCAGCGAAGGGAACAAAGCGCTTAAATATCATTCAACCGACTATTCGCTGGGAATTGCCGCCTCGTGGGAGCTGGATGTTTGGGGAAAGCTGAACCGCCAGTCGCGTGCTAAATATGCCGATTTCTTGTCGTCGGTCGAATACCGTAATCTGATTCAGACTTCTCTGATTTCGAATATTGCCACATCGTACTATACCTTGTTGTCGCTCGACGAGCAGCTAAAGGTAAGCCTCGAGTCTATCAACCTATTGGAAGAAACAATAACAACAATGGAGGCTCTTAAAGAGGCAGGTATGCTTAACGGTGCTTCGGTTGAACAAACCAAAGCCGCCCTGTACAACACAAGGATAAGTATTCCCGATCTTGAAATGAACATCCGGAAGATGGAAAACTCCCTAAGCCTTATGCTTGGCCGCAAAGCCGGTCCTATTGTACGCGGAACAATTGCCAGCCAGAGTATTCCTACCGAAATGAAAATCGGTATGCCTATGCAGATGTTGGCTAACCGCCCTGATGTGAAGCAAGCCGAACTTAGCTTCCGCAGCGCGTTTGAACTGACAAATGCTGCCCAAGCCAGTTTCTATCCGTCAATAAGACTGAATACAGGCTCATTCATTGGTTATGGAACAACCAACACTTTGTCGGGCTTCTTCAAACCGGAAAACTTAGCGGCAAGCATCATCGGAGGGCTTACTCAGCCTATCTTTGCCCGCAAACAGCTGATAACCCAACTTAAGATTGCCAAATCTACACAGAAAGCCGCTTTATTGGGTTTTGAACAAACGGTTCTCTCGGCAAGCAATGAGGTGTCGGACATTCTCTATACTTACGAAAAGGCATTAAGCAAAGACAAACTGCGTCAACAGCAAATAGAGTCGCTCACCAAGTCGGTAAGATTCACACAAGAACTATTGAAAGCCGGCGAGGCTAACTATCTGGAAGTAATTCAGGCCGAAACAGACCTGCTTCAAGCCCAGTTAGGACAAGTGAACGACAGGCTGCAACAGTTGCAAGCAACAGTAAATCTGTATCGGGCACTTGGTGGCGGTATAGAATAAAACGTGTTTTTCAGTATTTTAAAGAAGGAAGGAAAAGGAGTTATTTCAAAAGAATGACTCCTTTTCTGTGTTTAGAGGGTATTTGTATTAACTTGAATTGTCATCCTGTGTGCAACGAAGGAGCTTGAATAATAAAGATTCTTTATTTTGTAACAACGCCAAAAATGGTTGGCAAAAACCTCTTTGGCATATATACCTTTTTTTACGGTGAGCTTACAGTTTTTTTGCGACAAAGAATACATAGCCATAGAATTCTTTATACTTACGGTAGAGTTCTTCTTCGTGCGATTGAAGCGTGATGAATTCTTCAACGGATTTATTTCCTGCGTATTTGTTAAGGAAAATCTCCTGAGTTGTAACCTTTGAGGCAAAATAATGCTCTGTCCAGCAATTTTCGGGCATAATAAAGGTTGCAACGGGAATGTATCCCGCTTTCTGTACTTGAGCTACTTTATTGGGAATTGTATCTATTTCCGGATAATGCGTCATCCAGAAATCATGAATCTCTGCCGGACGTTCGTCAGTAAACCATGATGCTTCCGATACGGCAACATAGCCGCCTGTCTTCAAATACTTGCGCCACTCGTTCAGTCCCCGTTCAAAACCGATGTTATAGATTGCCCCTTCCGACCAGATGAGGTCTAAAGACCCTTCTGCGAAAGGAAGGTTATCCATCGAGCCTACAATACCTTTCACTCGGTTTTGCAAACCTAACTGTGTTGCGTTACGGTTGAAAATGTCGATGAAATCGGGAAACACATCAAGGCCGGTAACCTGTCCCGGTGCGTGCTGTGCCAGTACCATTGTCTGACCGCCCGTGCCGCAGCCCAGGTCGGCTATGTGTGCTTCATCGGTAAGATTATCAATAAAGCTCAATGCTTGGAGGGTTGCCTCGGGACTGCCGGGTCCTTGGCGTTCCAGATTAGAGAAAAATTCGCAGATTAGTTGAAAGTCGAATTCGTGAATTGTTTTATTTTCGTTACTCATGATATTTTTATTTTTTGTATTTAACATTGTTTTGTATTCAGATTATCTGTCGGACTCTTCGTCCCTCCAATGTTCGGGTTTATTCAATACATCGGAGCATCTGATCTTTCCTTTACCTATCCCAAAGCTCTTCGGGCTGATTGCCTGAACCATCCAATAATCGCTATACTCTTTCGGAATAGGATAAGGAGCCGGATAGCCTAATTGTGCAGCATCAGGAATAAAGCCATATTTTGGATAATAATCTTTATGCCCTAAAACGAACACAAGGCTTGAGCCTTTTTCTTGTAGCTTCTTTATACCTGCCTGTATCAGCATTCCGCCTACGCCTTGCCGTTGATATTCAGGCTTTACGGCTAAGGGTGCGAGTATGTGCATTATGGGTTGTTCCTCCTGATCATAGAAGTATGCTCTGGTAAAAAGAATATGGCCAACAGCCTCACCATTATAAATGGCAAGGAGCGAAACTATTGGTTCTGCGGTTTTATCGGTCAATAGTTCGGCTACTAATTTGGCTTCTTTATTATAACCAAAAGCTTGAGTTTCAATATCTATTATATTTTCGAGATCGCTTATGTTTGTCTCTCGGATTTGTATATTGTTTGAATTTATCATTTCATTATATTTTGAACATGTATATCCTGCAGATAACTATTATCTACATCATAAACATGCGATTATACTTAATTATAAGATACGAAAAAAACTCGGGCAAGAATATGCCAGAGAAACGGAGGGATAACCAAAGATGCAAGAACACCTAAGGTTATTTACTACACCAAATCCTTCTTAAATGTAAACATCAAAAAATTTTAGTAACGGCAAAGATAAGAAGTTGTTTTAATATTTGAACAAAGAATAAGACGATTTCTACTGCCGCATTACTATTGAATCACATATTCAACCTCCTTGAAGGCGTATTGGCGGTCGTTTCCTTCGTTGTCGGTCAGGGTCAGTATGCCTGTGGGAGCCACGTCTTTGATGACGGCCTCAAAAACACCTGTCGTATCTTTAAAAATACCTGTTGTGAACAAATCACGCTTATACTTCTCTGCTATATCCGTGTCTTTACCCATGCGTACGTCTTCGTAGTATTGCAACAGGCGGGAAACAACTTTCCGGAGTATTTCCGTCCGGTTTTGCTCCTTGCCAAGAATACGAAAAAGGGATGTAGGCCGGGTAGCGACAGATTCGTCGAAATCCGCCTGATTAACATTTATACCGATACCAATAATGGAGTGGTTTATACTATCGGTTTGCAGATTGTTTTCGATAAGCATTCCGCATATCTTTTGGTTGCGCCAATAAATATCGTTAGGCCATTTTATTTTTATATCGGGTGTATATTCTGCCAATATATCGCTCACGGCCAAAGCGGCACATTGCGAAATAACGAATTGTTTTGCAACAGGCACAAAATGCGGATAAAGAACCATACTGAACAAAAGGTTTTTTCCACGTTGGGCAATCCACGTATTACCTCGTTGGCCTCGCCCCGCTGTTTGGATTTCGGCCGAAACGGCTGTACCTTCTTCTACGGTTTTTTCGGCAATCAGCCGGCTCAAATAATTGTTGGTCGAGTCCGTTTCGTCCAAATGCAGTATAGGGAGGAAGTGGTTAGTCTTCATCAGGCAGATTTTTGTATTCTTCTTGCTTCTTTTTAGGCAGACCTTTAATAACTTCGCTAACCGAGTGGAGTATCCAACCTTTCAGTTCTTCGTCGGGCATGCCTTGTTCCAAGAAAATGCTGTTCCAATATTTTTTATTGCTGTGGTATCCGGGTATTACGCAATCGTATTGTTCGCGAAGTTCAACTGCTTTCTCGGGGTCGCATTTCAGGTTTACCATAAAATCGCTTCCGTGGCGTTCCAGCCCCATGTAGGCAAACATCTTGCCCATGACTTTAAAAACAAGGGTTGTTTCGTCGAACGGAAAACATTCCTCTGCACCTTTTACCGACAGGCAAAATTCTCTTACTTCTTCTATGTTCATCGTTTAGTTTAGTTTATGGGTGCAAAAAATGCGTCCTCGATGTAATTTATATCAAAACCGTTACGGCCAGAGGTAATGGCAACGATGTCGAAACGGACTTCTTTGTCTGTCTCGTTGTTGTTCAGATAAAAATCGGCGGCTTCTACCATTCGTTTTATTCTGCCTTCCGAAACCGCGTCTTCGGGTTGCCCCCACCGGGTGGAACTGCGTGTTTTTACTTCCACAAAAATAATATAATCTTCGTTTTCGGCAATTATATCTATCTCGTGCCTGCCATACCGCCAGTTTCGGTGCAAAATGCGGTGACCCGAATTTTGCAGAAAACGGCATGCCGCAGCTTCTCCTTTTTCTCCTAAATCGTTATGTTGAGCCATTTTTCAGATACTGAATTCTCATTTTCAATTAAAAATACTTTTCTTAGTCGGAAAAGAGGCTTAAAAATATGAAAATTATCCTTAAATACTATTTTATTTTGTTCCTTTGCAGCGAATTTGGGTATGCTATGTATTGGTATCAGGAAAAACCCTTAACTTTAAGCTTGAAAGAAATTTCTTATGGCGAATAATACAAAAACCAAATCGACTTCTATTTTCAGTTCGGGTGTAACAACTACAATCAGTATTACGCTTGTTTTGATTTTATTAGGATTGACAATTCTTATAGGCTTTGCCGGAAAAGAATTTATCTCCTTTATAAAAGAAAATATGAGCATTTCGGTGCAGGTGTCCGATACGATGGACGACGCAGCCATTGCAAAGATGCAAAAACAATTGGAGAAAAGCCCCGGGGTGAAATCGGTTCTTTATATCAGCAAGGAAGAAATTAAACAGCAACTTATCGAAGATTTGGGCAAAGACCCCGAAGAGGTGTTGGGCTACAACCCTGCATCTAATATTTTTGAAATCAGAATGCTCTCCGAATATGCCAACCCCGATAGTGTAAAGGTTTTGGAAAAGAAACTTTTGGGAAGCAAAATTGTAAACGAATTTATGTATAACGAGAGCGACCTACAGATGGTAAATGCCAACCTGTCGAAAATAGGGTTTGGGCTTATCGTTCTGGCTCTGATACTTATGTTCATTTCGTTTACCCTTATCCGTAATACCATCAGGTTGAATATTTATGCTAAACGCTTTCTGATAAACACCATGCAGTTGGTGGGAGCTACAAACTCTTTTATCCGCAGGCCGTTTTTGTGGCGTGCCGTACTGTCGGGCTTTATAGCGGCCATTGTGGCCAACATAGTCATTGCCCTTATTGTGTATGGAGCAACAGAGCAGTATCCTGAATTGCTGATGATAATTAAGCCCGAAAGCTTACTTATAGTTTCGCTTGTAGTTATAGTTTTGGGGATACTCCTTACCATATCGGCAACAGCCTTTGCTGTGAATAGGTACTTGAAGATGAAAACAAATAAATTATATTACGTATAATAATCATAACACCGAAATACACATCTATGGAAAGAAATAACTTTGCATTTGGCAAAATGAATTACATTATCTGCGCTGTGTCTTTGTTCATTATAATCTTCGGATTTATATTGATGACAGGGCCTGCCACGACAGTCGAAACAGGTTTCGAACCCGATATTTTTAGTACAAAAAGAATAGTTGTAGCACCTATGACCAGTTTCGGGGGATTCTTGTTGATGATTGTAGGTATCCTTTTCCCAAACAAAAAAGTAGAAAAAGAAGATTGATATTATAAATGGATACTCTACAAACTATTATTATAGCCATAGTTGAAGGGCTTACCGAGTTTCTTCCGGTTTCGTCGACCGGACACATGATTATAACACAAGCCATTCTGGGGGTTGAAAGTACTGAATTTGTAAAAGCCTTTACCGTAATAATACAGTTTGGGGCAATACTTTCGGTTTTGTTTCTGTATTGGAAACGCTTTTTCCAGTCGGTCGATTTCTATGTAAAACTCCTTATCGGATTTATTCCGGCAGCTATATTGGGACTTTTGTTTAACGATTATATCGATGAAATGCTCGAAAACGTGTATGTTGTTGCCACAACACTTGTTTTGGGAGGGGTATTGATGCTCTTTGTGGATAAGCTGTTTGACGATAAACCCAAGGATGATGAAATCTCATATAAGAAAGCCTTTATAATAGGTTGCTGCCAGTGTATAGCCATGATTCCCGGAGTGTCGCGCTCTATGGCAACAATCGTAGGGGGGATGACTCAGAAGCTGACACGAAAAACAGCGGCCGAGTTTTCGTTCTTTCTGGCTGTGCCTACCATGGCTGCCGCATCGGGCTACAAGCTTCTGAAACTTGTTACCAGCGACGGAGGTACACAGATATTGATGGATAATATGGCAACGCTCATTATCGGTAATCTGGTGGCTTTTGTGGTGGCTATCCTTGCCATTAAATTCTTTATCGGTTATGTTACCAAATACGGATTTAAGCTGTTTGGATGGTATCGTATTGTGTTGGGAGTAGTGATTCTCGTATTTCTACTGTCGGGTCACGAACTTAGTATCATGTAAGCAAACTGACGATGGATTTTATATCGGGCGAAATTGTATGCTTTGATAAGCCGTTGGATTGGACATCATTCACATTGGTGCGCCGGTTTAGGGCAAAGCTTTGTCAGGCATTACATATCAAGAAACTGAAGGTTGGCCATGCCGGTACTCTCGATCCCTTGGCAACAGGCGTCATGATTGTTTGTACGGGGAAGAAAACGAAACTCATAGAATCGTTTCAGTACCAAACCAAGGAATATATTGCAACAATAAAGTTGGGCGAAACAACCCCATCGTTCGACCTTGAAACGGAGGTCGATGGTGTTTTCCCCACCGAACATATAACACGGGAGCTGGTGGAAGAAGCCCTCACCCGGTTTAAGGGAGAAATACAGCAGATACCGCCCGCCTATTCGGCCTGCAAGGTGAACGGCAAAAGGGCATACGACCTTGCCCGCGACGGACAGGAAGTGAACCTAAAACCGAAGGTGCTTGTTATAGACGAAATAGAATTGCTCGATTATTCGATGCCAACTATAACCGTAAGGGTAGTTTGCAGCAAAGGCACATATATCCGGGCATTAGCCCGCGACATCGGGTTGGCTCTTGCATCAGGGGGGCATTTAACAGCACTGCGGCGCACTCGCATAGGCGAAATCACCGTTGAACAGTGCCTGAATGTGGAGCAAATGGACGAATTTATAAGAAATAGTATAATTAAAGAGAAATAAAATAACGAATCTGAATATATGAAGCTATCGCAATTTAAATTTAATCTGCCGGAAGAGTTAATCGCAACACATCCTTCTAAAAACAGGGATGAGTCGCGCTTGATGGTTGTTAACCGTAAAACGGGGGAAGTTGAGCATAAAGTATTTAAAGATATCCTTAGCTACTTCGACAATAAAGACCTGTTTATTTTTAACGACACAAAAGTTTTTCCTGCCCGCTTATACGGAAATAAAGAAAAAACAGGGGCAAAGATAGAAGTATTTCTTTTGCGCGAATTGAACGAAGAATTTCACCTGTGGGACGTCTTGGTCGACCCTGCCCGTAAAATCCGTATCGGCAATAAACTGTATTTCGGAGACGACGACCTGATGGTGGCTGAGGTTATTGACAACACAACATCGCGCGGGCGCACATTGCGTTTCCTATACGATGGACCTCCCGAAGAATTTAAATCGTCGCTCTATGCTTTGGGCGAAACCCCCATTCCTAAATACTTGGGGCGTGGTGAGGAACAGGAAGATAAAGACCGTTATCAAACCATATTTGCAAAAAACGAAGGAGCGGTTGTGGCTCCTGCGGCAGGCTTGCACTTCAGCCGTGAGTTGCTGAAGAGAATGGAAATAAAGGGAATTGACTTTGCTTATATCACTCTGCATTCGGGTTTGGGCAATTATCGCGATATTGACGTAGAAGATCTGACTAAGCATAAAATGGATTCCGAGCAAATGGAGATTACCGAGGCTACTGCCAATCAGGTGAACACCGCAAAAGCCAATGGAGCAAAGATTTGCGCCGTAGGTACATCGGTTATGCGTGGTATCGAAACCATTGTAACAACAAACGGGCAATTGAAACCAAGTACCGGATGGACCAATAAGTTTATATTCCCTCCTTACGATTTTAATATTGCCGATTCGCTTGTAACTAACTTCCATTTGCCGCAGTCAACATTGTTGATGATGACGGCTGCCTTTGGCGGATACGACAAGATTATGGAACTATATGAGCTGGCAATCGACGAAAAATATAAATTCGGAGCATATGGCGATGCCATGTTAATAATCTGATAAAATATCGCTGATAACATAAATAATTTTGAGGCTGTCTCACAATGATGAGATGGCCTTTTTTTTGTTTTCTCTTTATTCTGCTTTGTTTTTCTCTTTTATTTCCGATTCGTTCTTTTTTGTAGTCTACATTG